>CALNZE010000057.1:0-54730 GCA_942490955.1 uncultured Alphaproteobacteria bacterium
CGTTGTTTTTAGTTCCTCAATAGACATCTCTTCTATCGGTATCATAATGGTTTGCCTGTTCCGCGGGGGCGTTGCCCCGAATACAAAAGCGCCTCTTCCTCATCTGCCGGATAGAATGACAAAGCCTTATCCAGAAGCTGCTTCAGTTCAGGTAGAAATGAATATCTGGGATTGAGTGTGTATAACTTTGTTCTGTCTACCATCTGGCTATAGATTATCCCCCCTGCCTCCATCCGGTTCATCTGCCTTTGGATTGGGGCGACATCGGTGTTGAAGAAACGGGCAATCTCCCCTGGGATAACCACCGTCTCTTGCGTAAAGGAACAAAAAGGATTCGCTCTTTTTATTGACAGATCCCAATAATGATCCAAGCATTCTTGACCTCCATGCAGCGTCATACGAAACCTTATCGGCTACATATGACACCATATTGAGGTCTATTAATGCATTAACTGGAGTAGTTCAAGATATTTCTTTGAAAGATGCGGACGGAATTTGTTCCGTCCCCGTGGGAGTTTAGATTTGGGTCAACGGTCTGGCCTACGGACTGACGATGTTGAAGGCAGCCTAAGACACAGGGGGGGGGGGCGACGTCGTCCGGCGACGCCGTCGTCGTGGGCAGCAACGGGCTGGACCCGGCGGCGCCTTACGGCCCGCGGCGGTCCTGGATCCTGTTCAACGAAATCTACGGCAGCCTGACCGGCATCCGAGTGGAAGGCGCCGCAGACTGTTGGATCGTCGGGAATAGGCTTTACGATCTGGCGGGGAACGGGATTACGCTGGACATCGACCGGGACTCGGATAACATCCACATCGCCTCCAACACCATCGGATCCGTCGGCGGCGATGGCATCCATCATCATTGGATCAGCGGCGCTCGGAACATCGTCATCGAAAACAACATCATCAGCCGCGTGGGCGGCCGGCACGTGGCCATCGGCAGCGGGCTGGTCGACCAGGTGAGCATGAGCCATTGCCTGTTCCACCAGGGCGACGGCGAAGTCGCCATTCGTTGGGGCGTGAATGATTTGCTCGCTCCGTCGGCAACGAGAATCAACTCACTGCCCGGTTGCCTGGGAAATCTGATCGGCGATCCGGCGTTCATTGACGCGGGACGTGGTGACTTCAGGCTTCAAGCGTCGTCCGCAGCGATCGACAAAGGAGCGGAAGCCAAAGCCTACGGCGATTTCCAGCGGTTGTACTCGTCCAGCATCATGATCGACGCGAACCACACGACTCGGCCGCAAGGCGGCCGATGGGATGTAGGAGCATTCGAGCGTTTAGCCGCAAAGCCCCAGGAAAATCGTCCTGCACAGCCGGATGGTTCGTGAACCCACCCCGTAAAGGTCGCCGTTAAGCTCTTGCAGCGAGGAGTTTGGCTGTCGAGCAGATGCTTGGTTTTCTTTCCGCTGATCTTTTTCGGTTGTGGCTTCTTCGGGCCACGTTTGTGCTTCGTGTACTTGCGGAGTTGCATATGCCCAGCCAGTTCCACGATCGTTTCCGCGAACTCTTTCACACTCATGGTGCGGAATACGTTCCAGTGCTTCGCCTCAATCGCAATGTTCATGCCCGTCGAGACCTGAGCCACTTCCAACGTCAGGTAATACATCGACAGTTCCTGTTCCACGAAATGCTTACCGTGAGCGGCACGGATCCCCAGCTTCACCAGCGAAACCACGTTGTATGCCAACAACGCCAGACAAAAACCAAACAACGCCGCTTTGGGATAACCCAGCGTGTTGATCTCGCAACGCAAATCCTCCGTCAAATGTTGGAAGGCCGTCTCGATCGTCCAGCGATCGGCGTACAAGCTCGCCACCTTCAAGGCGTCTGCATCTTTGGCCGGCAGATTCGTCAGGATATGGATTTCCATCTCGCCGTCCTTCGTCGGCTTGTCCAGGTGGATCGTGATGCGACGCGCCGTCAACGTCTCGCCGCTTTCCGGATCGGTCAGCACCACGGTCTGCTCGTCGATCCACCGCCCGCGTTCGTCCTTGCCAACGCGGCGTTTCTTCCCCTGGGGTTTCCACTCCACATTCGCCTTGTGCTGACGGATCACGAAGAAAGCCTTTCTCCGGTCGATGCCGAACACGATTCGCGTCGTGCAAAAATTCCGGTCCGCCAGCACACAATCCCCGCGGCAGATGGCGGCCAGGATTTCTTCGGTCAACGACCGTTCCTGGGCATGACCGCACTCGCACGGAATCACATGGCTAATGAAATCCCATTGAGGATCGTAAAACGCCAGTGCCTGCCCCGGCAGCAACGAGCCGCCGCGTGCGTGCCATCTCCGCCACGCCCCCTCCCGCGTCGCCACGCGTCTTGATCATGCGGCGACGCGCGGAATCATCCTTGAGTACGGTGGTGGTCTTCGTTTTCTTGGGCTTTTTGTCGGCCTTGGCCGCATCCGCCGCGCTGAGCTTCGGCTTGTGCAGCGTGCCTTCGGTTGCCGGCGTTGCCGATGACGGCTTCGACGCAGCCTCAAGCCGCGCCTTTCGAGCGCAGCCTGCGCTTCGCGCTCCGCCGCCTTCTGCTCCGAGTCTTTGCGCTCCCGTTCCTGCTTGCCCTTGAGTTCCGCTTCCTGAATGTCCGAGAGCTGCTTGTGCCGTCTCGCCTCCTCCTTGCGAAGCTCGAGCTGCTTGGGATCGATGCCGTAGACGGGCGCCGCTGGTGCTGCAGGCGCCGCTGGTGCCACAGGCGCTGCAGGCGCTGCGGGCTGCGGGCGGTGCCTCCGGAGCCGCGACAGGCTTGGCTGCTGCCTTCGGTGCTTCTGGTGGCGGCGCAGGCGGCGCCTCAGTGACGGTCGGCGCCGGCGCGGGGGTCGGAGCGGCTGCCTCTTTGGCGGCTGCTTCCTTGGCGACTGCCTCTTTGGCTTGTTCGGGTACGGGCACCAACGCGGCGGTCGCGGCCGGCGCTTCCGCCTCCGCCATTTCGTTCGGGTCCCGATTTACGAAGACGCGCTTCTTGCGTACTTCCACCTGAATCGTGCGGGCTTTGCCCATCGAATCCGATTTCTTGATCTCGCTGGTCTGCTTTCGCGTCAGCGTAATCTTGTTTTTCGGTTCCTGGGAGCCGTGCGAGCGGCGCAAATACTCCAGAAGGCTCGACTTGTCCTGCTCGGACAAAGAGTCCTTCGGACCCGCCTTGTCCACGCCGGCGGCCTTGAGTTGCTCGAGCAGGACCGAAGGCTGAACCTTCAGTTCACTCGCAAATTGGGCGACGCTGGTCTGGGCCACGATTATGTCGCCTCCTTCTGTATTGCCGTGGGTTCGTCGGCCGCCGGCTCATCGGCGAACCAGTGCGCGCGCGCCGCCATAATCAGCACCTTGGCGCGTTCTTCATCGATTCCGGTCATTTCCGTAAGTTCGTCACCCGCCAGGTCAGCAAGATCGTCGCGGGTCATGATGCCGCTTTCGGCAAGTTTTGCCGCAAGCACGGTGTCCATGCCATCGAGCTTCAGCAGATTCTGGTCCACGCCTTCGACTTTTTCCTCGCTGGCGATCGCTTCGACGAGCAGGGCATTGCGCGCCCGGCTGCGCAACTCGTTCACCGTATTTTCGTCGAACGCGTCAATTTCCATCATCTCGTTGATCGGCACGTAGGCGATTTCCTCGAGCGTGGAAAATCCCTCCTGAATGAGGATTTCCGCGACCTCCTCGTCAACGTCGATCTTCTGCATGAAGAGATCCTTGATGCCCTGGCCCTCCTCCTGCTGCTTCTTTTCGGATTCTTCCTGCGTCATCAGGTTGAGCGTCCACCCCGTGAGCTCAGAGGCGAGGCGCACGTTCTGTCCGCTGCGCCCGATCGCGATCGCGAGATTCTCCTCGTCGACCACCACGTCCATGCTGTGCTTTTCCTCGTCGACCACGATCGACGTGACTTCGGCCGGCGCAAGCGCACCGATGACGAACTGCGCGGGATCGGCCGACCAGAGCACGATGTCGACGCGCTCGCCGGCCAGCTCCTGGGTGACCGCCTGCACGCGAGAACCACGCATGCCGACGCAGGTGCCGATCGGATCGATGCGACGGTCGTTCGAGTGCACGGCAATCTTGGCGCGAACGCCCGGATCGCGCGCCGCGGACTTGATCTCGAGCAGGCCTTCTTCGATCTCCGGCACTTCGAGCTCGAACAGTTTCATGATGAACTGAGGCTCGGTACGCGACAGGATCAGCTGCGGACCGCGCGCCGACCGGTCAATCTTCATGACCCAGGCCCGCACACGGTCGCCAATGCGCAGATTTTCCTTGGGAATCATGTGCTCGCGCGGCAAGAGCGCCTCCATGCGACCGGATTCAACGATCGCGCTGCCCCGTTCCATCCTCTTTACGGTTCCAGTCACCAGTTCGTCGCCGCGCGAGAGAAAGTCGTTGAGTATCTGTTCGCGTTCGGCGTCCCGAATCCGCTGCAGGATCACCTGCTTGGCGGACTGCGCACCGATCCGGCCAAACTCGATCGCCTCCAGCGGCTCTTCTATGTACTCATCCATCAGGGCGTCGCTTCTCTTCTCCAGCGCCTCCTCAAGAGAAGTCATCTGGGCGGTGTTGTATTCCGGGGTGTCGTCCGGCACGATGTGCCAGCGCCGAAAGGCCTCAAAACTCCCCGTATCGCGGTCGATTGCCACGCGCACGTCCGCATCGTCGGTGAAGCGCTTCTTAGTCGCCGACGCAATCGCCATCTCGAGCGCGGCAAAGACCGTGTCCCGATTGACGTTCTTTTCGCGCGCCAGCGCATCCACCAGCAGCAGTATTTCCCGACTCATCTGTCCACTCCCACCTATTCTTTACAGGTCCGGAACGAGCTTTGCCCGCTCCACACCACCGAGTTCAAGCGCAACTCTGGCGCCTTCCACTTCCATGGCCAGCATGCCCCCCTCCACACCCTGGAGAATGCCGACAAACCGTTTCCGCCCTTCCCCGTTCGGCTCCCGCATCTTGACGTCCGCCTTCTGTCCGGCAAAGCGGACGAAATCGGCCACCTTGCAGAGCGGCCGATCCAGACCCGGGGACGACACTTCGAGCCGGTCGTAATCCACACCTTCGACCGCCAGAAAGCGGGAAAGGTGCCTGCTGACTTCGGCGCAATCTTCGACCGTAATACCCTCAGGCTTGTCTATGAAAATACGCAAAAACCGCCCCCCGTTGGACGCTTGTGCATCCACCAGCTCGTATCCCATCCCCGCAAGGGTGGGCTCGATTTTGCCCGCCAAGAATCCCGTCAGCACGTTTTACGCCCACTCGCTACCGCACCCCCTGTTCGGGCTGCGCAAATAAAAAATGGGCCTGAAGCCCACTCAATGCCATTGCACTAAACCATGGAAGTATAACGTATTTTGATGTCCGGAACAACGTCCGGAAACGCTGAACAGCCTTCAGGTACCGGTCAGCTCGGCCACCTTCGCGGGCTCCAGTTCCCGCCATTCCCCCGGCTTCAGCTCTTCTGGAAGGCGAACGCTGCCATAGCGCAGACGCATCAGGCGACTGACCTGCTTTCCCAGGGCCTCAATCAATCGCCTGACTTCACGATTGCGGCCTTCCTGCAGCGTCACTTTGTACCAGCGATTCGATCCGTCACCGCCGGCCGGAACCACCTTGCGAAACGCAGCCGGTCCGTCACCCAGTTCGACGCCCGCCAGCAATCTTGATACCTCATCGTCTTCCAACCCGCCAAATACGCGCACCGCATACTCTCGTTCGACGCCGAAGCTCGGGTGCATCAGACCGTTGGCGAGCTCGCCGGAATTGGTGAACAGGAGCAGACCGCTGGTATTGAAATCCAGACGGCCGATGGACATCCACTTCGCGCCCGTGATCTTCGGCAGATTGGCGAACACCGTGGCACGCCCCTTTGGATCGTTGCGCGATACCAGCTCTCCTTCCGGCTTGTGATAGATCAGGACGCGTACTCCCTCAGAAGCCTTTTCGAACGCCAGCGGCTTGCCGTCGAGCTCCATCCTGTCCTTCGGCGTCGCGCGGTTTCCCAGCTGCGCCAGGCGGCCGTTCAGCGTCAGCCTGCCCGCCGAGATCCAGTCCTCTATCTCACGACGCGAACCGAACCCTGCCTGAGCAAGCAATTTCTGAAGTCGAACCGGCTCCAAAAGGGCGGGGGACGCAAGAGCGCGCCTGTGCACCGCTGTCTGGGTGCGCGACACACCCTCCCGTTCAGCGCGGGCCCGCGGACTATTCGGCCCGGGGGCTCGTCTCGGCGGACGCGACGGAGAGGTCGGTTGGTCCGTTTTCGGTCGGGCCATCGTCTGGCGCGATTTCACCGGAAGCGGCGCGGTCGTTTTCGCCCGGCGACTCGATTTCGCCGGCGGTTTCTGCGGGTGGCGTGTGTTCAAGTGGCAGTGTCCTGGCAACTTCCTCGAGCGGAGGCAGTTCCTGCAGGGAGCGCAGGCCCAGATCGTCTAGGAAGGATTTCGTAGTGGCATACAGGGCCGGACGGCCCGGTGCTTCGCGATGGCCGACGACGTCGATCCAGCCGCGATTCTCCAGCGATTGCACAATCTGTGCAGATACGGCAACACCGCGAATGTCTTCGATGTCACCGCGCGTCACAGGTTGGCGATAGGCGATGATCGCCAGCGTTTCCATCACCGCACGCGAATAACGTGGCGGTTTCTCAGGATTCAGGCGTTCGACGAATTTCTGGAACTCCGGCCGCGTCTGGAAACGCCAGCCGGTCGCGAGGTTCACCAGCTCAACTGCGCGCCCAGACCACTCCTCACGCAGTTCACCCAGAAGCCGGCGCAGCGTATCGGTTCCGATGTCTTCGTCGAACAGCCTCCGTATGCCGTTGAGCGCGACCGGCTCCTGCGAGGCGAGCAATGCCGCCTCGATGATGTGTTTGGCTTCAGTGGGATTGAGCATGTGACAATTTTACGTATATGGGATCAAAACACTCGGCTTGGGTTATTTCGATCAGGGTCTCACGTACGAGTTCAAGCAGAGCGATGAAAGTAACCACCAGCACCGGGGTGCCTAGCGCAGGTTCGAACAGTTCGGTGAATTCACGCATCCCGGACTCGTTGAGCCTGCGCAGAATCTGCGACATGTACTCACGTACCGAAAGCTGGTCACGGGTCACATGGTGGTGAGCCGAAAGTCGCGCACGGTGCAGCAGCGAGCGCCACGCTTCTGCCAGATCCTGGGGGTGGACGTCCGGCATCTGCTCGATCACCGTGCGCTCTATCCAGACGGACACGGCCATCACGTCGCGTCCGATCTGGGGTAGTTCGTCCAGCTGACGGGCAGCCTTCTTCATCTGCTCATATTCAAGCAACCGCCGCACCAGCTCCGCGCGCGGATCTTCCTCTTCACCCGCAACCGAGGGCGGGCGCGGCAGCAGCATCCGGGACTTGATCTCGATCAGCATCGCCGCCATCACCAGATAATCTGCGGCCAACTCGAGATTCTTCGCCCGCGCGGCCTCGACATATTCCAGGTACTGCCGGGTGAGCGGTGCCATGGCGATGTCGAGAACATCAAGATTCTGCTTGCGAATCAGATACAGGAGAAGGTCCAGCGGCCCCTCGAACGCATCGAGGAAAACTTCGAGCGCATCCGGCGGGATATACAGATCGAGCGGCAGCTGGATGAGGCGCTCGCCGTAAATCTTCGCGATATGCGGGTCGGCCGAATCCGCGGCGGCAGGATCGCCCTGAAGTAAATCCGCTGACTTTCCATCACCAGTCATGTCAGGAGCCGGCCAAACCCATGGCCTCGCGGACGTCCCGCATCGTTTCATTTGCCAGCTTGCGAGCCTTGTCGCACCCGTCGGCAATAATGTTCTTCACCAGCGTCGGGTCATCGATATAGGTTTGGGCGCGTTCCCGCATTGGGGCCTGCTCCGCGAGTACGTCCTCAATCACGGGCTGTTTGCATTCGAGGCAGCCGATACCGGCCGTCGTACAGCCCTCGCGCACCCATTTCTGGCGCGCATCGTCCGAGTATACGAGGTGCAATTGCCAAACCGGACAGTTCTCGGGATTGCCCGGGTCAGTGCGCTTTACGCGCGCAGGATCCGTCGGCATGGTGCGAATCTTCTTCGTGACTGAATCCGCGCCCTCGCGCAACGCAATATCATTGCTGTAGGATTTTGACATCTTCTGTCCATCCAGCCCCGGAAGTCGCGCAGACGCGGTCAACAATGCATCCGGTTCGACCAGGATCTTCTTACCGCTGCCTTCCAGCCAGCCGAACAGGCGTTCGCGATCGCCGCGCGGGAGATTCTGCGTCTCCTCGAGCAATACCCGAGCCGCACCAAGTGCACCCTCGTCACCCTGTTCCAGAAAGCGCGTTCGCAGTTCGTTGAAGAGCCGCGCCTTTTTGCTGCCCATTTTCTTCACTGCAGTCGTGGCGCGATCTTCGAAACCCGGTTCCCGGCCGTACAGGTGGTTGAAGCGACGTGCGACTTCCCGGGTGAATTCGATATGCGGCACCTGGTCTTCTCCCACCGGCACCATGTTGGCCCGATAGATCAGGATGTCGGCCGCCTGCAGCAACGGATACCCCAGAAAACCGTAGGTGGACAGATCCTTGCTCGACAGTTTTTCCTGCTGATCCTTGTATGTCGGCACGCGCTCAAGCCAGCCGAGTGGCGTAATCATCGACAGCAACAGGTGCAATTCCGCGTGTTCCGGCACCTGCGACTGGATAAACAAGGTCGCCTGCGCAGGGTCGATCCCGGCAGCCAGCCAGTCCACCACCATGTCCCAGGTGTTCTGCTCGATCGAGCCCGGTTCGTCATAATTTGTGGTCAGGGCATGCCAGTCGGCGACAAAAAACAGGCAGGGATATTCAGTCTGCAGCTTCGCCCAGTTCTTCAGCACGCCGTGGTAGTGACCCAGGTGAAGCGCGCCAGTAGGACGCATTCCGGACAGTACTCGGGGTTCGTACATTGTTGTTTCGCGCTCTAGAGAAGAACAAACGCCCGGATCAAGGCGGTGGAAAAATCGACCAGCGGATTGAGAACAGCATCCAGAAGATGCGTTGCCATCAAAATAAGCAGAATCGGAAGCCCGAAGGGCTCAATCTTCGCGTAGCGCCATGAAATCCGATTCGGCAGCAGGCTGGTCATGATGCGGCCCCCGTCCAATGGCGGAATCGGCAGGAGATTGAGAAACATGAACACCAGGTTGACCAGAACGCCAGCCTGCGCCATGCGAAGCATCGGTTCAGTATAGGAATTCTCCGGCAGCAGCAAACCACACTTGAGAAGTACGCCCCACCCCAGCGCCATCGCGAGGTTCGCGCCCGGACCGGCGGCGGCCACCCAGGCCATGTGTCGCTTCGGCTTTCGCAATGCAGAGTAATTCACCGGAACAGGTTTGGCCCAGCCAAACAGAAAGCGGCCACCCGAAAGGAGCAGGATCACAATCGGCACCGCAATGGTGCCGACGAGATCGATGTGACGCATCGGATTCAGGCTGATCCGGCGCTGGGCGAACGCCGTCATGTCGCCGAAATAACGGGCAACATAGCCATGTGCGGCCTCGTGGAGCGTAATTGCGAACAACACAGGAAGCGCATAAATGGCAATGGTTTGAACGAGTTGATTAATTTCCATCGCCGCGGAGGGTGCTGAGGGTGTGATTTTAACAGATGCGGCATCCCGACCGCCTTGCGATGGGCTCTGCGGTATCAGTCCGCCAACGCCAGTCCCAGTGCTTCGACATCTCCCGCGCCGACCCGGAGTATCGCCGGCGCCTCACCGGACAGGTCGACGACCGTGCTCGGTTCTAACCCACAGTGTCCGGCATCCAGAATCAGGTCAAGCTGGCGCTCCAGCCGGGCGCGGATGTCCTCGCCTTCGGACAATGGCGCGTCTTCGCCGGGAAACTGCAGCGTGGCCGACAACATTGGCTCGCCGAGTTCCTCCAGAAGCGCATGCGCAACCGGATGGCGGGGCACGCGCACGCCGATGGTTTTTCGTTTCGGATGAAGGAGTCGGCGCGGAACTTCGCGCGTTGCGCGCAGGATGAACGTATAGCTTCCCGGCGTGGCCGCTTTCAGCAAGCGATACTGGATATTGTCCACCAGCGCGTAAGCGGCGATCTCTGACAGGTCCCGGCACATCAGCGTCAGGTGGTGCTTTTCGTCCATCCCGCGCACCTGGCGCAGGCGATCCATCGCATCCTTGTCGCCGATATGGCAGCCGAGCGCATAACAGGAGTCGGTCGGGATAGGCGATCAGCCCCCCTCGCCGCACGATATCCGCCGCCTGCCGGATCAGGCGCAGCTGCGGGTGTGTTGGGTGAACGCTGAAGAACTGTGACATGCGGTGTCTACAATCCCCAGTCGTGCCAGACCGGCTTCAGGTACGCGGGTAGTGGCGGAAGCCGGCCAAAATCGGCAGTTCGGTCTCCCGGCGCGTGGAAGTCCGATCCGCGCGAAGCGAGAAAGCCGTGCTTGTCTGCAACCGCGGCGAACAGCGCGAACTGATCCGGCGAGTGGCTGCCTGTCACGACTTCGATCGCTTCCCCGCCGCCGGCCCGGAATTCGACCAGCAGATCCTCCATTGCCGTGGCAGATAGACCATAGCGACCGGGATGCGCAAGCACCGCCCTGCCGCCAGCCGACCGGATCCAGCCGAGCGCGGTAGAAAGTTCGGTCCAGGCGTGCGCCACATAACCGGGCTTGCCGGGCCCAAGATATCGCTTGAACGCGGATTTCGCATCGACAACCACGCCCGTTTCGGCGAGGTAGCGGGCAAAATGTGTCCGCCCGACCATACTTGGGTTGTCGGCATATTTCATTGCGCCCTCAAAAGAACCGGCGATTCCAGCCTCTGCGAGGTCCGCAGCAATCCGCCTTGCCCGACCGATCCGGCCGCTGCGCACCGAGGCCAGTCCACCGATGAGCGTCGCATCCGCGGGGTCGACACGCAAGCCGACCACGTGCACCGTGGTACCGCGCCAGGTCACCGAGATTTCCACCCCGTCGATGAACGTGATGCCCACGGTACGCGCAGCGTGGCGCGCGGCGTCAAGCCCGGCGGTTTCGTCGTGATCGGTCAGCGCGAGGACCTGCACACCCTGTGCTGCCGCCCGTGCAACCACCACTTCGGGCGGCAGCGAACCGTCCGAAACGCTCGAATGCGAATGCAGGTCGATGTCAGTCACTTGCTCGGGCCTTCTGGCGTACTAGTGCACCGCCCCTCCGGCAAAACGTCACCGGAAAGGAAGTCTTCGATGAGCCGCGCAACCCGTTCAGGCTGGTCGTGGTGCAGCATATGTCCCGCGTCCTGCACGGTCTCATAGCGAAGGTTTCTGTGCGCGGCGCGTCGTTCGGCGTAGTCGTTCGAATCGATGCCGATCTGCTAGAGCGTTTTCGACTCGGCAGCATCCACCCAGAGAACGGGGGCCGTGACATTGTTCCAGAACGCCACCATCTCCTCGTAGCGCGACAGCGTGGCGTTGACGATCTTGTGCGCCGGATCGCTGCGCAACGCAACCCGCCCTTCGGATACCTCGCTGCCCCAATGCCGTGCGAGAAATTCCGCCCTGTCGCGCGCCAGCCGCGGATTGTTCTTCTGCAAGCGATCCGCCAACGCCCCGAAATTGTCGTATGTGCGAAGTGTCGGCCTCTCGCGCAGTTCGTCGAGCCAGCGCAAAAGGCGGCCCGGTGCCTGTCCTGGCTGGTTGCGCGCCATCCCGAATCCTTCCAGATTGACAAAACGGGCGATGCGCTCGGGCCGGGTTCCGGCATAGATCGCGCCTACATTGCCGCCGAGGCTGTGGCCGACCAGATTGAGCGGTTGATCCGGCTGTATGCGTTCCAGCAGTTGATCCAGGTCCGCGACATAGTCCTGGAACCAATAGCTGTCCGCCTTTACCCAGTCGCTCAATCCGTAGCCCCGCCAGTCCGGCGCATAAATGTCCCAGGACGGGTCCAGCGCGTCCACAAGAAACTGAAACGACGCTGAAACGTCCATCCATCCGTGCAGGAGAACCATCCGGCGCGCAGCCAGCCCGGGCCAGTGCCTTACGTGATAACGCAGGCCTCGAAGTTCGTAAAACCGGGATTCGCTTTGGCGCATGGCGGGCGCGATGATATCAGCCGGGTAGTGGCGAGGCCCGGGAGAAGCCATATGCCACGCCAGATACCGGCGCCGGCAGCCCCGATCACCATGGCGCCGGGAACGAGGATTTTCATCACTGTATGATAGCGGCCCTGAAAGACCGCGAAATTGCGCTGAACATGTCGATCTTTTCACTGGGTGAGCGTTGCGTCGAATTTCGCGGCGAGCGCCACTACATTGCCCACAACGCCACCCTGGCAGGCTCGATCCTGCTGGAGGAAGATGTCAGCATCTGGTTCGGCGTGATCATTCGCGCCGACAATGACCAGGTCAGCATCGGTGCACAGACCAATGTGCAGGACGGCTCGGTCCTGCACGTCGACCCGGGTTTTCCGCTGGTGCTGGGCCGCAACGTCACCATCGGGCACAAGGCCATGCTTCACGGTTGCACGGTAGGCGACGGCAGCCTGATCGGCATCAACAGCGTGGTATTGAACGGCGCGAATATCGGCGCCGGCACACTGGTCGGCGCAAACAGCCTGATCGCCGAGGGCAAGGAAATTCCGCCGGGGGTGCTGGTTCTTGGATCCCCTGCCAAAGTCGTGCGTGACCTCAAATCAGAGGAAAAGGCCCGGGTGATGGAAATTTCGCGCAACTACGTCGAGCGCGCAAACCTGTTTCGCGCTTCGCTGCGCGAGCAGGTACTGCCCGAGTCCGCACGCCGATGAAGGATTACTACCGGATTCTTGGCCTGGAGCCGACGGCGACGGTTGCGGATATTCGCACGGCCTATCGAAAGCAGGCCTCCGCACTGCACCCCGATCGCAATCCGTCCGAAGAGGCGCATGCGAAGTTTCAGGCCATGCAGGAAGCCTATGACGTACTTTCCGATGCGACCCGTCGTCGCGCCTTTGACGAGAATCGGCGTCGCAGCCTGATCGAACATCCGATCGAAACCGCGCGGGAAATCTGGAGCGCTTATCTCAAGGACGTCCTCGCATGAGGTATTCGCGTTTTTTCAATGACTTGTCTTCCTCCTACGCCTATGAAATCGAGGACCTCACCTGGGACTCGGGAGGCTCGAACGTGCTCGCTTCGCGTCTTCGGACCAAGCGCGAGCAATTCGACCAACTGCTGCCGATGAGCGAGTTCGACCCGGTGATGGTGGCGACCGCGTTTCGCGGCGGGTTCAATTTCGGCGCGAAGGAAGTGTCGCAGGGCGTGTTCATGGAGTTGCTCTCCGCCCAGCCCGGCGAATTTCCATCGTGGGAAACCCTTGCCGGCAAGATCGCACTGGAAACCTGGGCTGAAAAGCTGGCCGAGCGCGCCTTGCGCGCGCCCGGCGGCGAGCAGTTCATGCTGATCGCCGCCGGGCTCGAATACATCTTTTCCGGGAACGGCGCTGCACTTCGCGCAGTCGAGCCCGAGGCCGCCGAAACGTCCGGAGCCGGCGACGAAGACCGCGACTCCGATGGGGACGAAGCCGCAGATTCGGACCTTGCCGAAGCCGGCGAGGACTACCTGAGCGAACAGGGCTTTGACCGCCGCAGCTGAATACGACTACTGAAGGAACCCGCATGTCACATCCCGCCATCATCAGGGCCTCGGCGCTCATCCATGCCGGAGACATCAGCGCCGCCGAAGAAGCGCTGTCCGACCTCGTCGAAACCGAGGGCGACAGTGCGCTCGTAACGGTTCTCGATGAATTGCAGCCCAAGGATCTGCTCGCCGTCCTGCGCGAGTACGACGCCTCGAAACCCTCCCTGATCAATCTGCTGGTCACACCGAAGCAATTCGCCGACGCGGTAATCATGGAACGGCTGTATGCGGAACGTAACCGGGATCGACTGCGCTCGATGATCAACTCGGTGATATTCCGCGAAGGCGTCGAGCCGGATGATTTCATTGCCGCCCTGACCCAGAAGGATCTGGGCCTGGACGTGCTTGCCGATTACCTGGATGATGAGCGATTTGATGAAGTGACGATCTTCAGGAATTGCGGCAGCTTCGTGGTGGCAAAAAGTCTCCGCCAGTGACCAGGCCATCGGCACCGGCGATGGCAGCACCGCCAGCTTCCAGCTCGTCAAACAATATGGCAGCCTGCACGCCCCCTATAACCGAATAATCTCGAAGCCGGTGGACGGCACTGTCATCGTCAATGTTGACGGGGTGGCTCAAAGCGCCGGGGTGGATTTCAATTGTGACCCCACAACCGGCATCATCGCCTTTGAGCCGGGCGCCATCCCTGAAGCCGGGCTCGCCATCACCGCTGGTTTTGAATTTGACGTGCCGGTTCGCTTCGATACCGACAATCTGCGCGTCAACCTCTCCCGTTTTGAAGTGGGCGAAATTCCGGATATTCCGGTTGTCGAGGTACGCCTGTGAGACAGCTCCCCCCCGACCTGACTACACATCTTGAAAGCGGCACCACCACCCTGTGCAACTGCTGGAAGGTCACACGCCGTGACGACAGCATAAAAGGCTTTACCGATCACGACGATGACCTGACTTTTGAGGGGATCACGTATCAGGCAGCCTCCGGCTTCATCGGCTCGGAGAACATCGCCCGCATTGGTCTATCGGTGGACAATATGGAAGTCCACGCCGCGCTTACCGCCGCCACACTAACAGAGGCTGATCTTGCCAACGGACTATACGACAATGCGGCTGTCGAAATTTACCTTGTGAACTGGGTCAGCCCTGACCAGCGCCTGTTGCTCAGGCGCGGTAACATCGGTGAGGTCCGGCGCGGCGAACTGGCTTTCATGGCCGAGATCAGAGGGCTGGCGCATAATCTGCAACAGCCCGAGGGGCGGCTTTTTCAATCCACCTGCGATGCTGAACTTGGGGATGCCCGCTGCACCGTTGATCTTGATACCCCGGCCTACAGCGCAACGGCGCTGGTTGCCAATGTTTCAGGTAATGATGATTTCGAAAGCGACGCGCTTTCTGCCTATAGCAGCGGCTGGTTTCAGGGCGGGCGGATCGAATGGCTGACAGGCCCCAACAGCGGCGCCATTGCCGAGGTTAAATCTCACCAGAAAAGCGGTGCGACCACCGCGCGGCTTATCACCTGGCGTGCTTTCGCATCCCCGCCAGCCATCGGCGACCAGTTCAAAATCACCGCCGGTTGCGATAAGCGTTTTTCAACCTGCCGCAATAAATTCTCCAACCAGGCGAATTTTCGCGGCTTTCCCCACATCCCGGGCAATGACTTCCTCATCTCCGCCCCGCAGCGCAACGACGGCAAACAGGATGGCTCAAGTCAAAACTGAACAGATAATCGCCGGTAAGGCAGAGCGCGCCCACATCATCGCGCTGGCCAGAAGCTGGATCGGCACCCCTTATCATCACCAGCAAAGCGTCAAAGGCGTTGGCTGCGATTGCCTCGGCCTGGTACGCGGTGTTTATGAGACCCATCACCAGCGCCCGGCCGGCCCGATCACACCCTATAGCCGCGACTGGGCAGAGGCATCGGGCCGTGAAACGCTGATCGAAGCAGCCCGTGCCCATCTCATTGAAATCCCGCCTGAAACCATGCAGCCGGGTGATGTCCTTGTCTTCCGCTTTCGCAAATGGATGGTCGCCAAACACACCGGCATCCTCACAACGAAAGAAACCATGGTCCATGCCCTTGAAGGCGCGCCGGTAGAAGAAGTTCATCTCGGCCTGTGGTGGCGCCGCCACATTGCGGCAGCCTTTGGCTTTCTCCCTTCGTCGCCCGGCGGCGCCCCGAGATCCTAACCCGAACAGGAGTGCAATTTGGCAACCCTTGCATTTAGCGCCCTCGGCAGTGCTGTGGGCGGCAGCGTCCTGCCAGCCATCGGCGGCATTTCCGGCGCGGCCCTTGGCCAGGCAACCGGTGCTCTTGTTGGCCGCTATGTTGACCAGGCGCTGTTCGCATCTTCTGGCCAGTCGCGGCTGGTCGAGGGCCCGCGCCTTGAGGAGCTAAGCGTCTCAACCTCAACCGAAGGCGCCCCCATACCAAGAAGCTACGGCCGCGTTCGCCTTGGCGGGCAGGTCATCTGGGCAACAAACTTCGAAGAAGAAATCATCACCCGCACGCAATCGACCGGCTCATCGGGTGGCGGCAAGGGGGGCAGCAGCTCTGGCGGCGGTGAAAGCCGGTCGATCGAATACCGCTACTATGCCAACTTCGCCGTCGCGCTGACCGAGGGGCCAATCACCCGGCTCGGCCGGGTCTGGGCCAATGGTGTGCCGCTCAATCTCGGCGACTATAACCACCGCATTTACACCGGCAGCGAGGCCCAGCAACCAGACAGCCTCATTGAGGCAAAAGAGGGGGCGGGCGCCGCGCCGGCCTATCGCGGTGTCGCCTACATCGTCTTTGAGCGCATGCCACTGGCTGAGTTCGGCAACCACATCCCGCAGCTTAACTTTGAAGTTTTCCGCAGCCTTGATGACTTCGAGCAGAAAATCCCGGCGGTCGCCCTCATCCCGGGCGCTGGTGAATATGTCTATGAGAATGAAGAGCTGATCCGCGATGATGGCAATGGCAACTCGGTCGCGGTCAATACCCACACGCATCAGGGCGGCTCCGATTGGGACGTCTCCCTCATCCAACTCCAGGCGGACCTGCCAAACGCGGCGGCTGTCTCACTTTTTGTCAGTTGGTTCGGGACCGACCTGCGCGCCGGCCATTGTGAAATTCGCCCCGGTGTTGATAACCGGGCCAAAGCCATCATTGGTCGCAGCTGGCAGGTCGCCGGAGAAAGCCGCGCCAGCGCGCATCTTGTCAGCCTGGATGACGGCCGGCCAGCCTATGGCGGCACCCCCTCCGACGAGACCGTTATCAACGCGATCAGTGATCTGACAGAGCGTGGTCTCAAGGTCACCTTCAACCCTTTCATCCTCATGGATGTTCCGGCAGATAACAACCTCGATGACCCCTGGAGCGACAATCCTTATCAACCGCGCTACCCCTGGCGAGGTCGTATTACCGTTAACCCGGCCCCCGGCAGGGAGGGCACAGCTGACCAGACCGCTGCCGCCGCCACGCAATTGGCCGCTCTCATCGGCACGGCCACCCCAGCGGACTATACCGTCAATGGCACCAGCGTCAGCTATTCCGGCCCGGCAGAATGGACGCTGCGCCGTATGTTGTTGCACTACGCCCATATTTGTGTCGCCGCTGGCGGGGTTGACAGCTTCCTGCTGTGCTCGGAGCTAAAATCGCTCACCACAATCCGTGACGACAGCGGCGACTACCCCTTCGTTGCCGCGCTGGTTGCCCTCGCCAGCGATCTCCGCGCTGTGCTCGGCCCCACAACCAGGCTCACCTACGCCGCTGACTGGTCTGAATATTTCGGCCATCAACCGGCTGATGGAAGCGGCGATGTGTTTTTTCACCTCGACCCTTTGTGGAGTGATCCGAACATTGATGCCATCGGCATTGATTGCTACTGGCCGCTTTCTGACTGGCGGCGCGGCAACAACCATCAGGACGCGACTGCCCATGATGACATTTACGAACTGGGCTATCTGCAAGGGAATATTACCGGCGGAGAGGGATACGATTGGTACTACGCCAGTGCCGAAGACCGCAACAACCAGACCCGCACCGAAATCACCGATGGCAGCGGCAAACCATGGACCTTCCGCTACAAGGACATTAGATCCTGGTGGAGCAACCAGCATTTTAACCGCCCGGCCGGCATCGAGGAGGCCACCCCAACGGGCTGGGTGCCCGGCGCAAAGCCCATCTGGTTTATGGAGATCGGCTGCCCGGCTGTGCATCTGGGTAGTAACCAGCCAAATGTCTTCGTTGACCCGAAAAGCTCTGAATCCAACCTGCCATATTTCTCCGATGGCGGGCGCGATGATTTTATCCAGCGGCGTTACATCACCGCCATGCTCAATCATTTTACACCGGGCGCGGCGGGGTTTGATGAGGCCAACAACCCGCCAGCCACTCTTTACGCCGGGCGCATGGTCGATCCGGAGCGGCTGTATGTCTACACCTGGGATGCCCGCCCCTATCCAGCTTACCCCGCCAATCTCGATATCTGGGGCGACGGCGAAAACTGGCTGAAAGGCCACTGGCTCACAGGCCGCACCGGCAGCATTTCGCTGAATGCGCTGGTGGCGCAGATCATGGCGGATTATGGCTTTGAAAGCTTCGAGCCCCCTGCACTGAATGGCATCATTGAAGGCTATGTGATAGATCACATGATGGCCGCAAGAGACGCGCTGCAGCCACTGGAATTGGCCTTCTTCTTCGATAGTTTTGAGAGCGAAGGCGAGATCAGGTTTCGCCATCGCGGCCGCGGTGCCACCGGCCTCTCCCTGTCTGCGGACGATCTTGTGGAGACGAACCCGGACGCAGGCCTTTTTGAGCTGAACCGCGCTCAGGAAACCGAGCTGCCGCGCGCCGCGAAAATTAAATTCATTGATGGCAATAATGATTATCTCAGCCGCACCCTTGAAGGCCGCCAGACCATCGGCCAGACCCGCCGCATCGCTATTGCTGAGCTGCCCATTGTTATGGAGGGGGAGAAGGTGCAGTCGCTGGCAAGCAAATGGGTTGAGGAGAGCTGGGCGGCAAGAGAAGAGGGCAGCTTTGCCCTGCCGCCAAGCCGCCTGGCGCTGGAGCCAACTGATATAATCACGCTCAATATTCCAGGCGCCGAAAAAAAGCTCCGTATTACCGAGATCAGCGACAATCTGAGCCGCGCGCTAAAGTCCCGCTCGATAAACCCCTCCCTTTACGAAGACAGCATCGCCGCCGCCAGCCTGCCGCAAAACAGCTTGCCCAAAGTCTATGGGCCGAGCAACGCGGTTTTCCTCGATTTGCCGGGCACCGAGAGAGCAACCAACCCCATGCCGGCTTTGTCGCCGCCACCCAACAGCCCTGGCCCGGCGCTGTCGCCTTCTACCGCTCACCGGAAGACAGCGGTTTTACCCTGAACCAGACGGCGAACGCCCCCGCAACCATGGGCAGCCTGGACGCAACGCTCGAAGCCGGCCCGCCTGGCCGCTGGGATTATGCCGGCACCATAGACGTCATCCTTGGCACCGGCGCCCTTGCCTCCGTCAGTCGTCTGGCCGCGCTTTCCGGTGAAAACTACGCCGCCATCCGCCACGACAATGACCTTTGGGAGCTGCTGCAATTTCAAACGGCAACCCTTATCGGAGAGGGCCGCTATAGCCTCACAAACCTGCTGCGCGGTCAGCGGGGCACAGAAGAGGCCATGGCGGCGCCCGCAAGCCAGGGCGCGCCCTTTGTCCTGATTGATGAGGCCGTGGCGCCCGTCACCATGAACATTGATGATATTGGTCTCGCCTATAACTGGCGCTACGGCCCGGCATTTCACATCCTCGGCCACCCTTCCTATCAGGCAACTGAGTTTGCCTTTTCTGGCCGTGGCCTTCGGCCCTTGAGCCCTGTTCACATACGCGCGGTCGATGATGCAGGTGATCTGGTCATCACCTGGACGCGCCGATCCCGCATTGGCGGCGATAGCTGGTCGATCAATGAAATCCCCCTCGGTGAAACCGAAGAGCGCTACCGACTTGAAATTCTGGATGGCAGCACCGTCATTCGCAGCGCCGAGACAGCCACACCCGGCTACAGCTACAGCGCTAGCAACCAGACTGCCGATTGGGGCACACCGCAAGCGGCTTACACCATCCGTATCGCCCAGATATCAGAACTCTACGGCCCTGGAGCCGCGCATGAAATCACCATCGAAAATGCCTAACCCCCGCCAAAAACACAAGGACCACCCTATGCGCCTGGAACCGTTCCACCACTCGCCCTCAGCCACCGTACAGGACAGCGTCATCGCCTCCAGCCTCATCACGGCACCGGCCTGGAGCGCCTGGTTGGGCGAGATAAACGGCTTGCTGACGACTTTATCCCTGGTCATCGGTGTGACCATCGGCGTCCACCGCTTGTGGCGCATATTCCGCACTCCCCCGCCCAGCCCCGGCGCACCAAATCCCCCAGGTGACATGCTTTGATTCGGCCAGCCCCGGTGAGCCCATCACAGCCGATCACAGAGCCGCCCTGGCTGGCCCTGGCGCGCCCCCATCTTGGCCTGCATGAAAAACCGGGCCCGCAAACAGAGGGCCGCATTGCAGACTTTTTTCGTGTCGTCGGGCATCCGGACATCACCGATGACGAAACCCCCTGGTGCGCTGCCTTCGTCGGCGCCATGCTGGAGCAGGCGGGCTATTCCAGCAGCCGAAGCCTGCTGGCGCGCTCCTATCTTGAATGGGGCAGCCCAATGGCCGCGCCCATCCCGGGTGCCATCGCCATATTCCCGCGCGGGCGAGATCCGGGCGCGGGCCATGTTGCCTTTGTGATCGCCGCCAGCGGCAGCGACGTGAAGGTCATCGGCGGCAATCAGCAGGATCAGGTCAGCATCAGATCATTCAAGCGCAACACCCTGATTGGCCTGCGCTGGCCCGCCCTTGAGCCGCACTGGTTTCAAACTGCGCTGGCTGTGATTTTAAAAAGCGAAGGCGGTTGGAGCAACCATCCGCAAGACCCGGGCGGCGCCACCAACAAGGGCATCACCCACAGCACCTACCAGCGCGCCATTGATCGGCAAATCGTAACGGCACCAGCAGGTGATCTCATGGTTGCTCTGCGAGGAATTTCGGATCGTGATGTCGCAGCAATCTATGAAAGGCTCTATTGGCAGGCAGCCCGCTGCCCCAGCCTGCCCGGCCCGGTGGCGCTGATGCATTTTGATGCCGCCGTAAATCACGGGCCCGGCCGCGCCATCCGCTTCCTCCAGCGGTCTGTCGGCGCAGCCATTGACGGCGAAATCGGCCCAGAAACTTTGAGCAAGGCATGGAGCCTCCCGCCGCTTTTAACCGTCGAGCGCTACAAAAGCCTCCGGCTTTCTTTCTATCGTGGGCTCAAGACCTGGCCAACATTCGGCAAAGGCTGGCGCAACCGGCTGGCCGCTATATCCAATGCCGCGAACTCATCAATAGAACAGCGCCCGCAAGCCCCACAATCCCAATTCCCATCAACTCAGAAGGACCTGAAACCAATGACCACAACTCAAGATCAAACCAAAAAATGGTGGGGCGAGAGCCTGACCATCTGGGGCGCCATCGTCACGGCGCTTTCAACCATCCTGCCGGTGCTTGGCCCCTTCATCGGCATTGATGTCACCGCCGGGATGATCCAGCAATTTGGTGAGACAGTCACCCAGCTCATCCAGATCATCGGCGGCTTGACCGGCACCGGCATGACCTTTTATGGCCGCGCGCGCGCAGAAACCGCCCTCGCACGCCGCCCCTTAAACCTCAAAATATAAAAGGACAGTCAACCATGACATTCAAACTATGGCTGCTATCCATAATCATCTCAGCGCTCGCCCCCTATTTTCTGCCCAAGGCGGGGCGTCAAACGCAAGAGCCATCCGGCAAGGATAATACCAGCTATTCCCCCGGCCAATACCCGGATCATAGCCTCTCCGCGCTTCAGTCCGATCACGCCAGCACACCCAAATAATCAAAGTAACCATCAAGCGTAAATCGGCTAAAATCCTTGTTATTCTGGCCTTTTTGCCGAAACATCAGACTATAATTCTCCTCATAAATTCGATATGATCTGAAAAAAATCCGGAAAACATATCCATTTGGGGAAGAACTGTGCGCCTTTTGGTTGTCGAAGATGATGCCGACCTGAACCGGCAGATCACCACCGCTCTTGAAGAGGCGGGGTATGTGGTTGATGTGGCATTTGACGGGGAGGAAGGGCATTTCCTCGGCGAGACAGAGCCTTATGATGCCATCATCCTCGATATTGGCTTGCCCACCATGGACGGCATCAGCGTATTGGAGAACTGGCGCCGGGAAGAGATTAAAATTCCCGTCCTCATCCTCACTGCCCGTGACCGCGGGAGTGACAAGGTCGCCGGCATGGATGCGGGCGCCGATGACTATGTCTCCAAACCCTTTCATATGGAAGAAGTGCTGGCTCGGGTCCGCGCCCTGTTGCGCCGCTCGGCCGGTCACGCCTCAAATGAAATTGAAGTCGGCAGCTTGCGGCTTGATACAAAGTCCGCCCGCGTCACGGTGGATGGCACCCCGATCAAGCTGACCTCTCACGAATACCGCCTGCTGGCCTACCTCGTCCATCACAAGGACAAAGTCATATCAAGGACCGAATTGGTTGAGCATCTTTATGACCAGGATTTCGACCGCGACTCGAACACCATTGAGGTCTTCGTTGGCCGCCTGCGCAAAAAAATCCCGTCTGATCTGATCCGGACGGTAAGGGGCCTTGGATATTGCCTATCCACGAATGAAAATGAAGTTTAACTCCCTTGGCTTCCGCCTCTTTATCACGTCCGCACTGCTTGCCCTGATTGTCCTTCCTCTCGCTGCCCTCCAACTCATCTCCCAATATCGCACCTCCATCGAGACCAATTTTGACGAACGGCTAAAGGCCAACCTCTCCCTGCTCATTGAAAGCAGCCTGCAAGAGGATTTTGAACATCCCAAAAAGCCCACTCAGTTCGGCGGCTTCGCATTCACTTTGCAGAACTCCGGATGGTACTGGCAGATCACCCCGGTCGGCGGCAATTCCTTCAAAACCTTCAAATCTGAATCTCTTGGCACTGAAAAACTCGATCTCACCAACCGGCAGAATACCAGCCAGGAAACCGACGGCACGACCAAATTCTACATCCAGTACGGCCCTGACCGCCGCCTGAGAGTGATCGAGCGGACCCTGACCCTTGGCTCCGCACAAGTGCCTCAGCCCTATGCCTACACCGTCACCGGTGACAGCAGCGAGATTGAAGATGACGTCATCGACTTTGCCTCAATGCTCTCTATCACATTTTTAATTCTTGGCAGCGGCTTGATCCTGGCGACATTGCTTCAGGTGCGGGTTGGCCTCCAGCCTTTGCGCATAGTCGAGCAGGGCCTGACCAACATCCGCGCCGGCAAAACCGACCGGCTTGAGGGTGATTTCCCGGCAGAGATCGCGCCGTTGCAATATGAGATTAATAACCTCATTGAGAGCAACATGAATGTCATCGAGCGCGCCCGCACCCATGTTGGCAACCTCGCCCATGCGCTGAAAACGCCGCTCAGCGTTATCACTAATGAAGCCCGCGAAAAAGACACCCCCTTGTCGAAAAAGGTCACCGAGCAGGCGGACATCATGCAAAACCAGATCAGCCACCATCTTGACCGCGCCCGCATGGCGGCGCGGGTCGGCATTGTCGGCAGCCTGACGGAGATACACCCGGTTCTGCAAGCGCTCGTGCGGGCGCTCAGCCGCATTCATCAGGAAAAAAACATTGATTTCACACTCGACTGTCCCGAATCGGCAACTTTCGCCGGAGAAAAGCAGGATTTTGAGGAAATCATTGGGAACGTCCTCGACAACGCTTTCATGTGGGCAAGCAGCAAGGTAATATGCAGCATCGTTTGTGACCCTGTGGCGGCTGGCGCAACAGCCACATCTCTGGGCGGAAATATCATCATCACGGTAGATGATGACGGCCCCGGCCTGAGCAAGAAAGATCGCACCCAGGTGCTCAAGCGCGGCAAGCGCCTTGACGAGACCGTGCCAGGCTCCGGCCTTGGCCTTTCTATCGTCGCGGATCTGGTTGATCTGTATCGCGGTGAGGTAAATCTACTGCAATCACCTGAAGGTGGCTTGAGGGTAAAAATACAACTACCTGCCGGGACCTGAAATTACGCCTAATTTTGGTCAGAATTCGGCAGTTGAAGTGATAGCTGACCCGCGTAACTGTTTAGAGTCGCCGAGGTAAATTGACCGAGTTAGGGTTAATTGATCGGGTGAGTGAGCGTTAAGGCGTCTTTGAATTGAGTTAGGGAAACACGGAACAAATTGGTAAAAATGCCTCAGGTGATCCCGGCAAACGGCAAGCGGCTTTTTTCGGTCGCGCCACTTAAGCTGGAGAGAATGTCGCCACTGTCTGGGTAAGCAGTCTCGGTAATAGACTGTCAACGACGACAAAGACAGACAAACGACCTGACGGCATAAAATGATCATACGGCGCACAACAAAGCTGTTTGACAACAGTCAGATTGGACAAAAAATGAAAACGAATATCAAAACCTTGGCGCTGCTGGCAGTTATGCCGCTATTCCTGGCTGCCTGCTCCGGCAGCTACAATAAGCAAGACAGCGGCACAGTCATCGGTGCGCTGGCAGGCGGCATCCTTGGTAACCAGGTTGGCAAAGGCAAGGGCAAAGTACTGGCGACAGTGGCCGGCGCCGTTGTTGGCGGCATTGTCGGTAGTGAAATCGGCAAGTCACTTGACGAAAACGACCGCCGCGCCGCCGCAGAGGCCGAATATTACGCCCTTGAAAAAGGCCAGTCCGGCAACGTGACCCCATGGCGCAATCCTGATTCTGGCCATCGCGGCGAGATCGTCCCCTCTAAGCCTTATCAGATGAGCGGCCGTAACTGCCGGAACTATACGCACACCATCTATGTTGATGGCCAGCCGGAAGTTATGAAAGGCACAGCCTGCCGCGGCAACGATGGCACTTGGTCCAAAGTAAGCTAGGTCCAAAGTAAGCTAGTTCTAATATTAGCTAAGTCCAAAGTGAGCTGGGCCAAATTTAGCTAGCCGTTGAAATGGACAGTATTTTTCCAAAGAGGCCTCATAATACGGGGCCTCTTTTTTGTCATACCCCGCATTCCCCCAGTTTTATCATCCCTCCTCGTCTCTCCTCCACCTCACGCAAATGCCGCAATTATCGTAAATATTGGCGCAAATTCACGCAAAATAGGGTAATGTGCTCCAAAGAATACCGTTGGCAAAATCCCATCTATCAAGCCATGCGGCATGCAAACAGGAGCGCCAACATTACAGATATTTAATTTTCGTGACAGTATCACGCCACGATTATTGACCTATATAATATCTACGAAAAGCAGATTAGCTGGCCTCTCAATCGCCCGTGAAACAGGGTCAGCCTATCCCATCAAAATTATGGAGAACGATTTTGAACAAACAGAATTTAGATCAAAACAAATCAGGAAGCCGCAAGCCTATCGCGCTCGTGGCTTTGGGTTTGGCGGGTACTCTGGCGCTCGCCGCCCCCTTCGCGGTAAAAAACCAAACCGCACATGCCGAAATGAGCAACACCGGCATCACCCAGGCAAAACCATATGTGAACGCCCCGGCCAGCTTTGCTGACCTGGTACAAAAAGTGCGCCCCTCCGTGGTGAGCATCAACGTAAAAGGCAAGGCAGAACCACGCCGCCCAAATCTTGACAGGCGCACACCCCCACGCGGTCCAGTTCCCCCCTTTGGCAATCGCGGTGCACCGGATCAAAACCCGTTTGAAGAATTTTTTAAACGCTTCGGCCAGCCCCGGCCGGATCAACCGACGCCGCGGAATGCCCAAGGCTCTGGCTTTATCATCTCTGAAGACGGCTATGTCGTCACCAACCACCACGTCATCGCTGGTGGTGATGAAATCCAGGTGGTGATGGATGACGGCGAGCAGCTTGATGCCCGCCTGATCGGCTCCGACGAGCGTACAGACCTTGCCCTTCTCAAAATCAAAGACAAGCGCAAGTTCAACTTCGTGCCGATGTCCAACAAGATCGCCCGCGTGGGTGATTGGGTCCTCGCTGTCGGTAACCCCTTTGGTCTTGGCGGCTCGGTAACAGCCGGCATTGTCTCGGCCCATGGCCGCAGCGTTGGCGCCAGCCCTTACGACTACCTGCAGATCGACGCCGCCGTAAACCGCGGCAACTCGGGTGGCCCGGCCTTCAACCTCTCCGGTGAAGTGATCGGTGTGAACTCAGCCATCTACAGCCCCTCTGGCGGTAATGTCGGCATCGCCTTT
This sequence comes from uncultured Alphaproteobacteria bacterium, assembly GCA_942490955.1. Taxonomy (GTDB): domain Bacteria; phylum Pseudomonadota; class Alphaproteobacteria; order Rhizobiales; family HXMU1428-3; genus HXMU1428-3. The sequence continues at coordinate 25,852 of CALNZE010000057.1, forward strand.
GCGATCCCCTCTGTGCTGGTCAGCAAGATCATTGAAGACCTGCGCGAAGGCGGCTCAGTAAAACGCGGCTGGCTTGGCATTAACATCCAGAATGTCAGTGAAGACATCGCAGAAGGCCTGTCTCTAGAAAAAGCAGGCGGCGCCCTTGTCACCCGGCTCGTCGATGGTGGCCCCGCCACCAAGTCAGATCTTCGCATGCGTGATGTCATCGTCGAAGTGAATGGCGAAGAAGTTGACGATGTTCGCGACCTGATGCGTAAGATCGGTGAGATTGACCCGAATGAAGTGGTTGATCTGGTCGTAATGCGCGACGGTGAGAGAAAGAAGATCGCCATTGAACTCGGTGTATTCCCGGACGCAAAACAGCTCGCTGCTTTGCAAAAGAACGAGCCCGGCCTTGATAAGAATGACGAAGCTCTGGACGATCTTGGCCTTTCCCTCGCCCCGGCACGCAATGTCGGTAAAGGCGATGAGGGTGTGGTCATCACCGAGATTGATCCTGACAGCGATGCCTCAAACAAAGGCATCAAGGTTGGTGATGTCATCCTTGAGGTGAATGGCGCCAAGGTGAATTTCCCCGGTGAAGTTGCCGAGAAAATCCTTGAAGCCAGAAAGCTCAACGAAAATCAGAAAGGCGGCAAAAAAGTTGTAGTGCTCGTCCGCCTGAAAGATGGACCCTATGTCGGCCTTAAGCTAAATCAGGACGACTAATCCCAAACGACTGAAAAAGGGTGGCCTCGTGCCACCCTTTTTCCAATAACCAACGAGACTGTCCCATGCGTGTGCTTTTGATTGAAGATGACCTGGAAACAGCCCGGTTCCTTGTTAAGGCCCTCACCGAAACCGGCCATGATGTTGATCACGCAGATGATGGCGAAACCGGCCTCCAATATGGCCTCGCTAAGGAATATGACGTTCTCATTGTTTATCGCATGCTGCCCCGCCGCGATGGCCTCTCCATCATTGAAAACCTCCGCAACCAGGAAATATTCACCCCTGTGCTGATCCTCAGCGCTCTCGATAAAGTCGATGAACGCGTCAAGGGCCTGCGCGCAGGCGGCGATGATTATCTAACAAAACCCTTTGCCTTCAGCGAGCTTCAGGCCCGCATCGAGGTGCTGATGCGCCGCCGCTCCCCGGATGGCGAGGAGACGGACCTCAAAGTCGGTGACCTTATTCTCGAGCGGCTCAATCAGCGCGTCTCCAGAGGCGGCAAATCAATCCAGCTTGTCCCGCGGGAATACCGCCTGCTGGAATTTCTCATGCGTCACAAAGGCCAGGTCGTCACCCGCACGATGCTGCTGGAAAATGTCTGGGATTATCATTTTGACCCCGGCACCAATGTCATAGATGTGCACATGTCCCGCCTGCGCGCCAAGATTGATAAGGATTTTGACGACACCCTTTTGCAGACCATTCGCGGCGCAGGATATATGATCTCCGATGGCGCTTAACCGCATTTTTAAAACCACAGCCTTCCGCCTCTCTGCCATTTACCTGTTTGTGATCCTGGTCGCCAGCCTGGTTATCGGCAGCTATATGGGCTGGAAGACCAACGCCCTCATCACCCAGCAATTGGCAGAGACAATCTCGGCCGAGGTCAGAGGCCTTGCTGAGCAATACCGCGAAGGCGGATCCAAGCGGCTGGCCAGTGTTGTCGCCGCGCGGTCCCGCCGCCCCGGTGCCAGCCTCTATTTTTTTGGCAGCCATAAAGGCCAGAAAATCGCTGGCAATCTCAACCGCATTCCGGGCAGCTTGCTCAACAGCCGCGGCGGCGCGCAGTTCAAATATGTCTGGCAGCAGGATCAAGCCAGAGAAACCAGAAACGCCGTAGGCATCCCCTTTTATGTCGGCGGCAATCTTGTCCTCATTGTTGGCCGCGACATTGAGGGCCAGCTGGGCTTTATTAACGCCGCCAGAAATATGTTTTTTGCTGGCCTTGCGCTGCTGCCTTCGGCCTTGGCACAGGATTATGGGTCAGCCGCAATCTCCTTAATCGCATCACCACCATCACCAACACCAGCAAGGTCATCATGGCCGGCGACCTCTCCGAGCGCATCCCGCAGAACGGCTCCGGCGACGAGCTCGATCGCCTCTCAAGCAACCTCAACGACATGCTCGCCCGCATTGAAAGCCTGATGAACGGCCTGCATGAGGTCACCGACAACATCGCCCATGACCTGAAAACACCCATCAACCGCATCCGCCTCACCGCCGAAGAAGCCATGCTCGACCCGCGCGGCCCAAAGGCCCAGACAGCAACACTCCAGTCGATCATCGACGAGGCCGATAATCTCATAAAAACCTTCAACGCTTTGCTGAAAATCGCCCGCCTTGAAGCCGGCGCCGAAAATGAGAACAATGACACAGTCGATCTCGCCCAGGTCATTCATGAGGTGGCAGAGCTCTACGAGCCCGTCGTAGAAGAAGCCAATATGAACCTTGTTATCGCGGCAGGCGAGCCGGTCTCCATCCTTGCCGATCGTCAATTGATTTCACAGGCGGTTGCCAATCTCGTCGATAACGCCATCAAATACTCCGCCGACGATAACAGGGGCGAGGACGCAGTTGAGCCGCGCCTCAACCGCAAGACCATTGAGCTCGGTGCCGAAGCCTTTGGCGAATCAGCAAAGCTTTTCGTTGCCGATAAAGGCAGCGGCATCAGCGATCAGGACAGCAGCCGCGTGTTTGATCGTTTCGTTCGCCTGGAAGACAGCCGCTCCCGCCCCGGCAGTGGCCTCGGCCTCTCCATGGTCGCCGCCATCGTCAAGGCCTATAACGGCACCATCACCATGAAGGACAACAGCCCCGGCCTTCGTGTCACCCTCTCCTTCCCGCTGCAAAGCCCAGCTCCCGCCGTCCCATAATCTGCCCTCGACAAACCGCTTGCTCAATGACAGGCTGCTTGAAAAAAAGCACCGCTTGAATGAGCAACGAGGAGACGGGGAATATGACAACAAATGGCGACCAGAACGCTCAAAACCTGCTGGCCCTGCTCGGCAAAGATAAAGACCACCGCCATCCCATCCCCCATGATTTGTCCCATGCGGAAGATATTCTCAAAGATTTCATCAGCGAAACCAGAGACTTGCCAGCCTGGCAGTCGCTTCATACCAATCTAACCGGCACCACCCCCCTCACATCCCTCCTCCTCGGTATTTTTGGTGCCTCCTCCTACCTCACCGGCCTTATCACCCGCCACCCCGCCTACCTTGCGGAAGCCCTCACCACCCCGCCAGAAGATTATATGCCGCACATCGGCGCCCGCATGAAAACAGCAATGGGCGAAGCGGCAACCATGGCCGATGCCATGCACCATCTCCGCATTTACAAACAGCAGGCGGCGCTGTTCATCGCCCTGTGCGATCTGGCCGGCGTCTGGCAATTGCCGCGCGTCGTAACCGCCATCACCGAAGCGGCTGATACAAGCCTGGCCGCCGCCGTCACCTGGCTGTTCCGCACCGGCGCCGAAAAAGGCGACATCCTGCCTGACGATAAAGACGACCCGGATAAAAACAGCGGTTATATCGTCCTCGCCATGGGCAAGCAGGGCGCCCATGAGTTGAACTACTCCAGCGATGTTGATCTGATTGTGTTTTTCGACAAGGCCCGCACCAAACTGCGTGACGGGTTGGACCCCTCATCTTATCTTGTCCGCCTCACCCGCCACCTCGCCAAAATGATGCAGGAATACACAGCCGATGGCTATGTCTTCCGCGTCGATTTCCGCTTGCGGCCCGATCCCGGCGCCACCCAGGTCGCCCTCTCCACTGACGCCGCCTACAGCTACTATGAAAGCTTCGGTCAGAATTGGGAGCGCGCTGCCCTCATCAAGGCCCGCCCCGTCGCCGGTGATATTGAGGCCGGTGAGGAGCTGCTCGCAGGTCTCTCCCCTTTCATCTGGCGAAAATATCTCGACTTTGCCGCCATTGATGACATCCACGCCATGAAGCGCCAGGTCCACGCCCATAAGGGCCACGCCAAGATCGCCGTTGAAGGGCACAACATCAAGCTCGGCCGCGGCGGTATCAGAGAGATCGAGTTTTTCGCCCAGACGCAACAGCTCATCGCCGGTGGACGCCAGCCAGAGCTGCGCACCAGGAAAACCCTGGAGACGTTATCGGGCCTGGTTGAAAACAAATGGATCCGCCCGGAAGCCCGGGATGAACTCACCCAGGCCTATAAATTCCTGCGCACCATCGAGCACCGCATCCAAATGATCGCCGACGAGCAAACCCACAGCCTGCCCCATGACGAAGGCGGCATGCAGCGCATCGCCAAATTCTCAGGCTTTGCAACCGTTGATGATTTTGCCGCCGCGCTCAAGCAGCAGCTCGAGACGGTCCAGCATCATTATGCCGAGCTGTTCGAAGACATCCCCAGCCTTTCCGGCGTCTGCGGCAATCTCGTATTTGTTGGCGACAACCCGGACCCCGGCACCGTGGAAACCCTGGGCGAAATGGGCTTCCGCGAGCCCGAGCGGGTTATCGAGATCGTCCGTGGCTGGCACTTCGGCCGCTACGCCTCCACCAGAAGCGAGCGCTCCCGCGAGCGGCTAACCGAGTTTCAACCGCTCCTTGTTGATGCCATCTCCAAAACCGCCCAGCCCGACCTCGCCATGGCCACCTTCGATCGCTTCCTGAAAGACCTGCCGGCCGGCGTCCAGCTCTTCTCCATGCTGTCATCAAACCCGAACCTGCTGCGCCTCATCGCCGAGATTATGGGCACCGCGCCATCACTGGCCCGCATCCTCAGCCGCCGAACGCGCATGCTCGATGCCGTCCTCGATCCCGGCTTTTTTGGCGACCTGCCAAATGAAGACCAACTGAAGCATTTGATTGAGGATGAATTCACCTATTGCAATGATTATCAGGACACACTCGACCGCGCCCGCGCTGTCGGCCAGGAGCAAGCCTTCCTCACCGGCGTGCGCCTGCTCTCCGGCGTCATTGATGCCGAAAAAGCCGCCCTGGGCTATACCCGCCTGGCAGAAACGCTGATCGTTGAGCTGCAAACCAAAGTCGAAGAGGGGATGCGCGAACAGCATGGCAGCTTTGCTGGTGCGGGTGCCGCAGTTATCGCCATGGGTAAACTCGGCGGCCTCGAGATGACTGCCTCGTCAGATATCGACATCATCCTGATTTATGATTTTGATGCCGACCAGACGATGTCAGATGGCAGGAAGCCGCTGTCTCCGGCACAATATTACGCCCGCTACACCCAGCGTCTCATCGCCGCCCTTTCCGCACCAACAGCAGAGGGCTCCCTTTATGAGGTGGACATGCGGCTGCGCCCCTCAGGCCGCGCCGGCCCTGTCGCCACCCAGTTGGAAAGTTTCATCCAATATCAGAAAACACAGGCCTGGGTCTGGGAGCATCTGGCCCTCACCCGCGCCCGTACCATCACCGGCCCGCCCGCCTTGCAACAAACCCTGACAGACACCATCCGCGATGTTCTGGCTAGCCCCCGCCAGCCCGATGAGTTGCTGAAAAATGTTAACGAAATGCGCGAAAAAATCGCAGCAGACAAAGGCACGGAAAACATCTGGGATCTCAAGCAGGTGCGCGGCGGCCTCATCGACCTTGAATTCCTCACCCAGACACTGCAGTTAATGCACGCCGCCAAGCACCCGCAAATTCTCGACACAAATACCATAGAAAGTCTCAAAAAAATGCAGGATCAGCAGATCCTCTCCTCAGAGACCGTCGCAACGCTTTATGAGGCCGGGATTTTCTATAATGACCTGATGCAGGTCATTCGTCTTTGTACCGACAGCGGCTTCGACCCTGATACGGTCGGCAATGATCTGAAGCAGCGCCTGGCAGAGAGCGTCCGGCTGGAAACCTTCGATCAGGTCAGCGAAAAACTGGCCAGTATCGAGGAAAAGGTAAAAATGACCTTTCAGCGATTTTTTCCCGCCTGATACCCCCTTTACCCGACGGATACGGCAGCTCCACCCCGTATAAAAACCATAACGACACAAACAATAACTTGGAGTGCCTATATGTCGAAGAAATTGATCGTGAGCGCGAGCGCTGTAATACTGGCCGTTACTCTGGCCGGAGGCGCCATTGCCCACCAAAAGACCCATAAGGGCAAGCGCGGCCATCATGGCGGCGGCGTAATGAAAATGATGAAAAATGCCGATACCAACAAAGACGGCAATATCAGCAAAGACGAATTAAACGCCGCCCATCAGGCAAAGTTCAAGGAATTTGACCTTGATGGCAACGGTTCAGTGACAGCTGAAGAAGTGCAAAAGAAAATGTCCGAGCGCTATGCGCGTTTGGCCAAAAAAATAACCCGCCGCTTCGATAAAGACCGCAACGGCAGCGTCACCGAAGAAGAGTTTATGGATAACGCCGCCAGCAAGCTGTACCGGCTGGACCTGAATGATGACGGTGTCATCAGCAAGGATGAAATGCCGCGCCGCAAGCGCTTTGGTAAGCGCCGTGGTGGCAAGCACTGGCGCCATGGCAAAAGAGGCCACCGCGGGCATCACGGGCGCCATGCCATGCACCGCAGCTACCACAAAGGGTATCACGGCGGTCACCACAAGAAATGGTCAGACCATCGCGGCTCTCACCACGGCAAAATGGAAAAATCAGAGTCTGCTGTAACCGAGACCCCGAAAACCGAAACCCCTGCAACAGAAACGCCGGCCAAACCGGAGTAGGTAAAAAATTCTGCTTAAACCACAGAGCATGATATGCCATACCTAAACCAACATAAGCTTCAACGAGGAGGGGACGATAGCCCCTCCTCACAAAAGCACCGGCAATTTGGGCCCGCAAATGCAGCCCGGATGAACAGCAAGCCTCGCAATGGGCAGGCAGCCGATGCTGAAGACCACCTCCACGTGCCGGGCCAGGCCGCACGTTCCGCAAGCCAGCTGATTGGCGTGCGGAATGGCGAAACCTTCGGAACCGGCGTGGGAGGGGCCAAGCCGGTAAGGGTTATGGAACAAGAGTTGATAGTCAGGGCCCAAACGGGGGACAAGGCCGCATTCCAGCAATTGGTTCACCAGTCGCTGCCGAATGTCATTGGCCTTTCCTATCAGATGCTGGGCGACCGCACGGAAGCCGAGGATCTCGCCCAGGAAGTATTGCTGAGCCTGTGGCAAAATATCGAGAAGTATGACCCCGAGCGCGGCCGTTTATCAACCTGGGTGTATCGCATCACGGCAAATCGCTGCCTTGATCGGTTGAGACGAAAAAAAGTTGACCAGCTCGACGATGATTACGACGCCCCCGTCGAGGCAGAGCAGCATGACGCGCTGTTCGATAAGCAAGTGAGTAAAGAAATAGACGGCGCCATGCAGGACCTGCCTGAGCGCCAGCAATTAGCGGTGACCCTTTTTCATTATCAGGGCCATAGCATGCAGGAGATCGGAGAAATCCTCGACTGCTCCGTCGACGCGGTGGAAAGTTTGTTGGCCCGCGCCAGACGATCATTGAAACAAACCTTGGCCCCTCTATGGGATCATGTGCAAGAAGACGAAATTTGAAGGTGATAAATGACAAATCTTCACGCGGATAAAATGACAATAGAAACCCTGGCAAAACTGCTCGATCAATATGGCAGCGACCGCAGCGCCATGCCGGCCCAGACAGCCGCCGCCATTGATGAGCTGGTTGCCCGCTCAAGCGAAGCCAAAGAGCTCGTTCATCAGGCCGAAGCTCTCGATACCGCCCTGGCAGACAATAAACGCCATGTCGATTGGGATATCAGCAGCCTGGAAGATAGCATTTTGAACGCTGCCTTTGCTGAATTGCCTGAGCGCAAAAGCGCCAGCATCATCAACCTGAGCGACCATAAAGCAGCCGCTGGCAAACCTGCTGCCGGCGAGCAAAAACAGCCGCAAACTTTGGCGGACAAGCCATCAACAAAGACGGCAACGGCGCAGCAGCCTTCGGCGAATAAGCCGGCCAACGACAACCGCTGGTCAACCCAGATCGCCGCCTCGGGCCTGCTGGCAGCCAGCCTGATTTTTGGAATTTTCTTCGGAGCCTTTGGTGGGGCAAACATGCTGATCGGGGGGCAAACAGAAATGACCCTGGCCAGCACAGACTTAAACACGGTTTTAGCCGACGATATTTTTGATCTCGGCGCCGACGAATTCAGCCTGGATGCCCCGAACGGCACCAGCAATTAATAGACAAGGAGTTATCTGGCAAATGTCCACCTGGGTAAAAATTATTTTCATTGCCTCTCTGGCTCTAAACCTTGCGGTTGTTGGCGCCTTTGCCGGCCATCGCCTGGGGCTTTGGAAAGGCAAGCACCATCACGGCATGAGCAGCTTTATCGTCTCGACTGTACCAGCGGAGAAACGCGGCGCTGTCGAGAAGATTATCACCGCCTTCAAAAATGAGCATCCACGCAAGGGCGAAGAGTTCATGAAGAACTGGCAGGTTCTGGGCGACCAGCTCCGCCAGGAAAATTTTGACCGTGCCGCTTTTCTTGAAGCCTTCGGCAAAGAGGTCACCCGTAAAAATGAACGCTGGCAAGCAAGCGGCAACGCCATCGCAGACATTGCTGAGCTGCTCACACCGCAAGAGCGAGCAACAGTGCTCGATAAAATGAAAGAAAAATGGGAGCGGCGCCGCAAACGCAAAGGCTACGACCGCAAATAAAGAAAACCAAACAAAAATCAAGAAAATCAAAACGTCCAAATCTGAGCCCGCTGCTTTTCCATAAAGCCGCGGGCTTTTTTGTCGCCAGAGTAAATGTTGGAAAGGTTTACCGGCTAAGCGGCAATGGAATCGACCCGGCCCTTAGGCTCGCTAAGGCCGCTTGGCGGGTCCAGCGGCAAGGTCACTAGCACGGTGGTGCCAACACCAACCTCACTGTCAATTTTCAGGCGGCCGCCATGCAGATCAATCAGACTGCGCGAGATAGCAAGCCCCAGCCCCGTGCCCGAATAGGACTTGGTCAACTGATTCTCAACCTGCACAAAAGGCCGCCCGAGTTTCGATAGCGCGTCTTCCTCAATGCCAATGCCCGTATCCTTGACGTAAATATGCACATCGCCATCGGCCCGCTCAACAATCAGATCAACCCGCCCGCCTTCCTGCGTAAACTTGATGGCATTCGACATCAGGTTAAGCATCACCTGCTTGATCGCCCGCTGGTCAAGTTGCAGCTTGATCCGCTCATCAATCACCTGCGTCAGGGTAATGTCCCGCTCACTGGCCTGCGGGCCGACGATATTCAGGCAGTCAGCCAACAGCTCATCAAGCTTGCATGGCGCCGTATCCAGCTTTAGCCGCCCGGCCTCAATGCGCGACATATCAAGAATGTCGTTGATCAACTCCAGCAGGTAAGAGCCGCTCATATGAATGTCGTTGATGTAACCCTGATACTTGCTGTTCTCAATCGGCCCCAGCACCTCGCGTTGCATCATGTCTGAAAATCCAAGGATGGCATTCAGCGGGGTCCTGAGCTCGTGGCTGATATTGGCCAAAAACTCAGCCTTAACCTGGTTGGCTTCCTCAGCCCGGTCCTTCTCGCGCATATATTTATCGGCCAGCTCAGCAAGTTTTTGCGTCTTGCCTTCAAGCTCCCGCCGCGATGCCCGCAGCGTCTCCACAGTGGTGCGCATCTGCTGTTCGCGGATCACCAGATTTTGCTGTGTTGATTTCAACTTCGAGACATCGAAGGAAACGCTAACCAGCCCGCCTTCGACAGTCGGTTGCTCGCTGACCTGCAACCAGCGCCCGTCCCGCATCTGAGCCTGATAATTTAACGACTGAAAGCCCTTGCGTTGCCTGTGGCTGCGCACCATCAGCTTGCTGACCTGCCGGTCAAACTCCGGATAGCTCGCCGCCTCCAGCGCCGGGTCATCCTCGCTCAGCCGGTATATCTGCTTGAATTTCGGGTTCGAAATCACCATCCGCTGATGCTTGTCCCAAACAGCAAAAGCATCAGGCATCGTCTCGATCGCGCCGCGCAGGCACAGGAGCTTGCTGAAATCATCGCCAAATTTCAGAATGTCCTGATTGTCATGCCGCTCCATGCGGATCAGCGGATGCACAATCGCCCCAAGCAAATAGATCAGCGATACAATCAGAAAAATCAGCCCGCCATCCAACGTCAGCATCGCCAGGCGCGACGCCTGATATATCCCGATCAGCGACGCCGTTAGCGCGGTAAATTTAAGCGTGAGAACCGCAAACAGCCCGTAGATCACCATCGTCAGCTTGCGCGCACGAGCCGCCGCGATCAATCGGCCGCTGAACACACGGCTGCGCCGCTTCACCCGGCTCCAGCCAGCTGAGGCAACCTTTGAGTTTTCTTTGGCAATATGGATCAGCGCCTGCATCACTGACCGAACAGTGCGCGCGCGATCCAGCAGTGCATGACCCACCCGCCGAATGTGCAGCAACCGTAACAATTCATCCCCTCGCTGGAGTAATCAGGCCCCCACATGATTAATCGGGCTGTTGGGATCGGGTGTGAAAGATACGAATCACCGAATCAATTGTTACCATTTGATAAAGATTTACCCGCCAACGCAAGGCCTTTCCCACCTCTATTGACATCTGAACCGCAAAAGATCGCCAATAGAATCAAGCGTCTCTCTTTGTTTAATTCACCAGTTGCGCCAACCCATAGCCGCTACAAACCATCGCTGAAGCCCCCACGCATTCGCGCGCCGCAGGCACTAGCGAAACAGCCCGAAGATTTTCAAAAAAAGTCCACCACCCGAGAGCACAGGGGTCCACAGAGTTACCGGGGCCGCCTCGCTGCCCCCGCATATCAGCGGAAGGCGACGCGTTAGTACCAGGGGCGGTTGCTTGTGGGCAACCTGAAGCCCCGTCAAAAAATGCGCGCCCCGTCGGAGGGTCGGCGCTTCGCGCCGATAACCCCTGAGACATTACGAGAGTATTTTCTTCACAATATCAAAACTATAATTCGACAATTTCGGGTCATCAAGCATCATCTCAAGCTGCCCCTTCATCAGCGCCTGCCGCCCCGGCTCCAGCTTCTGCCAGGAGCGGAACGCACCGCATAGCCGCGCCGCGATTTGCGGGTTAAAGCGGTCAATCTTCAGAATCTGCTTGGCCAGCAATTCATAGCCCTTGCCATCCGGGCGGTTGAATTGCACGGGGTTGGCGCCGGCAAAGGCGCTCAGCACCGCCCGCACTTTATTCGGGTTCTGCAGGTTAAACTTCTCATGCCGCATCAGCTGCCGCACGGTTTTCAGCGCAGAGGGCAGGGGGCACATTGCCTGCAGACCAAACCACTTGTCGATCACCAGATGATCATCAATCCACTTGTCATGAAAATCCTGGAACACAATATCCCGCTCGGCGGATTTATGATTGTTCAGCGCCCTGAGAGCGGTGATCGAGTCCGTCATATTTTTCGCCTGGTTATAGTGAACACAGGCGCGCTCATATTCTGCCGGTAGTTCCGTTGCGGTCAAAAAGCTCAGGCAGGCGGATTGCAGGCTGCGTTTGCCTTCGCTCTCCGCGTCCGGCTGATAGGGCCCGCGCACATGGCTTTTCTCATACTGCTCAACGAGCCCGTCGCGCAGCGTCTTGCCGATGGATTTAGCAAGCGCCTTTTTCGCCCGGCCATTTGCCGTCGGGTCGATATTCTTGCCAATGGCCCGCACCAGATCCGGCTCGGTCGGAAGGGAGAGGAACACCGCCCGATAGGCCGGGTCAACCTCGTCATTCAGCACCGTCTTGCCAATCAGCCGCGCCAGCCGGGCATTTGCGCCCGGCGCCTTGCCGTCTGCAATGCGGCTGATCATATTGAGAAGCTGGCGTGTCAGCAGCGTCTGCGCCGCCTGCCAGCGGTTAAACAGGTTCGCGTCATTCTGCGCCAGGAAATAGAGATCCTTATCGCTGTAATCAATCGTCAGGTTGACCGGCGCCGAAAAGTCCCGCAGCACAGAGGGCACATTCCGCGCCGTAAGCCCCTTAAACTCAAAGCTCTGCGACCGCTCGGTAACATGGATGACACTGTCCTTGATCCGCTCGCCATTTGCCAGCTTCGGCTTCTTGTCACGCCCGCCCGCCGCGACGAACCCTAGCCGCACAGGAATGTGCAGCGGCTCCTTGCGCGCCTTGTCGGGTGTCGCTGGCGTCACCTGTTCAAAGGAAAGGGTGCCGGTCTTGTCCGTCTCGTTAAACAGATATTTGACCACCAGCTCTGGCGTGCCGGATTGGCTGTACCACCTGGCAAAATGGGTGAGGTCCACCTTGTTGGCATCCGCCATCGAGGCAACGAAATCCTCCACGGTTGCAGCTTCACCATCATGCCGCTTGAAATAAAGATCCATGCCCTTGCGGAAGCCCGCTTCACCAACAATCGTCGCGATCATCCGGCACAGCTCGGAACCTTTCTGATAAACCGTCGCCGTATAGAAGTTGTTGATCTCCATATACTGCTCTGGCCTAACGGGATGCGACAAAGGCCCCCCATCCTCAGGGAACTGCACCGCCTTTAAACCACGCACATTCATAATCCGTATCACGGTCCGGTTGCGCTCATCAGAGGAAAATTCCTGGTCACGGTAGACCGTCAAGCCTTCCTTCAGGCAGAGCTGGAACCAGTCGCGGCAGGTGATGCGGTTGCCCGTCCAGTTGTGGAAATATTCGTGCGCGATGACGGATTCAATCGCCATGTAATCATTGTCAGTTGCCGTGTCGGGCCGGGCGAGCACCAGCTTGTCATTAAAAATATTCAGCCCCTTATTTTCCATCGCCCCCATGTTGAAATCCGAGACAGCAACGATATTGAAAACATCAAGGTCATATTCGCGGCCAAACCGCTCCTCATCCCATTTCATCGACCGCTTCAGGCTGTCCATCGCCCATTCGCAGCGGTCCTCCTTGCCTTTCTCAACATAAATGCCAAGCTCCACCTCACGGCCGGAAGCGGTCACGAAGCTGTCTTTGACAACAGCAAGATCGCCGCCCACAAGTGCAAACAGATAAGCCGGTTTCGGGTGCGGGTCGTGCCAGAGCGTGTAGTGAGCGCCCTCCCGTTTTGCAGGCCCGCTTTCAACAAGGTTACCGTTGGAGAGCAGCACAGGCGTGTCCTCAAGGTCACCTTCAACACGCACGGTAAATACCGCCATCACATCCGGCCGGTCCGGATAGTAGGTAATCCGGCGAAAGCCCTCGGCCTCGCACTGCGTGCAGTAATTGCCGGAGGACCGGTATAGCCCGGAAAGCGCCTTGTTGGCATCCGGGTTGCAGACCGTTTCAATCGCCAGCTCAAACGCTTTGTTCGGCAGGTTGAAAAGGGTCAGGCTCTCGTCACCCACTTCATAATCATCCCCCTCGCTCAGCGTCTTGCCATCCAGCTTGATGGACTTGAGCTTAATCATCTCGCCATCAAGCACCAGCTCCCCCTGATTGTCGCCGGCTGCCGGGTTGGGCCGCATTTTCATCACCGAGGAAACCTTGGTCGCCTTCGGGCTCAGCACAAAGCCAAGCGAAACCTCATCAATGAGATAAGGGCAGGGGCGATAATCTTTTAGGTGGATGACTGGGGGTGTCTCTGTGCGCATTTGTTGGTTCCCTGAGGAGAGCAAAATTTCACAAAAATTGCTGAAATGAATGGATAAGAGCCGCAATAGTGACGAAAGTTTGCCATTTGAACAAGGTGACAAAACGTCAAAGCCCAAAAAAACATCACGTAACCCGGAAAAGGCGCCGCCGCCGCGTCAGGTCGTATGACCGCCGAATGCCGATACAATCCGGCCACTTAGCCAAAAGTCGTAAGTGTCCGTACTTTAACCGGAAATAGCCATTGAGGAAGCGGAGGTATCAGTCTACCTGAATATCTTTGCACCCTCGCCAGAATATTAAGGGTTAAACAAATACAAACCCTGGGTTGCGCCTCGGAAATACTGCTATACTGCTCATAAATCAGGCAAAACCCATTCATTTAACTTAAAATTATTTCTTCAGACGTAAGATCATCCGATATTCAGGTTAAGGGTGTGTCGGAAGCGATGTTGCAATCAGTTTTGTCCTCATTTGTCGAACCAGGCGATAAGCCGGCGTTAAACCGGGCGCGCTATGAGGCCTTGTCAAAGCAAATTCCGGTAATGTATGCGATCGTCATTATCGACATGCTGGCGATGTCCTATACCCATTTTAGTTATGCCCCGGTGTATCTGACGCTATACCTGCCTGCCATCCTTACCCCCGTCACAATCTACCGATCAATAAAGATTTATCGCAGCCGGTTTGAAACGCTAAACGATGCCCAGGTCCGCCGACGGCTGCTGACCATCAACATCCTCGCCGCGATCCTCGGGGCGATCTGTGTTGGTTGGGCGCTGGCACTGTTTAATTACGGCGATGCCTATACAAAAAGCCATACGGCCTTTTTTATCTGTCTTACCACCCTCGGCGTCATCGCCTGCCTGATGCATCTGCGCCAGGCCGGGATAATCCTGTTCGCCACAGTGGTCTGCCCGACGGTAATTTTCCTCGCAGCAACTGACCAATCCGTATTTCACGCCATTGCACTGAATATTCTCCTGGTTTCCGCAGCCATCCTTTTCATCATGTTCCGCTATAACAATGACTTTACGGATATGATTGAAAAGCAGCAGATCCTCGAGCAGCAAAGTAAAATCCTGAAAATCCTCAGCACTGAAAATCTGCGCCTCGCCAATCTAGACAGCCTGACAACCATCCCCAATCGCCGCCGCTTCTTCTCCGAATTAAGTGACCGGATTGAAGAGAGGAAAACCAGCCAGGAAACCTTCGCCGTCGGCATTCTTGACCTCGACGGTTTCAAGCAGGTCAATGATGTTTTTGGTCATCCAGCGGGTGATCAACTGCTGATCGATACAAGCGTGCGCCTGCGCGAGCTGCTTGATAAGGATGAGGTCTTCATCGCCCGCCTCGGCGGCGACGAGTTTGGCCTGATTCTGAACAACCCCGGCAGTGAGCGCGACGTCATCGCACTTGGCAATCAGATTTGCGACGAGCTTCTCGAGCCGTTTGAGATGAAAGAGGGCTCAGCCCAGGTCGCCGGCACCATCGGCTTCGCCTTCTTCCCTGACGCCGGCGACACCCCATCCGTGCTGTTTGAGCGGGCTGACTACGCCCTTTGCTATTCCAAGCAGAACTGCAAAGGCACCGTCGGCATGTTTACCGAGGAGCATGAAACGCTCAGTCGTGTGGGTGCCTCCATCGCCCACCGCCTGCGCGAAGCGGATCTGAGCGAAGAGCTCTCGGTTTATTTCCAGCCGATCATCAACACCGTCGAAAACCGCACATTCTCCTGCGAAGCCCTGGCCCGTTGGCACAACCCGATTTTGGGGAATATCCCGCCAAATGTCTTCATTCGCTCCGCCGAGCAATCCGGTATGGTCAGCCGCCTGACAGCCATTCTGTTCAAAAAATCACTCGATGCAGCCGCCGAGTGGCCCGAACATGTTGGCCTTTCATTTAACCTTTCTACTTACGATCTCTGCTCACCGGAATCACTGCTTAACCTGTTGAACACAATCGAAAAGTCAAACTTCAAGCCAGAGCGCATCACCTTTGAAATCACCGAAACCGCCGTTATGCAGGATTTCATGCGCGCCACCCATGGCCTCAAACTCATTCGCCAACTCGGCGCCAAGGTCGCGCTCGACGATTTCGGCACCGGCTACTCCAGCTTGAGTTACCTGCCGCGCATGCCAATTGACCGCCTCAAAGTTGACCGCAGCTTCATTGAAGACATCGAATCCAGCCAGGCCAAGCAGGACATCATGTGCACCATCGCTCAGCTTTGCGATAACCTGAATCTGGAAAGCACCGTCGAGGGTGTCGAGAACGAAACCCAGTATAAGATCCTCGATGCCATGGGCTACCACCTCATCCAGGGATATTACTTCTGCAAGCCGCTGCAACAGGATGAACTGGCAGAACGGCTGGCTGCGGAATGTGAAACGCCCGCAAAGAAAAGCGCCAGCGGCCGCTCTGCGGCTTAAGCAGTCTACAGGCATCCCCATCCCCCTTTGGTCCCACGGCTTCCGCCAAGCGAACCCCCTGAGCAATAAACACCGTTCCACCAATAAACTCAGTAACCCCGGAAGATGGATGGAACGCTCGATCCTGGAGTTCCAAAAATGAAAAAGAAGCGTTTCTTCCTTTGCACGGCTCTGGTCTTGCTTCTTGTATATCTGGTCGCGTGGCCGGTTGCCGTGCGACCTGTCGCGTGGGAGGCCCCCGCTAATCCGGGCTACACCGGCGCTTTCGCGCCAAATGATCGCCTCGCGGCTCTTGAGCTTGTTGGCCTCAATGGACGCTCAGGCCCTGAAGACGCCGATGTTGGGCCAGACGGGCTCATTTATGCGGCAACCCATGGCGGGGAAATATTACGCATTGGCGCAGACGGCACCGCGACGCCCTTCGCGCAAACGCAGGGCCGCCCATTGGGCATAGAGTTCGCCCCCGACGGCACGCTCTACGTGGCAGATGCCTATCGTGGATTGCTGGCAATTGACCGCGGTGGAAAAGTAAAACTGCTCACCAACCAAACAGAGGATGGAAGCCCCATCCATTACGCCAACGACGTCGACATCGCGGCAGACGGTGCCGTTTACGTCTCGGATGCCTCCACCCGTTTCGGTGCAAAGGCCAACGGCGGCACCCTGGCCGCATCGATCCTGGATCTCGTTGAACATTCCGCCAATGCACGCGTTCTGAAATACGACCCTGCCTCTGGCAAAACCACCGTGTTCGCCGAGGGGCTGACCTTTGCCAATGGCGTGGCGATTAATGAGGCAAGCGATGCCATCTTCGTGGCCGAAACCGGTATGTACCGGGTCTGGCGCTTCCCGCTGGATGGCGGACCGGGCAAGGTCGTGCTTGAGAACCTGCCCGGCTTTCCAGACAACATAAACAGCGCCTCCGATGGGACATTCTGGATCGGCCTTGTCAGCCCGCGCAACGCCATCATGGACAGCTTATCCGGTTATCCATTTCTCAGACGCGTTGCCATGCGGCTCCCCGAGGTGATGAAACCCGCGCCAACCCGCTACGGCTTTGTTCTCCGGATGTCCGGTGACGGCAAAGTGGTGGAGACGCTGCAGGACCCGGCCGGCCGCTATGCGCTCACCACCGGTGCGGTCACGCTTCCAAATGGACGCATGGCTGTGACCTCGCTAACTGAGCGCCATCTGGGTCTGCTATCTTTGAAATAACGCGGCCTAATCCCGGGTGGCTCAAGCCACTCACTTGTCCGAACAGGCCGATATGCAACCGGGCTTGTCCCGCCGCTTGTGACAGGCTAAAACCCTGACCAATGACAAGCACAGCCTCCCATAAACTCAGCGTCGCCCCGATGATGGAATGGACCGACCGCCACTGCCGCTATTTCCACCGGCAGATATCGCGCGGCGCCATGCTCTATACCGAAATGGTCACGGCGGAGGCCATCCTG
Source organism: uncultured Alphaproteobacteria bacterium (assembly GCA_942490955.1). Classification (GTDB taxonomy): domain Bacteria; phylum Pseudomonadota; class Alphaproteobacteria; order Rhizobiales; family HXMU1428-3; genus HXMU1428-3. The sequence continues at coordinate 43,264 of CALNZE010000057.1, forward strand.
CATGGCGACCAGCAGCGCCTGCTCGCCTTCACGCCAGATGAAAAACCGCTCGCCCTGCAACTTGGTGGTTCAGAGCCTGACCGGCTGGCAGCCGCCACCCGCATCGCTGCCACCTACGACTATGACGAGATCAATCTCAACGTCGGCTGCCCATCCGACAGGGTGCAAACCGGCCGCTTCGGCGCCTGCCTGATGAAAGAGCCATCCCGCGTTCGCGATTGCCTTCAGGCAATGACCGAATCCAGCGCGAGCCCCGTCACCGTCAAATGCCGCATCGGCGTCGATGATATGGACGATGATCAAGGCCTTGCAACCTTTGTCGATACGGTTAAAGAGGCCGGAATAAGCACCTTCATCATCCACGCCCGCAAAGCCTGGCTGGAGGGGCTGAGCCCCAGAGAAAACAGGGAAATACCACCGCTGAACTATCAGCGCGTCTATCAGCTAAAGGCAAGCGAGCCGGACCTGACCGTGATCATCAATGGCGGCATCGAAACTTTGGCCGAGGCCAAATCTCACCTCACCCACGTCGATGGCGTCATGATCGGCCGCGCCGCCTACCACACGCCCTATATGCTTGCCAAAGCCGATAACGAATTTTTCGGATTTCGGCAGCCTGTTAAAACCCGCACTGAAATCGCCGAAGCCATGATCCCCTATATCGAGCGCGAGCTGGCTCAGGGAACCAAACTCCATCACATCACCCGCCATATGCTCGGTCTCTTCCACGGCCAACCCGGCGCCCGCGCCTACCGCCGCACCCTCTCCGAAAAAGCCAACCGCCCCGACGCCGACATCCGCACCTACCGCGAAGCCCTCTCGAATATGGTCGCTCTCACGGCTATTCCGTGAGCTTTCGCTCACGGGCCTCCGAGGGGCGGCGCAACGCGCCGGGCTGCGCTGGCGCTACACCATGTTCGGGGCTGCGCCCCTTCCTTCTTCGTAGATCTTGATCTTGTTGGTCACCATTTCGGCTGTGTTGGGAAAGAAGTTCACTGCACTTCGAAGTGCCGTAAGTCCAAATGCTTCACGCTCCCTAGCAGCACCACACGGTGTGGGCGTGCGTGCCGTGCCATTAACTCAGCACTCAACTAACGATGAAGGAGCTTTGTAAAGCAAAGCGACATGGCGTAGCGCCAGCGCAGCCCGGCGCCTAGCGCCGCCCCTCGGAGGCCCAGGTGCATCGCACCTGGAATAGCCGTGAGAGAGAAAATAGCGCGGTTGTTGGTGGGCAAACTAAAGCGCAAATAAAAATGACGCAGCAGCAAGCCCCATCTTGGGGGTCGGGGGGGGGATGTGAGCCCTGCCGCTGCGCCTATCTGGAGCTGATATGATTGTTGGGGGAACAGATCATAAGAGCACCAAAACTGAAATTCCAAATCGACCCTCTACTTGCCCCCACTATTCAGTGTGTGTTCAACCGGAAGCGGTGGCTTCTCCGACATTATCAAAATCGAAATACGCCGGTTGGCCGCAAGATAGGGATCTTCCGGGAATAGAGGCTCCACATCCGCCTTGCCGCCCACTTCAAAGAAGCGGTCATGCGGCACGCCGTTTTCAGACAATATCGTGCGCGCTTCCTGCGCCCGGTCCGCCGCCAGATCCCAGAGGGAAAGGCCCGGCGCTTCATAATGCCGGTTGGCATCCGTATGGCCGGTAATCCGCATCCGGTTTGGCAGCCGCTTGACAATCGGCGCCATCGCCGCCAGCAGCTTGCGCGTGTGCTCATAGGGCTTTGATGAACCGGAGGGAAACATTGAGCGCGCCTCCTGGTCGATGAGTTGGATGTGCAGCCCCTCAGGCGTTTCCTCAATCATGATATGGCTGGAGAGATGCGTGATCTCCGGCATCTCCTGCCAGGCCTGGCGGAGTGAGGCGGCTGCCAGGGCAAATTGGCGCGGCCGTTCTATCTCGTTCTTTTCAATATCATGCGTGTTGGCCTCAGGCCCCTGCTTGTGCCGCTCGTCATGGCGAATCTCGGCATAGTCGGTGTCATTTTCCTGTAGAACAGGGGCAATCTGCTTCACATGCTGACGCACAGGCGCGCCTTCAATCTCGATCATGCCGGCCTTGCGATTGACAAACTGGATACCAAAGGCATCCTTCATTGAGCCGGCGACAACCTGCAGTTTCTGCTTGTCCTGAATGGAAAAAGAAATCAACAGAACGAAGAAGCAAACCAGGATCGACATAAGGTCAGCAAACGTAACCATGTAATCCGGTACACCGGCCGCGCCTCCCTTCTTCCTGCTCATTTTGCCAACTCCATACTATCTAAAATTATAACGGGGTGATCTGAATGCCCGGCCTTTACGCAACCGCCGCAGCAGCAGGTTCATCCTTTTTCGCTTTCTGCTTCACGGTCATGTAGGATTCCAGCATCTCGCGGATCAGCGAAGGCGCCTTGTTGTCACGCAGCTGCATCACGCCATCAATCACCAGAGACTGGTTGATTTCTTCCATCGTAATCTTGTTCGATAGCTTGTCAGCCAGCGGCAGCGCAATCAGGTTTGCAAGCAAGGCACCATAAAGCGTGGTCAGCAGCGCAATTGCCATCGCCGGGCCAATTGTCGAGGGGTCATCCATGTTGGAGAGCATCTGCACAAGACCAACAATCGTGCCAATCATGCCAAAGGCCGGGCCGGCATCGCCAAGCATTTTATACATGCGCTGGGCTTCTTCGAGCCGCTCGATATAAAGGTCGCGTTCTTTCTCCATGGTCTCGCGCATAAAAACAGCGTCATAGCCATCAGCGACATATTGCGTGCCCTTCTTGAGGAAGGGATCTTTAATATCAACGCCCTCAAGCCCAAGCGGGCCTTCCTTGCGGATAATGTCAGCCAGTTTGCAGATATCGTCTGTCATCTCGACAGGGCTCTGCGCGCGGTGGGTAAAGGCGATTTTGCCGCCAAGCGCCAGCGCCGTAAAAACATTTGAAAGGGGAAAGCGCATCACGGTGGCAGCAAAACCGCCACCAAACACGATCAACATGGAGGGAACATTGACAAAGGTATCAAGCGAGCCACCAGAGAGGATCGCGTACATCACGATGCCAATGCCGGCAATCATACCAAATATTGTTGCTATATCCATTTTCGTCACCCCGACCCGGTTTCAATCACATATCCGGCAAAAGGAAACGAGCCAGAGATGTTGATTAACTGGGTTAACCATAGGCGATCGGTCTAAATTTTGGATAAATCAACATGGTTAAAATGGCAGTAACCAATGTATCAGAACGGAACACTGGATAAATTAAGCCCAATCCATCTAAAACGGAGCAAGCTTCTTCGCTTGCGACATGGCGGAGCATAGCGTAGCCCGCGCACGCGCGGTTGCTGGTGGGCAATCTGAAGCGCCACAAAAAAGTGCCGCCCCTCGGAGGCCCGGGACCTCAGCTCCCGAAATAGCCGTGAGAGAGAACACCAAACCTATCTTACCGAAGAAGGAGCAAGCTTCTTAGCTTGCGACATGGCGGAGCGTAGCGGAGCCCGGCGCGTTGCGCCGCCCCTCGGAGGCCCAAGCGCAATAGCGCTTGGAATAGCCGTGAGAGAGAGCCACAAAGCAGCGCACAGCGTGAGAGTTTAAACAACCCCGGCCCGCAGCAGGTCATGAATATGCACAATGCCAATCGGCCGGCTGTCATTGGTGACAAACAGCGCCGTAATGCTGGATGAGTTGATCTGCTCCAGCGCGGCGCTTGCCAGCATGTCTTCCTTCACCGAGATTGGCGAGCGCTTCATGATATCGGCCACCCGCCGGGAAAGCAGGTCCGGCTGCATATTCCGCCGCAAGTCACCATCTGTTATCACGCCGACAAGCGCGCCATTGTCATCAACGATGCCAAGGCAACCAAAGCTCTTCTCGGTCATGATCACCAGCGCTTCGCCCATCTGCTGCTCAGTGCCCACCAGCGGCAACCGGTCACCCGTATGCATCAGGTCCTTCACCAGCTTCAGCTTGGCGCCCAAACTACCGCCGGGATGAAAGGTCTTGAAATCCGTCGCTGAAAAGCCCTTGGCCTCCAATAGGGCAATCGCCAGGGCATCGCCTATCGCCAATTGCATCACCGTTGAGCTGGTTGGCGCCAGATTATGCGGGCAGGCTTCTTTAACCTGCGGCAGGCACAAAACCACATCAGAATTCTGCCCCAGAGCGCTCTCGGCGCTGGAGGTGAGGGCAATCAACGGCACCCGAAACCGGCGCGAATAGGTGATGATATTGGTCAGCTCAACAGTTTCACCAGACCAGGAAAGCGCGACAATCACATCATCCGGCGTGATCATGCCCAGATCGCCATGGCTGGCCTCGGAGGGGTGAACAAAAAACGCCGGTGTGCCGGTGGAGGCAAATGTAGCGGCAATCTTCTGGCCAACATGGCCGCTCTTGCCAATGCCGGAAATGATCACCCGCCCGCGCGCTTGCCCGATCAGCTCGACAGCACGGGTGAACAGCTCACCCATCCCGTTTGCCAGCATGGCCTCAAGTTCCTTTAGGGCATTCACCTCAAACTCGATGGTCCTGAGGCCGGAGGCCAGTGCATTCGCTTCGGCATTCACCTGATTTTCCGCCATAATATCCACTTCATTTCGGCTGGCAAAGCGAGCGACAGCGGCTTAGCCTGCTAGGCAACGCCATCACCGTAACTCATCTTTCGCCATTAAAACCACATCGCCATAAAGCCTGTCCACCCTTTGCTTTCTCTTCGCGCCTAATAACCCTCCATTAACCATAATCAGTCACTCTGCAAGATGAGTAGGGCTGCGTTTGGCCTTGGCGAAGTTGGAGTTGTAAAATATGAAGTGCCGCCTGCGCATAAAGGCGTTCGTTGCGTCAGTAATTGTGGTGATTGTCACCACCGGTCTGCCGGTGGGGCAATTGCCACGCGCGCATGCCCAGGATATGGCCCAAAACTATGCCGAGGATAATGCACCAGAAAGCGCCTTCCGCGAAGAAATCGACCGTTTCCGCACCGTAAGAGACCGCAACCAGGCCCGCCAGGATAGCAATTCCCTGTCCTTCGGCCAGCCAGATAGCGAAAACATCGATATTTTCGACGGCCCGCGCGAAGGCCCGGAGGGCAATGGTCGCGCCAATTCTATCGAAACGCTCAACAATCCGCGCCTCTTTTCCGATGACCCGATCCGCCCCGCTGGCCTGGAAAGCCGCAGCGAAGACTTTAGCCGGTTCGAGGCTCGCGGCGGCGAATTGCGCCAATCTGACCTGACAATAGAGCGCGGCCGTAACGAAAATCTTTTGGCTGACAACAGCAATGAGCAGCAGAATGGCAGCGACGGCCAGCGCGAAAATGCGAGAGAGCGACAATCTGAATATGGCGACCCCTTCGCCGCCGAGCAACGCGGCCAGCGCCAACAAGCCGACTTTGAAGACGACTTCCTCGCCGCCGAGCGCGCCATGGAAGAGGGCGCCCCGCTTGAAGATCTGACGGCCGAAGACAATGAAGAGGATGTAGACCGCGCCGCCACCAGCCGGCAGGCCACCACCACCCGCCGACGCCGCAATCTCCGAAGCGGTCAAGACCTGACAGAGGCCAGCAACCGGCAAAACGCCAACGCCCGCCAGGCCCTGACAAACAATGACCAAGACCTCGAAGCCGATGTCAACGACATCACCGGCTCCATCCGCCCCCGCCGCATGGAAGACCCCTACGCCGCAGAGGGCCAGCGCGTTGGCAGCTTCCTGTTCTTCCCCGAGGTTACGATAACGGGCCAGTATAGTGACAACCCCACGGCATCGCCCACAAACAGCCCCGGCGATAACGCCATTGAAATGCGCCCCGGCTTCCTCCTTCGCTCGGATTGGAGCCGCCACGGCCTTGAACTCGGCGGCCAGCTCACCAAAAGCTACTATGAAGAGCTGACATCAGAAAATGTCGAGGAATGGTTCCTGCGCGCCAACGGCCGCATCGACATCCGCCGCAACCACTATTTCGAGCTGGGCGGCCGCATCGAACAATTGCAGGATGATCGCGGCGACATAGACACTGTCAGCACCGATGCCGAGCTTGCCACCTATCAGGTCATGAGTCTCTCCGCCCTTTATAATTACGAGTGGAACCGCACCACGCTGCGCCTGTCCGGTAATCTGGCCGATTATGACTATGACGACACGGTCAACAGCCTCGCCGTCACCGTCAACAATGATGACCTCGATTATCTGGAAAGCGCCGCCGCTGCCCGCCTGTCATACACATTCCACCCGGGGCTTTATGTTTTCACCGAAGGCGCCTATGTCAGCCGCGACTATGACAGCCAGTTCGATGATCTTGGCTTCGAGCGCAGCAGCGAGGGCTACACAATCCGCGCCGGCTTCATATACGACCTGACCGCCAAACTTCGCCTTGAGGCAAGCGCTGGTCAGCAATGGCTGGATGCCGATGACAACCGCTTTGCGGATCTGGAAGAATTCGTCTATAGCGCCGCGCTTACATACCGCCCCTCAGTAAAAACCAGCATCACGCTGGCCACCGAACGCGAGATCGAAGGCACAGACATTGATGGCGGCGTCGGCGTGCTGCAAACTCAATACAGCCTGGCCTTGGGGCACTATTTCCGCCCCCACATATTCCTCAGCACGAGCCTGAATTTTCTTGAGGAAGCCTATGAAGGCATTGATATTGAGCAGGACACTCTCACGGCAGCCGTCGCCGTTCAGTATATATTCAACCGCCATGCGCGGCTCATTGCCAGCTACCAGTTCTCCGATGTCGAGAGCAATAACGGCGGCGATTACCAGGAAAACCTCTTCCGCCTTGGCCTTAACCTGCGCCCCTGATCATCCAGCTTGAGCGCATAAAAAAAGGGGGCCTAAGCCCCCTTTGATCCTATTCGCTGAGCAGTTTGGCAAGCGCTTCACGGTAGGGAGGCCCAAGATCATCGCGCGCCAACCCGTAGGCCGCATTGGCTGTGAGGAACCCAACCTTCGAGCCACAGTCGAAGCTGCGCCCCTCATAGGCGCAGGCATAAAAATCCTGCGACTTCATCAGGTTCAGCATGGCATCGGTCAGTTGAATTTCCCCGCCCGCACCTTCCGACTGGTTCTCCAGAATATCAAAAAGCTCCGGCTGCAAAATATAACGACCCATAATAATCAGGTTTGAAGGCGCCGAACCCGCTGGCGGTTTCTCAACCATACCGTCAATCTTCATATGGCCCGCATCATCCGTCTCATAGCTGACGACACCATAAGATGATGTCTCCTCCGGTGCCACCTCATCAACCGCCAGAATATTGCCACCGGTTTCATTATAAAGGTCGATCATTTGCGCCATGCAGCCGCGCTCTGCCTGCACCAGAACATCAGGAAGCAGCAGCGCAAACGGCTCATTGCCAACAAGGTCACGCGCGCACCACACAGCATGGCCAAGCCCCTTTGGTGATTGCTGGCGGGTATAGGCCGTCTGCCCGGCTTCAGGCAACAGATCATCCAGCATCGCCAGCAACTTGTCCTTGCCGCGCTCTTTCAGGGAAGCTTCCAGTTCAACCTGCTTGTCAAAATGGTCCTCGATCACCGTTTTATTCCGCCCGGTCACGAAGATGAAATGCTCGATCCCGGCGGCCCGTGCCTCATCCACCACATATTGAATAATCGGCCGGTCAACGATGGTCAGCATCTCCTTCGGCATGGCTTTGGTGGCAGGTAGAAAACGGGTACCAAGACCCGCCACAGGCAAAATGGCTTTACGAATTCGTTTGTTATTTGACATGAACAATCCCGATAAAAGGTGAGTGAATAGATAAATATGCGCGCAACAAATAAGATAAGCAGTGAATTTGCCGCGTTTCAGATAAAATTGACATAAGGATTAGGCTGGATCCCCCATCCGATCAGCCGTATTAATAACCGATTTACCATGTAACGGGAATGCCTAAGCCCAGAAACCACAACTTTACAACTAATCCCTTATTAATCACAGCCAGGTCCGCAAAAAAGGCACCCTGCAACGGTAAGAATTAAGAGGAGAAACAAGATGGCAGTTTTGGTCACCGGCGGCGCTGGATTTATCGGCAGCCACACATGTCTTGCCCTTCGCGATCGCGGCGAAACCGTCATCGTGCTTGATAACCTCTCAACCGGCTTTGACTGGGCCGTTGCAGATGGCGCAACCCTGGTCAAGGGCGATATCGCCGACCAAAACCTCGTGAACCAGATCATCCGCGACCATGATGTTAAAGCCGTCATTCATTTTGCCGGCTCCATTGTCGTGCCCGATTCCATCACCGACCCGCTCGGCTACTATCTCAACAACACCGTCAAATCCCGCGATCTTCTCGAGGTCGCCGTTGAGAACAAAATCGAGAATTTCATTTTCTCCTCCACAGCCGCCGTCTATGGCATGCCAAAGCAGAACCCAGTGGCCGAGACAGCAGAGCTCGCCCCCATCTCCCCCTATGGCACCTCCAAGTTAATGACCGAATGGATGCTGCGCGACACGGCTGCCGCCACTGACCTTCGCTATGTGGCACTGCGTTATTTCAACGTCGCCGGGGCCGACCCCATGGGCCGCTCCGGCCAGTCCACACCGCGCGCCACGCATCTCATCAAGGTCGCGGCAGAAATTGTCCACGGCCCCCGCAGCGAGATGAGCGTCTTCGGCACAGATTACGACACGCGCGATGGCTCCTGCATCAGAGACTATATCCACGTCACCGATCTCGCCAACGCCCACATCATGGCGCTTGATCACTTGCGGGCTGGCGGCGAAAGCAACATATTCAATTGCGGCTATGGCGATGGCTTCAGCGTTCTGGAAGTCATCGACGCCGTAAAAAAAGTCTCCGGTAGTGATTTTCCGGTCAAGCTGGGTGATCGCCGCGCCGGTGATCCTGCCGCCCTCATCGCCGATTCCACCCGCATCCGAGAGCAGCTCGGCTGGCAGCCACAACATGGCGACCTCGAGACGATCGTCCGCGCCGCGCTGAATTGGGAAGAAAAATTAAACCAGCTTCGCATCGCTTCCTGATAGCCGACCATCATTTTGCCCCTCCCTTATGATTTATCCTGCAGCCAAACGGACAAGATTGGCGGCCGCAGCGAATATGGTATAACCACATCTGCGCTGGCGGATGCAGCGCTTATGCAGGCAAAAGCCAAGGCGTTAGACAAGGCAACAGACAAGCCGCCAGACCAGGCAACCAGTGGGGCAACATCAAAGAATGAATCGAATACAACGCGGCACTTCAAAACTTTCTCGCACCAAGCCTTCCCTCAGGCTGCTGGCCCTGACATCGGCATTTCTCCTGCCTCTTGCACACACCAGCACAGCAAAAGCCGCCGATCAGGCCCTCGACAAATGGAAGCGCAGCCTGTTCAAAGAAGCCACAGCGCTGGGCATCAGCCAGAAGACCCTGGTCAACGGCATCGCCAAAACCCGCCCCAACTACAAACTCCCCGCGTGCGCACCCACCGTGATTGGGCACGCCTTGCAGCTGCAGATAAAAAACGCAAACAGGCCCCCATTGCCAAACAGCCGACAAAAGACGGCCTGCCAGCCTCCTGCCACCGTCCGCGCCAGAGCGAGTTTCTATTTCCCACTCTCTATTTTCCGGCAGGGCATATGAAATCCCTCGTTAATCGCGGCAAGGCGCTGCGCGCAAAATACAGCGACACCTTCGCCCGCATCGAGCGCCAATATGATGTCGACATAAAAGCCGTGCTCGCCATCTGGGGCCGGGAGACCGCGTTCGGCGCCGCAAAAAATAATTTCGACGGCATTCGCACGTTAATGTCCCTTGCTTATGCCGGCCCAAAAGCCAAGCGCCCAGCCCACCGCAAGAACCTCCTGCGCGCCCTCAAATTCATTGACGAAGGTCATATCAGCCTCGCGGCCTACAAAACCTCTTTCGCCGGTGCCACCGGCTACCCGCAATTCACCCCGGATGTGTTTGAGCTTTACGCCGTCGATTTTGATGGCGATGGCCGCAAAAACATCTGGTCCAGCGTGCCGGATGCCGTCGCCTCCGCCGCCAAATATCTAAAGGGCATTGGTTGGCAATCCGGCCAGACCTGGGGCTATGAGGTCAATGTGCCACAAGGTTTTGACTGCTCCGATGAAACCCCGAAAGGCCGCAAGCCGCTATCAGAATGGATCAAGCTCGGCGCCCGCCGTGTGCCCGGGGCAGATGGCAAACCCCGCATCTTCCGCGATAAAACCCTCATGGCCCAGTTCATGGCACCCGCCGGCATGATGGGGCCAAAATTCCTCGTGCTGGAAAATTTCGAAGTCTTCCGCCGCTATAATAAGGCGGATCTCTACGCCCTGTTTGTTGGCCATCTGGCAGACCGCATGGGCTGCTACAAAAGCGACGCCGCCTGCAGCTTCCGCGGTGGTTGGCCGCAAAAAGACACCTTCAATTTTAGCCGCAAAAGAATTTGCGAAACGCAGATCCACCTGCAGCGCCTTGGCGATAGCACAGAAGTGCCCGATGGCCTTTTCGGCGGCAAAACAAGGCGCGGCATCGGCACTTATGAAAAACGCAAGGGCAGGGCGCCCACTTGTTTTCCGTCAAAAGCCATGTTGCAATCGCTTCGGGAAGAGGACCCGATTCGCTAAGATTTTGCCGCTTGCCAAGAAAATGCCAATCTCTGAACGTAAGGGATCCTCATGGTAAAAAGGAGTAGAGTGAGTTTAACCCCGCAATTCGCAGGACAATAAACCGTGCAAAAAACAAAACACGTCACACCCCGGCAAACAGCCGCCGCCGCCTCGCAGCCTTCAACCAGCGCGCGCCATCATATGGTGAAAATCGCCGCCACAGTCAGCCTGTTCATGGCGCTATCAGCCGGCATCTGGGCCGCTCCCATCACCCCCGCCAAAGCGTATGGCGACTTTCATGCCTTCCTCGAAACAATCTGGCCGGATGCACGCGCCGCCGGTGTCAGCCGCTCATTGTTCATCAAGGCCGTCGGCGGCCCCACACCGGACCCCTCCATCGGCGAGCGCCAGGCGTCACAGCCTGAGTTCGTCTCCCCCGTCTGGAGCTATATAGAACGCGCCGTCTCCGAAGAACGGCTGAAGCGCGGCCGCGAGATCATGCTGGAGCAGGCCCCATTGCTTGAGAGCATTGAGAAGCGTTACGGCGTGGAAAAACAGATATTAATGGCCATCTGGGGCCTCGAGAGCACCTTCGGTAAAAACAAGGGCGACAAAGACATCATCCGCTCGCTCGCCACCATGGCCTATCGCGGTGGCCGCCGCTCCTATGGCCGCAAGCAACTCATTGCCGCACTGCAAATCCTGCAGAAGGGCGACATCCCCTTGCATGAGTTTAAGGGCTCCTGGGCCGGGGCCATGGGCCACACACAGTTTATCCCAACCACCTATAATGCCTATGCCGTCGATTTCACGGGCGATGGCACCAGGGACGTCTGGCGCTCCACCAGCGATGCGCTCGCCTCCACCGCCAATTACCTGCGCACCTTCCGCTGGGAAACCGGCAAAACCTGG
>CALNZE010000058.1:0-2053 GCA_942490955.1 uncultured Alphaproteobacteria bacterium
GAACTTCTCAACGGCTCTGACCCTGAAAAACGTCACGGACGAACAGTATCTGCGCTACCTGAATTTGGAAACTGACGCAGAACCCGGCTTTAGCGCCCGCATCTCAGGCACAATCCGCTTTGGCGGTTGATCACAAAACACCCTCGGGCCACAGTCTTAATCACGCTTATCTGGCCCGAGGGTTACTCCTGAAGAATACCGGGTAAAAACCGCAATCATAATGGAAAACAAATACCCTCCAAGGGGATAAGAAGGGGCTAGGAATCGCACTGCAAACGGCAGGCATCTTTACCGCCGCCAACCGCAAACGCATTTCAGCAATTGCCTGTGACCGGGGCTCTGAGCAGTGCCCCCGGTCACGGCGATACCCTTACCCCACCGCCAAAATCTCACAACATTATAGTTGCAGACTATTCAGTATCTCGCGCTTTTCCGTGCCGATATACTCCGCCGCAACCAGCCAAAAATAACGAAAGGACACCAGACAGTGTTTATCGCAATGAACCGTTTCCAGGTCACTCCCGGCCGTGAAGAAGATTTTGAAAAAGTATGGCAGGCCCGCGACAGCCGCTTGAATGAAATGCAGGGCTTTCAGGAATTTAAACTGCTCCGCGGCCCCGAGCAGGAAGACCACACGCTCTATTCATCTTTCACCATCTGGTCATCCAAAGACGATTTCGAAGCCTGGACAAAATCGCAGCAGTTCCGCGACGCCCACAAGAACGCCGGCAACAACGACAAGCTTTATCTCGGCCACCCGAAATTTGAAGGGTTTGAGCCGGTTGATGGCATTGCCTGATCAGGCCCGCCAACCATCATTTAAATTTATATAGGTAACCGATGACCGCCAATAAATCAGACGCGATCAAGGCCGCCCTGGCCGAAAAGCCAGATGCCGTCCTCGACTTCATCAGCCGCGACCTCGACGTTAGTCTGGCGGACGTGATTGCCTGCCTGCCGCAAAAAGAACGCGTCAGCCTGCCGGCAGAACAAAACTTTGAGGAGGTGATGAACCAGCTCAGTGAGCTTGGCACCATCACCTTCATCGTTCACACCAGCGACATCGTGCTGGAGTGCAAAGGCACCGTTCCAAAAGGCAGCTTCGGGCGGGGTTACTTTAATATCCACGGGGACAGCCCGATCGGCGGCCACATCAAAGCGGAAAATTGCGGCAGCATCCACTTTCTCTCACGCAACATGATGGGCCGGCCCTCCAACGCCGTTGTCGCTTGTAACAAGCAGGGCGACGCAATGTTCAAGGTTTACCTTGGCCGCGATGAAAACCGCGAGCTGATACCCGAACAGGTGGAAAAATTTAACACGATGTCAGAAAAATTCAGAGCCCGGTCTGAAGCCGCTAAAGCCTGCGTCTGAAGGCGGGAACAATCACGCGCCACGCGCCGCCTCAAACAAATCCGGGTAGCGCGATTTCACCTCAGCCCGCTTCGCCTCAACCGCAGCATCGCTTTCCCGGTCTGAGGGCAGGATCTTGAGCCGCTCGCGCACTTTGCCGGGCCGCGCTGTGATCAGCAGCACCTCTTCGCCCATCTCCACCGCCTCACGCATGTCATGGGTCACCATAACAGCAGTAATCGGGTTATCGTTCCAAAGCTCACGCACAAGCTGGCGCAACCGCGAGGCCGTCGGCGCATCTAGCGATACAAAAGGCTCATCCAATAGCAATAGATTAGGCTTGGTTGCAAAGGCACGCGCAATGCCAACCCGCCGCGCAAGACCTAGCGACAATTCCGATGGAAAATTATCAACCAGGTCTGTCAACCCGATCGCGCTCATAAGCGCATCAAATTCTGCTTGCGAAAAGGTCGGGTCCGCGCTCAGCATCACATTCTCCCGCACGGACCGCCACGCCAGCAAGCGCGGCTCTTGAAAAACAAACCCCACCTTCGGCAGCGTCTGCCAATCCACCGTGCCTTCATAGTTGGGGTCAAGCCCGGCGAGAATGCGCAACAAAGTGGATTTACCGCAGCCCGACGGGCCAAACAACACGGTGAAACTGTTTTTGGTCAGCGAACATTGAGTGTCCTTGAGGGCA
>CALNZE010000059.1:0-2657 GCA_942490955.1 uncultured Alphaproteobacteria bacterium
CCAATGGCGGTATAGGCGTGGCCATTCTGCCCGGCATAGCCAACCCGGATCAGGCGGCCATCCTCCATCAGCACCCGGCCGGAACCCTGAATCTGGAGAAAAAAGGCATCCACCGGGTCATCAACCCACATTAGCTCGAGGTCGCGGCCATCAAGCGCGCCACCTACAATGGCATCGCGGTTATGATAGGGCACCAGCCTGTCGCCCTTGACCTGTCCGGCAATACGCCGGCCCTTGAGGTCAGCGCGGAAGCTACCCAGATCAACACTAACCAGTTCGGGCGGTTTAACGTGCAAAGGCACATCGTAGCGCGCACTTTTCGTTTCGCTGCCCTGCAGCAAAGTTTCATAATAGCCGGTGAAAACGCCCTTGGTTTCGCCCTTTAGCGATACTTCCAGCGCGGTGAAGTTGGCTTCCAGGAAAAACCCGCCAGGTCTGCGTCCGGGCCAAGGGCCAGCAGGCCCTCGCAGACCGGTTGCCATTCAGCCACGGTGCCGCCGATCGACGCACCGGGCAAACGCCTTGACGCAGGCTGACGCATGATGCTGTCGCAGCTTTTGCGCAAAGCAGGCAGCGCCTGGCTTATTTGATCATGGCGCCAGCCGGGCAGGCTGGTGAAAGCTACGGCGCGGAAATGGAGCCCCATGGGCTGTGGCGCCAAAAGCAAAAGCGCCGCCGCAAGCGGCAGCGCTATCAGCGCAATCAGGAAGGCGTATTTGAAAAAACGCGGCAACATCAACCGGTCCTAGCCTGCGCGGGTGGCAACAAGGGTCCAGTTGGGATCACGTGACTTGGTATCACGAGCGAAGGTCCAGCGATCATTGACCTCAACCGATTCAGACAGGTTGCCCTCGACAAGCCTGCCATCCGCGTCTTTGGTCACGGCGATGATCTCGGCGGTAAAATGCACGGTGATTTCGGCGGTGCGGTCATTGACCTGGGCGGCAATCACTTCGGCGCTATTCACGTCGATCAGCTTGTTTTCCATTTGCAGGCCATTTTTCTCACGGGCATCAATCGCCGCCGAAAACTGGTTCAAGACAGATTCGTCAAGGAAATCCCTGAGCGTATCGCGGTCACCAGACCAGAAGGCCTCCAGGATCATGCCATAGGCTGCTTGCGCGCCGGTCATGAAGGTTGCAAGGTCAAAGGCCGGGTCGGCACGGCGGATTTGCTGGTAAGCTTTCCGCAGCGCCGGATTTTCCTCAAGTTCAACTACTGTATCAGCTTCCCGTTCGCGGTGTTCGGGGCGCGCATCCACCTGGCTGCCTCTCCGGGCATCGCCAGGAACCGGACGTGGTGCGGCAGGCGGCAAAGGTTCGTTGCCGGTTTTTTTGCCAAGTTCAGACCGCAACCTCAACGCAATGAAAGCCGCAACCATAATGAGAACAATGATATCCAACATGACCTGATTTTTGCCCGTCTGATTTCCGAAAAACACAAAGACTTGCCGCGCAGCTATTGACCCAGCGCGGAACTCACCCCTTATAGATAGGAGAGTTTGTAAGAAAGAACAAGAAATGCCCTTAATCATATTATTGTTAATTTTGGCGGTGCCGGTGATGGAGCTGTCGGATCTGATCGACGTCGGTGGTGAAATCGGAGCGCTGCCCGCGGTTGCGCTTTGTATCCTGACCGCCGCCATTGGCCTGTCGATTGTCAGGCTGCAGGGCATGAAAATATTTGCCGACGCCCAAATCGCCGCACGCTCCGGCCAACCGGTGGGCGCGAGCCTGGTGCATGGCTTTTTTCTGGCCGTCGCCGGGGTCTTTTTGTTCATCCCCGGTTTTGTAACCGATTTTTTTGGTGCGCTGTTGCTCGTCCCGCCAATAAGGCTGGTGCTGGGCCGGGCGCTGCTGTCGCGCTTTGTGGTGCGCAGTTCCAGTAATACTGACCAGTCTTCGGTGATCATCGAGGGCGAATATTGGTCTGAGGAGCGTACAGAAGAGGTTCACACACCGCTTAGCCGTGAAAATACAGACACAGACCGCCGTGAAAATTAGGGAATCCGCCATATCCGGCGCAATTGCTTATTGTTCATCATCATAAACCGTGCTAGCCGTTTGCCCCAGATTCGCCAACCCAATTGGTTTGGGCCAGATGGTTGGGGGAATGGCAGACAATTAAAAAGAGTGAAAAATGGCTGAAAATGAATTTGGAAATGACCAGACACCCGTTGGCGGCCCAGCACCTGAGGGTGCGGCAGGTCCACAAGCCGGTGTTATCGCACAATATGTAAAAGACCTGTCGTTTGAGAACCCGAACGCACCAGCAAGCCTGCAGGCGCTGGCCGGGGCCAAGCCAGCCATTGACGTCAATGTCAATGTTGGCGTGCGCAAGATGAATGACGAAGTATATGAGGTAGAGCTGAAAATCTCAGCCAAGGCAACTGCACCAACCGCTGAAGGCGGCGAGCAGGTGGCTTTTGTGGTTGAGCTGGCATACGGCTCCCTATACGGCATCCGCAATGTTCCGGAAGAATCGCTGCGGCCATTCCTTCTGGTGCAGGCACCGATGCTGATGTTCCCGTTTGCACGCCGCATCATCGCTGATGCGTCCCGTGATGGCGGTTTCCCGCCGCTCCTTCTGGAGCCAATCAACTTCGATGCGCTTTACCGTGCTCAAGCAGCACAGGAAGCACAACAAGCTGAGGCAGG
>CALNZE010000060.1:0-13086 GCA_942490955.1 uncultured Alphaproteobacteria bacterium
GCGGTGTTGAACATGGGCCCAACGCCGTCATCCTCCGCCCGTCTGTGGTGTTCGGGCCAGAAGATGAATTCTTTAACCGTTTCGCCGGGCTTATGAGCCTCGCCCCCATTGTCCCGGTCTTTGCTGGCAAAACCAGATTCCAGCCCGTTTACGTCGGGGATGTCGCAGCCGCCATTAAAACCGCGCTTAACGGCAACGCCGAAAGCGGCCAGATCTATGAACTTGGTGGCCCCGAGGCCCTGACGATGAAAGACATTCACCTGAAAATAAAACAATTCACCGGCCTCGATCCAAAATTGCTGCCATTGCCGCTCTGGGTCGCCAGCATCATCGCGCTTCTCACCAGCCCGTTCCCCGGCGCCCCCATCACCCGTGATCAGATAAAATTGTTAAAAAACGACAATATCGTCAGCCAGCAGGCCATTGACGAAAAGCGCACGCTTGAGCAACTCATCGCCGAGCGCCCCCATTCCATCTCGTCAATCGTGCCGCAATATCTTGACCGCTTCGAAACGCACCGCCACGCCTTCAATCGCTTTCGCCAGTAACCGCCGCTGAAACACGCAATGGCCCGGAAGTACTGATGGTAAGTGACTTGAAATCACCACCATTAACCGCCATTATCATGTCGTCCGAGGGGTGCTCTCACCGGGGCCAGCTCTTACCGTGCGCTGTCCCCGCTGCGCGCTGAGAAAGTTGTTTGGAACTTAACCCTTTAAACCTGATCCGGGTCGTACCGGCGGAGGGACGGAACAAGACTGCTTTTATCTGGCATAGCCGGGTCGGCCAATTTTACCATCACCACGGCCATACCCCAAAGTCACGCGGCGGAGAATTACCCCATCGCTCGTGATGCATCACCAAAGAACCGGTGATGAACCAGGGCCCACCAGCCGCACAGCAGCCAAAGTCCAGCCCCTCTCAAATGCTACAGCCGCATTAAACCGTCGGCAGCAGCAGATCAGGCCAAAGAAAATCGGGAGGAGCTGGCAAATGGATATATCACTGACCCTTGCTAAAATCATCGGCATTTACGGCATCATCATTTCATTCAGCGCGCTGTTGAACATCGAGCGTGTCAACCTGCTCGTTGCCGAATTTCTCGACAGTGAAGCCCTGATTTACATCGTCGGCATTGTCTCGCTGATGATCGGTCTCTGTCTTGTCACCGTTCACAATGTCACCACCCCGGACTACCGCCTGATCATCACCCTCTTCGGTTGGCTCTCCTTCATCGAGGGCGTCATCCTACTCCTCGTCCCGGATCTTGCGGACAAAGTAATCCGCGGCCTCACCGGCCATCGCGGCTTTTTGCTGTTGCTGGTGCTGGCCTTTCTAGCCGCCAGCACCTGGCTGACGATCGAGGGCTTTGCCCTGCGCCAGCCGATCAGGAACATGCTCGCGGCGTTTTAAAACCCCTTTTGCCGGCACCCCCGCCGGGCAATATTGAAAGAATGAAAGCAGGAACAGTTATGAACATCCACCCCGATAAGGTTACAGCCCCAGAAGTCACAACCGGCCCGCTGCCCGCCTCGAAAAAAATCTACATCGCGCCAAAGGACGCGCCGGATATCAAAGTCCCGGTCCGCGAAATCGCGCTGGCAGAAAATGCCGGCGAGCCTGATGTCCGCGTCTATGACCCATCCGGCCCCTATACGGACAGCGCCGTCAAGATCGATGTCGAGAAGGGTCTGGATCGTCACCGCACAAGATGGGTTCAGGAACGTGGCGGTGTCACCGAAGTTGAAGGCCGCCAGGTCAAACCGGAAGACAATGGCAACGTCGAAGGCGCTCACCTCGCCCGCCAGTTCCCTGTTAGCCACAAGCCGCTGGTCGGCGATGAAGGTAAGCCAATAACCCAGCTCGAATTTGCCAAAGCCGGAATTATCACCAAAGAGATGATCTATGTCGCAGCCCGTGAGAATCTCGGCCGCGAGCAGGCGCTGGAAAATGCCCGTGAGCAACTGGACCAGGGCGAAAACTTCGGCGCTGAACTCCCAGAGTATATCACGCCGGAATTTGTCCGCTCAGAGATTGCCCGCGGCCGCGCCATCATCCCTTGTAACATCAACCACGCCGAGCTTGAGCCGATGATCATCGGCCGCAACTTCCTCACCAAGATCAATGCCAACATCGGCAACAGCGCTGTGACCTCGTCGATTGAAGAAGAAGTTGAAAAAATGGTCTGGGCCATCCGTTGGGGCGGCGACACGGTGATGGATCTTTCCACCGGCCGCAACATCCACAACACCCGCGAATGGATCATCCGCAATTCACCCGTACCCATCGGCACCGTGCCAATCTATCAGGCGCTGGAAAAAGTCAATGGCGACCCGGTCAAGCTGGATTGGGAGGTTTATAAGGACACATTGATCGAGCAAGCGGAGCAGGGCGTTGACTATTTCACCATCCACGCCGGCGTCCGCCTCGGCTACATTCACCTCACCGCAGACCGCGTTACCGGCATTGTGTCGCGCGGCGGCTCCATCATGGCCAAATGGTGCCTGGCCCACCATAAAGAGAGCTTCCTTTACGAGCGCTTCGATGAGATCTGCGACCTGATGCGCAAATATGACGTCTCCTTCTCATTGGGTGATGGCCTGCGCCCCGGCTCGATTGCCGATGCCAACGACCGCGCCCAGTTTGCTGAGCTGGAGACCCTTGGCGAGCTGACCAAAATCGCCTGGGACAAGGGCTGCCAGGTGATGATCGAAGGCCCCGGCCACGTGCCAATGCAAAAAATCAAGGTCAATGTCGATAAGCAACTTAAGGAATGCGGCGAAGCCCCCTTCTATACGCTTGGCCCATTAACAACCGACATCGCCCCTGGCTATGATCACATCACCTCCGGCATCGGCGCTGCGATGATTGGCTGGTTCGGCACCGCCATGCTTTGCTATGTCACGCCGAAAGAACATCTCGGCCTGCCCAACCGCGATGACGTCAAGGTCGGCGTCATCACCTACAAGATCGCCGCCCACGCCTCGGATCTTGCCAAAGGCCACCCGGCCGCGCAGATCCGCGATGATGCGGTATCTCGTGCCCGGTTTGATTTCCGCTGGGAGGACCAGTTCAACCTGTCATTGGACCCCGACACCGCACGAGGCTACCACGACGAAACCCTGCCGAAAGACGCGCACAAGGTCGCCCACTTCTGCTCCATGTGCGGCCCCAAATTCTGCTCCATGAAAATCACCCAGGACGTCCGCGACTACGCCGCCAAGCTGAACGACAAAGAGCAGGGCATGCAGGAGATGAGCGAGAAGTTCAAGGAGATGGGCGAGCAGGTCTATGTCTCGGCCGAAAAAGTCAAGGAAAGCAACGACGAGCTTTAAAAAATGAGCTCGCAACCGATTTTTGCGTTTCGCCGGCCCCACCGGGCCGGCGAACTAGCCTCCATACTCATCGTAGCTAGCGGGTCGGTAATTATGGTTAAATACAACCATAACGATTACAAGTAACTACTTAATCATCCCGTAAACCATTACAAAAGTTTAATGCATAACCCCGGTTAACATCTGCGACACCCACAGTTATACTTGGCCTAAAGCAGATATAACCCGGGAGATCACCTATGCGCGCGCTCATCGCCGCCCTGCTCATCATCACAGCCACCCCAGTAGAAGCCAAACGCATCACGGATATCAGCCCGGGCGCGATTCCTGAACTCACTGATCAGGACCTCGCCCAGGACCGCGGCTGGATCGGACTTGACCTTAAAAATCTCAAATTTTCGGTGGCAAAAGCAGCCGGATTGAAAAAATCAAGCGGTGCTGTCATCCTCGGTTTCGGCAAAGAGAGCCCTGCCATCGGATCCGAACTCAAGCAGAATGATATTATCCTCTCGGTAAACAACAAAACCGTCTTCACCGCGCGCAGTGTTCCCCGCCTGGTGAAGGCAATCCCGATCGGGGATAGCGCGCAGCTGGTCGTCTGGCGCAATGGCAGGCCGCTTGTTGTGCCGGTTACCGTTGCCAGCTTCCTCAAAAGCAATCACGCGCTGGCAAAAGCCGGCGACATCACGTCGCTGAAACGTCTTGGCCAGCATTTTAAAAAATTGCGCGGCCCCAACAACATGCAAAAGGCACTTCCCTGGTTTCGCGCCGCCGCTGCTGCGGGTGACAGCCCCGCGATGTACAGCATCGCCAAAATTTATCAATATGGCAAAGGCGGTGTTGAGAAAGACCTGTCCGAGGCCTTCAGGTGGAACAAGATGGCGGCAGACAACGGCTACCAGTTAAGCCTCTTTAACGTTGCCCTTGCCTACCGGCGTGGGCAGGGCATTGGAATGGACAAGGTGAAGGCCATGGAATATTATCGCCACGCGGCAGCCGCCGGCAGCATCTACTCCTTTTTCAGCCTCGGTGAAATGTATGAAAACGGCGAAGGCGCACCGGTCAACTTCAATAAGGCCATACATTATTACCGGAAGGCCGCGAACAGAAAAGTCTGGCAGGCCTCGCTGCGGCTTGGCGACATGTTCAACGAGGGAATCAAGATCCCGCGAAACCTGCGCGCCGCCGAGAATTATTATAAAAAGGCCAGCAATATTTCCCGGGAAGCGATGCACAAGCTGGCCGTGATATATGAAAAGGGTGAAGAAGGCCCCAAGAAACCCCGCGCCGCAGCCCGGTTGATTTACAAAGCGATGAAGAGAAAATACCGCCCGTCAGCGCGCGCTCTGGCCCAAAATCCGCAAAGCTGGTCCAGCGCCTTTCACGAGGAGCTGCAAATCACCCTCAGAAGAAACGGCCACTACAAAGGCCCGATTGACGGCAAATATAATGCCGGCACCAGGGCAGCAGTGGCAAAACTCTATCAAAAAAACGCTTTGACGAAAGAGTATCAAAAATTCTTCAATCTGTTTCGCAGCCGGCAATGATTATTAAACCCTTAAAAACCATCTGGCCGGATGGCCATAATTCCACCCGCGCCTCTTCTCTGCAACAGGGCCGCAAAAGTTGAACAACGCACGGCCTTTCCGCTGAAATGGTCCGAAAATGGCCAGGTTCTACACCCGGCTTTTTCGGTCCCAAAATTACAAAAATTTAAAAATCCCGGCCATTAACAGCCGCAACGAAACAGGTTAAGATCACTTCCGGTTGCAATAATCGAGGGGATTTCGCCATGCGATTTTTCTGTCTGATGATCCTGCTCTTGTGTCACGCTGCTCTGCCGGCAGAGGCCAAACGCGTCGCCCTTGTCATCGGCAATGACGCCTACACCAACGTCACCTCCCTGAAAAAAGCCGCCAATGACGCCAACGCCCTTGCCCTCACCCTGGGCGATCTTGGCTTTAATGTCATGAAAGAGATCAATGCCTCCCGCCGCACCATGGACAACCGCCTGAACGAGCTGAACAGCCGCATCGAGGCGGGTGATGAGGTGGTGGTGTTCTTCGCTGGCCACGGTATTTCCGTGCAGGGGCAGAACTATCTTCTCCCCACCGACATTCCCAAAATCCGCCCCGGTCAGGAGCGCTCGGTCACCAAAGAGGCATTTTCAGAAAATGAGATCATCAACATCCTGCAGGAGCGCGGCGCGAAGGTCAGTATCCTGATTATCGATGCCTGCCGCAACAACCCCTTCCCGAAAGCCGGCACGCGCTCCCTCGGCCGCACGGTCGGCCTTGGCCAGCGCACCACCCCGCCGCGCAACACCTTTATCATCTATTCCGCCGGCATCGGCCAGGAGGCGCTCGACCGCTTGAGCGATTCTGACCTTGACCCGAACTCCGTCTTCACCCGCAAACTCATCCCGCTCCTGAAAACCCCGGGCCTCTCCCATGTGCAAATGGCAAAGCGCCTGCAGGTTGAGGTCGAGCAGCTTGCCTTACAGACAGAGCAACAGCACCGCCAGTTCCCCGCCTTTTACGATCAGGTGCGCGGCAACTTCTTCTTCATCCCGGCTGACAAAAAAGCAGCACCAGCAAATGTAAAAGTCTCAGAGAGCCCCGAAGAGCTGTTATGGAACACCATTCAAAACTCCACCACTGCCGAGGATTATCAGTTCTACCTGCGCAAATTCCCAAAAGGCCGCTTTGTTCACATCGCGGAGCTGAAGCTGCAAAAACTGGCCCCCAGGCCGGTTGAAAAAGCAAAAGCACCAAAAGAGCCGCAAAAGCTCGCCCTCCTGAAAACCCCCACTACAAGACAGACAAAGCTCCCGGAACTTTCAGCCGATGAGCTTACCAGTGACAAAGGCTGGATCGGCGTGCGCATTCAGGACGTCACGGATGAGACTTATAAAATTCTGGGGTTGGAGAAGAAAACCGGCACCCTCATTGTCAGCATATCAAAAGCTGGCCCAGCCTCGAAATCAGACCTGAAGAAAGGCGATGTCATATTGGAGGTCTCTGGTCAGGAGATAAATTCAGTCCAGGATGTTTTAAAACAAATCCAGGCCATTGAGCCGGGCAAAAAAGCGCATCTAAAAGTTATGAGAGAGAAAGCGCCCCGAACCCTTACTGTTGGCGTCACTGGCTTTCTGGCCGAGAATAGAGCGCGGGCCAAAGCCGGCAGCCTTGAGGCCTTGCAAAATCTCGCCACCTATTACCGTTTTGGCCAGCAGCAATACAGGGATTTGGATAAGGCCCTGATTTACCTCCGGCTTGCCGCCGACACAGGAGAGAAAACCGCGCTTTATAATCTGGCCGCTTTCCACGATATGGATCAGGGAACGATCAGGAAAGATCGCAACAAGTCATTCAAATACTACAAAATGGCAGCCGACAAAGGGCATGAGTTTTCAAGGTTAAAGCTTGGCTATGCCTACCGTTATGGCTTCGGCACCGATAAAAATTCAGCATTAGCATTTGAAACATTTAAAAGCCTTGCCAATGACGGCAATGCCTCAGCCATGTTCAATCTCGGTTTGATGTTTGAGAAAGGAGAGAGCACCTCGAGAGACATAGATCAGGCTTTATATTGGTATAGAAAAGCCTCGGATAAAAATGACTCAACCGCATCTCTGCGTCTTGGTGTGCTGTTTTTTGAAGGCAAGCAGGTGCCAAAAAATCTGAACGCCGCTGACAACTTTCTATCAAAAGCAAAATATCCTAATGCCCAGGGCAAGCTGTATCTGGCGATGATCTATGATAAAGGCGAGGTCCGCACGAAAGACCCGGCCACCGCCGCCAAACTTGTCTATGAAAATCTAAAGCAAAAAGCCGCCGGCAGTTACGACAGCCTCGTGAAGGCACCGGAAAACTGGTCCAAAGAATTTCGCCGTGAAATACAGAAAAAGCTGCAGGCCGACGGCCACTACACCGGCCGCATTGATGGTGATTTCGGCACAAGCACCGTGGCCGCCATCAAAACCATTTACGAGAAATAAACTGCGAATACACCGTCCGAAAAATTTTCCAAACGTTTTGAGGGCTCGGGTCAAAAAGCCAACGAACTAAACAGCCCGAAACAGCACTGGGCCCATAAACCATTGAGTCCGCGCCTGATTCACTTATAATCTCGCCGCATATCCTGCAAAACCCGGCTGTTTCAAATTCCTTGTCCGTCCCTGTTTATGCCGCAAAGCTGCACGATAACCGTTCTGACCAGTAATCATTGTTACAAATGATCAAACAAAACCATCAAACCACGTGAAAAGGCCTTTTATGAAAATGTACCGAACAGCATTGCACCCAGCTTTTCTCGCCCCACTGCTTGCCGTTGCATTCACTATCGGCTCCGCCGGCAGCAGCGCCGCACTCACCAAAACAGAAGCAGAACAGGAAAAACAGCTGCAAAACTGCGTGTCTGGCAAAGGTGAAGCCCAGGTTAAAAGCTGCTCCACCATCATCGAAAGCCAGAAACTGATGGGTGACCAGATATCACTAAAAAATCTCGCCATCGCTCACTGGAAGCGCGGCGAAGGCTACCTCGCAACGGAAAACAACAAGGCGGCAATGGCAGATTATGACACCGCCATTTCCTTTGACCCCAAGGATCCCGCATTTTTTAACAGCCGCGGCTTTCTATTTTTCCTCACGCAGGAATATGACAAGGCGATCACAGATTTCACCCAGGCCATCGCGCTGCAACCCAAACTTGCCGTCGCCATTTATAACCGCGGCAACGCCCACCTGCTGAAGAATGATCTCCCAAAAGCCATCGCCGATTTCAATCAGGTTGTCGAAATTGATCCCGAATTTGCCCCAGCCTATTACAACCGCGGCAACGCCTATGCCGATGGCGGCGACAATAAAAAAGCCCTCGCCGACTTCACGCGAGCCATCAAACTGGAACCAAAATTTCTCACGGCTTATTTTAACCGGGGCACCATCTATGATGACCTTGGCGATAGCGAAAAAGCCTTGGCAGACTATAGCAAGTCAATTGAGATAAATCCCAATCTGGCAATTGCCTATTTTTACCGCAGCAAAATCTACGAAAAGATGGGCAAGACAGAGCTGGCGCAACAGGACCGGAAAATCGCTCTAGCTCTGGAACCCAGCCTCGAAAAGCAGGGCCAGTAAAACAGGCCACTTTGAGCAAGCCAGGCGCAAAAGACAAGAAATTCAAAAGCACAATGAGCAGTTTGAAACCAAAAATCCCCTTTCAAATGGAGATGCAATTCGCCTATGGCGAGGCAAGAGAAATCTGGCCCGGCGTCCGCCGCATCGTCGCGCCCAATGCTGGCCCGCTCACCAACAATGGCACCAACAGCTATATTATTGGCCGGGGCCACATCGCCGTCATCGACCCCGGCCCAGATGATGACAATCATCTCGCCGCGCTCCTGAAAGAAACCGCCGGCGAGACCATCTCCCATATTTTCCTGACCCACACCCACAAGGACCATTCAAGTCTCGTGGAGCGGCTGCAACAAATGACAGGCGCTAAGCTCTGCGCCCACGCGCCAGTGACCGAAAATCGCGGCGCGCGCCGCACCGCTGATGCCCCGCTTGATGATGGCTTTGTCGACTTCTCAATTAGCCCGGACATCGCGCTTGAAGGACGTCGCTGAAATCAGAGGTGATGGCTGGACCCTCAAGGCCATCCACACCCCAGGCCATGCGCCGGATCACATCTGCCTGGAGCTCGGCGGCGAGCCTGTCCTCTTCTCCGGTGATCATGTCATGGCCTGGAACACAACCGTCATCATCCCTCCAGAGGGCAATATGGCCGCCTATCTTGCCTCGCTGCAAAAACTGCTTGGCGGCAACTATGAGCGCTTCATGCCAGGTCATGGCGGCCAGGCCCGCACGCCGGACCGCTTGGTCAAAGCTTATCTGATGCACCGCAAGTGGCGGGAAACCGCCGTGCTCGATCAAATTCGCGAAGGCAACACAACCATCGCTCAGCTGCTGCCGCTCCTATACCCCAATGCCGGGCCGGACCTGCTGCCCGCAGCCTCGCTCTCCATTCTGGCTCATGCCGAGCATCTTTGCGAGCAGGGTCTGGTCACCTCCAGCACAATTCCCGCGCTGAACAGCCGTTTCGAGGCGGTCGCACAAGCCTCTTGAGTTTCCGGTTTTTGTCAATTTCAGTTGGTGTGATGTCGTTGCGGGCGCTAATGGCCGCCTGCACCGCGCGTTATTTGCCGGCGTCTTCTTCGCCAGCAGTCTCAGGTGCAAGCGGCTGTAAACCAGGCTGCTGCACAGAGGTGCGCCAAGCGGAATCAAACCGCGGCTCGTCGGCGCTGATCCGTTTCACATTGCTGTTCTGCGATATAATGTCATCCAAAAACGCCTGTATCCGCCTCTGGTTGCGGCCAAGATCATAAGTGCCATACCGCGCTGCAGAGCGCATATCGAGCACACTTTGCTGCCCATTGGTGCGAATACGGATAACAATATCACCCGGCACGGCCAGCAGCGCCGAGCGATCCACAGCTTCAATGAACGACTCGCCCGATTCAGGCGACGGCGCCTTCACCGAGACCAACTCCCACTTCCGTTTAAGAACGAACTGGCGCACCAGGTCAAAGGTATCCTGCCCGGTTTTTTGAAACCGCAACGACGTCACATCCGCAGCGAATGAGTCTCTTTCAACAAAGTTGACCGGGTTACTGCCAAAGCTGCGAAACTTTTTCAGCGCATCAAATTTTGGCGGCGCTTTGAGGCTGGTAGAGACGTCATAAATCTTCGGCGTCACAATATAAACAGGCAGCATCGATATCGGCCAGGCCAGCACAACCAGACTGATGATCACCCCGGCAACAGATTTGCCGAAGCCCTTCAGCAATTTATTCCAGATCTGGATCGCCGCGATGAGGCACATGCCAAGCGAAATAAGCGCGCCAATAAAGCCGATTTGCAGCAGGTTCAGCGACACCGCCGTCGATTGCCCGGCATAACGATGCAACAGCACGGTGAACACAACAATATGCGCGCTGACAATCGCCAGCCGAAAGCCCCATTCAGCCAGGCGCGATCTACGAAATGTTTGCCGATAAGACATAAAAATTACCGATCGGAAATTGCAACAAAAACCCGCCACCTGGCTCGTTTTGCAGCCACCAGCGGAGCCGCTAGCTTACTGGCTGCAGCCATATTAGCAACAATCGCCAGCTGGTAATGCGCAGCTATTTTAGCCGGCCGATTTGTCTGCTACACCGCCGAAAAATCAGGGGTAAAGCTGCGCGCGCTCAAATGGCTGGTCGCCCGCCGCCCGCTTGAACTGCAATCTGTCATGCAGGCGAAATGGCCGGTCATGCCAAAACTCAATCTCAAGCGGCACAAGCCGATAGCCCGTCCAGTGGGCAGGCCGTGGTATCGCGCCGATTGCATGTTTGGCAGTGAATTTGGCAACGGCTTTTTCCAGCGCAAACCGCCCCTCCATCGCCCGCGATTGAGCAGAGGCCCAGGCGCCGATCTGGCTACCACGCGGCCGGCTGTGATAATAAGCGTCAGCCTCCTCAGCGCTCACCTCTGTTAGCGGCCCGCGCACGCGGATCTGTCGCCGAAGGCTTTTCCAGTGAAAGCAAAGCGCGCCAAGCGGGTTCTGGGCGATCTCACCGCCCTTCGCGCTCTCGGCATTGGTGTAAAAAACAAACCCGTCCTTATCAAACCCCTTCAGCAGCACCATCCGCACATTCGGCAATCCATCCTTGCCGGCGGTTGCCAGCGCCATCGCATTCGGGTCATTCGGCTCGGTCTGCTCGGCATCTTTGAGCCAAGAGGAAAACAACGCAAACGGCTCCGTCTCATCCAGAAAATTACTGGCCGGGGCGCCAGCATCGTCGCTTGGTTTTGGCTTGTCGCTCATTCAGGAACTCACAAAAAAATCTTGGCAGGGGGACGCTAGCGCTGCATCGCGTCCTGATGTTTCACCTCAAGGTCAAAAGCCGAGGCCATCAGCGCCTTGGTATAATCGGTTTGCGGGTTATCAAAAATCTGCCGCCCGGCCCCTTCTTCCACCACCTTGCCATTCTGCATCACGATCACATGGTTCGAGAGCGCCCGCACGACCTTCAGGTCATGGCTGATAAAAAGAAACGCCAGATTATGCCGCGCCTGCAAATCCCGCAGCAGGTCAACAATCTGCGCCTGCACCGACATATCAAGCGCGCTGGTCGGCTCATCAAGCATCACGAATTTTGGCTCCAGAACCATCGCCCGGGCAATCGCCACACGCTGCCGTTGCCCGCCGGAAAATTCATGCGGGTAGCGGTCCTGCATCGCCGGGTCCAGGCCGACCTCATTCAAAGCTTCCGTTACCTTTGCGCGCCGCTCGTCATAGCCCATTTCGGGCTGCTGAATCTCCAGCCCCTCGGCAATAATCTCGCTGATCGACATGCGCGGGCTAAGCGAGCCATAAGGATCCTGGAACACAATTTGCAAGTTGCGCCGGTAAGGCCGCATTTCTTTCGAGTTCAACTCGGATATCCGGTCACCCATATAAACAATCGGCCCGTCAGAGGAAATCAGCCGCAATATTGCCAGCCCCAGTGTCGTCTTGCCCGAGCCGCTCTCGCCAACAACGCCCACTGTCTGCCCCTCACGCACTTTCAAAGAAATGCCATCGACAGCCTTGACATAATCAACCGTCCGCCTCAGCACCCCGGCCCTGATAGGGAACCAGACCTTGAGGTCATCTGTCTCAATGATTACCGGCGCAGAAAGATCCTCCTCCGGCGGCTCGCCCGAGGGTTCAGCAGAGAGAAGATGCTTGGTGTAAGCATGTTGTGGATCGGTGAAAATCGCCTCGGTCTTACCCTGCTCAACAATCTCGCCATGGTTCATCACCGAGACGCGGTCGGCCAGCTTGCGCACAATTGCCAGATCATGAGTGATCAGCAACAACGCCATGTTGAACTCCTGCTTCAGGTCTTCCAGCAATTGCAGGATCTGCGCCTGAATGGTCACGTCGAGCGCTGTTGTCGGCTCGTCGGCGATCAGCAAATCCGGCTCGCAGGCCAGCGCCATGGCGATCATCACCCGCTGCCGCTGCCCGCCCGATAACTCATGCGGATAGGCCTTCAGCCGCCCCTCGGCACCGCGAATGCCAACCTTGTCGAGCAATTCCAGCACCCGCGCCCTAAGCGCCGTACCCTCCATGCCCCGGTGCAGCTTCAAAACTTCGCCAACCTGCTTTTCAATGCTGTGCAGCGGGTTCAGCGAGCTCATCGGCTCCTGAAAAATCATCGAGATGTTATCCCCGCGAAGCCCGCGCAGCTCGCGCTCACTGAGCTTGAGGATGTCGCGGCCTTCGTAAATGATCTCGCCCGTCGGGTGCGTTGCAGACGCCGGCAGCAACCCCATCACGGACAGCGCGGAGACCGTCTTGCCCGAGCCCGATTCACCCACCAGCGCCACAGTCTCCCCGGACTTGATATCAAAATCAATGCCCTTCACCACCCGTGAGACTGTCTCGCCGGATTGAAACTCGACGGAAAGATTCCTCACATCAATAAGGCGATCACCGGCATTTTTCTTGTCACTCATCTTTTCGCTCACCTACTTGAATGTCTTGCGTGGATCAAAGGCATCACGCACCGCCTCACCGATGAAAATCAGCAGGCTCAGCATAAGCGAGATCACAATAAACGCCGTGATCGCCAGCCACGGCGCCTCAATATTCTCCTTGCCCTGCTTGATCAACTCACCCAGCGACGGCGACCCCGGCGGCAGACCAAGCCCGAGGA
>CALNZE010000061.1:0-16895 GCA_942490955.1 uncultured Alphaproteobacteria bacterium
TACGTGACGGTTCCAGCTTCGGGTGGCCTGCGGCGATCGCCTGCGCGACACCCGGACTGTTCGTCAGCGTGAGTGCAGTGATCCCGATGACCCGGGACTCCAACCTCTCACTCAGCCAGTTGAAGCCCGCTCCACGACTGAACCCTTCGCGGCCGCTCAGCTTCGTCCAGGGATCTCGAAAATCCGAGATGAGCGGGACTCTATTCTCGCGGGCCAGAATCGCCCCGACCCGAAGCGCGGTCCACGGCGGCCCCGAGGCGACGACCAGGTCGAACGGCTGACGCCTGAACAACTCCCGCCCGGTCCTGAGCGCCGGTCGAAACCAGCCCTTGTGGACATCCGGGAATCTCTCGATCTGGTCCACCAGTCTCCGGGTCCGCGCGAAGCGTTTCGGTAGCAACGGACTATCCGGAACCGGTCCACCCGCGCTCGGGGAACCGACCGCCACCGCATCTGGAATCGCACCACGTACGCTGCCACGGCCTGGGAGCGGCACCCGGCGCTTGATCCTCGGAACGGCCCCACCGAGCAGCGTCTTCTCGGCCGCAACGCGCACGATTCTTTCCGGCCAGGGAAAGACGTCGTTCAGCGACTCATCGGCCTTGTCTATCGATGCGAGCGACCGGGTGAGCACCGTGACGTCGATTCCGCCGTCAGCCAGGCCTCGTGCGAAGTGCAGGAGCCGATGCGTGCCGCTCGTGCTCTCGGGGGCGAAATGGAAGGCAACGACGAGCGCGCGCCGCACGCCGCCCCCGTCGAGGGGGCTCGGGACGGGCACTCGGGCTAACCGTCAGTGACGAGTAGAGGCCAGATGAAATCATGTCAGATTTTGTTATTCGCCGGGAGCTAAGTAAAATATGCAACAAAAAGCTGTTGGGAATGGGCGCGAAACGGTATTTTGCGAACAAGAATTATGGGGGTTATGGGGTGCGTTTTGACGGTGAATCACTTAATTGAATTGCTATAGAGTCTGTTTTATAGAAGGCTGTGTTTGCCCGGATTGTTTGCCGAGATAATTATCTCTGGCTCTTGTTCCGTCTTTTCCTGCAGCCTGCGTTGTTTATGTGGCGGTGCATTCGCATTGCGTTTGTTTGTGGCTGCACGCCTTTGCCTTTCAGTGTCAATGACACTGGCACAGGAACTGGTCCCCGGGGGTGAGAAAATTCCGGGTCCGGTTTTCTTTTGGCAAAGGATTAGAGCTGCGTAATATCTGCTTTGCCCAGTGAGCGGGTCGTCTTTGTAACGTTGTTGAGTTTGTGTGAGCGCCAGCCTTTTTGTTTGAGGTGGGGTGCCTGACGATAATTCAAGGTTTGCAGGATGACATTGCCCTCAGAGCAAAATAATAAACCCTATCAGAGCGGCGCCCCGGAGCGGGATGCGCGGCGTGAGGGCGCTGGGGAGGGCCATGGCCAGCAACCGGCGGCCGGGTATGGCTCGGCTGACGGGCAGGACCGTTACAGGCAAGAGGCGTCTCTCCCGCAGGATGAGGCTGGCCAGGGCTCGCGGCATCTCGATAACATTCTTGGCCGTATCAACGCGTTGCTGTCTGAGCCGCAACCGGCCGTGGCACTGCAACGGGAATTGCGCGCGGCTTCCGGCCTTGCTGAAGATGCGGCCGCGCAGCCAGGGTTTAAGCGGGGCGACCTGACGGGGGGGCAAAGCGGTCTTAATCCTCATTCTGAAAATCTCTCTCATGCGGACCCGTCGGTTGAGCAAGGCGCTGCCGGTAGGTCAATTCACCATGAGTGGGCGCCTGACCGTGAAATCTATGTCGCCGGTGAAGATTTCGATGCCGCCGCCGAAGAAGCCAGCCGGGCGTTTCTGGAAGGGGCGCGCGATCAGGCATCCAGGCTAAAGCGCCAGCAAGAGGGGGCGTTTCAGCCACTGCCGCACGCTGACGAGCGGATTGGCGCTGAGGCTTTCCCACATCAGCCTCTCCCACATCAGTCTCTCCCGCATCAGGCACTTCAAAACCAGTCTCTTCGAAATCAAGCTCCTGAACAGCAGTTTGGCCAGCATCAAAAGCCAGGCCCGCATGAGACAATCTCGCATAAGTCAGGCTCGCATAAGTCAGCCCCATATGAGGCTGGCCCTTATGACGCAGGCCAGAACAGTGCGCCGCCTGGTGAGCCTGGCGAAGGGTTTCAACCGACGCCGCCGGAAGACATGCTGGCCCCCTACAGCGAAGTTTTGAATGAAGTGCGCGACTATTTTCAGGACCGCCATTCGCTGGATCCAACTGACCGGTTGAGTGACAGCTTGGCAGAGTCGCGCCCGGTGCCCGAAGATAAGCCGCGCGCATGGGACGGTGAGGGTGATTATCAATCTGGCCAACGGGTTGATGATTATACCGCCAGTGCGGAGATTTTTTCGCCGCTCACCTTTGAGACGCCTTTGACTTTAGCGCCGGTGTCAAAAGCTGCACCGGAAAAGCGTGAAGCCGCGCCGCCGGCGCCTGATCGTCAGGTGAATGCGGCCGGGCAAAATGAGCTTTCTCTCCATGCCACTGATCTTAGCCAATTTCGGCGGGATTTGATGGATCGCATTGGCAAGCTTGAGACGGTGATGGGCAATCATTTTGGCGACCGGACAGAAATAGCCAGAGATGCGGCGCGTATGGCGGTGGAGATGACCTTGCAATCGCTGGAGGAAACGCCGGTCGGCCAGCGTGTGGCGGCGCTTGAGGGGGCGTTTGAAAAATTCAGGCAAATACAGCTCGACCGCGAGCAGCAGACCGGCGAGATGATTGAGAAGCTTGGCGCTGCCTTGCTGAAAAGCGGTGTGATCAGCAGTGAAGGGCGGCCAGATGCGATGGCAACGGACACTGACCGGCCAGTAGGGAAGATGCCAGCTGCAGAGACGATACCAGCCGCCGAGGCAGCTTTGGCCGGAGACCCTGACGGAGAAGCCGCAACGGCGCCAGATGAGGCTGCTGAGGCCGAAGATATAAAGCGGCTGGCCGAGAAGCTGGAGACTGATGGCATCCATGACGAGGGGCGGCGTGAGAGCGGCGCGGGCCGTGACGGCAGGGGTGAGAGCCTCCACGCTGACGAAGACGGGAATGAGCGCGGCCGGCCGCCAGTGCCGCTAGGCGGGGTGGATGACCCGCTGGCCGTGCGGGATGTGGATGCGACGCAGGTCGTATCAACGCCTGTGGCTTCAACGCATGTCGGCGCGGCACCCGCTGTTGCCACGGTGGGGCTCGACTATACCGGGTCACCCGACATTCCGGCGAATGACGGGGCGGGGCATGAGGCAGGCGGGATTAGTGAACTTCAGGAGGTTTATGACATCGGCGCTGATGAAGCTGGCGAAAATGCCGCTGAAGCCGCGCGCAAAGTGAGTGAAGCCCGTGCGCCAGAGCGCCAGGCTAATGACAGTGTCACTGGTGAACAGCCAGTGGCCAGAGCAGCGGAAGGTGAGGACGAGATAATGAATAAGCAGGCCATGGAGCAGGATTATTCAACCAAGAGCTCTCAACTTCGGGAACAATTTAATCGATCGACGATTGTCTCGAATGACGACGACCTGATCACCATGCAACGGCGCGGCGCACGGCCGGCAATCATCATTGTTGTGGTGGCGCTGCTTTTGGCGACCGTCGGCATTGCGGTGCGAAATCATAATGGCTCTTTGCAAGGGTTTTTTGGCGGCGTTCTAGAAGGCATGCGCGGGTTCAGTGACACGGATGACGCGTCTGAAAAGATGCCAGCGGCGGATGAAAAAGGGGCGGGCGAGAAAGAGGCTGAGCCGCCGCTCGATCTGGGATTAAAGAAAACCGGCGACGATGTAAACTTTACCGGCAATATCAGTCGGCGTGATGAAAAAACGGAAAATGGCAAAATATCACCACGGCTTTCCGATCGGGCGGCCAAGGAAACGCCAGAGATGTTGCTGCCATCGGAAAACGGCTCCTTGAGCCTGCCGCCAGCCTTAATCGGGCCGTATTCCCTGCGCTACAAGGCGGCCAATGGCGACCCCGAGGCGCAATATGAGGTGGCGCGGCGTTTCGGTCTTGGTCATGGCATTGAGCAGAATTTTGACGAGGCGGTGCGCTGGTACAGCCAAGCGGCGGCGCAGGGCTTTGCCCCGGCACAATACCGGCTGGCAACTTATTATGAACGCGGGCGGGGTGTGGAGCGGAACCTGAAGCGGGCCGAGGGCTGGTATAAGCGCGCGGCGGAGCTTGGCAATGTCAAGGCGATGCATAACCTGGCTGTGCTTAGCTCGACAATGAATAAGGACAAGCCGGACTATACCACCGCGACGCGATGGTTCCGCGAAGCGGCCAGCCGCAATCTGGCTGACAGCCAGTTTAATCTGGCGATCCTGTATCAGGGTGGGGTTGGCCTGCCTAAAAATAATGTCGAGGCTTACAAGTGGTTCTCTTTGGCGGCGCGCCAGGGGGACCGCGATGCGGCGGCGCGGCGGGATGCTCTGGAGAAAAAGTTAAGCCAGAAAGATCTGCTGCTTGCAAGTAACATGCTGCAGGGGTGGGAGCCGGTTGCGGTCAAGGTGGAGGCCAACAAGGTGGGTGTGATGGGCCGGCATATGACCAGCACCATGTCTCATGCTGAGGAAACGGTTGCGCGCTCTCGTGTTCTGACGGCGCAGATTTTGCTGCGCAAGATTGGCTATCCGCTGGCTGAGGCGGATGGGACGTTGAATGATGAGACCGTTCAGGCGATCAGGAAATTTGAGAAAGACAAAGATCTGCCGGTGACAGGCAAGGTCAGCCCGGCGCTGTTGAAGGCGCTGAATGGCGCGGCACTTTAACCGCCGGGTATCGCCCTGGAATCCGGCGATTTGCGCGCGTGCTGGTGCTTGCCGGTTTTATTCTGTCTTTTCAAAAAAATAAATTCATCGATGTGATAAATATAGTCGGATGATTTATGTTTTTTATCACCATTTCTGTTTAGAGTGGTGAAACGCCTTTTTTCGTTGCCTGGCATCGCCCTGTCTTGATCTCACCCATCCAGCGCCGGGGGCTTCTCCTCGGGATTGATACGTCAGGTTTTGGGACCTGTTTCTTTATGCAGATTTATTTGCCGATTGCTGAAATCTCCGTGAATATTTTTGCCATTCTGGCGATGGGCGGGGCTGTCGGTTTTCTCTCCGGCATGTTTGGCGTTGGCGGCGGCTTCCTGATGACACCTTTGCTGATTTTTACCGGCATTCCGCCGGCGGTGGCGGTGGCAACTGGCGCCAACCAGATTGTTGCCTCCTCTGTATCGGGCGCGCTGGCGCAGTGGCGGCGCGGCAATGTCGATGTCAAGCTCGGCACGATCCTGCTGATCGGCGGTGTTGTCGGCTCCTTTGCCGGTGTGCAACTCGTCAAGATTTTGCGGGCGCTCGGTCAGGTGGATTTGTTTATCTCGCTCTCCTACGTGACCTTCC
This sequence comes from uncultured Alphaproteobacteria bacterium, assembly GCA_942490955.1. Taxonomy (GTDB): domain Bacteria; phylum Pseudomonadota; class Alphaproteobacteria; order Rhizobiales; family HXMU1428-3; genus HXMU1428-3. The sequence goes on from CALNZE010000061.1 coordinate 5,398, forward strand.
TTGGGGTGATTGGCGGGCTGATGCTGGTTGAGAGCCTCAATGCCATGCATCGCTCTAAATTTGACAGGCCCGGCAAGCTTGATAGCAACCGGCATAACTGGGTGCATGGGCTGCCGTTTAAAATGCGCTTTCACCGCTCGAAGCTTTATATTTCGGCGCTGCCGCCGCTGGTGCTTGGGCTGATTGTCGGCCTGCTGGTTGCGATTATGGGGGTTGGTGGCGGGTTTATCGTGGTGCCGGCGATGATCTATCTGCTCAGGGTGCCGACCAATGTGGTGGTTGGGACGTCTTTGTTTCAGATTGTGTTTGTCACGGCGATCGTGACGATTTTGCATTCAACCTCGAACCAGACGGTGGATGTTGTGCTGGCGTTGATGTTGATGATCGGCGGGGTGATTGGGGCGCAGTTTGGCGTGCGGGCCGGGCAGTATCTGAAGGGCGAGCAGATGCGGGCGCTGCTGGCCTTTATGGTGCTGGCGGTGGGGCTGCGCATGGCTTATGACCTGATTGTGCGGCCGGATGAGCTTTATTCGCTGGCGCCTTTGCTTGGGGGCGGCTCATGAGCGGGCGGGCGCGAGAGGAAACACTGGCTGGGTTCGTCGGGGCGCTGGCCAAGATGGCGATCTTTGGAGGATGCGCTCGCGATGCTTTTGGCCTTGTATCTGGCTTGGCTTTGGCTTTGCTGGTTGGCCTTGTTCTGGTTGGAGGGCCCCCCGCACGCGCTCAGACGGCGGATGGGGTGATCACCGACCTGACGTCAGACAAAGTACCGATTGAGTGGAATTTCACCGGGGCAAATATTTTCCTGTTCGGGGCGATTGAGGGTGAGATCTCACCGGACAATAAGCCGGATGTGATTGTCGTGGTGCGCGGCCCGGAGGAGACGGTGGTGGCGCGGCGCAAGGAGCGGGTCGCCGGGGTCTGGGTGAATACAAATCCGAAAAAGGTGACTGCGGTGCCGCTTTATTATTCGGTCGCCAGTTCGCGGCCGCTCAGGGACATTGCGCCCGCCTCGCTGCTTGATCGCCTCGGCATCGGCTTTGATGCGCTGGTTGGCCAGCTGACCACACGCTTCAATGTTGATGACACAAAGGTTGCTGAGCGCTACTCGGAAGCGGTGGTGCGGCTGATGGAGCAGCAGGGGCTTTATAAAGCCGGAGCGGCTGGCGTGCGGATCGTGGGTGACAGGCTGTTTCAGGTGAATATTGCGCTTGATGCCAATGTGCCCTCTGGTGCTTTTACGGCGGAGGTTTTCCTGTTTCGCGGCGGGAAATTGCTCGGTCGGCGGGTGACGGAGCTGACGATACACAAATCCGGCTTTGAGCGGCTGGTCTATAATTTCGCCTTCGACTATCCGTTTTTTTACGGCGTGGTCGCGGTGATCCTGGCGCTGATCTCGGGGCTGGCGGCGACCGCATTTTTCCGAAAGGAATAGCGGTTCGCGATCCGGTAACGCGTTTTCCTTTTTTGGAACTCAAAGGGTTGCCCCCTTGATGCGCCCTAGCTCCACGGGCCGCCGAAGCGGTCTTTGTCCCTGCCAGATTTATCGGCGCTGCCCCAGGGGCCTTCACTATCATCGTCGCTATCAACTTTCATGCTGGTGAAGCTCTGGCTTTGGCTGGGCGGGTCTAGCTGGCCCCACTCCTCGGCAAGGTTTTCCAAAGCGACGATGCGGTTTTCGGTGTTCGGGTGGGTGGAGAAAAGGTTGTCCATGCGCTCACCGCTCAACGGGTTGATGATGAACATATGCGCCGCGGCGGGGTTGCGCTCAGCGGCTTGAAAAGGTGTGCGCCCGGCGGCGGTGGCGATTTTGTTAAGGGCGGAGGCAAGCCAGAGGGGGCGCTGGCAAATCTCGGCGCCAATGCGGTCGGCTTCATATTCGCGCGTGCGGCTGACGGCCATTTGCACGATGGCCGCGGCCAAAGGCGCGAGAAACACCATTGCCAAAGAGCCGATCATGCCGGGGCCGCCTTCGCGGCGGCCGCCAAACAATAAGCCGAAATTGGCGAGCATGGAGATGGCACCGGCGAAGGTGGCGGTGATGGTCATGATCAGCGTGTCGCGGTGGCGGACGTGGCTGAGCTCGTGCGCCATAACGCCGGCGACCTCTTCTTGCGACAGGGCCTCCAGCAAGCCGGTGGTGGCGGCAACGGCGGCGTTTTCAGGGTTGCGGCCAGTGGCGAAGGCGTTTGGCTGGTCTTCGTGAATGACGTAGACCTTGGGCATCGGCAGGTCGGCATTCACAGCGAGTTGTTCGACGATGCTGTAAAGCTCGGGCGCTGCGCTTCTGTCCACCTCAACGGCGTTGGTCATGGCAAGGACCATTTTATCGGAGTTCCAGTAGCTGAAAATATTTATGGCCAAGGCTATGCCGAAGGCGATGAGCATGCCCGTCTGGCCGCCGAGGAAACCGCCAATGGCGACGAACAGCGCGGTCATTACGGCGATAAGCATTGCGGTTTTCACATAGCTCATGGGGTGTTGTCTCCGTAGTTAAGGTCACTTGATGGTGCGGGTGAAGCCGCTGAGCCGCCTTGCGGTTGGGCCTTTCACTTAATATGCTGCAGTTTATATGGGGCTTGTCAGCCTTTCCAGCAAGAGATGAGATATGAGAAATTTAGATCGTGAAAAAGAGCGCCGGCGCCGTGATGCCGCCCAGCGGGCCCTGGTCGAAGCGGCGGAGCGCCGAAAACGGCAAGAGGCCGAGGTTGCAGGTGACCGTGAGGCTGAGATCGGCGGGCGCGATGGCCCTGATCCGGTGCGGTTTGGCGACTGGGAAAAAGGCGGCATTGCCTCCGATTTTTAACCTTCGGCCGCGCGGAATGGCTTATCTGCCGGCCGGATAGGCGGTCTCGAAAAACACAAAATCGCTGGCTATAGAGGTGGAATGAAGCAGGTTTTCAAAAAAATCAGTCTGGCCATTTTGGCTGCCGGTTTGGTGGCGGCATTAAACGCCTCCTCTTTGCTAGCGGTTGAGGCGGGCGAAGACAGTAAGGGCGCGGCAGAGGCTGAGCTTTTGACGATTGCGGTGGTAATCAACCCGGTGCAGGCGGATGGCTCCGCCTGGGACATTGGGGCCGGCGCGGATATTGTGCTGTGCGGCGTCAAGGGGTGTTATGTCAGCAATGGGTTAACGGAAGCTGCGACTTTTTACGAAGGCAGCCGGGGGCCATGGGTGTTGTCAAAGGCCGGGGCCTGCCGTGATGCTGTGAAATGTGTGTTTCGCGGTGTTGATCTCGACAAGCTGCGCAGTGACAAAGACCGCAGCATTCAGCCTATGGATGTTGACTATGTCAGCCATAACTATCTTGAAAAAGTGCAGATAAAGGAAGCGCCCGCCTGTGAAGTGAAGGGCGCGGCGATTGACTGTGAGCGCGGTTTTCATAAGCGCAGCTATTCGCTATGGGCGATGGCGGAAAAGGTGGCGGTTAAAGGCGGCAAGGCCGGGCTGGACCATGTGCTGTTCAAGGGCATTTTAAGCCAGCGGGTGGCGGCGCTGACAGGCGAGATTGGCATGCTGCGCAGCCAGGTGCAAAAGGATGTGGCGCGGTTTTACAAGCTGATCTTTGATGTTGATGTGCCGGCAAGCTGCGGCGCGGACCCGGCGTTTTTAACCGAGGCGTTTTATGTGACGGGCCTTGCTGATGCGAGCCAGCGGCGGGCGGAATTTGTGCTGAAAGACCTTTTGGGCAATGTGCCGGTGGCGCGGCTTGAGGGGCTGGTGCGGCGGACCCCGGAAATATTCTGGGCTTACCGCGATATCACGCAACAGCTCGGCCGTTTTGCCGGGGCGAAACGGGCGCTATACGAAGAAGAGGCGGAGGGGATTTTTCTGCGTGATGGTGAGCCGGCAGCCGAATCCGGCCCTGACACTGTCGCGGAGAACAGGCCGGCTGATGCCGGCAAAACCCTGGTTTATGGTTGGAAGGCACGGGGGCGGGCGCGCTCTGGTTTAAGTGCCTGCGGCGTGGAGGTATCGCTGGAGAGCGAGCGGGGTGCGGATGATGCCTCTGTTACGAAAGAGCTGCGCTCCGATAACTAATTTGGGTCGGAAATGCAACTGGTTGGGCATTTTCTCTTTCCGCCTGATATGATAGGTAGACCGGGCGCCTTCAAGCGGGATTTTGTGCTTGAGAGCCACCTTCACCACCGCCATTGAGATCATGACCCATGCCGCCGGCAAAAATTCTGCAAATCATTCCTGAGCTAAAAACGGGCGGCGCCGAAAAATCGGTGGTGGAGATGACGGCTGCAATTGTTGCGGCGGGCGGAGAAAGTTTCGTTGTTTGTGAGGGCGGCGCGCTGGCTGATGAGGTGACGGCGCTCGGCGGGCAGATTGTGCTGATGCCGGTGGCTTCCAAAAATCCGGTGACCATCTGGCGCAACAGCCGCCGCATTGGCGCGTTGATCGGTGCGGAAGGCATTGACCTGGTGCATGCGCGCTCACGTGCGCCGGCATGGAGCGGGCTGTGGGCGGCGCGGCGGGCGAATGTGCCGTTTGTGACGACGTATCACGGTGCCTATAACCAGAAAATGGCGATCAAAGGTTTTTACAACAGCGTCATGGCCAGGGGTGACTGGGTGATTGCCAATTCGCTGTTTACAAAAAATCTGATCCTGTCGCGGCATGCGGTGCCGCCTGCCAAAGTCAGCGTGATTTACCGCGGTGTTGATGTTGAGGAGATGGATCCGCTGGCGATTTCTCTGGAGCGGCAGGAAGCGATGCGCGCCTCATGGGGGCTGGACGGTCAGGAAGCGATGCGGAAAAAGATTGTTCTTCACGCGGCGCGGCTGACTGAGTGGAAGGGCCAGCGGGACTTAATTGAGGCAGCGGTGCAATTGAAAGCCCGCGGCGATGACCGGGCGGTGCTTGTGCTGGCCGGGGACGCGCAGGGGCGGGTGGCTTATGAAAATGAATTAAAAACGCTGATCCGCAGCCAGGGGCTTGATGAGATGGTCAAGCTTGTTGGCCATGTGGCGGATATGGCGGCGGCTTATAAACTGGCTGATGTTGTTGTTGTTGCCTCACGGGAGGCAGAGGCGTTTGGCCGGGCGGCGGCGGAAGCTCAGGCAATGGGATGCCCGGTGATTGCAACAGATATTGGCGCGCCGCCGGAGTTTTTAAATCTCGGCGGCCGCTGGCTGCCGGTGGTGGCGGGCGAGCAGGATGGCCATGAGGAGGATGCCCCGATCGTTGCCGGGCCGAGAGAGGCGGGTGTGACTGAGGCAGATAAGAGGGTGGCGGCAGCGCCAATTTTGCCGCAACCGGCGCGGTCGCTGGCGCGCGATATGGCGACGGCGTGGCTGGTGCCGGTGGCTGATGGGGCGGCGATTGCCGAGCGGGTCAGTTTCATTCTTGATTTTGAGCGCGAGCGGGGCGAGGCGCTGGCGCAAAATGCGCGCCGCTACATCGCCGAGACTTTCACGACAAGCCGCATGCAGGCGCAGACCATCGCGGTTTATGAGCGGTTGCTCGGCGGGCCGCTGGCGCAAAGCGGCTGGGGAGATCTGCCGCGCGCGGCGGTTACGCGGGTGCTCAACAGGGCCAATAACAGCGCTGCGTGATATTTAAGCACTTTGCTTCGCCGTTAAAACGTATTAAAATCAACGCTCGCTTTCACTTGGGCGTTGATTTTAAACGACGCGAGCAGTGCGAGGGAGGAGAGAGAAAAGGAAAGAGAAAAGGAGGGGGAGGGGAAGGAGGAGGAGAAAAAGAGGGGAAAAGGGAAAAGAAAAGGATTGCGGCTTTTCCCCCTTGCTTTTGGCGTGGTAATGGCCAGCGCTGTGTTGGATGTCTGGCAGGAATGCCGTGGTTTTGACGGGTTTTGGTTGTAGGATTAATCAATTAGACCGCCGGGTGAAGCATTTGGTTGAAATTATACAGGAGATAAAGCTATCGCACGCCGACCAATGAAGGCAGGGCCGAATAAAAATGAGGGACCCAGAATTAACCAGGATATTGATGACGCTGAAGTGCAGCTCATTGATGAAACAGGCGAGAATGTTGGTGTTGTGCCAACCGAGGACGCGCTGAACCGCGCCTTTGAGCACAGCATGGATCTGGTTGAGATCGCCGGCAATGCAAAGCCGCCGATTGTTAAAATTCTCGATTATGGCAAACATAAATATCAGGCGCGCAAGAAAGCCGCCGAAGCCCGCAAAAAGCAAAAGTCGTTTGACGTAAAAGAAATAAAGTTGCGGCCCAATATTGATACCCATGACTATGACGTGAAGATGCGCAATATGCTGCGGTTCTTCGATGCTGGTGACAAGGTGAAGGTGACCTTGCGTTTCCGCGGCCGCGAGATGGCGCATCAGGAGCTGGGCATGGAGCTGATGCGGCGGGTCAAGTCGCAGACAGAAGAGATTGCCAAGGTCGAGCTTGAGCCCCGGCTGGAAGGGCGCCAGATGATTATGGTGCTGGCACCGCGCTAGTGGCGAAGCGATCACTCTGATTGATTAGGGGTTGGGCAGTTTTAAACTGGTCAGCCCCTTTTTTTGTCGGGGTGTTTTTTGAGGGCGCGGGGTGTGTAAACTCTGATATGGCGTGTCTTGCCAGGGCACGCTTTTTTCGTGTCTGACTTTTAGGAGGCAGTTTGGTGGCAGGAGGCGATGCAGTGGGTGAGCATTTTGATGTGGTGATCGTCGGGGCAGGGGCTGCGGGGATGATGTGTGCCATCGAGGCCGAGCAGCGCGGGCGGCGGGTGCTGGTGGTTGAACATAACAGCAAGGCGGGCGAGAAAATCCGCATCTCTGGTGGCGGGCGCTGTAATTTTACAAATGTGAATTGCAGCCCGAAAAATTTCCTCTCTCAAAATCCGTATTTTTCAATTTCAGCGCTGGAGCGGTATAGCCAGCATGATTTTATCGCGCTGGTCTCTGGCGCGTCGATTGACTATCACGAGAAAACGCTGGGGCAATTGTTTTGCGATGGCTCAGCGCAGCAGATTATTGATTTGCTGCTGGCGCGGATGCAGGCGGCGGGGGTGGTGCTATGGCTGACTTCGGAGGTGTCCGAGGTTTCATGGCATGAAAATCTCTACGCTCTGAAGATCAAGCGCGGTGATGGCAATGAGGATGAGGCGCGCCGGGAAATCAGCTGCGACAAGCTGGTCATTGCCAGCGGGGGACGTTCTATCCCGAAGATGGGGGCAAGCGGGTTTGGCTATAAGGTTGCCGAGCAGTTCGGCTTGTCAATTGTCCCGCCCCGCCCGGGGTTGGTGCCGCTGACCTTTGATGAGGCGCTGCTGGCGGTATGGAAACCGCTGACGGGAACGGCGCTGGATGTGCGCGTGTCGTGTGAGGCGGCGTCATTTTCTGAGGCGATGCTGTTTACCCACCGGGGGCTGAGCGGCCCGGCGGTTTTGCAGGTATCCAGCTACTGGATGGAGGGGGAGGAGGTCATTATTGATCTGCTGCCGGGTGAGAAAATTGCGGCCATCATTGAGGCGGCGCGGCATGAGCATGGCAAGCGGGATATACAGACGGTGCTGGGGTATCATATGCCGAAAAAACTGGCGCAGGCGGTGACCATGCGTGCCGGGGTGGAGAAGCCTGTCGCGGAGATGACCCGTGAGGATATCGGCAAGATGGAGGCCGCCCTGCACCATTGGCGGGTGCAGCCGATGGGCAGCGAGGGCTACCGGACTGCGGAGGTGACTGTCGGCGGGGTTGATACGCGCGGTTTGTCGTCAAAGACCATGGAGGCGAATAACCAGCCGGGGCTCTATTTCATCGGTGAGGTTGTTGATGTGACAGGCTGGCTTGGAGGCTATAATTTCCAGTGGGCCTGGTCATCTGGCTGGGTCGCGGGGCAGGTGGTGTAGCCTCGTTGCCAGGTGAGGCCAATCTGCTGGGAGCATCACTGTTTATTCTTTTGCGCTGCCTGTGCAGATCATGGATTTGCCATTGGTTATGAGCGTTGCCTGCGTGCCTTTCATTTTCAATTTGTAGGTGCGATTGCTGTAGAGGATGCCATCCGGCTCGACGCTGGCTTTGAGGCTAACCTCATTGGCATCCTTGTAGGTCATCTTTAATTTTGGCGCGACGCCGGAGAGGTTGATATCGGCCCGCAGATCTAACCCGTCTTTGCAGCGATAGGTGCGGCTGATGATGGTGTCGGTGAGGGAAGAGGGGTTGAGCCCAACGGATCTTGAGCGGCAATTTTGCATGAAGCTGCTGATGCGCTGCTCGCTGCCGCGTACGAAGAAGATCTGCTGCGCCGGGCTGTTGTTGACAGAGAAGCCAAGGCCTTTCATGGCCATCATGGCGTTCCAGAAATCAGCCTTGCGGCCGATGGATAGCTTAATGGCGATGCTGCGCGGGCCGCTGCCGTCTTTGTCGCCAGCGACGATCTTTCCCTTGAAGGTTTTCTTGTATTGCTTGCGGCTGAAGGTGACCGGAATTTCGCTCTCAGCTATGGGCGATGTAATGGTGGTGAAAAGGGTGACGGGGATGGTCTCGGCTTTTTCATCCAGATAGCAGCGCGCCTCAAGCAGGGGGCGCTTGGTGCTTGCCAGACCAATGCGTAGCCGGGCGGGCTCTTGGGCGGATTTTGGCTCGTCGAACTGGGTGTAGCTCCACAAGGGCGCGTCTGACGGGGTGGCGGGTTGTGCGGCTTGTTTTTCTGCTGCCATTGCGGCGCCGGGCTGGCTGAGGGACAGGATCAGCGCGGTGGCCAGAAACCCAGCCGAGAGATGAAAGGCGGACAGGAAAATAGCGCGGCCGGTGTTGGTTTGATCGGTGAAAATTCGCAAATGCTTTGCCTCCCCAGGCGGTTTATCCCGCAGTTTGTTATGTCGATCTGCTCCATAGAGATACGCGGCACTATGGTGATTGGTTGCGTTTCTGCAGGATTTATTGATAGCACAGCGGGGCCGCCAAAAGATGGCGAGCGGGAAATAATCAATGCCGCGCCGTAAGGCGGCGTAATTTCTGCTGCATATTGGGGGCGGTGCCTAGGAGCGAATTTCACCACCGGTTGATTTTTTGACAGCCGCGATGATCTTGCTGGCGACGGCGTCAATCTCTTCATCGGTCATGGTTTGTGTCTTGGGCTGCAAGGTGGCGGCGATGGCCAGTGACTTCTTGCCTTCGCCAAGGCTTTCACCTTCAAAATGATCAAAAACAATGACGTCGGTAATGAGCTTTTTGTCAGCCCCCGATGCGGCGCGGACGAGATCACCAGCCTTCACGCTGCTATCGACGATGAAGGCAAAGTCCCGTGTGACGGGCTGGAGATCGGTGACCTCCATGGCGCTGCGGGTGTTGGATTTGTTTTTTGGCTCGGGTATGGCGTCAATGTCGATCTCGGCGGCGACAATCGGGCCTTTCAGATCGAGCTGCTTCAGGACGGCCGGGTGTAGCTCACCAAATGCGCCGAGCGTTATTTTGGGCCCAAGGCGAAGGACGCCGGAGCGGCCGGGGTGATACCAGGCGGGGGCGTCAGCGGTGATTTGCAATTTGGCCTCGGTCAGGCCGAATGCCTCAAGCAGGGCTATGGCGTCTGCCTTGGCATCATAGAGAGTGACCGGCTTTGCCGCGCCTTGCCAATGGCGGCCGGCGCCGGATGGATTGGCTGTGGCAACGCGAATCATGGTGGCGTTCACCGCCTGGCCGTTGTCGTCGTCAGAATGGTAAACCTCGCCGACTTCGTGCAGCGCTGGGTCGTCACTGGATTTGGCGATGTTGCGGCTGGCGGCCATGAGCAGGCCGGGCAGCAGGGAGGGGCGCATGGTGGCAAGGTCTGCCGACATCGGGTTGGCAAGTTGCAACTCTGGTGCGCCGCCGCCAAACAGCCTGGCCTCGTCCTGCTTGATAAAGGAATATGTGACGGCCTCGACGCCGCCTCTTGCGGCGAGCACCCGGCGGGCGAGGCGGACGCGCTTTTGTTTTTCTGTCAGGACGGGGCGGGCAATACCGAAAGGGCGCTCAAGCGGGGTTGGTTTGACCTTGTCCAGCCCGACGATGCGGATGACTTCTTCCACCAGGTCCGCGGGGCCATCAACATCAGGCCGCCAGCTTGGCGCGGTGACTTTGACCTTGTCGCCTTTGCCACTCACCTTGAAGCCAAGATCGTTCAGCGTTTTGGTGACGTCTTTGTCCGTTAGCGCGACGCCGGTGAGGCGGGTGACACGCTGCGGGTCAAAGGGGATTTCCTTTGTGCCGTCTGGCGGGGTGCCGGCCTTGATGATCTCGCTCGGGCTGCCACCACAGAGATCAAGGATCATTTTGGTGGCGAGGTTTACGCCGCATTCAACTGATTGCGGGTCGATGCCGCGCTCGAAGCGGTAGCGGGCGTCGGATATGATGGCAAGCTTGCGGCCTGTTACGGCGATCTGGATCGGGTCGAAGTAAGCGGATTCGATCAGCACATTTTTGGTGGTGTCTGTTGAGCCGGAATCTTCGCCGCCGAGAATGCCGCCAAGGCCGAGGGCGTTTTTCTCATCGGCGATGAGGCATGTGCCTTCGAGTTCGCCATTTGGCTTATCGTTCGCGGCGCCATACGTCTTGCCATCGAGGGCGAGGAACTGATCCTTATCTGTACCAAGCCGGGCCTCGACATCGCCAGATAGTTTGTCGGCATCATAGACGTGCAGCGGGCGGCCGCGATCGAAGGAGATGTAGTTGGTGATGTCAACGAGCGCGTTGATCGGGCGCAGGCCAATCGCCTTCAGCCGTTGTTGCAGCCAGGCGGGCGAGGGGCCGTTTTTAACGCCCCTGATATAGCGGCCCCAGAAGGCGGGGCAGATATGGGCCTGGTCTTTTGGAAAGTCGAGGCCGATATTGACCGGGCTTTTATAGTCGCCTTTTCCGTCATAGCCGCAATCCTCATCACGGAGGGTGCCAAGGCCAGCGGCGGCCAGGTCCCGGGCGACGCCGCGCACGCCGAGGCAATCGGGCCGGTTGGGGGTGATGTAAATGTCGATCACGGGGTCATCAAGGCCGGCATAGCTGACATAGGTATCGCCAATATGATCGCCTGCGTCTGCCGCAAGCTCGATGATGCCGTCATGCTCGTCGGAGAGTTGCAATTCGCTTTCGGAGCACATCATGCCAAAGGATTCGACGCCTCTGATTTTGGCTTTTGTTAACGTAAAGTCGATGCCCGGTACGTAGGTGCCGATGGGCGCGAATACGCCGACCAGGCCCTGTTTGGCATTGGGCGCACCACAGACGACCTGCAATTGCTCGCTGCCGTTATTGACGGTGCAGACTTTGAGTTTATCAGCATCCGGGTGTTTGTCGGTTTTCTCAATGCGGGCGATGACGAATTTTGAGAGGTCATCGGCCGGGTTGATGACCTCTTCAACCTCAAGCCCGATAAGTGTGAGTTTGGCGAGGATGTCATCCAATGTGGCGTCGGTTTCGAGATGGTCTTTAAGCCAGGACAGGGTGAATTTCATGGGTTATAGCCCTCCGGCGATGGTCGGGACGTCGAGAACAGAAAAGCCGTAATGGCGCAGCCATTTCAGGTCGCCCGTGAAGAAGGGGCGTAG
>CALNZE010000062.1:0-16080 GCA_942490955.1 uncultured Alphaproteobacteria bacterium
TGCCACCCGGATTTACACTTAAAAATTCTGGGCGCCACTCCCAGGGTTTTTCCTCAGCCAGCGCCGCCTCTATGCGATATTCGCCCAATAGCAAGCGCGCCGTCCGCGAAAGCGGGCAGAGTGAATAATGTATCAGTTGCGCCATAAAGTGGCTCCCGTCATTATAGGCTTGCTTAACCTGCCTACATGGAATACTCAAATTCCGTGTCGAAAAACAGACATTTATTTTTGTTTATCCGGCATTTGCCTCATATCTGAATGGAGAATTCCTTTGCCCCTTGAGCAGCTTATTATACTTTCGATCATTCAAGGGCTGACGGAGTTTTGGCCTGTCAGTTCGTCTGGCCATCTGAACCTTGTGCATCTGATGACCAACTGGCAAGACCAGGGACCGCTGATTGATGTGGCGGTGCATTTTGGCAGTTTGTTTGCCGTGCTGATTTATTTCTGGCGCGACATATGGATGCTGCTGCAGGCGGCTGGCAACATTCTGCGGTTCAAATTCAACGACGAAACCAGATTGCTGTTTTATCTGATCGTGGCCAGCATTCCGCTGCTCATCGTCGGTTACATTCTGCTGAAGACCGGGATTTACAAGCAGTTGCGCACCGTCGAGGTGATCGCCTGGGCCAATATTATCTTTGCACTGGCGCTATGGTGGTGTGATGAGAAACCGCCGGTGAAGCGCACCGTTGAGGAGACCAGCTGGAAGGACGCATTGTTCGTCGGCTTCGTGCAAATCTTTGCGCTCATCCCGGGTGCATCGCGGGCGGGTGTGACGATGTCTGCGGCGCGGTTGATGTCGTTCAAGCGGGTGGAGGCGGCGCGGTTTTCGATGTTGCTGGCGATCCCCTCAATTCTCGGGCTGGGACTTGGCACTGTGTTTGAACTTTATCAATCTGGTGATGCCGGGTTGCAGAGTGACGCGATCTTCGTCGGCGTTCTCTCCTTCATCACCGCCTTCTTCTCGATCTGGTTTATGATGGCGCTGCTCAATCATATGACGATGCTGCCATTCGTGATTTATCGACTGCTGTTGGGCGGGTTTTTACTGGCTTTTATTTACACTTGAGTTGAGAAAAAAGTCCTTCGGCTGCGCCTCAGTGTACTTTTTTTCAAGTAGTGAAGAGAAGTGGATATTGAGTTGCCCCACCTTGTGGCGGCCGAGCAAAGCTTCTTCTATATCTCTCGCGGCTATTTCGGACGCAATGCGTCCGAGCCTCCGAGGGGCGGCGCTAGGCGCCGGGCTACGCTGGCGCTGCGCCATGTCAGCCGCTGCGCGGCTTCCTTCTATATCTCTCACGGCTATTTCGGACACGAAGTGCGCCCGAGCCTCCGAGGGGCGGCGCTAGGCGCCGGGCTACGCTGGCGCTGCGCCATGTTCGCCGCTGCGCGGCTTCCTTCTTCGTATATTGGGATTTGGATCCGAAACCTCTCGGCAGTTCCTTGAGCTATTGCTCGCGGACCTCCGAGGTGCGGCACCTAGGCGCCGGGCTACGCTGGCGCTGCGCCATGTCAGCCGCTGCGCGGCTTCCTTCTTCGTGTATTGGGATTTGGATTCGAAAGCAGTCGGCGGATTCCGCCGGAAAGCTTCCGGGTCTTTGAGGGGCGCTTGGTCGAGAGGCTTCGGTTGCCTACCAGCAACCGCAAGTGCGCCGGGCTACGCTGGCGTTGCGTCATGTCAGCGGCTGGGCGGTTTCCTTCTTCGTGTATTGGGAGGGGGTATGTGGGTGCCTCGGGCTTAGAGATTTATGTCTAAGTCCGAGGCTTGATCAATGGATTAGCCGGAGGGGGTTTTCTTTGGGTTTAAAGCTTAGGGCGACGCCATTGTTACAATAGCGAAGGCCTGTGGGTTTTGGGCCATCCTTGAAGACGTGGCCCTGGTGGCCACCGCAGCGGGCGCAGTGATATTCGGTGCGCGGATAACCAAGCCAGTAGTCTGTTTTGGTTTCGATATGGCCGTCCATTTTGTCATAAAAACTCGGCCAGCCGGTGCCGCTTTCGAATTTGGTTGATGCGTCGAATAGCGCCAGGTCGCAACCGGCACAGTGATAAGTGCCGTCGCGTTTTTCGTCATTTAACGGGCTGGTGAAGGCACGCTCGGTTCCTTCCTTGCGCAGCACGCGGAACTGTTCGTCGGTCAGGATTTTTTTCCACTCTTCAGCGGTTTTCTTGATTGGCTCGATGTTGGATTTGGCTTCAACTTTATCCGTATCCATTTGTCTGTTAACTCCCATATATGCGGCACTGAGTGCAGCGGCTGCGAGGCCAGTCGCGCCAGCTGTTAAAAATAAACGTCTCGTGATTTCCATTTTTGAACCACCTTCGTATTGCTCTGAATTCTGTTGTCGTCTTGATCTATAAGATGGGGCGTTTCTTGCAAAATTGCACATCAGAGTTGTTCACAACTGCGTGAATTTCGCATAAATGCCACGGATATCGGCCCAACGGCGCGCTATAGCGGCGTCAGTCCGGGGTTCCATCCCCTTCAAATCAGAGGGTGAGCGGGTATGGGCTATCAGCGGGCGTGAGCCTGGGTCTGGTCGGCGATGGAGTAGCCGGCACCGCGCACGGTGCGGATGGGGTCTTTTTCCTTGCCGCGATTGAGGGCCTTGCGCAGACGGCCTATATGCACATCGACTGTGCGTTCATCGACATAGACATTTTGTCCCCAGACGCTGTCGAGCAGCTGGCCGCGGCTGTAGACCCGGCCAGGGCTTTGCATGAGGAACTCAAGCAGGCGAAACTCGTGGGGCCGAGGCGCACTTCACGCGGGCCGCGCTTGACTCTGAAGGCGCTGCGATCCAGCTCAACATCGCCGACGGCGAGGGTATCTGCTATGGCCTCCGGATTGGCGCGGCGCAGCACGGCCTTGACCCTGGCGATCAGCTCCGGGACGGAGAAGGGCTTGGTGACATAATCATCCGCGCCTGTGCTCAGGCCGCGGACCCTGTCGCTCTCTTCACCTCTGGCGGTGAGGAGGACGATGGGAATGCGGGCCGTTTTGCTGTTGGCGCGAATGCGCCGGCAAAGCTCGAGGCCGGAAACGCCGGGCAGCATCCAGTCAAGAATGATCAGCTTGGGCTGAGCTTCCTCCAGCATCAGCTCAACGTCGTCGCCATGATGGACGAGATCAACGTTGAACCCCTCTGCTTCGAGGTTGTATTGCAATAAAAGAGCGAGTGGTTCTTCGTCTTCAACCACAAGGATTTTCGCGCTCATTCCTTTATCCTTGCTAGGTCTTAGCTTGCGGCCGGGGGGGGGACTTATGCTTTGTGTCCAGATCGTTCGGGTCGGCCAGCATCTTTGTGGTCTGGTCGCCTTTTGGACGCTCTGCCGGGATGGCTTTACCAAGCACGAGATAATGGACGGTTTCCGCGATGTTGGTGGTGTGGTCGCCAATGCGCTCCATATTTTTGGCGCAGAACAGCAAATGCGTGCAAAGGCCAATGTTGCGTGGGTCTTCCATCATGTAGGTCAAAAGCTCGCGGAAAAGCGAATTATAGATGGCGTCGATCTCTTCGTCGCGGCGCCAGACGGAAAGCGCTTTGTCTGTGTTGCGCTCTGTATAGGCATCGAGCACGTCTTTTAGCTGCGAGAGCGCGAGGGCCTGCATGCTTTTCATACCGTGCACAAGCTGGCTGGGTTGCTTTTCTGTGTGAATGCTCAGGACACGCTTGGCGATGTTTTTGGCAAGATCACCGATGCGCTCCAGATCAGACGTGATTTTGACAGCGGCCATAATTTGGCGCAAATCGAGCGCCATTGGCTGACGACGGGCGATCATGGTGATGGCCTGCTCCTCAATCTCCAATTCGAACTCGTCGATCCTGGAGTCGTCCTCAATGATCTGGGCGGCGAGCTCGGTGTCGCGCATGCGCAGGCAATCGGCGGCCTGGCCAACCAGATTTTCCGTCAAACCACCCATCTGGGCGATTTTCTTATCCAGACTATCCAACTCATCTTCATATGAAGTTACGATGTGTTCATTGGTGCTCATCACTTAAAGTCCTATGTTAGCCGTAGCGGCCGGTTATGTAGTCCTGGGTTTTTTCATTCCGGGGGTTGGTGAAGATCTGCGAGGTTTCGCCCTCTTCAATAATTTTACCCAAGTGGAAAAAGGCGGTGCGCTGCGAAACGCGAGCTGCCTGCTGCATAGAGTGGGTCACGATGACGATGGTGTAGTTGCTGCGCAATTCGTCGATCAGCTCTTCAATCGTGGCCGTTGCAATGGGGTCAAGCGCGGAGCATGGCTCGTCCATCAGGATAACGTCTGGCCGTGTGGCGATGGCGCGGGCGATGCAAAGGCGTTGCTGCTGGCCGCCGGAGAGGCCAGTGCCGGATTCTGTCAGGCGGTCCTTGACCTCTTCCCAAAGGCCGGCTTTTCTCAGGCTGCTTTCAACCAGTTCGTCAAGCTCGGCGCGTTCGGTTGTCAGGCCGTGAATGCGCGGGCCATAAGCGATGTTGTCAAAGATGCTTTTGGGAAATGGATTTGGTTTTTGAAAGACCATGCCCACGCGGGCGCGCAGCTCAACAACATCCAGATCCGGGTTGTAAATATCCTCGCCCTCAAGGGTGATAGATCCGGTTACCCGACAGATATCGATCACGTCATTCATGCGGTTCAGGCACCGCAAAAATGTTGATTTGCCGCAACCAGATGGGCCGATCAAGGATGTGACACTGTTTTCCAGGATCTCCAGATCAACGCCGAACAAGGCCTGCTTCTCACCGTAATATACCGAAACATCCTTACCGGACATTTTCGACATTCCGATGGCTTGCTGTGTGGCTTGTTGCGTGGCTTTTTCGTCCGCCGAGGCCATTGATTTTACCTGTTCTGCTTGCTGCTCGTTCTCAGGCTGATTAACCAGATTGGTTTTCTCAGCTTTATTCGTCTTAACCGACTGTACTTCCATTGTATTCACCCGGAAACCTTTCTCAAAAAAAATATGTGGTGAGGCTTTCCCGCTAGAAACTTTAAATTTTCTACCACCTGCGCTCGAATTTTTTTCGCAGAATGATGGCAATTGCATTCATGGCGACCAGAAACATCAGCAAAACAACAATAGCGGCTGCTGTTTTTTGCTGGAACAGCTTTTCTGGAAAATCCGCCCACATGTAAATCTGAACAGGCAGAACTGTTGCTGGATCGGTAAACCCTTCTGCAAAGCCTGTCGCGCCGGGAATATCAACAATGAAGGCGACCATGCCGATCATCAACAGCGGCGCTGTTTCACCCAGGGCCTGGGCCATGCCGATGATTGAGCCTGTCAGGATACCTGGCATGGCCAGCGGCAATTTGTGATGAAAGACCGCCTGCATATGGGAGGCGCCTATGCCAAGTGCGGCCTCTTTGATTGATGGGGGAATGGCCTTTATCGCGGCGCGGCTGGCGATGATAATTGTGGGCAGTGTCATCAACGCCAAGACCATACCGCCGACAACAGGGGCTGACCGGGGCATGCCGAAAATATTGAGGAACATGGCAAGGCCCAGCAAACCGAAGACAATCGACGGAACGGCAGCGAGGTTGTTGATGTTAACCTCGATGAGATCGGTAATTTTGTTTTTGGGTGCAAATTCCTCAAGGTAAATGGCGGCGCCAACACCAATCGGAAAAGACAGGGCCAGCGTGATCAGCATGGTGTAGAAGGTGCCGACAACGGCGCCCCAGATACCGGCGACTTCGGCTTCCCGGCTTGCACCGGCTGTGAAGAACTGCGTGTTGAATTTGTTTTTTACCAGACCCTCAGAGTTTAACTTATCCAGCCAGATGATTTCCGCATCCGAGATCTGGCGTGACCCTTCCGGCGGCGAAATCTGAGTGATTTCCCATTGGCCTTTCTGGGCGTCCTGCTCTGAGGAAAGCGGCAATATGGCCTCGCCAATAATTTGCGTGTTGGAGACCTGCTTCACTTTCACCATGCCGCCATTGATGGCAACGATATAACTTGGAACATCGCGGCCGACGGCCAGTGAGCCGTTGGTGTTGGAAATGCGCTGTTTCAGATCTGCCGCTGTAGCGGTGCTATCCTCAATCCTTTTTTCGGCAGAAGCCTTACTTGGTGCGATAAGATCGAGGCGGCGCTGCAACTCAACTTTTTCCGCCTCGCTGGCAGACGGCAGGCTTTTTTCCAGCGCTGCCTTTTGTTCCTGCAACCGCTTGAGTACGCGGTTTTGTCCTTCGATGGACCGCTCAACAGTGCGCAATTGCCCAGAAAGGCCCTGCTTCACCTCCTCAATCAGATTCGTGAAGTCGTTTGAGGTCGATAGGATTTTAACTTCGCCCTCGGTGCCGACCGGGCTGGCAATGCCTTGCGCCGCGATCTTGCTGCTGGATGAAATTGAATCCTTGAAATAGAGGTCCGCATAGTCAGAGAGCAGAACGTCGGCCTGGAGAGGCTGCCCGACCAAATTCGGATTGGCCATGACCTTTTGTTGCAAGGTCAGGTTCGAGCTTGAGCTGATAAGGCCATAAAGCGCCTTTTTCTCGCGGCGCGAGGTAACAGCCGGAAATTTCTCGCGCAAAAATTCCTTGACCAGGCCGCCATAGTTGGCGTTGCTCACGGATTGCGCTGTTCTCTTGCCTTCGGGGTCGATTTCTTCAGCATTGAGGGGCACGGTTACCGTGATGTAATGCTGGCGAAGGACCGGGATGGCATCTTTAATGATTGTCCCCAGTAGCACCGCGAGGAACAGCACCGCCACCAATACGGCACCAAGGCCCATCAGTCGAAAGCGCGTTTCCCTAGCGTACCGCTTTTGCAGACGGACTTTCGCCTGTTTGCCGGTATGAACTTTTGCGTTCGTTGCGGGTTCGTTTTCATCTAGAATATTTCTACTCATATTGCTCTCGATATTTTTGAACCACGCGTAGCGCGATGACATTGAGGGTTAGCGTTATGATAAAGAGCAGCAATCCCAAGGCGAAAGCCGCAAGTGTTTTGGCCGAGTCAAATTCCTGATCGCCGACCAGCAGCGTCACAATCTGCACGGTGACAGTGGTGACTGCCTCAAGCGGATTTATCGTCAGGTTGGCGGCGAGACCGGCAGCCATAACCACAATCATGGTTTCGCCAATGGCGCGGCTGGTTGCCAGCAACATGGCTGAAACGATACCAGGCAGCGCAGCCGGTAGAACCACCTGCCTGATTGTTTCCGATTTTGTTGCGCCGAGGCCGTAGGACCCGTCGCGCATTGCCTGTGGCACAGAGTTGATCACGTCATCAGACAGGGATGATACGAGCGGAATGATCATGATGCCCATAACAAGCCCTGCCGCCAGTGCGCTCTCTGATGCAACGCTAAGGCCGATGCTTTCACCCCAGCCGCGAATGAGGGGGGCGATGGTGAGGGCCGCGAAGAAGCCATACACCACCGTTGGAATGCCGGCTAGAATCTCAAGGACCGGCTTGGCAACAGAGCGAAACTTCGGGCTGGCATAGTCTGAAAGATAAATGGCGGACATCAGGCCGATCGGGCCGGCAACAAGCATGGCAATAAAGGTGATCAGCAAGGTGCCAGCGATGAGCGGAATGGCGCCGAATGAACCTTCTGCGCTGACCTGACCGGGGCGAATGGAGGTTTGCGGGCTCCATTGCATGCCGAACAGAAATTCAGTTATCGGGACTTTTTGGAAGAAGCGCAGGCTTTCAAAGACCAGGGAAAGGACGATGCCGATGGTGGTCAGGATGGCGATGACTGAACAGACGATCAAGAAGGTTTTTACAATGATCTCGACACGGTTTCGCGCTCTAAGACGCGGGCCGACTGAGCGGTAGGCGAGAAAACCAAAGACCAAAGCCAGGGCAATGGCACCGGCCCATCTGATGGAGGCGCCGACAGTTTTTAACGAGGCTAGATATTCGCTGGCCTCAGTGATGATCGCTGATGTCTCTGAAGTGATGTTTCCTGTGGAGAGGGCGAAGACGTTGTTTATAAAATTCGTCTGTTGAAAATCTGACAATGTCAGAAGATGGCTTTGGTAAGCGCTTGCAACCATATTTTCGTAGATCACGGGGGCGATGAGACCAAATGCGATCAGGAAAAGCACCGGCGGTATAAAAATTGAAAGGGCGACATAGGCAGCGTTGTAAAAGGGGAGCGAGTGAACTTCCTTACCATCATGCTGCTTGTAAAAGCCGTGCGCTTTGTTTCTGGTAATGAAATAAGCGGCAATGGCAAGCAGCAGGACAACGCCAAGCGGGGAGACGATCAATCCCGCTATCACTGCAAAAAAATCGGTTAGCAACTGCATTTGTTAATCACCTGAACCAGAGTTGTTAAATCAGCACAAACAGCGCTGCCTTACTTTGAAAGAGACCTGAGGACGCTCTCATTTTATCAAATATCTGACGCGGTCAGGCATTGGATAAAATGTGAGTGGCGGCCCAATCAAGGGCCGCCAAACCATTTGGTTGCTTATTACATTGTCAGTGGGGTCAGTGACTTTACGTCTTTCGCAAATTTTTCGCGGTCTTCTTTTGGAAGCGGGATCAGGCCTTTGTCCACCAGATACCCATCATCACCCCAGGTTTTGTCTGAAGTGAATTCAGACGCATATTCTGCGATGCCTGGCACTGTGCCAACATGCTCTTTCTTGATGTAGAAGAACAGTGACCGTGACACGCCGTATTCGCCGCTGGCAATTTTTTCAAAAGTTGGGTTTGCGCCGTCTACGACTGCGCCTTGCACTTTGTCAGCGTTCTGATCGAGGAATGAGAAGCCAAAAATGCCAACAGCATCTGCATTGGCTTCCAGTTTCTGGATGATCAGGTTGTCATTTTCACCAGCTTCGATGAAGTGACCATCTTCACGCATAGAGTGAGCAATGTTTTTAAAGACGCTTTTGCCTTTAATTTCTTTGCCGTCTTTTGTGTAGATCGCTTTATCAAGGTTTTTGACGCCGGCTTTATAGGCATCTTCACCGGCTTTCGCGCCGCGAAGATCTTTCAGCCAACCAAAAGTCTTAGCGCCACCTTCCATAGCCAACTCGACGAAAGCGTCACGTGTGCCGGAGGTTGGGGGCGGGCCGAGAACTTCAATTTTTGTGTTTGGAAGAGATGCGTCGATATCTGACCATTTTTTATATGGGTTTTCGATCAGCGCGCCTTCATTTTTTGGATCTGGAACATATTTGGCAAGAGCCAGGAAAATGGTTTTCTTTGACAGCTCAAGCTTGCCAGATTTTTTTGAGTTCGCAAGAACGATGCCGTCGAAGCCGATTTTCACTTCAACCGGTGTCACACCGTTTTTGGTGCAGTTTTCAAATTCTGTCTTTTTAATCCGGCGGGATGCGTTTGTGATATCGGGATGGTCAACGCCGACGCCAGCACAGAAAAGCTTCATGCCACCGCCTGAACCAGTTGACTCAACAACCGGTGTTTTGAACTGTGCGCTTTTACCAAATTGCTCTGCGACTGCAGTTGCAAATGGGAAAACTGTTGATGAACCTACGATGCGGATCTGATCGCGCGCAACGGCGGCACCTGAGAAAAGCGTTACAGCCAAAGCTGTTGACGCTGTAAGTGTCATAATCTTTTTCACGGGGGAACTCCCTGATTAAATCTAATTCATTTTTCAACGCGGCCCCGAGTGGATGACATGGTTAATTGCTCGGGTTCGCGCCACAAACCTAACGTCTGCGTCCTCGTGTTTTATGACACCAGTGCAAAAGCTTTGTGACAATTTATCCGCTTGATTTTAAATGGCTTTTACCGCCTCGCCGATTCACCCCCTCGGAAAAGGCGGGCAAATTGGCATATTTCGCGGTGAAAAGCCGGGCTTTAGGCTTTGGGCAGGAAAATGGTGAAGGTTGACCCTTCCCCAAGGGTTGACTGAACCTTCAATTCACCGCGGTGATGGGTGAGAATATGCTTGGCAATGGCCAGGCCAAGCCCGGTGCCGCCCTTTTGGCGGCTTTGCTCGACGTCCACGCGATAAAATCGCTCAGTGAGCCGTGGAATATGGTGGGCGTCGATGCCAATGCCATCATCCTCAACCTTGATGGCGAAGCGGCGGCGCAGCCCCTGGCCGAGGGGGTCATCCTCAATGGTGATTTTCACGAAGCCGTTTTCACGGCCATATTTGATGGCGTTGTGGATGAGGTTTTGCAGAACCTGGGCGATCTCATCGCGGTTGGCAAAGGCATAGACCGGCTCGGCCGGGGGTTGCCACTCAATGGTGATCTGCTGCTCCCTGGCGATGGGGGCGACGATGTCAACGGTGTTGCTGATGATGGCGACGACATCAATGCGGTCACTTGGCTGCTGGTGGACATTCATTTCCACCCGGCTGAGGGAGAGAAGATCGTCGATCAGTCGTTTCATGCGGCGGCCCTGGGTGGCCATGACAGCGAGGAATTTGTCTCTGGCGGCCTCATCATCGCGGGCCGGGCCCTGCAGCGTTTCGATAAAGCCAAGCAGGGAGGAGAGCGGCGTGCGCAGCTCGTGGCTGGCATTGGCGATAAAATCGGCGCGCATGCGATTGAGGCGTTCCTGCTCGGAAAGATCGCGCAGGTGAACCAGAATGGCGGGGCCCTTCGCCCGCTCTTTGGTAACCCAGGCGATGTTGACCATGAACTGCCGCTCAATCGGCACTCTGGTTTGCAGGTGGACGCGCTCTTTCTCCCTGCTGCTCGCAACGCGGGAGACGGCCTCCAAGAGGTGGGGGGCGCGGACAATGGCGGAAATATCCTGGCCGGTCTGGGTGATTTCAAACAGGGTGCGGGCCTGATGGTTGGCAACAACCAGCTTATTTGCCGGGTTCAGGATCAGCATCGGGTCGGGCAGCGCCTCGATGACATTGGAGAATATCTCAGCTTCCTTGGGCCGGTTCTTCTTGCGGCTGGATTTCTTGTGCTTGCGGGCTTTTCGGCTGGTCTCGAGGGGGCTATCGATGAGGGCGAAGCAGGCAATGAGCAGCAGGTAGGCGACGAGCGCACTGCGGGCGGTGAGGGCCGTGTAGATGACAAGAAATATTTGAGTGACGGCGATGGCAAAAAGATAATGCCAACTGACTTTTAAGCGCCAGGCGGCGCGGGAGAGAAATTCTGAAATCGAGACTGGGTTCATGACGAAATTATTCTGATGCCTGGCGGTTTCGATGCTGTTGCTGACCGGGTTCATTTATCACCGATGCTGATTGACTTATAGGCTAAATTATTTGCAGTTTATAGCTTTGGTGTTTTGCCGCTTAAGTCATGGGGTGGTTCATTTTTATCAGGACCTGCCAGGGCGGAATCGCAGCCAGGGGACTTTAAGGTAAGGGAAGATGGCATGAGTGATAAAAAACGTGAGCAGGCGATCAGGGATTTTGACCTGGCGGATGAGGATCTTCACCCGCTGATTGAGGAAAACGCGCTAACGAGCGGTGATTATCCTTACGACAAGAAAATGAAGCGCAAGCGCTATGAGGCGCAGCTTTATGACCTGCAGATCGAGCTGTTAAAGCTGCAGGCCGCCATTGCCGAGACGGGTGAGCGGATCGTTGTGGTGTTTGAGGGGCGGGACACCGCCGGCAAGGGCGGCACCATTAACCGGTTTCGCCAGCATCTCAACCCCCGCCATGCGCAAGTTGTGGCGCTCTCGAAACCAACGGACACTGAACAGGGACAGTGGTATTTCCAGCGTTATGTGGCGCATCTGCCAACTGCGGGCGACATCGCCTTTTATGATCGCTCCTGGTATAACCGCGCCGGTGTTGAGCCGGTGATGGGCTTTTGCACGCCAGAGCAGCACCGGCTTTTCCTGGAGGAGGCGCCGCATTTTGAAGAGCGGCTGGTGCGCGACGGCATTCATTTCATCAAGATCTGGCTGACGATTGGACAGGAAACGCAGCTCCGGCGGCTGCATAAGCGGCGGCATGACCCGTTGAAGCACTGGAAAATCTCGCCGATTGACCTGAAGGCGATCGAGAAGTGGGATGACTACACCAGGGCAAAGGAAGAGATGTTCCGCGCAACACACCGGGATGAGACGCCGTGGACGGTTATCCTTGCCAATGACAAGCGACGGGCGCGGCTGAACGCGCTGCGGCTGGTGCTGAGCCAGATTGAGTATAAAGACAAGGATGAAGATATCGCCAAGGCACCGGACCCGAAGATTGCCGGGAATTCCGATGAATTTTTATATGATCGATCTTAGCCTTAAAGTCCTTCGCTTTTTCCGTGGCGCTTCGGTTGCCCACCAGCAACCGCGCTGCTCAGTGTATTTTACTTTAAGGCCAATACCTTATTTGCACTGCTGGAAGGTGCCTTCGATCTGGGGGCCTCTGGAGCAAAGGATGCCGCCCCATTTATAGCCGATGCGGCCGCGGGCTTTTATTTTGAACCAGGGGTAGTCGCCCATGAACTGGTTGGTGCGCTCCAGGATCACGATATTTTCACCCTCACGCAGGCTGGCCATTTTCTTGTAGTTGGTGCCAGGGCCGGAGCGCATGATGCCGCCCCAGGAGCCGGCCTTGTGCGGCAGGGATACTTGTTGCTGTTGTGGCTGGTGCTGGCCGGCGTTGCTGTTCACGCGCGTGCAGTTGTGCCCGCCATCGCCCCAGCTGAGATGCGCTTCATCGCCTTTTGACGATAATGTCCAGTCACCATTGGAATATTGCACGCCGGAGCCGGAGCGGATTTGCTCGAGCACGACCTTGGGGCCGCTGTCATGGGAGACGGTGGCGATGGAGGTGCTACTGGTGTTGAGATATTCGACAATCATCGGGATGCCTTCATCGCAGCTATATTCAACGCGGGTGATGTCGGCGGCGCGGCCGGTGGTGGTGAGCGCCATGACGATGGCCAATGCCGTGATGAGGGCTTTGAAACTCGATTTGGAATTCATCGGATTTATTCCTGCTTTTCTGGTGGTGAGCGGGGGTGCGGTGGCCGGACGGCACCATGGCACCATAGCGTTCCCTGTCACAGTGATAGTAGGTGAGGCCAATGACCTTCTCCAGTGAAAAGCTCATCACGCACATTAAAACTTTGTAAGAATGGCGCTTTTCGCGGTGTTTATGCGACATTTCGCGCCTTTGGTCCGGGGTGTGGACCCAAATTAATGTTTGAAACTGGCCTTATTTATGGTGTAATTTCTATTCAATCAATAGGTCCACTGGATTTTGGATGTTGCCTCTTTTGCGGCCACAATGATAGTGCGCCTGGCGGACATTATCCGGTAGGTGAATAATAAATTGCTGGGAAAGGTCGCGGTTCTGGCGTGCGACCAATCGGAACGAAAGCCTGAAAAAGTCAACCATGTACAAGGCCGAAGATACAGTCGCGCTGATGCTGAATGTGAACACGGAGCGCCCATTGCAGGCGCAGCTGTTTGAGCAGGTGCGCGCGATGATCATCGACGGGCAGTTGGAGGCGGGTGCCGCCCTGCCCGCGACGCGGTCGCTGAGTGAGCAGCTCGGCGTCTCGCGCAATACGGTTGTGCTGGCCTATGACCGGCTGCTGACTGAGGGCTATATTGAGAGCAAGCGCTCGATCGGCACATTCGTCAGTGATGCTGTGCCGCGCCGCGGGCTTTGGGCGGATAATGACAGCGGTGTTGCCAGCGAGCCGGATGAGGCTGGCGATGGCGGCGATGCGGTATCCATTATCGCTGAACGGCACCTCAAAAAATCTCTGGCCGTGGAAACGGCATTGCACCGCGATACGCGCAGCAATGGCAATGCTTTGCCCGCAACCGCGAAGCCGGCGGCCCCGGGCTTTGCTGCGACCGTTGACGGTGCTTTAGAAATTGATTTTAAGGCGACCGGCATGGCGCGGGAAGATTTTCCGCTTCGAAGCTGGCGGCGGATTGTCAACCGGATCAGCAGCCAGGCTGAGGTTTATGTGAATGCCAGCGACGATCCGATGGGGCATTTCGACCTCCGCCGGGCAATTGCTGATCATCTCGGGCCAGCGCGGGGCATCCTGGCGCAGCCTGATGAGGTGATGATTGTCTCGAATGCACAGGCGGGCCGCGCGCTGCTGGCGGAACTGTTGCTAGCCCCTGGCGCGCCAGCTGTGATGGAAGTGCCGGGCCCCATGGGTGCGGCGCAGCTTTTTGCCCATAAGGGCGCAAAGCTTCACGATGTGCCTGCCGATGGCGAGGGCATGCAAACGGCGGCTTTGCCGGGCTTGCAGCCTTCAAACAATGGCGGGCTTTGTTATGTCAGCCCCTCGCAACAGGTACCGCTTGGTGTCAGCATGCCGCTGGCGCGGCGGGTCGAATTGCTGGAATGGGCGCAACAGGCCAAGCTGGTGATTGTCGAAGATGAAGCGGATAGCGACTTTGGCGTGAGCGGCGCGCCGCTGACAGCCTTAAAAGGGCTTGATGGCAAGGGCGCCGTTGTTTACCTCGGTGGTTTTGAAAAATCGATGGGCGCTGGTGTCGGCCTTGGCTATCTGGTGCTGCCGCGCGGGCTGGTCGGCGCTGCCACCGCGCTCAAGGCGATGATGATGCCGGGGCCTTCGCCGCTTAACCAGGCGGTGATGGCGGCGTTTATCGAATGCGGCGCGTTTGATCGGCATTTGCGCAAACTGCGTAAAAAATGTATGGAAAAGCGCGCCTTACTCATTGAACAGCTTACTTTACACTTTGGCCCGTTTGACCACAGCGATGATGTCGGTGGTTTGCAGGTTGTATGGCCATTGGCCAAGCGGGTGGGGTCTGCTGCGGCGCTGGCCGAGCGGGCTGGCCGCGAGCAGAGCCTTGGGCTTTATTCCGTTGCCCAGGCCGGTGTCTATACCGGGCAGGCGAGCCGCGAATATGCGAACGCGCTGGCGTTTGGCGTTCAGGGGCTGGACATGAATGAAATAAGTGACGGCGTTGGCAGACTTGCGCGCCTGATTGAGACAGAAAAGAAAGCGCCGAAATTAGCGGCGGCTGGAGACACAAGATGAATGGCAGCCTGATTGAAATTGGCCTTGGGGCGACAAGCATCGCGCTGGTGCTGGCGCTGGCGGCAATTGTTGCCGCGGCGATCAGCGTGCAGCGCAGCGCGCCTGCGTTTTTGCACTCCGCCCGCCATGCGATGATCCTGAATTTCGTGTTGATCACGCTTGGCTGTTTCACAATCGTCTGGTCATTTGTGATCAAGGATTTTTCGGTGCTGTATGTGGCGCAGAACTCCAACAGCCAGTTGCCGCTGCTTTATCGGCTGACGGCTTTGTGGGGCGCGCATGAAGGCTCGCTGATGCTGTGGCTGTGGTTCCTTGCCGCCTTCACGGCGATTGCGGTTTATGTCCACTGGAAGAGCCATCCATTATCGATGCCTTATGTGATCATCACGCTGGCGGCGCTGCAAATCGGTTTTCTGGTTTTTATCCTGTTCCTCTCAAATCCGTTCACCGAGGTGCACCCGGCGATGGCGGATGGGCGCGACCTTAACCCGCTGTTGCAGGACCCGGGCCTCGCCTTCCACCCGCCGACGCTTTATATGGGCTATGTCGGCTTTTCCATTCCCTTTGCTTTTGCGATTGCGGCGCTGGTGCGCGGGCAGTCAGGCCGGGAATGGGTGGTGACGACCCGGCGCTGGACGCTGTTTTCCTGGGTGGCGCTGACAAGCGGCATTCTGCTTGGCGGTTACTGGGCTTATTATGAGCTTGGCTGGGGCGGCTACTGGGCATGGGACCCGGTTGAGAATGCCTCGCTGATGCCGTGGCTGACGGGCACCGCCTTTTTGCATTCGATTATGGCGCAAGACCAGCGTAATCTCTTCCAGACATGGAATGTGTTTTTGATCATCACGACCTTTGCGCTCTCCCTGCTTGGCACATTCCTGGTGCGCTCGGGTGTTTTGACATCCGTTCACTCCTTCGCGGCCGACCCGGGGCGGGGTGCCTATATCCTGCTGTTCCTGGTGACGGTTTCGGTTATTGCCTATGGGTTGCTTGTGCTACGCGGACAACGGTTGATCGGGCCGCACAAGGTCTCGAATCTTGTCTCGCGGGAATCGGCGCTCTTATACAACAACCTGCTGTTTGTGGCGGCGGCGGTGATCGTGCTGACAGGCACGCTTTATCCGCTGGCGATTGAAGTGCTGACGGGTGAGCGCGTCTCTGTGGCGGCGCCCTATTTCAACAAAGTGATGGCA
>CALNZE010000063.1:0-63999 GCA_942490955.1 uncultured Alphaproteobacteria bacterium
ATACACAACCATCGCCATCGTTGGTGCGGTTATTTTCGTGCTGCTGACATTTCTGTCCTGGCAGGTTGCGGTTGGATTTGTCATCGGTGCCGTCTTGTCGGGTCCTGCTGGTTATATCGGCATGCTGATTTCGGTGCGGGCCAATGTGCGTACAACGCAAGGCCGCCAGCACTGGCCTCCAGGAAGGCCTGACCATCGCTTTCCGCTCAGGCGCCGTCACTGGCATGCTGGTGGCTGGCCTCGCGCTTCTGGCGGTTGCCGGATATTATTATATCCTCACCGGCCCCATGGGTATCGATCCCAGGTCACGCATGGTGATCGATGGCCTGGTGGCGCTTGGTTTTGGTGCGTCGCTGATTTCCATCTTTGCGCGTCTTGGCGGCGGCATCTTTACCAAAGGGTGCCGATGTGGGCGGTGACCTTGTTGGTAAGGTCGAAGCCGGCATCCCCGAAGATGACCCGCGCAACCCCGCCACCATCGCTGACAATGTTGGCGACAATGTTGGTGACTGCGCCGGCATGGCCGCTGACCTGTTTGAAACCTATGTGGTGACAATTGTCGCAACCATGGTGCTGGCGGCGATCTTCTTTGCCGGTCGCCAGCAAAGATCATGCTCTTGCCGCTGACAATTGGCGGCGTAGCTGCATCGTGACCTCGATCATCGGCACTTTCTTTGTCGGCTGGGCAAAAGCCAGTCGATCATGGGCGCGCTTTATAAAGGCTTCATCGCCACCGGCATTCTCTCGCTCATCGCGCTTTATCCGCTCACCGACTATGTCGTCGGGCTCGATACTGCCATGACGGTCAACAACATCAACTTCACCGGCATGGACCTCTTTTATTGCGGCGTTGTCGGCCTTGTTGTAACCGCCCTGATCATTGTCATCACCGAATACTACACCGGCACCAACTACCGCCCGGTCCGTAGCATCGCAAAAGCCTCTGTCACCGGTCACGGCACCAACGTCATTCAGGGTCTGGCTGTCTCACTGGAAGCCACCGCCCTGCCGGCCCTGGTGATCATCGCCGGTATCATCATCACCTACACCCTTGCCGGCCTGTTTGGTATCGCCATTGCGGTTTCCACCATGCTGGCGCTTGCCGGGCTTGTGGTGGCGCTTGATGCCTTCGGCCCCGTTACGGATAATGCCGGCGGCATTGCCGAAATGGCCGACCTGCCGGAAGAAGTGCGCAACACAACCGACGCACTCGACGCTGTCGGTAACACCACAAAGGCCGTCACCAAAGGCTATGCCATTGGCTCAGCCGGTCTTGGTGCCCTTGTGCTCTTTGCCGCCTATACAGAAGACCTGAAATTCTTTATTGGCGAAGCCGCAAACGGCACCAGCTATCAGTATTTCAGCGGCGTCACCGTGGACTTCTCACTGTCCAATCCATATGTCGTTGTTGGTCTCTTCCTTGGCGGCATGCTGCCCTATCTCTTCGGTGCCATGGGCATGATGGCCGTTGGCCGTGCCGGCGGTAAAATCGTTGAGGAAGTGCGCCGTCAGTTTAAAGAGCGCCCCGGCATCATGGAAGGCACAGAAAAGCCGGATTATGGCCGCGCCGTCGATATGCTGACAAAAGCCGCGATCAAGGAAATGATCATTCCTTCATTGCTGCCGATCCTGTCACCAATCGTCTGCTTCTTCGCGATTGATGCCATTGCTGGCAAGTCAGCAGCATTCAGCGCCCTTGGTGCTATGCTGCTGGGTGTCTTTGTCACCGGTGTATTCGTGGCAATTTCCATGACAGCGGGCGGCGGTGCCTGGGACAATGCCAAAAAATACATCGAAGACGGCAACTATGGCGGCAAAGGCTCAGAGGCTCACAAGGCCGCTGTAACCGGCGACACCGTTGGTGACCCTTATAAGGACACCGCCGGCCCGGCCGTTAACCCGATGATCAAGATCACCAACATCGTAGCGCTGCTGCTGTTGGCTGTTCTGGCCCACCTCTAGGCGCCGGGCACCGGTCGCTGATCGGTTGCCTGATACCTTGGACAAAAGCACAAAGAATAAGCCCCGCCCTTCAGAGGGTGGGGCTTATTTTTTTCTCTGCCGCAGACTATGATAATGATAGAATCATCCGCAAGCGGCACCAATAAAAACACGCTAAATCTCTGGGGAGAGGCAAGATGACAGGATACAAGGACGTTTATCAGTCATGGCTGGACGATAAGGAAGGCTTCTGGGCAAAGGCCGCCGAAAAAATAAGCTGGTCGAAAAAATGGGATCAGATATTCACCCCGGATGAAGGCCCCTATGGCCGCTGGTACAAAGGCGCAAAATGCAACACCGCCTATAACTGCCTCGACCGCCACGTCAAAGACCGCCCTGGCCAGGCCGCTATCATCTACCACAGCCAGATGACCGGTGAGGTCAAATCCATTTCCTATGAGGACCTGCGCGATGAGGTTGCAACCTTCGCCCATGTGCTAAAAAGCCAGGGCGTCGGCAAGGGCGACCGCGTCATATATATATGCCGATGATCCCCGAAGCCCTTGTCGCCATGCTGGCCACCGCCCGCATCGGTGCCGTCCATTCCGTGGTGTTTGGCGGCTTCTCCGGTGATGAACTCTCCATCCGTATAAATGATTGCAAACCTAAACTCATCGTCGCCGCCTCCTGCGGCCTCGAGCCAAACCGCACGGTCGCGTACAAGCCCCTGATCGACCGCGCGGTAGAGATCGCCGATCACAAAATTGACGGCACAATCATCTATCAGCGCCCCAACCAGCCTGAGGCGGCAATGGGCGAGAATGACAAAGACTGGACCAGCCTGATGGACGAGGCAAAAAACGCTGGCCACAAGGCCGACTGCGTCGATGTCGATGCCACTGATCCGCTCTATATCCTCTACACCTCCGGTACCACCGGCCGCCCCAAGGGCGTCGTCCGCGACAATGGCGGCCATATGGTCGCCATGCAGTGGAGCATGGAAAACATATACGGCATCGAGCCAGGCGAGGTTATGTGGGCCGCCTCCGATGTCGGATGGGTCGTCGGCCACTCCTACATCTGCTACGCCCCCTTACTGCAAGGCGCGACAACCATACTATATGAGGGCAAACCGGTTGGCACGCCCGACGCTGGCGTCTTCTGGCGTGTCATTGAGCAGCATGGCGTCAATGTCTTCTTCACCGCCCCCACCGCCATCCGCGCCGTTCGCCGCGATGACCCGGACGGCGAATTCATCGAAAAGGCCGACCTCACCTCCATGCGCGCGCTGTTTCTGGCTGGTGAAAGAGCAGACCCCGACACCATCGAATGGGCCGCCAAACATCTGCAAAAACCGGTCATTGACCACTGGTGGCAAACGGAAACCAGTTGGGCCATCACCGGCATTGCCTTCGGCATAGAAAAACTCCCCGTTAAGATCGGCTCCTCAAACCTTCCCATGCCGGGCTATGATGTCTCCATTCTCAATGAAGGCGGCAACCAGGCGCCGCGCGGCGACATTGGCGCCATCGCCATTCGCCTGCCCATGCCGCCCGGCTGCGCGCCAACCCTCTGGGGCGATGACAACCGCTACCGGGAAAGCTACCTCAACGCCTTCAAAGGCTATTATGAAACGTCAGACGCCGGCTATATCGATGATGATGGCTATGTCTATGTCATGGCCCGCACAGATGATGTTATCAACGTTGCCGGCCACCGCCTCTCCACCGGCAGTATGGAAGAGGTGATCGCCAGCCATGACGATGTCGCCGAATGCGCCGTATTCGGTATGAATGACCAGTTGAAAGGCCAGTTGCCACTCGGCGTCATAGTCCTGAACAAAGGCGTCAGCCGTGACCATGACGAAATCGTCAAAGAGGTCGTCAATCTGGTCCGTGAAAAAATCGGCCCGGTGGCCGCCTTTAAAACCGCCATCATTGTCGAGAGATTGCCAAAAACCCGCTCCGGAAAAATCCTCCGCAGCACCATGAGCAGATCGCTGGCGGCGAGCCATACAACCAGCCCGCCACCATCGATGACCCGGCGATACTTGACGAGTTGACATCCGCCTTTGCTCACCTGAAAAAAGCCTGAGCGTGTCAAGGCAACCCCAACCGAGGATATAACCCCACGATGTCGTTAAAAGGTAAAGTTGCCATCATCGCCGGTGGTGCCATCGGCATTGGCCGCGCCACCGCCCACCGCTTTGCCAAGGGCGGCGCCCATGTCGTCATCGCCGATGTCGATGAGGAAGCCGGCCACACGGTCTTGAGCGAGCTGACCAACAGCGGCTTTCAGGCTGAGTTTATCCAGTGCAATGTCGGCGAAGGGCTGGATGTTCATAACCTGGTCGCCGTCACACTCGAGGCTTTCGGCCAGGTGGACATCCTTGTGAATGCCGCCGCCATCCGCGATAACAAACCCTTCATGGAGCTGACCGAACAGGAGTTTAGCGCCATACTGGACGTCAATCTCAAGGGGTCATTCCTGCTGGGCAAGGCCACGGCACGCCAGATGATCAAACAGATTAAAAATGGCAAGGCACCGGGCACCATCATTTTCATCTCCTCCACCCACACCGTGCTTGCAGAGCCAAATGCGGTCGCCTTTTCTGTCGCCAATGGTGGCATCGGCCAGTTGACCAAAGCCATGTCCCAGGCGCTGGCCCCCCATGGCATTCGCGTTAACGCCATCGGCCCCGCAAATGTCAGAACACCATCTCTTGAGGAAAGCATTGAGGGAGAAGCCGCCCCGCATCAGACAACAAGCCGCACACCCATGGGCCGTTATGGTGATCCGGCAGAGGTCGCATCTATAGCCGCCTTTCTCGCCAGTGCCGATGCCAGCTACATCTCCGGCCAGACGATTTATGCTGATGGCGGCGCCATGTCCATGCGCCGCGGCATGGATGAAAAAGATGAAAGCAGCGACAGCTGATCCGGCCCCCAGCCAAACCGCGCAACCGCCACAAAAAAGCCGCCCATCTGCCGGGCGGCTTTTCATTTAGGTCTGCGCAATAATCTAGCGCAAATAACAGGCGCTACACCCAGCTGTCCTGGCTGGCCTTGTCGTCGTCAGTGCTTTCACCAAATACACTCTCGACCGAAACATTTTTCTCTTCTGCCGGTTTTTCTTCCGGTGCTTTTTCCGCAACGGCAGGCGCGATTGTTTCTTCCGATGGCAGCAAGGTACCGGCTTTCTCGGCCGGCACATCATCACCGCGCTCTTTCGCTTCGCGCTCCAGCCGGCGGGCGGCGCGCTTCACGGCAGCGTCCAGATCAATCTGGCTGCAAAGCCCCAATGTCACCGGGTCGAGCGGTTGCAGGTTGGATGAGTTCCAGTGCGTGCGCTCGCGGATCGCTTCAATCGTCGGCTTCGTCGTGCCAACCAGCCGCATGATCTGGCTGTCACGCAACTCCGGATGCCGCTTCAGCAACCATAAGATTGCATTCGGCCGATCCTGACGGCGGGAAACCGGCGTATAGCGCGGCGAGCGCTTCCGTTTGATCTCCGGAATTTCCACCTTCGATTCAGAAAGATTGAGCCGATAGCTTGTGTCCTTCTGCGCCCGCGCAATTTCCTCGCGAGAAAGCTGGCCGGAGGAAATAGGGTCCATGCCCTTAATCCCATGCGCCACATCACCATCCGCAATGCCCTT
This sequence comes from uncultured Alphaproteobacteria bacterium, assembly GCA_942490955.1. GTDB lineage: Bacteria > Pseudomonadota > Alphaproteobacteria > Rhizobiales > HXMU1428-3 > HXMU1428-3. Next base: position 5,600 of record CALNZE010000063.1, read on the forward strand.
GACTTCAAGCACATGAAGCCCGCAGAACTCAGCAATCTGATCAAATGTAAGTGACGTGTTATCAACCAGCCAAACAGCAGTTGCTTTCGGCATCAAGGGTGCATTTGTCATCAAAAATATCTCCGCCCGTTAAAATGGCTCTTAACGCCAGTTGGGCTCAAACATCAAAAGCACGAACGGCCCCTCGAAGGATTTTTACCCTGAGGTTTCCACTATCCCTTTGTGGCTGTAAAGGTGTGAGCGAAAAAGACTGTCCGCAATTGACTCCATTCTTTTCCAGAATAGGTGCGATTTGGCACATGATTGCCGAATTTTTTTCAATTCGTCAAGCGGATGAACAAATATTATTACAAGAAACTGAATTCCGCCGATAAAACCGCCAAAACCACCCGCATTTGCTATTCCTGCGCCTCAAAGCCCGCCATCACGCCATTTTCAGCATGATCTTTCCTATATGTGTGCCTTCGTCAATCAGCTCATGCGCCGCCTGCACCTCATCGAAGGGAAACTCACGGAAAATCACGGGCTTAATCTTGCCCGCCTCAATCAACGGCCAGATATTTTTAAACACCGCGCTGGCGATCGCCGCCTTCGTCGCATCGTCCCGGGCGCGCAGCGTCGAGCCGGTTAGCGTCAACCGCTTCATCATCAACCGCATGAAATTGACCTCAACCTTGGCGCCGCCAAGAAAGGCAATTTGCACGATCCGACCATCGGGCGCCGCCGCAACGAAGTTCCGCTCAATGTAGGAACCGCCAACCATATCAAGGATAACATCAACGCCGCGCCCATTGGTGGCAGCCTTGGCAACCTCCGCAAAATCTTCCTTCTTGTAGTTGATCACCACATCCGCACCAAGATCAGCACAAGCCGTACATTTCTCATCCGTCCCGGCTGTTGCAATCACCAGCGCGCCCATCGCCTTGGCCATCTGAATGGCCGTCGTGCCGATGCCGCTGCTGCCGCCATGCACCATGAACCATTCACCAGCCTTCAACCCGCCGCGCTCAACCACATTATGCCAGACCGTAAACACAGTCTCCGGCAGGCCGGCCGCCTCAACGAGCGAAAGCCCATTCGGCACAGGCAGGGCGGAGCCTTCATGCGCCATCACATATTCACCATACCCACCGCCATTCACCAGGGCTGTCACCATGTCACCGATCTTGTGCCCCTTCACATTGCCGCCAACGGCCACAATCTCGCCCGCCGCCTCCAGCCCAAGGACCAAAGAATGCCCTTTCGGCGCTGGATAATGCCCGTCCCGCTGTAAAATATCCGGCCTGTTGATACCCGCCGCCTCAACGCGGATCAGCAACTCGTCGTCACCAATCGATGGCACCTCAACTTCGCTGATATAGAGCGCCTCGGCGCCGCCCGTCTCTTTCGCCTGAACAGCGCGCATCGTTTCGGGTAGAGACATAAAAATTCCTCGGTTTGGTTATCGGCTCGCTCGATCAGGGAGTGAACCATAGGTTAGAGGCCTTTTGCAGGCCGCCTTTACAGGCTGCTATTTTCAGCAGCCCATTTTAGCTAGGCATTGTGCCAGTGGTGAGTCTCGGCGTAACCTATAATGATCTGGAAAATATGACACTATCCGCCGCGGGCGATCAAAGGACAAGCCCGGCACAAAGGCAAAAGGGAGGAACATCATGAGTGAAGATGACTGGCCACAAACCGCAAAATCCAGCGCCAGAATGGTCATTGGCGAGGATCTGAGCCCTTTCAGCGTTAACGATCTTGAAGCCCGCCTGACAGCCCTGGATGATGAGAAATCCCGCGTTGAGGCCGCCATCAAGGCCCGTGGTAGCCAGGCCGAATTGGCACAAAAACTGTTTAAATCTGATACTTAGCATCAAAAGCTGTTAAGCAAGCCCGGCCCAAATGCGCCCAATAAGGTAAACCGAAACTAACCCGCTGCTCCAAAAAACACCGCTACCGGGGCACCATTAACGCTTTGTTAGGGTTTTGCCGTTACCCTCTTAATATCAGTCTTAACTGATTTCAGAGCATCTATCGCTGCTCTGTGACGCCTCCCTGTTAACTTCCTGAGCCGCCAGATTGGCGGCTCTTTTTTATTGGCCATTGGAGGAAATTTCCGGCATTATAAAATCCATCTGTGTGTACCAGCCGAACTGGCCTTATTTTTGCTTTAAAATCTGAGCTTAGCTAATTCCAGTAGAGTTGATTTGTAGTCAGAGAGTAAATATGTCTCGCGTAATCGATAGAAGAAATAAAAAATCCGAAACCATCTCGTTTGCAGAGCGTTTCGTAAGTTCAGAATGTTTCCTGGAAATCTTTAAAGAAGGCATGGGGCTGGTCGAACAGACCGCCAATTACCTCGACAATGACGGCCGGCGAGAAGCCAAGGCCCTGTCGCAATCCGCATCCCTCGCCTATGCCACAGAGAGCATGCGCCTCACCACAAGATTGATGCAAATGGCCTCCTGGCTGTTGATCCAGCGCGCCGTCAACGAAGGCGAAATGACCGAAGAGCAGGCCATGGCTGAAAAGCACAAGGTCAAGATTCAAGCCTCCACCCGCGCCGCCCATATCAAGCATTTCAGTGATCTGCCGGCCCGGTTGCAACAGCTCATAAAAAATGCCGAGCGCCTTCATGACCGCATCCATGCCCTTGACCGCATGATTCATGAAGCCCCGCAGGAAGACGCAAACCCGCAAAGCCCGCTTTCTCGCCAGATCGAGATGCTGCAACAGGCCTTTGGCGCAGATGAAGTCAGCCTGCCAGGCTAGTCGGCATCTGCCAAAAGCCGCTTTAACCGGCTTGATAAACGCAAACAACAAAAAAGCTCCCCGGAAATATCCGGGGAGCTTTTTCATTTTCGATCAGTTCTCAATCAACAAATTCTTGTCTCAAAGAAGCAATCTGCACTGCCCAACCCTATATTGGCATTCGCCATCGCAAGGAGGAGGGACAACTGTTGTAAGAAGCGCGGCCTAGATAAAGCCGTCGAATTTCTTCTTGAATTTGGAAAGCCGACCACCACGGTCGATAAGATGCTGGCTACCACCTGTCCAGGCAGGATGTGTGTTCGGATCGATATCCAGAACAATCCGGTCGCCCTCAGACCCGTAGGTTGAGAAAGTCTCGATTTCGGTGCCATCTGTCATCACAACGGTGACTTTATGGTAATCGGGATGAATTTCAGCTTTCATCGCTCATGCACTCGCAAATTTGCTACATCCCCAAAAATTAATCGCTTGGGGCGGGTAGGCTCTATTTAAAGGAATTCAAAGACGAAGCTATAACCGATAATGCTATAGCGCGCAAGTGGGTCAAACCGCCTTTTTTAGGCCGTCAGTTACGGAGCTGAGCCGCTCTCACCCTATCACGCCGGTTTCGGCCCCGCCTTCGCCTGAATACCCCGCGCCGGGTCATAAGCATAAATCGCCAGCCCGAGGGAAATCACCGTCGTTGCCGCCACAACCAGCGCACCAAACCCGTAAAATTGGCCATGCAGCGCAAAGCGGATCAACTCCACCGCATAGGTGAACGGGTTATATTGGCAGAACTGATAAAACAGATAGGAAAGATCCCGGATCCGCCATAGCGGGAACAGCGCGGATGAGATGAAAAACATCGGAAAAATCACAAAATTCATCACGCCGGCAAAATTTTCAAGCTGCTTCACGGTGGAAGACAGCGCCATGCCAAGGGCACCCAGCATAAAGCCGGAGAGGATCAGCGCCGGCAAGGCTGCAAAATAACCGATCACCGGAATATCAAGGTCCAGAAAGCCAAAATAAGTGAACAGCCACGCGATGCCCAAAAACGCATAAACCTGCACCAGCCCCACCGCCACGCCACCAGCAAGCCTGCAGACCAGAATAAACCAGCGCGGCAGCGGCGTCGTCAGCAGCACCCGCATCGAGCCCATCTCGCGGTCATAAATCATCGAAAGCGAGCTCTGCATACCATTGAATAGCTGGATCATCGCGCACAGCCCCGGGATCATGTAGATCTCGTAAGGGATATAGGTTTGATAGGGCGGCCAGGGGGCGAGACCATTGGTTGTCCGCCAACCGGCGGAAAATACCAGCAGCCAGATTAACGGCCGCACCAGCGCCGAGAGAAACCGCGCCCGCTGTTGAAAGAAGCGCAAAAATTCGCGCAGGATGATGCCATTAAAGGCGCGTATCATATGGATGTTCATTACCGCAGCCGCTCCTCTGGCCCGTGGATCAGGCTTTCAAACGCCTCTTCAATCGAAGGTGCGCCAACCCGCGCCAAAACTTCCGGCACAGGCCCGCGCTCAATGATTTTGCCGCTATCCAGCACGATCAGATGATCTTCTTCGCGGATTTCATCCATCAGATGCGTTGTCCACAGCACGGCGATGCCGTCCGAAGCCAGCTTGTGAATGTGATTGACGATCACCCGCCGCGTCTGGATATCCAGCCCCACGGTTGGCTCATCAAGCAGCAGCAATTTTGGCTCATGCAGCATGGCGCGGGCAATCTCCACCCGGCGCCGGTGCCCGCCATTCAGGTCGCGCACCTTCTCATCGACCCGCTCAAACATATCAAGGGATTTCAACGTTTCCTCAATCCGCTCACGTGTCTTGCGGCCCGTCATGCCGCGCAGCCGGGCAAAATATTTCAAATTCTGCCGCACCGTCAGGTCAAGATCGAGGGTGGTTTGCTGAAACACCACGCCAAGCGGCGCCAGCGCTTTTGCGCCATGTTGGGCGAAAGACTTGCCGTCAATTTCGATGCGCCCGACACCCGTGTCAAACAATCGGGTGATGAGCGACAAGAGCGTGGATTTACCGGCGCCATTCGCGCCAAGCAGCGCGGTGAACCGCCCCGGCCACACCTCGAAGCTCACATCGTCCAGCGCTTTGCGGCTACCAAAATTATAAGAAACACCGTCAACAGCAATGGCCGGTACACCGCCTGGTATCTCAGCGTTGCTGGGTTTGGCTGTTACGTCCTGGTCCATGGTCATGGCCGCCAATGTAGCGGCAAAGTGATGGGCGTCCAATCACTTTGCGCTATATCTTCTGTTAAAATTATGATGATGACTTCTTCACCCTTAAGTTGATGGCGGCGCCCATTTCCTCAAGGCCTTCGCCGCCAGAGGGGTTTAGTCCGGCACGACAACCGCACCCCAGGGGTAGCGGCCAACCGGAATGGACTTAATCACCTTCAGGGTTTTTAGATCCACCACAGACACATCGCTGGAAACACCATTGGTGGTGAACATTTTTGACCCGTCCGGCGTAATGGCCATATGCCACACCCGCCGACCAACCAGCAAATATTTCTCGACCTTGAAGGTCTCGGCATTGACAACCGCAACACGGTTTGAGGGCCCAAGCGCCACAAATGCCAGCTTGCCATCCTTTGAAAAACGAATACCAACCGGCTGGACACGGTCTTTCGACATGCCGGAAACTTCAAAATTGATTTTGGCAATCTCGGTCTTATCCGCAACGTTAAAAACCGTCACCGTCCCGCCAATTTCCGCAGAGACCCAAAGCCGTTTGCCATCTTCGGTAAATTCAGCATGCCGTGGCCGCTGATCAACCAGCGAGTTATGCTCAAGCACCATCTTGTCCACATTGATCCAGTGAACAAAATTTGTCGTTTCAGAGGTGGTGATGGCAAATTTTCCATCCGGGCTCACAGCCATCCCTTCCGGCTCGATGCCAACATTGATCTGCGCAACAACGGTGCGCGTTTCTGCATCCACGACCGTGGTAATCGCGTCATCCTCATTGGCAATGAACAGCAACTTGTTATTCGGGTGCAGTGCAAACTGCTCTGGGTCCAGGCCCGATGGCAGCTCATGCAGAATTTTATCCGTCGCCACATCCATCACCTGCACGGTGTCAGAATCAGAGGCGCAGATGAAAAGATGCTTTCCGTCCTTGGAGAGCAAAATGCCCCGTGGCCGCTCGCCCACTTTGATGGTTTTCACAACCTCAAGGCTCTTCGTATCGATAACAGTAACGGTGTCATCCTTTTCATTGGTGACATAGACCTTGTCAGCATATGCCGGCACGCTGGCAATGCTCCATGCGGCAAGGACCGCCATGGCTTTGAGCAAACGCATAAAATTTCTCTCCTTGGTAATAATTTCTTCGAACATTACGCTATTAGGGGCAGGCTTGAATTCAGGCCTAACTATGGGGCAGGGGCGCTGCTAGCCATCAACCCGGCATTTCGCGACGCTTTCATCAATACCGATGGTATCAAGCTCCGTTTTGGGATGCAGAAAACCCTCAACAGGCGTCAGGCGGATCACCGCACCGCCCTCATGAATAAGCGGTACCGTCTGGCGCATCTGGCCGGACCAGGGCCGGTAGTTCATTGAGCGGCCCTTGAACATGGCAAGTCTTATGTCCGGCCCGAGGATATAGGCTTTCAGCGTCGGCACATCGACGGTTTGCTTGCGTGTCACCGCCTCGGCCACAGTGCGAATGGCGGCCCATGCGGCATAGTCTTTCTGCCCCATCGCCCGGCTTGTCAGCTTGGCAAAACGGCTCTGCAATTGCGCCGCGCCCCATTGCTCCACAACCCGGTGCCAGGCAACAGGTTCAACGCCGTGGCTCCCCACCACCGGCCGCGGCAACCATGTGTGGTAGATCACATACTGACCAAAGTCTTTCACCTCATCAGCGATGAACACCACGTCGTAATCGGATTCCTGAGTGAAGGCAGGCACCTCAGCCGCCGCATTGCGGCGGATATCGCCGCCAACGGGCCATTTTTTATCTTCAACAATTTTCAAACGGAATTTTTTCGCCGATTGCCGCATCGATTCAGCCAGCTTGGCATCGCCCCGGTTGTTGCCCTCAATCAGCAACATCTTGGTCCAGCGTTTTTTCACCAGAAATTGAGAGAGCCCGTCCGTCAGCATGCGGCGGCTAACCATGGTGTGCAGCACATTGGCGCGGCATTTGCTCTCCCGGAGGGCGGTATCCTGTGTACCGGCGTTAAAGATCAGCCGGTCTTTCGCGGCCGGATGGTCGGCGAGCATCAAAAGCTTATCGGCTGGCATATTGGCAATGACAAAGGCGTTGTCATAGGTGGCCAGCGCTTCATCCAGCTTGGCTTTAAAGTCATCGCCGTCATTGATAATCACCTCATCCGCAGAATATTCATGCTTGAGGAATTTACCGGTCGTATTGTTATCAATAATGCCGAGCCGCGTGCCCTGTAGCCCGTCATCCTCGGGCGGCGCCACAAGGTTGGACAGTGTCGCCGGCCGCTCCTGGCGGAATTCAATATAAAGAAATGGAATTTTCAGTTCCTTGGCCTGAGCGCTCGATGCAAATGGCGCAACAAAACCAGAGGCCATGACAAAAAAGCCAAGAAGCAGGCCACACATTATGCCGGAAGATCTCTTTATGCCGTAAAGTGCCTTTCCGAAGGGCATCTTGCCCAAGCTTGCCAATTCCGCTTTTACCAAATTACCGACTGAAATTTTCATGAAAGCTCTCTTCTGGAAGTTAATTTCAATTCTGGAAACAGCCACCCCCTGCCAGCCAATGCTGAACCAAAAGGGAATGGTCATTAACACCGTCAGCAGCGCCAGTCAGCCAACAAAACCCATGCAACAGGCCCCCACCCGCCATTCGCACCGCTCAGCGTGATGTGAAAATAAACTAGCAGTTAGGCGTGAGAAAGTTCTGAGAGCAATGTCGTGAAATCGTCAATCTTTTCAATAAGCTTATGGTCCTATAGTGCAATGCCAAGTGCCCGCTCAATCGCAAAAAGGCTGGCCGATGCGCCGCCCTGTCAAAGACCGCCAAACGCCAGCTTCATATGAGGGCAGGCCGTTCTTAAGCTGGCTCATCTATCCTTAATCCATAGGCTTAAGACACAACTTTAACCAGCCAAATTAAAAATCAGGCACTAAAGCACAATGTTGGTGCGCCATGCGATTGACTATGTTTTCATCAGATTTGCGGGGACCAACAGGGAGAACGACAAATATGCAAATTGCCAAATTGGGCATCATCACTGCGGTGATACTTTTTGCCATTTCAGGATTAGCGCCGGTCAGCTTTGGCCATGGCGATGTCACACCGCAAGCGGTTGACACCGAGGGCCTTAAACCCCTTGGCGAAGAATGGCTGGAAGAAAACCCCTATTCAAAAGAAAAAACACCAGACCAGATCAAGCGCGCCATTGAAATCGGCTGCTCCGCCTACAACTCAAACTGTGCCCGTTGCCATGGTCTCGGCGTTGTCTCAGGTGGCCTGGCCCCCGACCTTCGCTACCTTGAAGACGACCCGGATGGCGACAGCTGGTTCATCGGCCGTGTTCGCAATGGTTACCATCAAAATGGCGTCACCAAAATGCCGGCTTTTGAAGGCCTTATGCCTCAAGAAGCCATGTGGTCGATCCGCGCATTCACAAACATCCGCCCGGATGAAGATGCAGATGCAGCGGTCGAGGGCATGGGCGGTAACTGCCAGACCATCGATTACGAAAAAGTGCTGAATGCTAAAAAATCTGATGACTAATCAAATCATTCAAATCACACGGCGAGCAGGGAGCATCCTGCCCGCCGTTTTTTTTGCCCTGAGTTTAATTTTTTTGAGCGCCGCAAGTGGCGTCGCCAGCCTGCAGGCGGCAGAGGCAAACTCACAAGCTGAAATCCAGCAGACCCCAAGCGGCCAACTCATTGGCAAGCCCGGCGCCGGTAGCCCACTGCCACGCCCACTGGAAGACATTGTCGCCAGCAAATACATTTCCATTTTCGTCTACGAAAATTTCCCGCCCTATTCATATTTCAACGACGACAAGCAGCTGATCGGTGTCGACGTCGAAATTGGCATCAAGCTCGCCGAAGCGCTGGGCGTCACACCCCGCTTCTTCATCCGTGATGGCGATGAGTCTGTTGATGATGACCTACGCAACAACATCTGGAAGGGCCATTACATCGGCGGCGGCGTCGCTGACGTCATGATGCATGTGCCTGTCGATGACGAACTGCGCGCCCGCAACACCCTCACAGTAATTTTCGGCCGCTATTATACCGAGCGCATGTCGCTTATCCTTGATCCAGCCAAGGTCGGCAAAGCAGAAACGCTCGCCCCCTTCCTCTCCAGCAAAATCGGTGTTGAGCTCGACACGCTGGGCGATTTTTATCTCTCCTCCCCCTCGACACTTGGCGGGCGCATGCGTAGCCAGGTCATCAGATACCGCGACTTTGGCGCCGCCATGGAAGGCTTGAAGAAAAACGAAGTCGCCGGCCTGATGGGCCCGCGCGGCCAGCTTGAAGCTGCGGTTAAAGCCGCGAAGCGGCCTTTCACCGTCTCCAGCCCGCCTTTTCCCGGCATGACCATCCCGCGCTGGGACATCGGCATGGCTGTCAGCCACCAGAACCGGGCGCTTGGTTACAAACTCGGTGACATCATCATTGAGCTACGCGAAAGCGGCGAGTTGAAAAAGATCTTCAACAAGTTCGGCCTCAGCTACTACAAAGATTTTCTCGACTGATTTGAACGGGCAACTCGGCCGCTAAGGTCAGACCCGGCGCCCCCCATGGCGCACAAGCCGCTGCGTCACATGGCGATCAAACCGCTCTTTCCACTGCGGCCAGATGCGCGTTGTAAAAACCAGCGGCAGCGCCAGCATCACCGGCGTGATGATCAGCGTGATTATGGTCGCAAAACCCAGCCCGAAAATAATCGCCGTTGAAAGCTGCACCCACCAGATCGAGGTCAGGGAGCCGAGCTGGATCGAGTGATCAAAAAAATCGAGATTGATTTGCAACGCCATCGGCAGCAGGCCGCAAATGGTGGTGATCGTCGTTAACAACACCGGCCTGAGCCGCTGCGCCGCCGCCCGGAGCGAAGCGTCAATCGCATCAATGCCCTGGCCGCTCAGCCGGTTAAAGGTATCAATCAGCACAATCGAATTGTTCACCACAATGCCGGCCAACGCCACAATGCCCGTGCCCGTCATGATGATCGAGAAAGTCTGCCCGGTTACGATCATCCCCAGCAACACACCAATCAGCGACATCACGACGGTCGAGAGCGTCAGCACGGTCTGGTAAAAACTGTTGAACTGAGTCAGCAGGATAATAAACATCAGGAACAGTGCGCCAAGCATCGCCTTGCCCAAAAACGCACCGGCTTCTTTTTGCCTCCTCATCCGCCCCGCGAAAGCGGAATGTCACACTGTCGGGCCAGGTCTGCGTCTTCAGCCAGATGTCCAGCTCCTGCACTTTTTCATTGCCGTTGACCCCGTCATCCACCGCGCCCTTCACGGTCACCACAAAGGTCCCGTCCTTGCGGGTGATGCTGTTCACCTTCGGCGCTGGCGACCGGGTGACAAAATTGGCAATCGGCACCAGCCCGCTTGTTGTCCGCAATCGCAGCGTATCAAGCCCATCAAGCGTGCGCTCATCAACCGGCAACCGCGCGCGAATATCAACTTCATCCTCCGCATCATCCGGCCGGTATTTGGCAATCAGAAAGCCGTTGGTCACCAACTGGATCAACCCGCCAACCGAGGCCACATCGGCGCCAAATCGCCCTGCCTCTTTCCTGTCCACATCCATCACCCATTCGATGCCGGGCAGCGGCCGGGTGTCCTCAACATCGCGCATCCCGGCCATATTGCTTTTCATATGGTCATTGATCCGCCCAACCACGTCATAAACCACCTGGCGGCTGGGGCCGTAAACCTCAAGCTTAACCGCCTTGCCGGTCGGCGGCCCGTCCTCCCGCTTGCGCACTTCCACCTTGATGCCGGCAATCTTCTGCGTCCGCTCTCGCAGCTCCGCCAAAATAACCTTGCCCGGGCGGCGCTTTGCAAAATCCACCAGCTCCACGGTAATCAGGCCGATCTGGTCTATCGGCGCGTCCGTCACCCCGGTGCCGAGCTCAGGGTTGGCGCCACTGCCACCGGTCTTGGTAAAGACGGAATCAATCCCCTTCACGTCCAGCACTTCGCGCTCAACTTCCCGCACCAGCTCCAGCTCTTCCGCAGCGGAAAGATTGCCCCGCGCCGAGATGAAAATCAGCGCTTGTTCCGGCTCCGTATCAACAAAAAACTCAACCCCGTTTTGCAGCTTGCCATAAGCCATAAACACCGCAACCAGCACAATCAGCGCCGCTGCAATCACCTTGAAAGGGTGGTAGATAAGCCGCTGGATCAGCCGCACATAGGAGCCGGAAAAGCCCGGCACATCATTGTAATTCACCGGCGCCGCGCCAGAGAGCTTGCGCGCCAGCTCAGCGCCGCCCTCATCTGCCGGCTTGCCGCCTATCACCGAGCCTAGCACCGGCAGAAAAATCATCGCTGTGATCAGCGAGGCGGTCAGTACAAAAATCACCGTCAGCGGCAGGTAGCTCATGAATTTACCCGATACCCCGGGCCAGAACAGCAGTGGCAGAAACGCCGCCAGCGTCGTCGCCGTCGATGAGGTCACCGGCCAGAACATCCGCTTCGCCGCCAGGACATAGGCTTCCCCCCGCGCCAGCCCCTCAGCCATTTTGCGGTCGGCATATTCAACAACCACAATCGCCCCATCAACAAGAATGCCAACCGTCAGCACCATGCCAAACATCAGCATCATATTAACGGTCATGCCCATTACGCCAATGAGCAAAAAACCAATCATGAAGGACGTCAGGATCGCCAGCCCAACCATCAGCGCAGAGCGAAATCCAAGCGTTGCCACCACAACAATCATCACCAAAAGGATCGCGGTAATAATTGCTGACTGCAGTGAGCCCAGCACCTCAAAGATAAATTTTGACTGATCAAGCGCAAAATCAATCCGCACATTGTCCGGCCAGTCCTTTGGTGAAGTTCGCAACCGTCTTGGGCACCTCAGCATTATTCTCGATTATATTGGTGCCCTTGCGCTTAATGATCGAGAGCACAAGCGCCGGCTTGCCATTAAAGCGGCTGAAGCTGGTCGCATCCTTAAAAGTCCGGCTGAATGGTCGCGATATCCTGCAGTGTCACATCCCCCTTATCTCCCTCCTTCAGCGATATATTAAAACATCTTCTCCGCCGCCTTATCAGCCCTGGCACCTTCAGGCTTTAAAACGCCCCGCCCCCCGATCAAGCGCGCCAGCCGTCACTAGCTGGTTGTTATTAATAAGTCTTTCTCCAAGAACTGCGGGGTCAATCTGGTAAGATTCAAGCTGCACCGGGTCAATCAGCACCTAAGCTGCTCTTCCCGGTGGCCCGTTAGGTTCGGGCCTCCAGCACAGTGGGCAAAGCCTCAATCTCATCCTGTAACCGCTTCGCCATGCGAAACAGCGTGCACCCGGGCAAATCACCAGAGAGCGAGACTACAATGGTCGGAAACATTGGCTGAAGTTGAACTCTCTAACCACCGGCTCATTTGGCGTCGGTCCGGCAGCTCCGCCTTCGCCTTGTCGACTTTCTCGCTAAAATCCGCGCCCGGCTTTCGCCAGGTCCACATCAATCTTGAACTCACCAATCAAGGTCGCCGAGCCCTGCGTGGCAATTGCTGTCAGCTCCTTCAACCCATCGAGCCCCCGCAGCTCAGCCTCCATCGGCTTGACCAGTAACCGCTCGGAATCTTCCGGTGAAATACCCTGCAACGCAATGGTGACCGCAAAAATCGGCACGTCAATATCAGGGTCAGCCTCTTTCGGAATGGTGATATAGGTCGAGATGCCAGCAAGTACCATGACAACCATCATGGTCAGCACGGTCTTCGGCCGGTTCAGGATACTGTCTAGAATGCCATTCATCACGCGCCACTCTTATTTAGCCGCTACTTATTCCAATGGGGGGCAACAGCCCCCGCGCCAATCTCAGGAACCCGGTTTGTTGCCGCCATATTTGGCATCCGGCACCAGCGCCACGACCTGCCCCGGTTTAACAAAATCCTGGCCCACGGTGATGATGCCGCCCTCAGTCGGCAGCGCTTCAACCCAGATGCCCTCTGGCTTTTCAGACAAAATCTCAACCGGCCAGAACTCAACCTGCTTCTTCGCATTCACCGCCCGCACGCCAACAACGCCCTTATCATCCAGCGTTAAAATGCTGGGCGGCAGAAGCATGCCCTTTTTCGGCGCAAGCGGAATTTCAATATCTGTCGTCACGCCGCTTTTCAGCTTGCCATCCGGGTTGGCAATCTCCAACTCCATGCGGAACGTCCTCGTCTCTGTCTCCGCCGTTGCCGAGATAAAGCGGATAACACCCTGGCGCTCCTCGCCCGTCACCAGCCGCGCTTTCCCCTGGAGCCCGGGTTTAAGCTTTTTCACATCCCGCTCGCGCACCGCGCCAATCACCCGCAGCGGGTCAAGCGCCACCAGCTTGGCGCAGGTCGCACCGATCGCCAGATAGCTGCCAGGTTTCGCCGGCTGCTCATCAACATAGCCATCAAATGGCGCGGTTATTCTGGTGCGTTTCATGTCGAGTTCCATGCGTGCCTTGGCCGCCTTCGCCCGGTCGAGCGCCGCCTTGTTCTGCAGCACCCGCAGCCCCGCCGTATGCCCGCGCTTCACCAGTGTTTGCGAGGCTTTATAATCACCTTCAGCCTGCGCCACCGCAGCGGAGGCTTCCAGCAAATTGGCCTCTCGCGCCCCTGGCTCAAGCTCACAGAGCAGGGCGCCTTGCTTTACAAACGCGCCCTTATCCACCGGAAGCGCATTGATAGCGCCCGCGGTCTCGGCCCGCACCTCGATTTGCCGGTCCGCAAATGTCCGCCCGCGCACCACCAGCGTCGCGGGGAAATCACGCACAGGAAATTCCGCCGTCCGCACCTGAAATGGCGCGTCAGCTTTTGCCTCTTGCTTGTCACCTTTATCTTCCGCGCCGTCGGCGGGGTCAGCGCGTTTCGCCATCCGCTCGGCCACGCTCTCCCCCTCGCCGCCCTCAAGGGAGGAGCCACCTTTTATATCGCCGGTGATTGCCCACACGCCAACCAGCAATGCAAACAGCACCGCCCACATCAAGGGAGAGGGCATCCTGCCATTCAACACTGGCAGCCGCCATGTTCGCTTTTGCTCATTTGCCATTGCCACGCTCCATCGCCAGCGCTTCACTCTTTCCCCCGGCGCGGTGGGTGCCACGCCGCTCAGCCTTATAGCCTTTCAGATACGCCAACACCGCCTCATTCATCGCCACCCCATAGCCAAGCGCAAACCGGCTCGGCTCATGATCGCAGCAGCCCATCGCGCCCTTCAGCTTTTCCAAAGCTTCGCGGACCGAGGCAATTTTTTTATCAAGGAGGGTTTCAAACTGCGCCGCCGGCATTTTGTCAGCAAACAGACCGTAAAACAGGAATTCGGATTTAAACTTATCAGGCCCCGGCGTGGTCTCGAGCGTCGTCATCAGCGCCGCCCTGCCCAGTGGGGTCAACGAATAGATCTTGCGCTGCGGCTTGCCCGCTTCCGCCTCTTCCCGGTAGGTCACCAGCCCCGCATCCGTCAACTGCGCCAGCGCCGGATAAATCGAGCCATAATTTGCCTCGCAGAAATGGCAGAAGTTGCCTTCAGCCGCCAGTTTGCGAATGTCATAGCCGGTCATGTCCGAAAAGGAGAGAATGCCCAGGCAAAGGGTTTTTACATTCATGTCACCAAACGCTTTTACTTTTGTCACGGCAAACGAAAATCACGCCCCCCTTTTCTTAGCAATGTTTACCCGGCCGCGACAGCTCAACCAGACGGTAAATTATATCATTCCGATATATGGTAAACAAGCAAAACGAGCCCCCATAATAGAAAGAAGCCCGAGCGGACAGCGAAAACCCCGCAAACACCGCCCCGCAAGCCCCCTCCCAACAACCGTCAATGGGCATAATATTTTTCAAAAACCACAGCAAATTGACGCTGGTGAAAATATAATCCATAAAAAACCGGCAAGCAGGGTGAAAATACCAGGAACGCGCATTCGCTGCGCAACCAGTAGCTACCCAAAACGCGCAATGGTGAATGTTTTTCTTATATCGCCATACCCCCTTTTGGAACGCGCAAAAACCCGCTATCTGATAGGGAAGAATTTCCGAATAATTTAGCCGCGCCTGGCGGGTCAAAAACCCCTTATAGCACTGGCAAATCATTGAACTGGTTCATTTTTCATGAAACTAAGCCACCTTCAGGAGCTCGAGGCCGAAAGCATCCACATTATCCGCGAAGTCGCGGCCAGCTTTCGAAAAGCCCGTCATGCTCTATTCCATCGGCAAGGTTTCTGCCGTTTTGCTGCATCTGGCGCTCATGGCCTTCTACCCCTCAAAGCCGCCATTTCCGCTACTCCATGTCGATACCACCTGGAAATTCCGCGAGATGATCGAGTTTCGCGATAACATTGCCAAAGGAACCGGCATGGAGCTTCTGGTCCACATAAACGAAGACGGCGTCCAGCGCGGCATCGGCCCCTTTTCCCATGGCTCGGCCCTGCATACCGAGGTCATGAAAACCGAAAGCCTGAAACAGGCGCTGGATAAATATGGCTTTGATGCGGCCTTCGGCGGCGCCCGCCGCGATGAGGAAAAATCGAGAGCAAAAGAGCGCATCTTTTCCTTCCGCAGCGCGCAAATCCCATCGCTGGGACCCGAAGGTGCAGCGCCCCGAGTTGTGGAAGCTCTACAACGCGCGCAAGCACAAGGGCGAGTCGATGCGGGTGTTTCCGCTGTCGAACTGGACCGAACTGGACATCTGGCAATACATCTACCTCGAAGACATCCCCATCGTGCCGCTGTACTACTCGGCTGCGCGTCCGGTGGTCGAGCGCGATGGCGCGCTGATCATGGTCGACGACGAGCGCATGCCGCTGAAGGAAGGTGAAAAGCCTGAATTCCGCAAGGTGCGTTTCCGCACCCTGGGCTGCTATCCGCTGACCGGGGCGGTCGAGTCCGACGCCGACACGCTGCCGGCGATCATCCAGGAAATGTTGCTGACCAAGACTCTCGGAGCGCCAGGGCCGGGTGATTGACCACGATTCCGCTGCGTCCATGGAAAAGAAAAAGCAGGAGGGGTATTTCTGATGGCCCCCACGCTCACTTTGTTCGCTGCCCCCCGAGGGGGCTGCGCCCATCCTTGGGGCGGCCCGGCGGATGGTCGGCCGATGCGCCCTTTCGCTCACATTTGTTCGCTGCCCCCCGTGGGGGCTGAAGCCGCCTTTGGGGCGGCCCTGCAGGAGGCTTGCTAATGGCCCACGTATCCGATCTCATCGCCTCCGATATTGGCGAATACCTGCGCAGCCACGAGCACAAGAGCCTGCTGCGTTTCATTACCTGCGGCAGCGTGGACGATGGCAAGAGCACCCTGATCGGGCGTCTGCTGTTCGAATCCAAGATGCTGTTCGAAGACCAGATGGCCGCGGTCGAAGCCGACTCGAAGAAATACGGCACCCAGGGCGAGGATATCGACTTCGCCTTGCTGGTCGATGGCCTCGCCGCCGAGCGGGAGCAGGGCATCACCATTGATGTGGCCTATCGCTTCTTCTCGACCGACAAGCGCAAGTTCATCGTTGCCGACACCCCGGGGCATGAGCAATACACCCGCAACATGGTCACCGGCGCCTCAACCGCCGACGTCGCCATTTTGATGGTCGACGCGCGCAAGGGCATCCTTACCCAAACGCGCCGCCACAGTTGCATCGGTGTCGCTGCTCGGCATCCGCCACATCGTGGTCGCCGTCAACAAGATGGACCTGGTCAACTACGATGAGAACCGCTTCAACGAGATCGTTGAAGACTATATCGATTTTGCCGACAAGCATCGACATCGAAGAAATTCACCTTCGATCCCGATTTCCGCCCTCAACGGCGAGAACATCATCACCCCCAGTGACAAGCATGCCCTGGTATCACGGCAACAGCTGCTCGCCTTTCTCGAAGACTTCGACATCATCGACGAAGAGCGCATGCAGAATGCGGCCTTGCGCCTGCCGGTCCAGTGGGTCAACCGCCCCGATCTTAACTTCCGCGGCTTTTCCGGCACGGTGTCCAGCGGCATAATCCAGCCTGGCGACGACATCCGTCGTTCAGCCCTCTGGTAAGGAAAGTACCGTCGCGCGTATCGTCACGCATGATGGCGATCTGCCACAGGCCATAACCGGCCAGTCGATCACCCTCACCCTGGCCGATGAGGTTGATGTCTCCCGTGGCGACGTCATCTCCAATCGCCGAACACCCGGCCAGTTCGGCCGAGCAGATCGAGACCACCCTCATCTGGATGGACGAAGAGCCGATGCTGCAACGGCCGCGCCTATCTACTCAATACCGGCACCAAGATGGTCACCGCCACGGTCTCCAGAGCTCAAGTATCACATAAATGACGTCAACACAATTGAACAAGTTGCAGCCAAGAAGCTCGATCTCAATGATGTCGCGGTGTGCAACCGCAGCCTCAGCCGCCCGATCGCCTTCGACCCCTACACCAATAACCACGATACCGGCAACTTCATCCTGATCGACCGGCTCAGCAACAACACCCTCGGCGCCGGACTTATCCACGGCGCTCTCGCCGCGCTGACAACGTTCACTTGCAGCATATGGCTGTCGAGAAGGCAGCCCGTGGCTGCAAAAAGGCCAGAAGCCCTGCCTGTGGTTCACCGGTCTTTCCGGCTCTGGCAAATCGACCATCGCCAACGTGCTAGAGAACAAGCTGCACCTTCAGGGCAACCACACATATCTGCTTGATGGCGACAATGTCCGCCACGGCCTCAACCGCGACCTTGGCTTCACAGATGATGACCGCACCGAAAACATCCGCCGCGTCGCAGAGGCCTCACGCCTTATGGTCGATGCCGGGCTGATCGTCATGGTCTCCTTCATCTCGCCCTTCAAGGCAGACAGGCGCCTCGCCCGCTCGCTGTTCGACGACGGCGAATTCATCGAGATTTTCGTCAATACACCGCTCGAGGTTTGCGAGGACCGCGATGTCAAAGGGCTGTATGCCAAGGCCCGGCGCGGCGAAATCAAGAACTTCACCGGCATTGATTCCGCCTATGAAACGCCCGAATCCGCAGAAATCGAGCTGCCCGGCGGCACTGAATCAGCTGAAGATCTGGCCGATGAGGTTCTTAAAATCCTCCGCCGAGAGCAGATTATCTAGCAAAAACACCGGAAAAGCCGCCAAAAGCGCTGTTTTTCCGGCATTTGTGGCATTTACCGCTGCAGGCGCTTTCCCTTGTGAACTGCCCTGAATTTGTTAAACTGATCATCGACAAAGAGAAACAAATCACCAGTTGAAAGAGGTGATTGGCTGTAGATCAGATATCAGGGAAATAAACGCCACGGCCGGGTTGAAACGCGCGTGGCGCCGGGTGCCAAAACGGGCATTGCCAGCGCCAGAAAATGCCACCATCAGGGGCAGCAGCAGGGAATGAGACGGCGCCGAGCCATGCCAAAGGGCAGTCGAGCCGCAAACAGGGTAAAGGCAAGCTGATAGATGCAGCATCTGCCCAAAATATACCCACTCAATCTTCCGCTGGAAAACGCCGCGATCCTTACCCGCTAAAGCAGAGCGCGGCGCAAAAAAACGCCCCCGGTATCACACAGCTTACAACAGGAAAGACTGCACATGTCGCGCGACCATAACAATGGTACCGGCAGGGAGGGTGGAACATGGAATCTGGGCCAGTTAAAACCGGATCACATAAAACCGGATCAGGCAAAACCAGGTCAGGCAAATAAGGACCAGCCGCCTGAGCATATCATCACGCCGCAACCAGGCCGCGCCGCCCAAGACAACCCGGCGGTCAACCCGGCGATAAGCCAAGGCCAGATTGACCGGCAGGTGATCAGCTCCAGGTCCCCATCCACACCCGATGCCACACCCGGCGATAGGCTTGCAATGCCAGGGCCGGTTTCGCCCGTCGAGGCAGCACAGCCGCTGCCCGGCCAGCAATCCGCTGCGCGCCGTATCACGGATGATCTTCGCGGCGCGGAGCCACGCCAGCAAAACAGCGAAAGCAAAACGCCGCCGCAGGGTGAAACAGCTGATAACCCCGAAACTACCTCACGCCGCAGCAAATTCGACCAGAAGCATGCCGGCCGCCTGCCCATTTACGGCGCCCTTGACCTCGGCACAAACAACTGCCGCCTGCTGCTTGCCCGCCCAACCCGCAAAGGCTTCCAGATTGTCGATGCCTTCTCGCGCATCATCCGCCTTGGCGAAGGCGTCAGCGAAACCGGCGCCCTCAGCCGCCGCGCCATGGACCGCACCATTGATGCCCTCAAGATTTGCGCTGCAAAAATGGAGTTTCATAAGGTCTCGCGCTCGCGCCTTGTCGCAACAGAGGCGTGCCGCGCCGCCCTGAACAGCGGTGAATTCCTCGCGTCTGTTCAACGCAAAACCGGGCTTGATCTGGAAATCATTGATCAGGAAACCGAAGCCAAGCTCGCTGTCTCCGGCTGCACCACATTGATCGACGAGACATGCGATTATGCCCTTATATTTGACATCGGTGGCGGCTCCTCCGAGTTGATCTGGCTTGATATCAAAAAGCTCAACACGCCAAACAGCAAAAAGCTGGTCGATGATGATGAAGCCATCGTTAATTGGGTGTCGATCCCGGTCGGTGTTGTCACCATGGCCGAAAAGTTCAACGGCCGCGATGTCGGTGAGGCCAATTACCGCGCCATGATCAATCACTTCAAGGAAAAGCTGAAACCATATTCAGACCATGTCGCCAACACCACAAACATCAACCGCTCTAAAGTGCATTTCCTTGGCACATCAGGCACCGTCACAACGGTCGCCGGCGTCCACCTTCGCCTCGAAGTTTACGACCGCCAGAAAATCGACGGGCTATGGATGGAAGTGCCGGAAGTGCAGCGCATCTCCCGCATGCTGATGGATTTGAATTTTGAAAAACGCGCCGCAATCCCTAGCATTGGCCGCGACCGCGCGGACCTGGTGCTGGGCGGTTGCGCCATACTCGAGGCCATGCTTGAGACCTGGACAACCAGCCATCTGCGCGTTGCCGACCGCGGCCTTCGCGAAGGCATCCTTGCCAAGCTGATGCAGGAGGATGGCTATATCGAACCCGGCCAGCTCTGGACAAGCCAGCCAAAAAAACCGCGCCTGCGCCACCCGCGCCGCGCCCGCCGCTCCTGAATTTAACCATTGAGACCAGACAATGAGCAAAAAACCCGCAAAACCAAAAGCCTCATCCGGCAAAGTCCGCAAGGCTGGCAAATCAGCACCGGCCAGTGAAGGCAAGCGCAAGCTCGCCGTCAAAGTCAAGTCGGCCCGTGGCCGCAAGATATCGTCAACCCGCTGGCTGCAGCGCCAACTAAACGACCCTTACGTCCAGCGCGCCAAAGACGAGGGTTTGCGCTCCCGTGCCGCCTTCAAGCTGATCGAGATTGACGACCAGTACAAACTCATCCGCCCCGGCATGACCATCGTTGACCTTGGCGCCGCCCCTGGCGGCTGGAGCCAGGTCGCCGCTGAGCGCGCCAAGTCGGAGACCGGCAAAGGCAATGGCAAGGGCGAAGTCGTCGCCATTGACATCTCGGAGATGGAGGAGCTGCCCGGCGTCACCCTATTCCATCTCGATTTCATGGATGAAACCGCACCCGATGTTTTAAAGGGCGCGCTAAAAGAGGGCGCGGCCGACATCGTCATGTCAGACATGGCCGCGCCCGCCACCGGCCACAAACAAACCGATCATCTGCGCATCATGAGCCTCGCTGAAGCGGCGCTGGAGTTTGCCATTGAGGTATTAAAACCCGAAGGCGTCTTCCTCGCCAAAGTGCTGCAGGGCGGCACCGAGCATGAATTGCTGCGCATCATGAAACAGAATTTCAAAAAAACCCGCCACGTCAAGCCCGATGCCAGCCGCGCCGACAGCTCCGAGCTTTACGTCATGGCGACCGGTTTCAAGGGCCGCAGTAATGAACTCAAGAATGATTAAAGCTGCCGGGTGCTTTATAGCTGGCGGTGAGTGGGCTTTGGTGGATCCTCGTTATAGTCATAAAACCCCTTGCCGGTCTTGCGCCCATACCACCCCGCCTCAACATATTTCACCAGCAGCGGGCAGGGGCGATATTTGGTATCGCCAAGCCCCTCATGCAGCACATTCATGATCGACAGGCAGGTATCAAGCCCGATGAAATCCGCCAGTTGCAGCGGCCCCATCGGGTGGTTGGCGCCAAGCTTCAAGGCTTCATCAACGCTGGCCACCGTGCCCACCCCTTCATGGATTGCATAGACCGCCTCATTGATCATCGGCAACAAAACCCGGTTAACAATAAACGCCGGGAAATCGGCCGACACCACCGGTGACTTGCCGATCTTGTTGATGAAATCCCTCGCCGCCTCAAATGTATCATCATCCGTCGCGATGCCGCGAATAAGCTCCACCAGCCCCATCACCGGCACCGGGTTCATAAAGTGAATGCCAACGAATTTATGCGGCCGGTCGGTGTTGGCCGCCAGCCGGGTGATCGAGATCGACGAAGTGTTGGAGGCCAGCAACGTCTCATCCGGTAAAATCTCGCACAGGTCCTTGAAAATCACTGCCTTCAGCGCTTCTTTTTCGGTTGCCGCCTCAATCACCAGGTCAACGCTTTTAAAGCCGTCATAACTGGTGCCGCCTTCAATCAACGCCAGCGCCGCGTCGGCCTCACCTTCAGTGATCAGCTTTTTTGAAACCTGCCGCTTCATATTCTTGGCGATGGTTTTTTTCGCCTTGTCGAGGATTTTTTCATTTGTATCCATCAGATAGACAGACAGACCCGACAGCGCACAGACATGCGCAATGCCCGAGCCCATTTGCCCGGCCCCGATGACGCCGATCGCTGAAATTTGAGAAGCCATTTTTGTTTTCCACTTAGAGTTAAGGAGGGTTTTTGTACGGGTTGAGATAACAAACCATCATAAAAGCAAATATATGATGCCACACATTCGGATGCCGCGTCATAGCAGCGCTGCAAATTGGCCCGATATGCCGCATCTTTCCACCGGGATTTCGTCATCTCAATGGCTTTCCAACCGCAGAACAAAATGCTAGAAGGGCGAGCACACCGGTCCGTATCCCGGATTGATGATTGCACGAAGGATGAACAAAATGGCCGCTGGCTCAGACCTTTTGAACCTACCGCTTTCCCTTACATTTGACGATGTCCTGCTGCGCCCCGGCGCCTCAGAAGTGATGCCCGGCGAGGTTGACCCCTCGACAAAAGTGACAAGCAGCATCGCCCTGAATATTCCCATCATGTCCTCCGCCATGGACACAGTGACAGATGGTAATATGGCCATCGCCATGGCCCAGGCCGGCGGCATGGGCGTTATACACCGCAATTTCACGCCGGAAGAACAGGCCAAAGAAGTCGAGAAGGTCAAAAAATTCGAATCCGGTATGGTCGTCAACCCGGTCACCATCGCGCCAAATGCCACGCTGAAAGACGCGCTCTCGTTAATGGAGATGCACCATATCTCCGGCATTCCCGTCGTTGAAAATTCCGGCAAGCTTGTTGGCATCCTGACCAACCGCGACGTTCGTTTTGCTGACAAAAAAGACCAGCCGGTCTCCGAGCTGATGACCAAAGACCTCATCACCATTCCCGAAAATGTCAGCATGGATGAGGCCAAGCGCCTGCTGCACCAGCACCGCATCGAAAAGCTGCTGGTCGTTGATAGCGATTATCACTGCACCGGCCTCGTCACCGTTAAAGACATCGAAAAAGCCCGCCAGCACCCGGATGCCGCCAAAGATGAGCAAGGCCGCCTGCGCGTTGCCGCCGCCACCACAGTAGGTGACGATGGCTTTGAGCGCACCGAAATGCTGCTCGCCGCCGGTGTCGATATCATCGTCGTTGATACCGCCCACGGCCAGTCACGCAAAGTGCTGGATGCTGTCACCCGCATCAAGAAAATTTCCAACAATGTCCAGGTCATTGCCGGCAATGTCGCAACCGGCGAAGGCACTAAAGGCCTCATCGATGCGGGCGCGGATGCCGTCAAGGTTGGCATTGGCCCCGGCTCCATCTGCACCACCCGTATTGTCGCCGGTGTCGGCGTGCCCCAGCTCACCGCCATCGCCGAAGCCGTTGAAGTTGCACATAAAACCAACACCCCTGTGATCGCCGATGGCGGCATAAAATTCTCCGGCGATATGGCAAAGGCCCTTGCCGTAGGCGCAGACTGTGTCATGGTCGGCTCCCTACTGGCCGGCACCGACGAAAGCCCCGGTGAGGTGTTCCTCTACCAGGGCCGCTCCTACAAATCCTATCGCGGCATGGGCTCGGTTGGAGCCATGGCCCGAGGCTCGGCGGATCGCTACTTCCAGCAGGAGGTTAACGACCAGCTCAAACTTGTGCCTGAGGGCATCGAGGGCCAGGTGCCGTATAAAGGCCCGGTCAGCTCCGTGTTGCATCAGATGGTGGGCGGCCTGCGAGCCGCCATGGGTTACACCGGCTCAAAGACCATCAAGGAGCTGCAATCAAAGGCCCGCTTCGTGCGCATCTCCAGCGCCAGCCTGCGCGAAAGCCACGCCCACGACGTCACCATCACCCGAGAAAGCCCGAATTACCCGGGCAGCAACTAAACCCGCCGAAACCGGCAGCCCGCTTATTTTTCAGCAGGGCGGTGCCTGGTCAGGAGACAAAATATGGACATCCTCAGCCCGCTTTTCGTTCAGGTCGCTCTAACTTTCCTGCTGCTTTTCGCCATGGGCTACTCCCGCGTTGGCAGTATCAAGGCCAAAAAGGTCCGGGTGAAGGACATCGCCCTGCGTCAGGCCAATTGGACGGAAAAAACCACCAAGATAGCAAATTGCTTCCACAACCAGCTGGAGACGCCGATCTTATTCTACGTGCTTGTCCTCCTGCTTATCATCACCAAGCAGGCCGATAATGTGCAGGTCGTCCTCGCCTGGGTTTATGTCATTGCCCGCATCATTCATGCTATCATTCACGTCACCAATAACAACGTCAACCAGCGCTTCTTCGCGTTTCTGGCCTCCGTTGTCATCCTGGCCCTGATGTGGGCCAAGTTCTTTCTCACCGTTGTATCACTTTAGAGGTTCCTGAATGAAACTGGCCGGCCGGCTCAGCGCCGCAATCGACGTCCTGACCGAGATCGAGCAGAACCATGCCCCGGCCAAAACCGCCCTTGGCAATTGGGGCCGCAGCAACCGCTTTGCCGGTAGCAAAGACCGCGCCGCCATTGGCAACCTTGTTTATGACGTGCTGCGCAACAAGCTATCCCTCGCCTTCCAGATGGAGGACGAGACCCCCCGCGCCCTCACCCTCGCCGCCGCTATTTCCATTTGGGGCGAAGATGCAGGCACCCTGGAAACCGAGCTGGCGACTGATAAATTCTCCCCCGGCCCCATGACCGAGGCAGAGAAAAAAGCCCTCACCACTTTGCGAGAGGAAACCCCGCCAGACCACATCGCCGCCAACATTCCCGCCTGGCTCTGTGAGCCGTTGAGCGCCGCATTTGGTGATGATTTCATCAATCAGGCCAAAGCGTTATCAGAGCGCGCCCCCATCGACATACGCACCAACAGCCTCAAGGCGACACCGGAAAAATTGCAAAAAGCCCTGGCAAAATTTGGCGCTGCGCCAGTCAAATTCGCCCCGCTTGGCCTGCGCCTGCCGCCCGCAACCGCTGCAGTGAAAGCGCCGAACATCGAGGCCGAGGCGGCCCATGGCAAGGGCTGGTTTGAAATTCAGGACGAAGGCTCGCAGATCGCCTGCCAGATGACCGGCGCCAAACCCGGCGACCAGATCCTGGACTATTGCGCCGGCGCTGGCGGCAAAACCCTGGCTCTCAGCGCGCAGATGGACAACAAAGGCCAGATCCACGCCTATGATAACGACAAGCACCGCCTGCGCCCCATCTTCGAGCGGCTGAAACGCGCCGGCTGCCGCAATGTTCAGACCGTCGACGCTGGCGACGAGGCCCAGCTCGCGCCTCTCGCCCAGACCATGGACATCGTCCTGGTCGACGCCCCCTGCACCGGCACCGGCACCTGGCGCCGCCACCCGGATGCAAGATGGCGCCTTTCCGAGGCAGCGCTGGAGACCCGCCTGGAAGAGCAACGCACCGTGCTGGCCGCCGCGCAAAATTACGTTCGCCCCGGCGGCCGTCTGGTCTATGTCACCTGCTCTCTATTGCCGGCAGAAAACCAGCAACAGATGGATTGGTTCACCCAAGAATTCCCGGCCTTTAAACCCGTCCCCTACAAATCGCTATGGCAACCACAAGACGGCACCGCGCTCACAAGCGCCATCAGCAACGAGACAAACCTCACCCTCACGCCCGCCACCCATGGCACAGACGGCTTCTTTATTGCGCTGCTGGAGCGCGCCTAAACCAGCAATCCCGTCTCTGCTGCAAAAGCCGCCTCAAAAGCCACCTGTTGCAAAAAAGCCCGATGCCGCCAAAAGCACCTGCGGCCATATTTCCATGCAAAATAACCGAAAGCTTATTGAGCTTGGTCTCATTTTGCATTAACACCCAAACATGACAGAGACCATCCTCATTATCGACTTCGGCTCGCAGGTCACCCAGCTTATTGCAAGGCGGGTGCGTGAGGCCGGCGTCTACTCCGAAATTGTCCCCTTCAATCTGGCCGAAGCCGCCTTTGAGAAGATCAAGCCCAAAGCCATCATCCTCTCCGGCGGCCCGGCCAGCGTTACAGCAGCGGACACCCCGCGCGCGCCCGAAGCGGTGTTCAAATCCGGCGTGCCGGTGCTTGGCATCTGTTATGGCCAGCAGACCATGGTCGCCCAGCTTGGCGGCGAGGTTATGGGCTCCGACCATCAGGAATTTGGCCGCGCCGATATCGAGCTGCTGGACGATTCCCCCCTCTTTGACGGCCTCACAGAATCCTATGGGACCACTGATGGTATTACAAACACCCTTAGGGTGTGGATGAGCCATGGGGATCGTGTCACCAGCCTGCCCGAAGGCTTCAAAATCATCGCCCGCTCACCCGGCGCGCCCTATGCGGCCATCGCCGACGAACACCGCCGCTTTTACGCCGTCCAGTTCCACCCCGAGGTGGTCCATACCGAATGCGGCACAGCGATCATCCGCAATTTTGTCCACAACATCGCCGGTTGCCACGGCGACTGGACAATGGCCGCTTTCCGCGAAAGCGAGATAAAAAAAATCCGCGAACAGGTCGGCGATGCCCGCGTCATCTGCGGCCTCTCCGGCGGTGTCGATTCATCCGTCGCCGCCATCCTGCTGCATGAGGCAATCGGCGATCAGTTGAACTGCATCTTCGTCGATCACGGCCTCCTGCGCCTCAATGAGGCCGAGGAAGTCGTGAAGCTGTTCAAGGGCCATTACAACATTCCGCTCGTCCATGTTAACGCCAGAGATCTCTTCCTCGGCGAGTTGGCAGGCGTCAGCGACCCGGAGCAAAAGCGCAAAACAATTGGTCGCCTATTCATCGACGTGTTTGAGAGCGAGGCCAAAAAACTTGGCGGCGCTGATTTTCTCGCCCAGGGCACCCTCTATCCGGACGTGATCGAGAGCGTCTCCTTCACCGGCGGGCCGTCCGTCACCATCAAATCGCACCACAATGTCGGCGGCCTGCCCGAGCGCATGAACATGCAGCTGGTCGAGCCCCTGCGCGAGCTGTTCAAGGACGAAGTCCGCATCCTTGGCCGCGAGCTTGGCTTGCCGGAGCCCTTCATCGCCCGCCATCCCTTCCCCGGCCCTGGCCTTGCCATCCGCATCCCCGGCGACATTACGGAAGAAAAGCTGGAGATCCTGCGCAAGGCCGATGCCATCTACCTCGATGAGATCCGCAAGGCCGGTCTCTATGATGAAATCTGGCAGGCTTTCGCCGTACTGCTTCCCGTGCGCACCGTCGGCGTCATGGGCGACGCCCGCACCTACGATTACGTGCTGGCGCTGCGCGCCGTTACCTCCACCGATGGCATGACGGCGGATTATTACTCCTTCGACCACGAATTTTTGGGTAAAACCTCAACCCGCCTCATCAACGAAGTCCGCGGCGTCAACCGCGTCGTCTACGACATCACCTCAAAACCCCCCGGCACAATCGAGTGGGAGTAGGGCGCTAGGATTGAACCAGGGAAAAAAGTGATGAAAAATCGAGTGAATATAGGATGCGGCAGAACACCAACGCCCGGATGGTAAAACCTGGGCAATAGCCCTGTAATAAAACTTGCAAATGCCCTCATCAAATATCGTAGCCCGCCTCATCAACCAACTCCGCAGCATCAGCCGCTTCGCCTACGACATCACCTTAAACCCTCTCGGCACCATCAAGTGGGAATAGGATGAATAATTTCCCTATGTTATTAGTTCTTTCTAGAACAATGCTCTGCAGTTTAGCATTCAGCAAGCGCTCGAACAAAAGAGAATTCAAAATTTGCATTAAGCTAGTAGGAGTAAGAGGCGTTGATACGAAAAATTACTAGAAATTTGCTGCCGCCAGTTATCTGTAAATTACTGAAGACGACCAGAAATTTAATGAACCTCAGCGGCGCCTCGCTTTTTGATGGTGATGACAAAATTTTTAAGGACCTTGTTGGTAAGGCAGGAGTTTATGCTGAATATGGTTGCGGCGCGTCCACTATTTGGGTCGCAAGCAATGTTAATTGCAAAATATATAGCGTTGACAGCTCTAAAGATTGGATAACAACCGTCAACCAGAAGTGCTCAGCCAACAAAAAGACTGAAGCTGCATCATGCTGATGTTGGGAAAGTAAAAGAGTGGGGTAGGCCCATCAACTACGAAAAAATAAATAATTTTAAAGATTACACCGACTGGATATGGAAACAGGGAGAATTGCCTGATGTAGTACTGATTGATGGTAGGTTTAGAGTTTGTTGCTTTTTAGTATCGTTATTAAACGCGAGCCCCGGAACTTCAATTTTATTTGATGATATAAGAAAAGAGAACACTATCATTTCGTCGAGCGTTTTCTTCAGCCAGTTCGATGGTGTGGCAGGCAAGCTTTATTCGTTGTACCGGCTAAAGAAAAGTTGGAGATTCAACAAATTGTTGAAGCCATTTGTAGATTTAGATTCGTAATGGACTGACTGATCCGTAATATGGTAACCGCATGCCGCTGTGGAAATAGATAGCTAACCCATTATATTCATTCGCAAATGCCAGCCCCGACCCGCCAGATGTAACCATCGCCATATTAAGAATAACCAAATCGATCGCAAGGGCGCTCGATCTGCAGCCATTGTTCCGCCCATGAAAGTCAATTGTTGCGATTGAAAATAATATACCGCCAGTACAGTTATGCTAGTGATTAATTGACTTAAGTTTTTACCGATTGCCGTCATGGTTCTTATTGTGAGGCAGGCGGAAATCGAGATATACCTTATCACGGGTCAAAAGATTGCAAACCAAATCAGGTTCCTGCTCAGGCATTGAACTAGCGAAATATGTAAAGATGAAGTTTCTGAAACGTATAAGGATAATAAGAAAACTGGCCTTTAAGCGCGATGCTGCTTCCCGTGCGCACCGTCGGCGTCATGGGCGACGCCCGCACTTATGATTACGTGCTGGCGCTGCGCGCCGTTACCTCCACCGATGGCATGACGGCGGATTATTATTCCTTCGACCACGAATTTTTGGGTAAAACCTCAACCCGCCTCATCAACGAAGTCCGCGGCGTCAACCGCGTCGTCTACGACATCACCTCAAAACCCCTGGCACAATCGAGTGGGAGTAGGGCGCTAGGACTGAACCAGGGAAAAATTGATGAAAAATCGAGTGAATATAGGATGCGGCAGAACACCAACGCCCGGATGGATAAACCTGGACAATAGCCCTGCAATAAAACTTGCAAATGCCCCCATCAAATATCGTTTAGCAGTAAGTTTAGGGCTGCTGAACGACGAACAGATTGAGAATGTCGAGTGGAACAAGGAGAACAGCATTGGGTTCGCCGACGCCACAAAGTCGATACCCTTAGCATCGCACTCTGTGAATTGTGTTTATAGCTCGCACATGTTTGAGCATCTGTCACGTGAGGGTGCAAAGCAGTTTCTAAGTGAAGCCTTTCGCGTTTTGGAAAGCGGCGGGATCCTGCGAATTTCCATTCCGGACTTAAAAAAATCAATTGATGACTATAACGCAACTGGTGATGCAGATAAGTTTATTACCGAAATACTTGTCACCTCTCCGCCAATTAATACCCTTAAACAGAAACTGTTATTGCTGATGCGTGGCTACCGGCATCATCAATGGATGTATGACGGTAAATCGCTTGCTAAACTTATAGTCGATGCGGGCTTTCGTGATGTAGCGGTGCAGGCACCAGGTGAAACGCTTATAGAAGAGGCCGAAGGTTTGGATTTATTTGAGCGAAGTGAAAACAGCGTTTACGTTGAAGGGCGAAAATAAATTCTGGGACCGAAGGTTGGTTTAAAGTCGAACCGCCGCTTGCAGGGCATACCACAACGGTTGGAGAAAACAATTTTGTAAATCGGAAAATGTGAAATGATTTCAAGCAAACATAAATTTGTTTTTCTTCACATCCCAAAAACAGGCGGAAACAGCATTCAGGATGCTTTGCGTAAACACACCGATGATGATTTGGTCATCCTGTCGCCTCATCAGGACGGTGTTGAACGGTTTGAAATCAGAAATCCCTCCCACAAAAAATTAAAAAAACACTCGAACCTGCAGAAATATTACAGGGCTCTTGGTGGTGAACTTGAAGACTATTATATTTTTACAACCATCAGAAATCCCTACGACAAACTCGTTAGCTTCTATTTTTCTCCTCACCGCGGAAACGTCGAATGGAACTATGAGGAATTTTCCAAATTTGCACGCGGCGTAAGCTCGCTGGAGCAGTATTTAACAGTCCGGAAAAATATTTTCGCAAAACGCAGAGTGCGTGATAGCTGGATCAACAAGTTCATCCGGTTCGACTATCTGAGCGAGGATCTGGAAGAGGTATGTGCTGATCTGAAAATCGAGGGCATAAAACTGGCCCATAGAAATAAATCGGTGAGCCGGTTGCCGTATGCAGAATGTTTTGATGAGAAGCTCAAAAATTTCGTTGCTGAAAAGCACAGGTTCGAAATCGAGCTCGGACAATACTCGTTTTAAAATCAATCGCACGTGGGAAGAAAACCCAGCGATTATTCAAAACAAAGCAGCGCTGATCTCAGCCCTAACAGCACGAAGAAACCCTACCCGCCCGTTATACTTGTCGCCGGTGTCAGGTTGCGGAACAGCTGTTGCAACAGCGAAGCTTCGCGGCCCTGCGACGGGGTCTCACGCGAGATAAAGTCGATGACCTTGCCATCCTTCAGCCCGTAATGCGCCACGCGGCTAACGGTGTTGACCTGCGGCGCAAAATAAACCGCAACGACGCGGCGGTCGACTTCTTTGGGGTTCAGAAAAGCCGTCGTCTTCATTTTTGAGGAGATGTAGTAGTAGACCTCACCAGAATAGGTAGCGGTGGTGTCCGGTGTGCCAAGCAGAAATTTCACCTGCTGTTGCGACATGCCATTTTGCACCTGCGCCAGGTCAGCCTCGGTTAACAAATGTCCGTGCTGCGTCAGCTCCGATGAGCAGGCCGCCAATGGCCCAAGCGCCAGCAAAGCAGCGGCGCCAAACAGACAGCGCAGGATTTCACGGCGCTCGGCACCGTTTGCGGTGTCAAATCCACCAGCCTGATCATGAAATTCTGTGGTCAACTTTTTCATATATAATACTTTTACCGTTGGACTAATCAAACCAAACCGCAGATAAAGCAGTTACCTTGAGTTAGCCGCAAATGCAAGTTAGCTCTGCTGGCTTATCCGTTAATCATTACCGCAAAAGTAAACAGACAATGTTCAAGTGGCTGAGAAATCGGGCAGAGAAAAGGCGAAGGGCGAACAATCTTTACAGCCTCGCCGCCAATCACGCACGACATCCGGATTTTTACCAGTCATTCCAGGTTCCCGATTCAATCACCGGTCGCTATGAGCTTCTGTGCATCCACATCTACCTGCTGCTGGAGCGCCTGCGCAGCGAGAGCAACGATGATGAGCTCAGCCAGATGCTGACCGAAGTGATGGTCAAGGAACTCGAGCGAGCTTACCGCGATTCGGGCTTTCGCGATCTCGCCATCCCCAAAAATATCAAGCGCCTGGTCGCCGGCTTTTATGAGCGCGCCGGCGCTTATAAGGCCGGTATCCGCCAGGGAAACCGGCGCGATCTGGCAGAGGCCATCAATCACTATGTTTACACCGGTGCAACAACTGTTGACGCCCGCGCCGAAAATCTCACAAACTACATGCTGGGAGCCTACAGCGCCCTCAGCCAACACCGCATCAAGGATATTGAAAATTCCAGTTTTACCTTTATCACACCCGAGATAGACTAAACCATCCCGGCCGAAAGCCAGTATCACCACCCACATCTAGAAACAGGCAATGACCCAACCTCCAGACCAACCACCCTCCTCCCCAAGCCCAGCGGCCAGCATCCAACCATTGACGCGCCGCGTTGCCCTCACCGAAGTCGGCAGCGGCCTCTCCCTCACAATCACCTTGAGCGAGCGCCAATGCGCCGCCCTGGCCGACGCGCTGGAGCTGCCGTCTGTGACAAGTTTCGAGGCGACAGCGGACATCACCCCGCGCACCAAACGCAGATTCCACATGAAAGCGCTCATCCAGGCGGACTTCACCCAGAATAGCGCCGTCAGCCTGGAGCCGATTCCGCTAAAGATGGATGAATCCTTCGAAACCATCTTCTGGCCGCAAGAGAAAAATACCGAAGAAAACGCCGAAGAGCTGGAGCTGGATTATGAGGAAGACATGATCGAGTTCTACGAGAATGAAAAGCTCGATATCGGCCAGGTTATTTACGAGCAGTTTGTTGTTGCCATTGACCAGTTCCCCCGCCGCGACGACGAGGTGTTTGAATGGCACGATCCCACCGACACGGACGATGAAGACGAAAACCCTTTCGCTGTCTTAAAAAATCTCAAACACTAACCATCAGGGCGCGAATCAGGCATTTGCCGCGCGGTATGACAAATCAGACTTGTCTCAGGCGCAGGAACAGGTATGTTTCTACAACGCAGCCGAATGGCATCAACTAGCAAACAAAAACAGCAATTTACGCAGAAACAGAACGCGCAGACAAAGGCCCGTCGCTAGCCAATGACGCCGGGTAATCGGGGCAAAAGCGACACCAGAGCAGGGGGCAGCCCAGAACCAGGCCCAGAACCAGGCCCAGAATCAGGCTTAGTACCAGGCCAAAATTGTCCAGCTATCCCGCGATGAAGGCCCTGCCAGGATACGCCGCCAGCCCGGAGCGACAGGGGCGATTTTCATTGCCGGTCACGCGCCGCTGCATGAATGAGGTAACAACAACAAAATGACTGCGCCGCTAAAAATATCATTGGACGCGATGGGGGGAGACGACGGGGCCGAAATGGTCGTCGCCGGTGCCAACAGATCGCTGACGCGCCACCCTGATACCGAATATCTGCTGTTTGGCGACGAAGCAATCGTCGCACCAATCCTGAAAAAATACCCCGCACTTGCCAGCAAGGCCACCATTCATCACACCGACATTTCCGTTAATATGGACGAAAAGCCCAGCCAGGCGCTGCGCCGTGGCCGCCGCAATTCCAGCATGTGGAAGGCCATTGAGGCCGTTAAAAATGGCGAGGCAGAGGTTTGCATTTCCGCTGGCAACACCGGCGCTCTTATGGCCATGGCCAAGCTGTGCCTGCGCACCGTCGCCGATGTTGACCGCCCTGCAATTGCCGCCTTGTGGCCAACAGTGCGCCGTGAAGGCATCGTACTTGACGTGGGGGCAAATGTTGGTGCCGATGCCAACCAGCTCGTTGATTACGCCGTTATGGGGTCAGCCATGGCCACGGCCCTTTTCTCCAAGAACAGACCGGTCATTGGCCTGCTGAATGTTGGTGTTGAGGAGATAAAAGGCCTCGACGAAATCAAAAAAGCCGCAGCTATCCTTAGATCAACAGAATTGCCCTTTGATTATCATGGGTTTGTGGAAGGCGATGATCTGGGCCGCGGCCTTGTCGATGTTGTCGTTACAGAAGGTTTCTCAGGCAACATCGCCCTGAAAACCGCCGAAGGCACCGCCAGGCAGATCGGCACCTATATTCGCGACGCCATGACCCGCACATTGATCACCAAGATCGGCGCCAAGATCGCCTCAGGCGGTTTTGACGCCCTGAAACGCAAGATGGATCCGCGCGGCATGAATGGCGGCGTCTTTCTGGGGCTTAATGGTCTTGTGATAAAAAGCCACGGCGGCACCGACGCAAAAGGTTTTGCCAGCGCCATTGATCTTGGTTATGACATGGCATCCAACAAACTGGTTGAACGTCTCTCGGCCGATATCATCCGCTTCCGCCAGACCCATATCCACGAAGATGAGCAACAGCAACAGGGTTAAACACATTGTCTTCTTTTAAATCCATCGTCAGATCAGTCGGCGGTTACCTGCCAGAAAAAATCGTAACCAACAAAGACCTGACTGAATTCGTCGACACCAGCGACGAATGGATCCGTGAGCGCACCGGCATCGCCGAGCGCCGCATCGCCGCCGACAACGAACTGACCTCCGATCTTGGCCTGAACGCGGCGCGTCAGGCGATTGAGCGCGCCGGTATCGCGGCCAGTGAGATCGATATGATCATCCTGGCCACCTCAACACCGGATCAAACCTTCCCCGCCACGGCCGTTACCATCCAGGCTGAACTTGGCATCACCGATGGCGCTGCCTTTGACCTCCAGGCGGTATGCTCCGGCTTTGTCTTCGCCCTTGCAACAGCCGACCAGTATATAAAATCCGGTCAGGTCCAAACGGTCCTGGTTATCGGCGCAGAAACATTCTCCCGCATCCTGGATTGGGAAGATCGCACAACCTGCGTGCTGTTTGGCGATGGCGCTGGCGCTGTTGTCCTTTCCGCCCAGCCAACGGAGGAGGGCAGCTCACCCGGCATCATCGCCTCAAAACTGCGCTCAGACGGCCGCTACCGCGACAAACTTTATGTCGATGGCGGCCCCTCCAGCACAAAAACAACAGGCTTCCTGCGCATGGCCGGGCGCGATGTTTTTCGTCATGCTGTCACCAATATCTCCAGCGTTATTGAAGAAACCCTCGAGGCCGCAGGGCTCACCATCGCCGATGTTGACTGGTTCGTGCCGCATCAGGCCAATGAGCGCATCCTTGTTGGCACAGCCCGGAAAATCGGCCTGCCCATGGAGAAAGTGGTAATGACAGTCGAAAAACACGGCAACACCTCAGCCGCCTCCATACCCCTGGCGTTAAATTACGCTGTAGAATCCGGCAAAATAAAACCCGGTGATACGGTATTACTGGAAGCTATGGGCGGCGGTTTTACATGGGGCGCCGTGTTGCTGAAATGGTAATCTTGGCCGTTGCATACCAGTTTGACAGGGTTTGCTAGTAAATTGCTAAAAGTATGACTTTAACAACTTATTAGCCATGTCAGCCCGCCGCACCGCCAAAATGCGGCCAGTTTGGCGGCTAAATCCCGATATTTACAACAAAAATCGCGATTGACCATTGACCATATCAGCCCCCATAGATTAGCATTTAGCCAAATAAATCTAAAAGAACGATAAGAATTCCGATAACAAAAAGGGACAAGTCATGGGCGGGAAAACATTGACTCGTGCGGATCTGGCCGAGGCTGTTGTAAAACGTATCGGATTACCACGAAATGAATCAGCAGATCTGGTGGAACTTGTTCTGTCAGAAATCAGCACCAGCCTTCAGGCCGGTGAACAGGTGAAGCTGTCCTCTTTTGGCTCTTTTGGTGTCCGCCAGAAAAAACAACGCATTGGCCGCAACCCCAAAACGGGCGAAGAAGTGCCCATTACGCCGCGGCGCGTTCTGGTCTTTCGCCCAAGCGCAATCATGAAAAACCGGATCGACGCCAGCCATAAAGCGCGCAAAAAAGGCACCGGCAAAAAAAAATAATAACCAGCAATATCGAATTCAAAAGGCTTACCAATGGAAAAGTCCGCCGACGCGTTGCGAACCATCAGCGAAGTTGCAACAGAGCTAGACGTGCCAAAACACGTCTTGCGGTTTTGGGAGAGCAAATTTGCCCAGATCAGCCCAATGAAGCGGGGTGGCGGCCGCCGCTACTATCGTCCCTCAGATATTGACCTCCTCAAAGGCATCCAGCGCCTGCTATACGGCGAGGGCTTCACCATCCGAGGTGTCCAGCAGATCCTCAAGCGTGAGGGCGTCGATTACGTCAAGGCGTTCGCAGATAGCGACTCCCCGCTGCCCACCACCGCTGAAGCCGCCAAAGCCATCACCAGAACCGCCAGCAAGAGGCCTGGAAAAAAGAAGTCAGGTAAAAACACCGCAGACACAGAAAAGCTCAGCATCACCGCAGATATGCCGCGCAATGATGTGCTCATGGCTCTTTTGGGCGAAATCGAAGAGTGCCGCAAAATCCTGCATCAAACCTAACGCGCCCTTCCCACCAGCAAATTCAAAAATCTGCTTGACGCCAGTCCTATAATACTGAGAAAACACGGGACCGGAAATTGATAGCTCAATCATCGTCGGAGCGTGGCGCAGCCCGGTTAGCGCACCGGTCTGGGGGACCGGGGGTCGTAGGTTCAAATCCTATCGCTCCGACCATTTTTCTCCCGTTTCAAGCCAGCCTCGATAGCACAGCCAAACAGAGCCGATCAGATCTCATCCTGCGCCGTGCCGGTAGAACCTTTGCTCACCTTCGTCGCCGCATAGGCACCCCATATCATAGCGATCAGAATATAAAGCAACCGCCAATGATCACTGTCGATGATGTAACTCTCCAGCATCAGACCAAAGAAGCTGCACAAAGCAATCGCGTGGTAATGCATCCAGGTGGTGCGGACCAGCAGGATCTTGAAACCCATCACCAGCGTCGTCACCATCATAATCAGAAACACCGTGCCGCCCACCCAGCCGGAGGCAAGATACATGCTGAGATAAAGATTATGCGGCAGCTCATGGTGATAAAAATAGCCAAAATATAAGGCGCCGATGCCAAGCGGGTTTTCAAGAATGATGCGCATCGCCTTTAAATGCCCGGCAAACCGCCCGGCGTCACCAACGTCATAATCCATGTTCAGTGAGGTGCGAACTTCCCAAAGCTCCTGCACCTTGTCGAATTGGAGAGCCATCAAAACAACACCGGCCAGAGCCACCAGCGTCGCTATACTCAGCGCCATCATTTTGAAACGCTGCCGGTTATCCGGTGCCGCAAAAAAGTAAATCACCACAAATGAACCGCTTGCCACCGCAAACATGAACCATGTGCCACGCGAAAAGCTCATCATGATGCCAAACAGGAACAGCCCCATCAGCAACAGGTTCAGCGCGCCGCGCCGGATGCCACGGGTCAGCAAACTATGCAGACAATATAAAAACGCCGGCACCAGATAGGGGCCAAAAACATTCGGGTCTTTAAAGGTGCCGCGCGCCCGGTCATAGCGGGTAAACAGCTCGTTGGAACCAGGGATAAGGTCAAAATAACCAACAATGCCGGCCACGGCCGCCACAATCGCCCCGCACATATAAGCATTCCAGATAATCTTGAGATGGCGCGACGGGTTGAGCGTGACAAACGCCGCCAGCACCACGGCAAACAGCGACAAGTAGAGCGTGATGATCATATGCTGGGCGGACTGGGCGTAAAATTCATTCATACCTGCCGCAATCATGCCGCCCGCCACCACCACCATAAGGGCCGCAAACAACAACCCGTGCAGCAGCGTAAACCGCACCATGCCAAACAGCGGCAGCAACACAATACTGGCAACCATGAAAAGATCGCACGGCGCCGGCTCCATCAGCACAAACCCGTTGAGGAAAAAGGTCAGCCAGATAAACGCAAGCAGCAACCGCTCCATCGCATGGCTTATGGGCAGCGCGCTATCAAGCCTCAAATTTGTAAAGTGCCTGCGTTCACCGCCGGCCATGACCATTGCCATCACTGTCACCTAATACGCATTGTCATTGTTGAACAAAAGGCTGAACGGCGTTTTCGCGATGATGAAAATATCCAAAAAGATCGACCAGTTCTCGATATAGTAAAGGTCAAACTCAACCCGCTTCTGAATTTTCTCTTCCGTATCCGTCTCGCCGCGCCAACCATTGATCTGCGCCCAGCCGGTGATGCCTGGCTTTACCCGGTGGCGGGCAAAATAGCCATCGACCACATCATGATAATTCTGGCTGGCCGCCTTGGCCTGCAGCGCATGCGGCCGCGGGCCAACAAGCGAAAGCTCGCCCTTCAAAACATTGAAAAGCTGCGGCAGCTCATCCAGGCTCGATCTGCGGATAAAGCGGCCAACAGGCGTCACCCGTGGGTCGTCCTTGGTCACCAGCTTGGCAGCCGATGCATCTGTCATATCCGTATACATCGAGCGGAATTTATAAACCTCGATCAGGTCATTGTTGAAGCCGTAACGCTTCTGGCGGAATAGCACCGGCCCTTTGCTTGTCAGCTTGACGGCCAGCGCCACGCCCAGCATCACCGGCGCCAACAGCAGGAGCGCGATGCTGGCAACCACCTTGTCAAACAGCCATTTCAGCACAAAGTCCCAGTCAGCCAGCGGCTTGTCGAGAATGTCGATAAAGGGAACATTGCCGATATAGGAGTAAGCCCGCGGGCGAAAGCGCAGCTTGGTGGTATGCGCCGCCAGGCGAATATCCACAGGCAGCACCCACAGCTTTTTCAAAACCGTCATGATCCGCCCCTCTGCCCGCAGAGGCAGCGTCACGATCAAAAGATCAATGCGTGATTGGCGGCCAAATTCAACCAGTTCGTCATAGTTGCCAAGTTTTGGGTAGCCTTCAATCTTATCCGGCACCCGCTCATCACCGCGCTCATCAAACACCCCGCAAATGCGGATGTCTGTGGTCGGAGATTCATTCAGCGCCCGGATAACCGCAACCGCCTCATCACCGCCGCCAACAACCACAGCCCGGCGGTAAATCCGCCCTTCCTGGCACCATTGTTTCAAAACGGAGGCAAAGGCGAACCGGAAAAACAGCAACGACAACACGCCAAGCACATACCACGCCCCCAGCCAGAGCCGTGAGTAGCTGTCACTCAGTTTAAGGAAAAAGATGCCCGCAATAAAAATCGCAAAAACCATCGTCAGGCCAAGCCATAATTTTGGCGTCTGCCGGATTGGTGAGTTAAAGGCCTGGATGCTGTAAACATTAACGGCATGCAGCACCAGCGCCGACAAGGCGCAGACCGCCGCAACAGCCAGCAGGTAATAGCTGAAATGTGGTGACTGCTCCGCCGGGACGTAAACCAGGTAGCCACCAAGCCCAACAACCCCAAGCACAAGCAATTCAAAAAACCGGTAAACACCCGAGAGCACAATCGGCGAAATCAGCCCGTTGCGATCACTTTCTTCGATCGAAGCCTTCCAGCGCGCTTTCATCTCGGCGCTGCTTGTCGCAGCATCGGTCAAAAGCAATTCATCCACCCTGGTATCACGCGAAAACTCTGCAACGTCTTTCGGCGCTGCCGCAGCTTGTTCAGCGTCGTCGATGACTTGCTTTTTTGCCTGTAAATTGTCCATCGCCTGATCCATCGCAGAGGTGCATCCTTAAAAAAACGTATTAATTAACCAATTGGCCTCATTAAGCAATAAAAGAAAGCAGCATCTGTGCCGAACATAAGCAGCGCGGCCTTCAATTCCATGAAAGCGCCCGTAATTCCCGGCTCAAACCGCGCCTTTCGTGTTCCGTGGTTAACGGGCGATTAGGCCAATAGATAAAATTTAAGATAGTTGGCCAAATCGGCCTCAGTCATCAGAGGATGGCTTCAGAGCGGTGGCGGTCTGGCGGCGCTGGTAAACGCGAGGATCCCACACTGGCACAATCCTCATGTCTCGAAATCAATCGGAACTGTCCCACAAACCGGTGAGCGATCAGCCACCTTAAAACAGGCCCTGCATTGCACAAGCCTCTGCTACAGGTAGAATAAATCGGGAATAGGGGATTGGAAACGCACAAATGCGTGAGGAAAAACGCAGCCCGCCAAAAGCTGCGATCAGCGGCGCAATACCGCCAGGTAAAAATCCGTAATTTGCGAAGCCATCAGCTCAATACTGAATTTTGCCTGGACATTGGCCCGCAACATCGCCGCCCGCTCCTGATAGACATCCGGCCGCACCAGAAAATCATTCATCGCCGCCATCAGCCCCTCAACATCATCCGCGTCGATAAGCTGTGTTGTAGAGCCAACGGTGATCTCGGGAATGCCGCCAACCTGCGTCGCAATTAGCGGTTTTTGTGCCGCTGCCACCTCCAGCACAATATAGGGCAGGCTCTCCGCCCGGGACGGCACGATGACACAATGCCCCAGCGAAAAAGCCTGGCGCGCGGGCATACGCCCCAAAAAGTCCACATGTTCGGTTAGCCCCAGCGAGCGTGTGAGCTGGATAAACTCCTTCATGTCCGGCCCGTCACCAACAATCGCTAGCCGCACATCCTGCCCCCGCGCTCCGGCCATTGTCGCGGCAAGCCCAGCCAGCGCCCGCAGCAGAACATCAACACCCTTTAGCTGACGCAGCTCCCCGATAAACAAAAAGGGGGCAGCATCAGGTTGCGCCGGCACAGGTTCGAATTCTGCCGCGCTCAAACCATTCGGTATAACCCGCGTCTGGCAAAAGCCCTGCCCAACCACATCGCCATAAATTTTTGCTGAATAAGCGCTCTCAAAGATAATGCCGCTGCTCTTTAAGGCCAGGCGCCGCTCCAGCCCGAGGAAGATGCGGCCAGCTATGGAGTTTGGAGAATAGTGCAGGCTGCCGCCATGCGGCGTGTAAAACCCAAGGCATCGCTGCCCGTTTTTGCGCAGCGCCGCTGCTGCCTGGCGGGCATAGGCGCCACCCTTCGCGCCATGCCCGTGCAAAATCTGCGCGTTGCTTGAGGCGGCAAAGGCCTTGACTTCCCGGTACGCCTTGACATCCCCCGGCATCGGCAGGCGCGGCATCTTTACGCCCCGCACACCAAGCCGGCAAACACGGGCCAATTGCGCCAGCTGCGGTCGCACCCCTTCACTCACCGCGCCGTTGTCATAGATCACACCAACATCATGGCCCACCGCCGCCTGCTCCGAGACAAGGTCAACCACATGGCGGAACAGCCCACCCACCGGCGCGCGAAGGCAATGAATGATCTGCAAATTCCGGCTCATGGCCCATCTCTTTGTTTAACTGTCCACAAGCACTTAATCGGGCAAAAAAGGGCGCAGCAAGGCGATTGTCAACGATCAGTCAAAAGCCCGGTTTACAGGCCCTTTCAAGAGAGGCGAATAGGCACCGGCTCAAAAGAAGCGCTCGCGCACATAAACCGTATCACCCGGGAAAATCGGAAAATTCTTGGAGACAAGCAGGGTATAGCGCCGCCCTTTATGAACACGGCTGACACGCAGCTTGCGCTCATCGGCACGTGCGGTGAAACCACCGGCAATCGCCGCTGCCATCTCCGCCGTCATGCCGACAACATAAGGGAACTGTCCCGCTGTCTGCACCTGGCCCAGCACAAAGAAGGGCCGGTAGGTGGAAACTTCAACCGATACCTTCGGATCGCGCAGATATTTCCGCCGCAGAAAAGCGGCGATGCGCTGCTCAACCTGTTTTGTCGATGCGCCGCGAGCTTTCACCTGGCCGACCAGCGGCACAGAAATATGCCCGCTATCATCCACAGTGTAGCTGCGCGTCAATGTTCTTTGGCTGTAAACAATCACCCGCAACCGGTCGCCGGTGTCCAGCGCATAGCGCAATGGCCATTTGCCAGTGCGGCGATAAATTTCAACAGGGTTCCCCTTCCAGCCACTGTCCGGGACATAGTCATTGGTTGCGTGGGTGTAGTTGGTCTCCCAGTCATCGCGCCCGCCTCGCCCATGCTCGCCTCGCCCAAGCCGATGGACGACGCGCGTCCGCCAGGACGCTGTCTCGCGTGAGGCAAACTCATCGTCAAGCCCCGGGCTCATTATGCTGTCTTTGGAAGAGAGAAGCACCCGGCTGTTTTCGCCAGGCTCTGGAATCACATCCTGCTCACCTATCAGCTCGAATTTATTTTCATAAACCCGATCACGATGGCTACAGCCGGAAAGCACCACCAATATAATGGCGCACACGATATAACTTATCTGACTCATACTGCTAGGAACCCATAAAAACACGACTAAACTTCAGGGCAACCCTAGGTGAACATCGTTAATTTTTATCTAATCCTGTTTTAAAATTGCACAACGTTAAAGGTTTGATGGCATTTATAGGCTTCAATAACAATTGATTCGCCCCCGGCATCTCGGGAGGCATGTGTGGTTTGAGGGCCCGGCCCTCGAAAGTGATATTAGGGGCAAATTTAAATGTCAGATGCATATGAAGTCAGTGTCAGCGGCTTGATCGACGCGGTAAAGCAATCTTGGGGCAAACTGCTTATCCTCAGTCTCATCGCGGCAGCCATCACCTGTGTCCTGTTGCTGCAACTATCGCCGCGCTATGTGTCTGAAGCCCGCGTTATTGTCTCGCCGCCCGCCTCTTACCAGAACCCCGCCGCCGGCCGCAATCAGGATGAGTCGCTCAATGTAGACCAGGCGACTATCCTCAGCCAGATCCAGGTCATCCAGTCCCGCGACATCATCGCTCAGGTTATTGATAATCTGAAACTGATGCAGGATGAGAGCTTCCAGGCAATGGTCGCCGATCAATCCTCAGGCATGCTCTCCGGCCTTATTCCCTTTGGTTTGTCGCGAGATTACCAGAACACGCCCAAAGAAGCCCGGCGCGAGCTGACCATTGACGCCATCACCAAAAACATCCAGGTCGTCAGCCTGTCGCAATCGCGCGTCATCGGCCTGCGCTACCACAGCGGCGACCCGGCCCTGGCCGCGCGCGTGGCAAACAGCCTTGCCACCTCCTACATCGAGTGGCAACGGTCCGAGAAAGTGCTGCAAAATCAGGATGACACCATCCGCCTTGCCCGCCTGATCAGCGATCTGAAAAAGGAAGTCAAAAATTCCGAGGCCGAAGTGGCTGACTACCGCGCCAAAAAAGGCATCTACCAGACCAGCCAGAGCGATGTAACCCTGAGCCGCCAACAACTGACCGAGTTGAACAGCCGCATCATCGCCTCCCGCGAGCGCCGCGCCGAATCCGAAATCAGAGCCCGCCTTATCCGCGAGATGCTGGACCGTGACGGCGAAATCTCCGCCGCCACTGAAACAACCCGCTCACCCCTGCTTCAGCGTCTGTTTGAGCAGAAAACACGCATCAAACGCAGCATGTCAGAGTTAAACGCAACGCTGCTCCCCTCCCACCCGCGCGTTCGCCAGCTGCGCTCCGAGTTGCGCGGCATCAACGATCAGATCCGCAGTGAAATGCTGCGCCTGGTGTCTTCCGTCGAGAATGACGCCGTCATCGCCAGAGCCCGCGAGGAGTCGCTTGTCAAAAGCCTTAACGATTTGAAAAACCAGTCACGGCAGACAGACGGCGACGAAATCCAGCTGCGTGCCCTTGAGCGCGAGGCCCGCACCAACCGCGACCTGCTGAACACATATCTCGCCCGTTTCCGCGATGCTGAGGCCCGCAAAGACAGCGCCATCGCGCCCGCCTATGCCTCCATCGTCTCAAAGGCTCACATCCCGACCTCAGCTTATTTCCCAAAAATTGTGCCAATGACGCTGTTTGCCTTTCTGGCAGCCTTTCTCATCGGCATCGCCTTTGTCACCATGCGCGCCGTTCTGGCCTCTGGTGCCTATACCGGCAGAGACCGCCGCAAGGCCGCCCAGGTTGAGCCACACCCGGTATTTTACGAAATTGACCAGGCCTAGCCATAGCCGAAATTATTGTCCCTGCATCGCCAAAGCAAAAGCGCGATGTGCGTAAGAAATATTAACCGCTTGATGCTACTTTGTTGGTATATCCGTCATAATTGCCAGTTCAAAGCAAATGACGGGAACCAATCCGGTAAAACAAGTCGGTCAGGGCGTATAGTTTTTTTAAATGTTCACCATCAACCAGAAAACCTACAAAACGGTTCTAGACGCGCTCTGGTTGAGTGGTGGTTTTAAGCTGGCTGCGCCCTACACCCAGGGCCAAGGGGTCATTTTCACCCTGCATCAGGTCAACCCGGCTGCGGTGCCGGCATTTTCACCCAATGCCATCCTCAAGGTCACACCTGACTTTCTTGAGCAAACCATCAAAACCGTCATCGCCCGCGGCTACGACATCATCACGCTTGATGAAATGCACCAACGCCTGAACACAGCCGATGGCGAGCCGGCAAAGCAAAGCCGCCCCTTCGTTGTCTTCACCTTCGATGATGGCTACCGCGACAACCGCGAGCATGCCCTGCCGATTTTCAAAAAATACAACATCCCGATGATCATCTATGTGGTCTCCGACTATAGCGCCCATAAGGGTGAGTTATGGTGGCTGGCGCTTGAGGAAATCATCGCGGCACAGACCGAAGTTGAGGACCCAACCGAGCAGGGCAAAATGCTCGCGGCCGAAACAACAAAACAGAAATACGCCGCCTTCGATCATATCTACTGGAAAATTCGCCATGGCGACCAGCATGAGCAGCGCCGCCTCATCCGCCGCATGGCCGAGCGCCACGACTTTGACATCGATGCCCTGACGCGGCGCGAAATTATGAATTGGGATGAGTTGCGCAGCCTGGCCGATGAACCCCTCGTCCATTTGGCCGGCCATACAAAATCGCATTTTGCCATGGCCCATCTGACAGACGCAGAGGCCCGCTCGGAAATTGTCGAAGGGCTCGATGTGATGGAGCGCGAGTTGGGCCACCGGCCCGTGCATTTTTCCTACCCCTATGGCGATTGCCGCAGCGCCGGCCAGAGAGATTTCCACATCGCCAGCGATCTCGGGTTGAAAACCGCCGTCACCACCCGCAAGGGCGTTATCTTCCCGGCGCACAAAGAGC
Source organism: uncultured Alphaproteobacteria bacterium (assembly GCA_942490955.1). GTDB lineage: Bacteria > Pseudomonadota > Alphaproteobacteria > Rhizobiales > HXMU1428-3 > HXMU1428-3. The sequence goes on from CALNZE010000063.1 coordinate 49,478, forward strand.
ATGCCACAGCACTCCCCCGCGTTTCGCTAAACGGTGAATATCAAAAACAGCGCTATGTTGAGTTGTTTCTCTCAGGTGTGCCCTTCTTCCTGCGCAATGCAGGCAAAAGGCTGAATGTCAGCTAGCGCGCGGCGTTACTTCGCCAGCCATTTGATAATCAGTGCCCCGGGCAAAACCCAAACCGTCCCGGCCACCGCCATGAACAACAGCTGCACCGACGCTGGCTTGTCCGGCATCAGCCCATAGGACACGGCCACCACTACGATCAGGTAAAACGCCAGGAACATCACAAACAGCAACCCGCCGATCAGCCGTTTCCATTTTTGATTCATCTTAATGACCTTACCTTCACTTGTCCGCCACCCGCGCCAAAATGGCATATAACATTAATCAGCGCGATACCTTATATTGCGCCCAAAATCAGCGCTAAAAATCAAAAGTGATAAACAACCATGGCCGATCTGACCCCGAAACAAATTGCCGCACGCCCCTATATCCTGGTCTGGCTGCTCCTGATCGCCGCGCTCATTCTCATTATGGTCACCATCGGCGGCGCCACCCGCCTCACCGGCTCCGGCCTTTCTATCACTGAATGGAAACCGATCATCGGCGCCATCCCGCCGCTTAATCTCGCTGATTGGCAGGAAGCCTTCGAAAAATACAAGCAGATCCCGCAATATCATCAGGTGAATGCAGGCATGAGCCTTGATGAGTTTAAATCCATCTTCTGGTGGGAGTGGGCGCACCGCTTCTTTGGCCGTTTCATCGGCGTCGCCTTCCTGCTGCCATTTCTGTTTTTCCTCTTCACCAAACGCATCGAGCCAGCCCTCAAGCCTAAGCTCTGGGCCTTGTTCGCCCTCGGCGGCCTGCAGGGCTTCGTTGGCTGGTACATGGTGGCAAGCGGCCTGGTTGAGCGTACCGATGTCAGCCAATACCGCCTCGCCCTGCATCTGGGCCTCGCCGTATTTATTTATGCCGCCATCATCTGGGTCGCCCTTGGCCTTGGCGCCAACAAAGATCATCCCCCCCGCCAGCAACCCGCCAAAGCCTTCCGCATCACGGCTTATGCGCTCACAGCGCTCATCTTCCTGCAGGTCATTGCCGGTGCCTTTGTCGCCGGGTTAAAAGCTGGCAAAACCTTCACCACCTGGCCGCTCATGGACGGGCATTTCATTCCCAACGGTCTGGCATCCCTTTCACCGCTATGGCGCAACCTGTTTGAAAACATCATGACCGTGCAGTTCAATCATCGCATGATCGCCTATCTCATCACCATCGTCATCATCGCCCACCTGCTGCACGCCATCTTCGCCGGTTATAAAGCCGCCATGTTGCGCAGCGCGGTGGTCACGCTTTTGGTCGCCGCACAAATCATCCTTGGTATCATGACCCTGCTGCTTGCCGTGCCGCTTGACCTCGCCCTTGCCCATCAGGCAGGCGCGCTCATCCTGCTAACCGCCGCGCTCTGGCACAGCCACGTCCTTCACCACGTCGTTCACAGAAGCGCCCGACAGGCAGCGGCTTAAACAGTTGCCAGCGCTCGGTCGAGATCACCAATGATGTCTTCCACATCCTCAATGCCAACAGAAAGCCGCACAACCTCATCACCAGCCCCCGCCTTTGCCCGGTCTTCGGCGGAAAGTTGGCGGTGCGTTGTCGATGCGGGGTGAATAATCAGGCTTCTCGTGTCGCCGACATTGGCCAGATGACTAAACAGCTCCACCTTATTGACCAGCGAAACGCCCGCCTCAAAGCCGCCCTTCAAACCGAAGGTAAACACCGCCCCGGCGCCCTTGGGGCAATAGCGCTGGGCAAGCCCGTGATAGGGGCTGCTCGATAGCCCCGCATAGCTCACCCATTCGACCTTTTCATGCCCTTCAAGGTGGCGCGCCACTTCAAGCGTATTCGCGCAGTGCTGCTTCATCCGAAGCGGCAGCGTCTCAATCCCCGTTGCAATGAGAAAGGCGTTAAAGGGAGAGATACAGGGCCCAAGATCGCGCAGGCCCAGCACCCTGGCAGCAATGGCAAAGGCCATCGGCCCAAACGCCTCGCCCAGCACCATGCCGTGATAACTCTCGCAAGGCGCCGACAACGACTTGTATTTGCCAGACGCCATCCAGTCGAAGCTGCCGCAGTCAACCAGCACCCCGCCAATTGAGTTGCCATGGCCCCCCAGAAATTTTGTCATTGAATGCACAACGATGTCAGCCCCGTGCTTCGCCGGTTGGCAAAGATAAGGCGTCGCCAGCGTGTTATCGACAATCAGCGGAACCCCGGCGGATTTTGCAATCTTGGCGATCGCCTCAATATCCGTCACCACCCCGCCGGGGTTGGCAATCGACTCGACAAAGATCGCCCGCGTTTTATCACTGAGCTGCGCCTCGAAACTTGAAGGGTCCGTGCCATCAGCAAAGCGCGCCGTCCAGTTAAATTTCTTGAACGCATGGCGAAACTGGTTGAGCGAGCCACCATAAAGCTGATTGGCCGCGATAAATTCATCGCCCGGCTCCATTAGCGTGTGCATTATCAGGAGCTGCGCCCCATGACCAGAGGCCGTGGCCAGCGCCGCCGTGCCGCCCTCCAGCGCCGCCATCCGCTCCTCAAGCACAGATTGCGTCGGGTTAACTATCCGCGTGTAAATATTGCCAAAGGCCTCAAGGTTAAACAGCGCCGCCGCGTGATCCACATCGTCAAACACAAAGGAGGTCGTCTGGTAAATCGGCGTGGCCCGCGCCTTTGTTGCCGGGTCCGGTGCCGCGCCGCCATGCACCGCCAATGTTGCAAATTTCTGCGGTATTTCCTGCTCACTTTGCTCTGACATGATTGTCTCCTCCAAAATCAGGCACCCAGCCAGGGGTTCATGGGAGAATAGCAACAAGCCGAGCCCTTAATGGCAAGCAAAATAATACAACTCAGAATAGGAAAGTTTCACAAAATCAGCCAAGGTACCCCACTACCACACTGTTAACGCATTGAAAAACATGAGAAAATAAAATAGTCTTGACGGCAGATCACCCCTTATATAAAAACCGAAACAACAAATTCTGCGCTGGGCACACCCGGCGCTTTTTGATATTTCAACCTGCCAATACACCCGCATGATAACAAGGGCCTTCGCCCTTGATACACCCTGCCGGTTCTGGCGCGGAGTAGTTAAATGAAAACCTTTACGGCAAAACCCTCAACCATTGAGAAAAAATGGGTTTTGATAGATGCAGAGGGCCTCATCGTTGGCCGCCTGGCTTCCATCATCGCCCATCGTTTGCGCGGCAAACATCTGGCGACCTTCACACCCAATATGGACACCGGCGACAACATCGTCGTGATCAATGCGGACAAGGTTGTCTTTACTGGCAATAAGCGCAATGACAAAACCTACTATTGGCACACCAACCACCCGGGCGGCATCAAATCCCGCAAGGCCCATCAGATTTTTGATGGCCGCTTCCCGGAGCGCATCCTGGAAAAAGCAGTTGAGCGCATGATGCCGGATGGCCCGCTTGGCCGCAAACAAATGAAAAATCTTCGCATCTTCACAGGCAGCGAGCACACCCACGAAGCTCAAAATCCTGAGCCGCTTGATGTCGGCGCGATGAACGAAAAAAACAACCGGAAGGCTAAATAGATGGCTGAAGAAATCAAATCACTCGACGAACTGGGTGGTGGTAGCGACGAAGCCGTCTCTGAAGCCCCCGTATATGTTCAAAAGCTGGACGACCACGGCCGTGCCTATGCCACCGGCAAAAGAAAAGACGCGGTTGCCCGCGTTTGGGTCAAGCCCGGCAGCGGCCGCATCATCATCAACAAAAAGGTTGATAATGAATATTTCGCTCGCCCCGTGCTGCAAATGATCATCCGCCAGCCGCTGAAAGCCGCTGAACGTGAAGACCAGTTCGATGTCATCGCGACCGTCCATGGCGGCGGTCTCTCCGGCCAGGCCGGTGCGGTGCGTCACGGCATCTCAAAAGCGCTGACACATTACGAACCAGGCCTGCGCCCGGTTCTGAAAAAAGGCGGCTTCCTCACACGTGACAGCCGCGTTGTTGAACGTAAGAAATACGGTAAAGCGAAAGCCCGCCGTAGCTTCCAGTTCTCAAAACGCTAGGCGCGTATCTTCGCGGGCCTGCCCGCAATATCGTTGTAATAACAAAGGCCGGCCAGCAACCACATTGCAGCCCGGCCTTTTTGCATTTAGCACACCATGATTTGCCTTCACTTGCCAAACAAACCAGGTTAACAAGAGACGCAAACCAGGAGACCCGCTCAAAGCCAACACCCAGACAGGAATTGAAAAACATGCCAGCCACTCCGATCAGAACAGTCATCATTGGCGCTTCCGGCTACACCGGCGGCGATTTCGTCCGGCTGGCCCACACCCACCCTCACATCGAGATCACCGGCCTCGTTGCCAACACCCATGCCGGCTCCAATGCCAGCGATGTTTTCCCCCACCTGACCTTCACCGACCTTCCCGCAATGGTTACCGCGGACGAGATCAACTGGGATGATGTCGACGCCGCCATTTGCGGCCTGCCACATGGCACCGCCCAGGACATCATCGCCACCCTGCCGGACCGGGTCAAAATCATCGACATGTCCGCCGACTTCAGATTGCGGGATACCAGCGTCTATCAGGAGTGGTACGGCCGTAGCCACGACCATGAAAATCTCTACGAGCAGGTCGCTTACGGCCTGACCGAACACAACAGAGACGCCATCACCAGCGCCCGCATCATCGCCTGCCCCGGCTGCTACCCGACAGCGGTGCTGCTCGGTCTGCTCCCTCTTGTGCGTAACGGCATCATTGATACCGACCGCATCATCCTCGATGCAAAATCCGGCGTCTCCGGCGCGGGCCGCGGCCTCAAGCAGAACACGCTGTTTTGCGAAGCCGGCGAAGGCCTCAGCCCCTATGCCATCGGCAGCCACCGCCACACGCCCGAGATCGAGCAGGAAGTCAACAAGGCCGCCGGCATGGAAAATATCGAAGTGTCATTCATCCCCCATCTTGTCCCCATGAGCCGGGGCGAGCTCATCACCGGCCATCTCACCCTGGCGCCGGGCCTCACCGTCGGCGATGCCCGCAGCGCCCTGAACGCAGCTTATGCCAATGAACCCTTCGTCCATCTGGCAGACGAAGGCGTTATCCCCGCAACCCAACATGTGCGGGGCTCAAATCATTGCCTGTTGAATGTTTTCGCCGCGAGAAAATCCGGACAGATCGTCCTGGTCGCTGCCATTGACAATCTGGTCAAAGGCTCCGCCGGTCAGGCCCTGCAGAATTTCAACCTCGTCTTCGGCCTCGATGAAACCGCCGGGCTGACCCAGCTGCCGCTTTTCCCTTAAGCCGGAGCAGGGCAAGGCATTTCACCCGCGCTCATCTTTCGGCGATGCCATACATATATAAGACGTGATGCTGCTCACCTGCCGCACCATGCCAAGCACTTCGGTATGAAAATATTTATAGGCCTCCAGGTCCGCCACCTCGACGCGCATCAGATACTCAATCGCCCCGGATACATTGTGACATTCCCTCACCTCAGGCGCCGCCGCCATGGCGACCTCAAACGCCTCCTGATCTTCCTTCAGATGCCGCGATAGCCCAACGGTGACAAACACCGTGAACCCACCACCCACATAGGAGCGATCCAGCATCGCCCGGTAGCCGGTGATCACCCCGCGCCGCTCCAGCTCCTGCACCCGCCGCAGGCAGGCCGAGGCTGATAAGCCCACCGCTTGCGCAAGCTCTGCATTGCTCACCCGGCCGTTGGATTCAAGTTGCCGCAATATTCTGCGGTCTATTTTATCTATCTCTCCCATTTGTTGCGAATAATCGCCAAAACACCGCAAAAAAGCAACCTAATTTCGCATGTCTTCGGCTATACCACCATCAAACCAAAGCCAATTCAACAACACACTCTTCATGACCATAGAAATGATCACATCGCTCCTGATATTCGCCTTCATCGGCACCGCCACCCCTGGGCCAAACAACATCATGCTGCTGGCCTCGGGTATGAATTACGGCTACCTGCGCACCATTCCCCATATGGTTGGCATCGGCCTTGGTTTTCCCGTCATGGTCATGCTCATCGGCCTCGGCCTTGCCGAGCTGTTCGATCAGTTCCCCTGGAGTTACACCGCGCTCAAAATCATCAGCACGCTCTACCTCCTCTACCTCGCATGGAAAATCGCCACCGCCGGCCGCCCGAAATTGAAAGACGGTGAGGAAGCCCTGCCAGAGGGCCAGCCAGTAACAATATTACAGGCCGTCGCCTTCCAGTGGGTCAACCCGAAAGCCTGGGCCATGGCGCTCACCACCATCAGCCTGTTCACGCCGAAAGCCGCCGACGGCAGCAGCGCCCACACACTGGCAAGCGTGGCGATTATCGCCGCCGCCTTCCTGTTGGTCAGCATCCCGACGGCCAATCTATGGACCCTGCTGGGTTACAAACTGCGCCAGTGGATGAAGGACGAAACCAAGCGCCGCGTTTTCAACATCACCTGCGCCATTCTGCTGGTCGCATCGCTTTACCCGATCCTGACAAGCTAACCGGGGCCAGCCGGCACAAGGCGCCACCATCTCAGGCGTTTTCTGTACCCAACCGGTGCCAGCTGGCAATTTATTTTACCGTCAGTGAAAAATTAACTTGAATCAAATAATAGCCATAGTTATCCATAATAGGTGGATCACGCATGTGCTTGAATTCTTTCAGGTCTCTGCAAAAAATGACAGTTGTATGAATAAGTCGGCCAGCCACGGGAACAATTGCTAATTCTTTGAACATGTTAGGGCATTTTCAACGAAGCAGGGTGGGACGAACGGCTTTTCGGGTTAACCAGTCGGGTTTACTAGTCGGGTCGAGTGGTCGGGATTAGCGATCGGGTCAAGTGATTGCACACCTTTTAAGTAACTGTTTTCTAGTTCAGCGTCATATTTCAGAAGCGGAAAAGGCAACCGAATGACAAAACTGTCAGCATCTCCCATCTCTTTGGCAAAGCGGACCACCTTCAGATGGGAAATCATTGCGGCTCTTGGCGCGGCGCTTCTGCTCTCCGGTTGCTCCACCACCACGCTGCCCTGGCCATCACTCTCCATCTCCAAGGACGATGCCGACGAAGCGCTGACCAAAGAAGAGCAATCCCTGCTGGCTGACCTCCTCGCAAGCAGCGAGAAAAACCACAAGCAGCAAGCGGTTGACGAAATCGAAAACCGCTAAACACAGTTTTAGCCGTCCCCAGAACCCCCAGTTATTTACAAAAAAAGATTGACCATTCGGCGCTGCATTGCGAAATTCACGCAAGGGCTTTCCGGGTGAAATGCGTTACGGGCAAATCCGTCGCCGCACCCGGTTGGGACGGCCCAAACATCAATAATTCGCCATTTTTAGCCACTTTAATTAATTTTTTCGGGAATGAGGCAGTCTCGTGCAGGATGATTTTCACCGTATCAAGCGGTTACCGCCCTATGTTTTTGCTGAAGTTAACCGCTTGAAGCAAACCGCACGAGCCCGTGGCGCCGACATCATCGATTTCGGCATGGGCAACCCCGATGGCGCAACGCCGCCGCACATCGTCGAAAAACTTGTCGAGACCATCCGCGACCCGCGCACCCACCGCTATTCCGCCTCCAAGGGCATCCCGGGCCTGCGCCGCGCGCAAGCGACCTATTATGAGCGCCGCTTCGGCGTCAAGCTCAACCCGGAAACGGAAATCGTCGCGACCCTGGGCTCCAAGGAAGGCTTCGCCAATATGGCCCAGGCCATCACCGCGCCTGGCGATGTCGTGCTTGTGCCCAACCCGACTTACCCGATCCACGCCTTCGGCTTCATCATCTCCGGCGGCGTCATCCGGCACTTACCCGTCGAGCCTGATGATAAATTCCTCGATGCTCTTGACCGCGCCATGCACTTCTCGGTGCCAAAGCCGGTGGCGCTTGTCCTCAACTACCCCTCAAACCCCACAGCCAAGGTCGCCAGCCTCGAATTTTACCGTGAAGTCGTCAAATTTGCCAAAAAGAACGATCTCATCCTGCTCTCGGATCTCGCCTATTCCGAGGTGTTTTTCGACGACAACCCACCGCCCTCCATCCTCCAGGTGGAAGGCGCCCGCGACGTTGCCGTTGAGTTCACCTCTATGTCAAAAACCTATTCCATGCCCGGCTGGCGCATGGGCTTCGCGGTTGGTAACGAGCGGCTGATTGGCGCCCTGGCCCGCGTCAAATCATATCTCGACTATGGCGCTTTCACCCCCATTCAGGTTGCAGCTGCGTCTGCCCTCAATGGCAATCAGGATTGCGTTGATGAAATGCGCGCTTTGTATAAAAAGCGCCGCGACTGTCTCACAGGTGCCATGGCCCGCGCCGGGTGGGACATCCCCTCACCGCCGGCAACCATGTTTGCCTGGGTTCCCATCCCGGATATCTGCAAGGATATGGGCTCACTTGAATTTTCCAAACATCTGCTTGAAGAGGCAGACGTGGCCGTTGCGCCCGGCATCGGCTTTGGCGAACATGGCGAAGGCTTTGTTCGCATCGCATTGGTGGAAAATGAGCAGCGCATCCGCCAGGCGGCAAGAAATGTAAAAAGATTCCTCGCGGATTATTCAAAAAAGATGCATAACGTTGTGCCGATAGCACGATAAAACGGAATAAATAATGAATGAGCCGCTAAAAATTGGGCTGGCCGGCCTCGGCACTGTCGGGCGCGGCGTCGTCCGGATTCTGGAAAAAAACGGCGCCGAAATCGCCCGAAAAATCGGCAGGCCAATCGAAGTGACCGCCGTCTCCGCCCGTGATCGCTCCAAAGACCGCGGCATCGACATCTCCGCCATTGCCTGGTTCGATACCCCCGAACAGCTTGCAGAAGGCGGCGACATCGACGTCTTCGTCGAGATGATCGGCGGCGAGGATGGCCCGGCACTGGCGGCCACCAAAATCGCCCTCAAGCGCGGCAAACATGTCGTCACCGCCAACAAGGCCATGCTCGCCCTCCACGGCGCCGAACTGGCCCTCCTGGCAGAGGAAAATAACGCCGTTCTGCTGTTTGAAGCAGCGGTAGCTGGCGGCATCCCCATTGTCAAAGCCCTGAAAGAAAGCCTCTCCGGCAATGGCATCGAGCGGGTTTACGGCATTCTCAACGGCACCTGCAACTACATCCTCACCCGCATGCAAAATGAGGGCAAACCTTTCGGCGAAATCCTGAAGGCCGCCCAGGACGAAGGCTATGCCGAAGCCGACCCGAGCTTCGACATCGGCGGTGTTGACGCCGCCCACAAACTGGCGCTGCTCACGACCCTCAGCTTTGGCACCAAAACCTCCTTTGAAGATGTCTATATCGAGGGCATCGAAGCCATCTCACCGGAAGACATCCTCGCCTCCGATGAATTGGGCTACCGCATCAAACTGCTCGGCGTCGCCGTCAAAACTGATGAAGGCATCGAGCAGCGTGTCCACCCGGCACTGGTGCCAAAAGACTCCGCCATTGGCGAAGTCTCAGGCGTTACCAATTGCGTTTGCGTTGATGGCGACTTTGTCGGTAAGGTCATGTTGATCGGCCCTGGCGCTGGTGAGGGGGCCACCGCCTCCAGCGTCGTGGGTGACATCATCGACGCCGCCCGCCAATGCCACAACACCGTCTTCACACTGCCAGCAGATGAGCTCGCTCCTTATAACCGCGCCCCGCTGCGCGCTCATGAGGGCGGCTATTATATCCGCATGCAGCTTCATGACCGGCCCGGCACCTTCGCCGCCATCGCCACCCGCATGGCCGAGCATGGCATCAGCCTGGAGAGCATCGTCCAGCGCCACCCCGATCATAACGTCGGTGCGGATGTTGACAATAAAGGCGACGGTCCGGCCCCGGTAGTCATCATCACCTATCGCACGACAGAACAGGCCGTTTCCGAGGCATTAAAAGCCATCGAGGATGATGGCCACATTCTGGGCCAGCCAAATATGATCCGGATTGAACGCCTCTGACCGCGAATCGGTTATAAAGCCAGACAGCCCACAGCCCCATACCAAAAAGGCAAAAGAGAACAATGTCCGAAACGCTAAGCGAAAGCCTGATCTGGGATGTCATGCGGGTCACTGAAGCGACAGCAATCGCCGCCGCAAGACTGCGCGGTCGCGGCGATGAAATGGCCGCTGACCTTGCCGCCGTCGGCGCCATGCGCGAAGCGCTCGATAACCTCGCCATTGATGGACGCGTCGTCATCGGCGAGGGCAATGAGGACGAAGTCCCCGCCCTTTTCATCAATGAGCAACTCGGCACCAAATCCGGCCCCACCGTTGACATCGCCGTCGATCCGCTTGAGGGCACCACACTTTGCGCCAAGTCGCGGCCCAATGCCATTTCCGTGCTGGCAATTGCCGAGCCTGGCAGCCTGTTGCACGCGCCTGATATATATATGGAAAAAATCGCCATCGGCCCCGGCTACCCGGCAGATATAGTCAGCCTCGAGAAAACCCCGGCAGAAAATCTCCAGGCCCTCGCCAAGGCAAAGGACGTCGATGTAAGCGACATCACCGCCTGCATACTTGATCGCTCCCGCCATGCCAAACTGATCGAAGACGTCCGCGCCGCTGGCGCCGCCGTTTATCTCATTGGCGATGGCGACATTGCCGGCATCATCCAGGCAACAGACCCGGCTGAGACCGGCGTTGATATTTATCTTGGCACCGGCGGCGCGCCGGAAGGCGTGTTGGCCGCTGCCGCCCTCAGCGCCATTGGCGGCGCCATGCACGCCCGCCTCACCCCGCTGGATGACAGCCAGCGCGCCAGAGCCCGCAGCGTCGGCATTGAAGACCTCTCGAAAATCTATACCATCGACGACATGGTTCAGGGCGATGTGATTTTTGCCGCAACCGGCATCACCAACGGCTATTTACTTGACGGCGTGCGCTTTGATCCGGCGATGATCGAAACCGAAACGCTGGTCATGCACGCAGCGACCAGATCCATCCGCTGGGTGAAAAGCCAGTGCGGCACGAACGAATAGGCAGGCAGCCCCAAGCGGTCACCAAGGGCAGCCGTTCTTTTTAAAAAATTAGCGGGGCGAAATGGCAGGGGCAAATCGGCTGAAAACTCAACAGGGTGAGCATTTCCTGGGCGTCTCAAATTCCGCCAAAGGCTTCGCCTGGCAAGACCGGCTGGATGAACCCGGCCGCAATCTCGGCCTCGCCATTTCGCAAATCGCCGCCATTCCGGAAATTCTCGGCCGGGTCATGGCCGCCCGCGGCGCCACGCTGGAAAATGCCGAGCTTTGGCTCAACCCCACCCTGAAGCAGCTGATGCCGGACCCTTCCGCCATGCAGCATATGGACAAGGGCGCCGAGCGCATCAGGCAAGCGATAGAGGCTGGCGAGAAAGTCGCGATCTTTGGCGATTATGATGTCGATGGCGCCGTCTCCAGCGCGCTAATGAAACAGTTTTTCGACCACCACAATATCGAAGCCGAAATCTACATCCCCGATCGCATTTTTGAGGGCTATGGCCCAAACCCCGATGCCATCAACAAGCTGGTCGATAATGGCGCTGAACTGATCATCACCGTCGATTGCGGCACCGTCAGCCATGAGGCACTGGCCGAGGCCACAAAACGCGGCATTGATGTCATCGTTGTTGATCATCACCTTGCCGGCGAAAACCTCCCCGATGTCACCGCCATCATAAACCCCAACCGCCAGGATGATCTCTCCGACCTTGGTCATCTCTGCGCGGGCGGTGTTGTCTTCATGCTGCTGGTCGCCGTCAAGCGCGCGCTTTCACAGGGCGGCTATTATAAAGAGGGCGCCGCACCACCCGATCTCATGTCATCTCTCGATCTCGTCGCGCTCGCCACCATCTGTGACGTCGTGCCGTTAAAGGGGCTCAACCGCGCCTTTGTCTCCAAAGGCCTTCAGGTCATGCACCGCCGCCAGAATGCCGGGTTGCGCGCTCTGGGTGATGCAGCCGGCCTCACCACCGCGCCCACCTGCTATCATCTCGGGTTTCTTCTCGGCCCCCGCATCAACGCTGGCGGCCGCATCGGCTCGTCGGAACTCGGCGCCCGGCTGCTCTCTGAGACCGATGACATCGAAGCCCGCAAGGTCGCCGCGCTGCTCGACAAACTCAATGCTGAGCGCAAGGAAATGGAGAAGCTCACCCTTGAAGAAGCGGTGACGCGGGTCGGCGACGAAATCGACCAGGACCCGGACATGCCGATGATTTTTGCCGGCTCGAAAGACTGGCACAAGGGCCTTGTCGGCCTCGTCGCATCAAGGCTAACGGAAAAATTCCGCCGCCCCTCCTGTGTTCTGGCCATCGACGAAAAATCCGGCACCGCCACCGGCTCGCTCCGCTCAATAGCGGGCGTCGATATTGGCCGCGTCGTGCAAAAAGCCGGCGATGACGGCATCATCGTGAAAGGCGGCGGCCACGCCATGGCCGCTGGCCTCACGCTTGAGTTCGCCCGGCTGGATGAGGTCAAAGCCTTTTTTCATAAAGAACTCGCAGAGAAGGTCAGCGTCTCCCGCGCCGCTATGGATCTCAAGATCGACGGCGCCTTGACAGCCAATGGCGTCACACCGAATTTTATGGACCAGCTCGACCGCGCCGGCCCCTTTGGCCAGGGCAACCCGACGCCGCGTTTCGCCTTGCCCGCCCACCGGGTTAAATTTTCCAAAATCGTCGGCGACGCTCATGTCAAATGCACCCTTGAGGCCAGCGACCAGTCCCGCATCAGCGCCATCGCCTTCAGAGCCGCAAACACCCCGCTCGGTGACCTGCTGCTCGATAGGGGAGGCGGGCCATTGCACATCGTCGGCCAACTCCGCCGTAACCACTGGAATGGCCGCGAGACAATCGAGCTGACCATTGAAGACGCCGCCAAGCCAGTGCGCCGCGGTTAGAAAAACCCGCTATTTTCGGCAAAACAGGCGCCGGTTGGCCTCCGTCATGTCACGCCACAATACCAGCGCTTAAAAAACCGCCGCTTTTTTCAATTCAACACTTGCCAAGGGTGATAAACTTTTTTATACGGGTTTCTTCGAGCAGCACTCAGCCCCCTTCGTCTAGTGGTTAGGACGCAAGATTTTCATTCTTGAAACAGGAGTTCGATTCTCCTAGGGGGTGCCACGATCGGCACTTTAACATGCCGTTGCTCATGAATGAGGCGTCTGGCTGGCGCCGACGGGCATTTATTCAATCATTGATTGTGTGATTCGTGACGGCAAAGTTCTAGCGTCACATACGCGGCCTCAAAAACCCGCTGCGGCCAGCACAATCTCAGCCCCCCAAACAGAGAAACTCAGCCAATCATAATAAATTGTTATGGGATGACAGGCGAATAAGCCGCCATGTTCCTTGACCTCTTTAGGGAACTATGGCACCAGAAACCCTGCTAAAAGCCAAAAAAACGGGCCGAGCACCATCTGCAAAATCGAGGGGATATGCAATGACTGACAGAGTCCAGCAACTGGCGAAGCACTGCCTGAACTATCGAAATTCGGATGCCCGCCGGGCTACGCTCCAGCTGTTCACCACCCTGGCACCCTTCATTCTTCTATGCCTCGCCATGTATCACGCGCTCGATATCAGCTACCTGCTGACATTGCTGCTCGCCGTGCCAACAGCAGGTATGATCGTCCGCATTTTTATCATCCAGCATGATTGCGGCCACGGCTCATTCTTCAACAACGCCGCCGCCAATGACTGGACAGGCCGCTTACTTTCCATTTTCACCATCACCCCTTACGGCTATTGGCGCCGCCTGCACGCGCTGCACCACGCCTCTTCATCCAATCTTGATAAGCGCGGCTATGGCGACATCGACACCCTCACCGTTGCTGAATATAACGCGCTCAACTTCACCGGCCGCCTGAAATACCGCATTTATCGCAATCCCTTCTTCCTGATGTTCATCGGTGGGCCATTGCACTTTGCCGTGCTGCAGCGCCTGCCCCTTGCATTTGAAAAACCAAGCGTCCAGATGTGGACCAGCGTTATGGGGCTGAATGCCGCGCTGATCCTTTTCTATGGCGCCATCATCTATTATATCGGCTGGCCGGCCTTTCTCGCCATGGCCATCCCGGTCGCCATGCTCACCAGTGCCGCTGGCATCTGGCTGTTCTACATTCAGCATCAGTTTGAGGACACCCACTGGGCCCACTCCGATGATTGGGACAGAAAAACCGCAGCGCTCTACGGCAGCTCCTATTACAGACTGCCAAAACTGCTGCAATGGTTCACCGGCAACATCGGCATCCACCATGTTCACCATCTCTGCTCCAGCATCCCGAATTACCGCCTGCAGGAATGCCTCGATGATGAGCCTGAGTTGAAAACCATCAACGTCCTGACCATCAGAGAAAGCCTGCGCTATGCCAGCCTTTCCCTATGGGACGAAGAAATGAAAAAACTCGTGCCATTCCCGGCCCGCGTGTGAGCGTTAAGCAGGCTCCAAAGACCGAATGCAATAAAAGATTGAATGCAAAAAACGCCGCCCGTTGAGGTGGCGTTTTTATTGGTCAGACCAAGCGG
>CALNZE010000064.1:0-14595 GCA_942490955.1 uncultured Alphaproteobacteria bacterium
CCGCGTCGCCGCCAGCACCAGCGTGTCACCGGCCTGCAACCGCACCTCGTCAAAGGGCGGGATAAACTCGCGCCCGCCGCGCCGCACCATGCGAATGGTGATGTTCTTCAGGTCAGGGAAAAATCCCGCATGGCTCTCTAGCCCGGCCCACGGGTGCCCTTCGTTAATGGGGATCTGCGTCGATGAACTGTTTGCCCGACCCTTCGGAGGTCGCGCGCATCCGCATGCCTCGTCACGATCATGGCGGATGCGCGGCACGACGAACAGCGCATAGAGGAGCCCGACCAGCGCCAGGATCGCGCCGGGCACGTAAAATCGAAGAAGGCGATCTGCGGCACGTCATCTCGAGCAAGCGCCGGATGACCAGCAGGTTGGTCGAGGAGCCGATCAGCGTCGTCATGCCGCCGAGGATGCAAATGAAACTGAAGGGCATCAGCGCCCGTGACGATGTTCAGCCCCATATTGTTCGGCGACCGCCGTGATGATGGGAATAAAGATGACCACCACCGGCGTGTTGTTCATGAAGGCGCTGATCAGCAGCACGGTCGACAGCACCACGGCGATGGCCAGCCACGGATGATGGCGGCGCAGCGCAACAAGCCGGCCGGCTACTCCAGCGCCCCGGTGCGGACAATGCCCTTGCCCCACCACCAGCAGCGACATGATGGCAAAGAGGACAGGGTTGGCAAACCCTTGCAGCAGCTCCGGCGCCCCAAGCAGATTTACGCCGCCCGCCCCGCGCACCGGAAACAGATGAAAATAAACCAGCAGCAGCGCGATGATCGCGATCGAGCTCAATTCAATCGGGATGCGGTCATTGGCAAACAGCACAATGGAGAAAATGATGACAGCAAAGGTCACCCACATGGCGGGGTTTGCAACGTCAATTATCGAGGAAAGGAAAGTCATGAGGACCCTGAATTAGCCAATTGAGCGATCTGCCGTTTTAAGCATTCTGATCACGAAGGAGCGCCGCAGCCTCCCGCGCAAAATAAGTCAAAATACCATCAGCGCCTGCACGCTTGAAACTGATCAGGCTTTCCATCATCACCGTTTCACGGTCGAGCCATCCATTCTGGATCGCGGCCGTAAGCATAGCATATTCACCAGACGTCTGATAAACAAAAGTCGGGCAGCTAAAGGCCTCAGAGACCCGCTGCACTATATCGAGGTAAGGCATGCCGGGTTTGACCATCACCATGTCAGCACCCTCATTCAGGTCCAGCGCCACTTCGCGCAGCGCCTCCTTGCCGTTCGCCGGGTCCATCTGGTAGCTCTTCTTGTCGCCCTTGAAGTTGGCATCCGAGCCAATCGCATCACGAAACGGGCCGTAGAATCCGGAAGCATATTTCGCGGCATAAGACATGATCTGCACATCCACCAGCCCCTTGGCCTCCAGCGCATCACGGATAACGCCGATCCGCCCGTCCATCATATCGGAAGGGGCCAGCACATCAGCGCCAGCCTCTGCTTGCACCAGCGCCTGCTGCACCAGCACGTCGAGTGTCGCATCATTATCGATGCGCCCGTCGATCATGATGCCATCATGGCCGTGGCTGGTATAAGGATCAAGCGCCACATCGCAGATCACACCGATCTCCGGCACACCGGCTTTAATTGCCTTCACAGCCCGGCAGATCAGATTTTGTGGGTTCACCGCCTCCACCGCATTGTCTGAGCGCAGCGCCGGATCGGCATTTGGAAATAGCGCCACAGCCGGTATGCCAAGCTCATGAGCCACCCGTGCTTCTTTCACCGCGATGTCAATCGTCGTCCGCTCAACACCCGGCATGGTGCCAATATCCTGGCGCTCATTCTCGCCATCAATGATGAACATCGGCCAGATCAGATCACGCGGCGACAGGTGATTTTCCCGCACCAGCCGACGCGACCAGGCCGCCTTGCGGTTGCGCCGCATGCGAACACGGGGAAATGAGCCTGATGCCAAAGGTGAGCCAGAGCTGGCGTTTTTAGGTGAATTCGTCATTGCAAACGGTTTAAAGCCCTTATATTGAACCAGCATAAAGGTTTAGGGCCTCTGGCGCATATTGCAAGCGCTTTAGCCGCCGTTAACATTAACTGATAGCGGTTGCGGCGACGACGGAACACGCCGGCCAATTTGGCCCGCCCCCGCCAGGCCGGTCCGCCATTCCCAACCTCAGACCATGCTCTTTTCATCAAAGCTGCTGGAAGCCAGCGTATAATCCCGCTCAACCCTGGCAATGGTAATGCGGTAATCATCAAACAGCGACTCGCGCCCCTTGCGCTGGGCAATCTGATGGTCCTGTTGGCTTTTCCAGTTCAAAATAGCCGCCTCACTCTCCCAATAGGAAAGCGACAGCAGTTTCTTTTCATCGACCAGCGACTGGAACCGCTCAATAGAGATGAACCCCGGCATATCATCCAGCAATTCCCGAAGTTGCGCCGCGATCGCCAGATAAGCGTCCTTGCCAATCTCGTTTACCTTGACCTCAAAAATCACAGCATACATAGCAAACCCTCCGGGCGGTTGTTACTCACACACCTTGTAACGCCCAAGGTCAAAATGGAAATGGTTTTTATGGGCGGCGTTTGCCTCTGGGCCGAGTACCACAACAAAGGCCTTGCAGGCCGATTTATGAACCGCCTGCAAAAACGCCGCCTTGCTTGCATTCAGCAGCTCCATCGCTTTCACTTTTTCAGATTTGGGCTTCGTCGCCTTGGCCTTTACTGTCTTGGCACTCTCCGCGCCGTCTTCTTCAGGTTCATCTTCCTTATGCGGCCAGTGGTCCAGCACAGAAACCCTGGTGCCATCCTCCAGCGTCAACGCCCCTATATCGAGCGCGTTCGCCAGCGCATGTTCAGAGAGCTTGGTATCCGCTGCATTGTAGCGGTTGCGGCAGGCATAGGAGGAAACGTTATGGATCGTCTTGACGCGGGATTTCAAATGCTTCTCGGCCAGCGGTTGCAGGCTCTTTTTCACCCAGCGGGCAAGCCGCGCCGCATATTTGCAATTCACCGTCGCTGCCGGTTTGATCTTTAGCCCTTTGCCGCGCTCAAGCCCAACGCCGGAGACCTTAACGGGTGCCGGTGTCCCGCACCGCCCTTTTCGCATTGAAGGGAGCGGCTTGATCTCCGCGTCGATATCAGCCAGCAGGCTCTTGCACGCTTGCTGGGCGCTGGCAATTTCCGCATCGTCCCATTTGGTCAGCAATTCCGGCACCGGCATCACCACCGGCGTCGGCTCAATTTTATCCTGCAGCACTTTGGCAGCACTGCCACCCTGCCTGGGGTCAGGTTCGTCGTCGGGCCGCTTTATCGGTAGCGGAATGATCGCCACTTCAAGCCGCCGCCCGCGTTTTGCCCCGCGCAGACTAAGCACCGCGATCCGGCCCATCTTGCGCGGAACCCGCCGCCCAAGCGCTTTGATTTTTCGCGTGAGTTTAAAACTGCTGGAAAGCCGCGCCGTTTTCTTGTCTCTGGCAGGTCGTTGAATGTCATCTTTCTTCAGCGGCAGCGCGATATGCTCTGGCATTTCATAACCAAGGTCGATCTGCTCTCCCTCATCGCCGGCAGGGGTCTCATCTCTGGTACTGGCACCATCTCTGTTGTTGGCAGCAGCCCTGAAGCCGCCCGCCTTGAACCGCCGCTCAATCTCCGCGCGGTTAACCGGCTTCCGTGCAATCGCCGGCCGGCGGCCATCCCATTTCGGCGGCAGAACAACGCGCGGCAGCGGCCGCGATGAGGAAAACGCCTTTTCATCGCCATCAACCCGCCTGGCGCCCCTAGCCACCTCCGGCGCAACGCCATCGCCACTTTTCAAAAGCGGCAGGGGCGGGGCGTCCTGCGCAAAGCCAGGCACCGGGAAAATGAGAAGCGCCGCAACAAACCCGAGTGTTTTGAAAAAGAATTTCATAAAAAGGCTCTTTCAGCATACCTGTGCATCATGTATAGCTCACCGCCAATGGACGTCAAACAAGTAGACCAAATGATACAATCCAGATGCGGCCACCCCGCATTTAAAATGCGAAAAACAACAGCGCCTGGCCATCGTAACGCTGGATAACCCGGCAAAACGCAACGCCCTTAGCGAAGCCATGCGCCGTAAACTCATCACTCAATATCGCGATTGGGTCGATAATGCGGATGTCTATGCGATAATCATCGAATCATCACAGCCTTCCTTTTTCTGCGCCGGCTCCGACATCGTCGAGATCTATGAAGCCCATCAGCGCGCGCCGGAAGAAGCCATCGCCCTCCTGAAAAACGAGTATGAAACCATCTGGGCGGTTGATTGCTACACCAAGCCCGTGGTCTCGATCGTCAATGGCCGCGTCATGGGCGGCGGCGTTGGCCTCTGCCAGCATGGCACGCATATCATTGCGGGTGAGGATTTCTCCTGGAGCATGCCGGAATGTAAAATCGGCCTGTTTCCCGATGTCGGCATAACGCGTCTCCTCGCCAATATGCCCGGTGCCACCGGCATTTATCTTGGCCTCACCGGCCGCGCCATCAATCGCGATGACGCCAGCTACCTGTCGCTCATTGAGCACCGCATTGATTCGAAGCATTTCGAGCCCATCAAAACAGCCCTACGCGATGCCGAACCGATCGACACCCTGCTGGACAATCTGAATCAACCGGCCGGCGCTAGCGAACTGGCGGCCCTGGAGCCGATCATCTCCCGCACATTTTCCCACGGCACCGTCGAGGCCATTATAAAAGCGCTGGAAGGCGTCGCCCCTGAGCATCAGGACTGGGCCAAAACCGTGCTGGATGACCTGGCCGCTGCCTCACCCACCAGCCTCAAGGTCACCCTTGAGGCCATCCTGCGTGCCAAGAGCTTCGAGCTTGAGCATGCCTTGGCGCAGGACTTTACACTCATTCATCATTTCCTCGGCGCCAATGACTTTCTCCATGCCATCAAGGCCCGAATGATCGACAAGACCCACCCCATTTGGCAACCTGCCAGACTTGAGGACGTCAGCAACGAGACGGTCGCCCGTTATTTCTCTGATCCAAACGGCGAAAAGCTTGACCTGCCACCGCGTGACATCGGCGTTGATAAATAAACAAATCTGCCATCCGGCAGCCCCACTGCCTCATAACCGCACAGATCGTTACATTTTTAGATAAATTGCTGAAAATTTTACGGATAATTAATTCTGTTGTTTAAGCGGTTTTTAGCTAACCACCTCTATATTCGATAACGTCACTGGGGTGTTCCCAACGACAAGCGAAACCGGGAAACCGGAATTTCCATATCGGAACACGCCATTAATTCTAAGGGTAGGCGTAAACAAAAGAGGCAGTTATGAACTATGCCGAAATGAAGCCGGAATTAGAGACCTCGGAGCAGGACGAGTCGCTGAAAAGCGAGTATATGTCCTCTTTGAGAATGATCGAGCGGTTGCACCGTCTTCTCCTTGACGTGGTCAAGGATGAGTTTGAGCGGCACGGCTGTTCAGAGGTCAATAGCATCCAGGCTCTGCTTTTGTACAACATTGGCGAATCAGAGCTCTCTGCCGGCGAGTTGCGTTCTCGTGGTTACTATCTCGGCTCCAACGTTTCTTATAATCTCAAGAAACTCGTGGAGATGGGCTACATCCACCAGGAACGCTCAGACACAGACCGCCGTTCAGTACGGGTAAAATTGACCGAGAAGGGTCAGGAAGTCTGCGACATTATCAATGGTCTTTACGGGCGTCAGCTCGATGCATTGGAAAAGGTCGGTGGACTTTCAGAAGGAAACCTCTCAGAGGTCAACAAATCCCTTCTGCAACTGGAACGTTACTGGACAGACCAAATCAGGTTCCGCTTGTAGGTCCAACAGTCACCGTCCCAGGGTCGATAATTTCTATAGATAACCCTGCTTCCCCTATAAGGAAGCAGGGTTATTTTATTCTCAGGGTGATTTTATTCTGGCCGCCACCTGGCCGCGAACCAGCAACCTGGCATTCACCGCGCAACCCTTGGTGAATATGTCACAGCCATGATTTATTCCGCCCGGACCCTTGAGTTTTCCCGCAAATCTTATCATTGTACTGTCGTAGTCGGCGTACCTTCGTAGTCTGCCGTGACCATCCCCTGCCCGGGAAGGGTTGCATAAGCTGATCTGTAGTCCCGCGTAAAAACGACCCGAATTGCCTTGCGCATATATGCCTTGAGCCGAAAAGCGCGAAGCAGCGCGGCCCAAATGAAGTTTGGCAGCGAATTTACTGGACGCGGCGAGATTAATTATTTTTCCGGGGGCAAAGCGGCCAAAAGAGCCGCGCTCGCACATTTCAGTCAAATTTCTCGGGCATGGTCCAAAAGGTTGATGGTTTGTCCTTGATTTGCCTGAAAAATTCATTTCAACCGGACAAGGTGCGGGACATAAAAATAAAACATCCGAGATAAAGCAATTGTGATTGGCAATCACAGCATCGTCTCGCTAGTTATGAAGAACCGAACGCTGTTCAGTTAAGCAGGGCTTCGGTAATTATTTTGATCAAGTCGGCGTCCCGTGATTGACGCGTAAAATGAGCTGCATAGAGTTTAGAGGGCGTGAAGTTGTTGATGGCTGATTAACAAGAGATCAGTGGATTGGTCCAAGTTTTATTAACATTTCATTGGCATCATGTTTAACAATCTTAAACCATATAATTTCAGATCCCCCGCAACATCACGCGGTTTAATGGCCGAAACATCGCTCAAAACGTTGCAAACATTAATTTAAGCCTGGATTACTTATGACACTGCAAAAAAACCTTTCGTTCTTCAGTTTGCTCGCCCTTTTGATGGTCGCAGTTTCACCAGCCGCCTCGGCGAATGATGACAGCTGGTGGTTCGGTTTTGGCAATGCCTTTAACCAAACCCCGCAAGGCTCTCTGGGCAACTGGAACCAGTCTTTTGATCGTTCCGCCGCCAGAGAATGGGAAAAGAATCCGCCAAAAGGCTACCCCACCCTCGACGAGGGCAACATCCCGATGATGAAAGAGGCCGTCACACGCTATGCGTCCATCGTATCAAGCGGCGGCTGGCGCAAAATTCCGGCTGGCAAGCTTGAACCCGGCATGCGCAGCGAAAAAGTTGCCTTTCTCCGCCGCCGTCTTGAACTCACAGGCGACCTGCAGCGCTCCTCTGACTATTCCACATATTATGATTCATATGTTGAGCGGGCGGTTAAGCACTTCCAGGTGCGCCACGGCCTGACACCAAAAGGCGTTGTCGATCGCCGCACGCTTGCGGCGCTGAACGTCTCTGCCAACATCCGCCTGCGTCAGCTGCGCACCAACATTGCCCGCCTATACGGCCTCTCCCGCAAAGCGGCAGACAGATATGTCGCGGTCAACATCCCGGCACAACAGATTGAAGCAGTTGAGGGTGATCGCATCGTCTCTCGCCATGCGGCCGTTGTCGGCAAGATCGACCGTCAGTCGCCGCGCCTGCGCAGCAAAATCCATGAAATCAACTTTAACCCTTATTGGAATGTACCGCGCAGCATCGTGCGTAAGGACATCGTGCCCAAAGCCCAGGCTGAGGTGAAGCGCGGTCGCTACGACATGCTGGAGCGCTATCGCATCTCCGCGCTCGATTCCCAGGGCCGCAAGGTCGATAGCAGAAAAATCGACTGGTTCTCCAACGAGCCATATAACTACCGCTACCGCCAGGACCCCTGGAAGGACAATTCCATGGGCTTCGTGAAAATCAATTTCCACAACCAGCACGCGGTTTATATGCACGACACCCCGTCAAAAAGCCTGTTCGGCCGCAACATGCGCGCCAATTCATCTGGCTGCATCCGGGTGCAAAATGTGAAACAGCTTGTCACCTGGTTGCTTCGCTCCAATGGCGATTGGAACCGCAGCCGTGTTGACCATATGCAATCAGGTGGTGAACGCCTCGACGTCAAAGTGAAAAAGCCGGTTCCGGTTTATTTCATCTACGTCACCTCATGGGCAACCAAAGATGGCACCGTTCACTTCCGCCGCGACCTTTACAATCTTGACGGCGTTGGCGCCACCGCCTCCGCCTACTAGGCAGGTAGAAAAAATTTATCAAAAAGCCGCTGGCAGCAATGTCAGCGGCTTTTTTGTATCCGGAGAATCCCTGTATACTCGCCTGCAACTCCGCAAGGCGGCCATTCCATGCCGCCAGTATAAAGGCCAATGCCCCGTGAAAACCACCGCCAATAACGAAATTTATCTGGAATTTCAAACAATTGGTCAAAGCCAGAAAATCATCGCCATTGACGCCGCCAGTCATGTCGAGGTGACGGTCACCGGCCCGGCCAACGCCACAAGAGAGCATATGACCCAGCTTGCCGTGCGCAAATTACAGCGCCGCATCACCCAGCTTGAAAACGACTAGGCAAAAAAGCCGCATTTTCCCCGTTTTAATTTAAGCGCCTGGCTCTTGTTGCAAAACAGACCCCGTGCTAGAGAATGTCACGAATTTATAACCATAGGGCACCGCGCCAAAAGCGATGAGCCTGGCCCCAAAATGCCGTTACGCCAATGGCCGTGCGACTGCCGGCTCAACGGCAGGCACCCCATCCCGGCCAGCCAGCAAACACCCCGTAGAAGGATACCTCGATATGTAAGTCACCGATATGCCAGAGCAAGGCACTGATATGGCATCATTTTTCTCCCGCTCGCTGGAGCAGGGCGATGACCAGATCTTCAACGCCATTTGCGAAGAATATAACCGCCAGGCCGACGAGATCGAGCTGATCGCGTCAGAGAACATCGTCTCCAAAGCCGTCCTCCAGGCCGCCGGCTCCGTCCTCACCAACAAATATGCAGAAGGCTACCCCGGCAAACGCTACTATGGCGGCTGTGAATATGTCGACGTCGTAGAGACAATCGCCATCGAACGCGCCTGCCGTTTATTTGGGTGCGACTATGCCAATGTGCAGCCGCATTCCGGCAGTCAGGCCAATCAGGGGGTCTTCCTCGCGCTGCTGAAACCGGGTGACACCATCCTCGGCCTCAGCCTTGATGCTGGCGGCCACCTCACGCATGGCGCCCGCCCTAACATGTCCGGCAAATGGTTCAACGCCGTTTCATATGGTGTCGGCAAAGAAACCCAGCTCATTGACTATGATGAAGTCGAGCGCCTTGCCAAAGAGCATCAACCAAAGATGATCATCACCGGCGGCTCGGCCTATCCCCGTCAAATCGATTTTGCCAGATTCCGTGCCATTGCCGATGAGGTCGGCGCGTATCTGCTGGTTGATATGGCCCACTTCGCAGGGCTTGTTGCAGCCGGCGTCCACCCCTCGCCATTCCCTCATGCCCATGTCGCCACCACAACAACGCACAAAACCCTGCGCGGACCGCGCGGCGGCATGATCCTCACCAACGATGAAAAAATCGGCAAAAAGCTCAACTCTTCCATTTTCCCCGGCCTGCAGGGCGGCCCGCTGATGCACATCATCGCTGCCAAAGCTGTCGCCTTCGGCGAAGCGCTGGACCCCGCCTTCAAGCTCTATGCCCAGCAAGTCATCGACAACGCCGCCGCACTTGGCGAAACGCTGAAAGAAGGCGGGCTCGATCTTGTCTCTGGCGGCACGGACACCCACCTTGTGTTGGTTGATCTGCGCCCGAAAGGCCTCAAGGGCAACGACGCGGAAGAAGCGCTCGGCCGTGCCAACATCACCTGCAACAAAAACGGCATTCCCTTTGACCCGGAAAAACCAACCGTCACATCTGGCATTCGCCTTGGCTCGCCAGCCGGCACGACACGCGGTTTCGGCATTGTCGAATTCCAGGAGATCGGCACCATGATCTGCGACCTGCTCGACGGGCTGCAGAAAAATAGCGCAGAAGGCAATGGCGACGTTGAGCGGGACATCAAGGCAAAAGCCATCTCTCTCACCCAAAAATTCCCGATCTATAGCGCCCCGCTGTAAATGGTCACCAGCCAGTCTCGCTTTACACCTCGCGTTTACTTCGCCATGAAGGACAAATCGAATGCGGTGCCCCTATTGCAGCAATAAGGAAACACAGGTCAAGGACAGCCGCCCGGCGGAGGAGAACCAGTCCATCCGCCGCCGCCGCTCCTGTTCAGCCTGTGGGGGCCGTTTCACCACCTTCGAGCGCGTCCAACTGCGTGAATTATCGGTCGCCAAGCGCAATGGCCGCACCGTACCGTTCGACCGCGACAAGCTCTATCGCTCCATACGCATCGCGCTGCGCAAGCGCAAGGTTGATGATGAGCGCGTCGATCAGCTCATCTCCGGCATTGTCCGCCAACTCGAGGCCAGCGGCGAAAGCGTCGTCACCTCGGACCGCATCGGCGCGCTTGTCATGGGCGGGCTGAAAGCTCTGGACGAAGTGGCCTATGTCCGCTTCGCCTCTGTTTACCGCGATTTCAGGGAAGCGGCTGATTTTGGCAACGTCCTTGATGAACTGAATGAAAAAGAAGACAATGGCGTCCCGTCTTTATCGGACAAGGACTAACCGCCCGCGCTGAGTTGGCGCCTGAAAAACATAGGCCAGCCGCCCGTGCCTCCTGAAAAAACCGCACATCACCGGAAGTTCATGGCCAGCGCCCTCACGGTTGCGCGGCGCGGTCTCGGCCGCACCAGCCCCAACCCCTCTGTTGGCGCGGTTGTCACCCGCCAGGATGAAACCGGTGAAATAATCATCATCGCCCGCGCCGTCACCGGCGATGGCGGCACGCCGCACGCCGAACCTCAGGCATTGGAGGCCGCAGGCGCCGCCAGCAAAGGCGCAACGCTCTACGTTACCCTCGAGCCCTGCAACCATCATGGCCGCACCCCCCCTTGCACCGAGGCGATTATCAAGGCCGGCATCGCCCATGTCGTAATCGCCAGCCAGGACCCTGACCCCCGCGTGGCCGGCAGCGGTGTTGCAAAACTCGAGCAGGCTGGCATCAAGGTGACAGGTGGCGTTCGGCAAGCCGAAGCTGACCGCCTCAATAGCGGCCACATAACCCTGAAAACCAAAGCCCGCCCCTATATCATCATAAAATCCGCCGTCGGCTCAGATAACCGCATCGCCCCCGGTGGTGACACCGGCATCGACAACAACGACGGCAAAAACAACGACAATCTGAGAGGCCCGCGCTGGGTCACCTCAAAGATCGCCCGCCGCCGCGGCCATTTGCTGCGCGCCGAGGCAGACGCGATCCTCATTGGCCGGCAAACCGCCGCCACCGACAACCCGTCCCTCACCTGCCGCCTCAAGGGGCTGGAGCACCGCAGCCCCCGCCCCGTCATTCTGGATACACGCCTCACCCTCAGCGCCAGTCTCAGGATTTTCCAGGGCGCAGAAAATTCTCTAACGCCGCTGATCATCTGCTCAGACAATGCCTCACAAGCTGATCGCGCCGCCTATGCCACCCGCCGTGCCGAGCTGTTGCCACTGCCAACCGATGCCAATGGCCATATCGACCTGAAGGCGCTTGTCAAAGCGTTGGCAGAGCAGGGCATCACCCGCCTGCTCGTCGAGGGCGGCCCGCAAACCGCCGCCAGCTTCATCACCGCGGGCCTGTTCGATCAACTCAACATTTTCAAAGGAACAGACCCGGCGGGAGAGGGCAGCCGCCTCCCCTTTGGTGACAAGCCGCTGGAATGGGGCACCAGTCAGCCCGGGCTCAGCCTGCAGCACAGCCAACGGCTTAAAGGCAATATCATGTATCAATACATCAAGAGCTGAGCTAAACTCCGCTCATAGCGCCAGCCACATTAAGGGCATGGCAAACCTATAAAAACTCACCGAAACCAACCCCGAAAATCAGGCAGGACGAGCGTCATGTTCACCGGCATCATCACAGATATAGGCACCATCACCGCTTTGGCTGCTGGCAGTGCCGAGATCGCCTGCCACTATGATCATGCCGGCATCGCGCTTGGTGCTTCAATCGCCTGCGACGGTTGCTGCCTCACGGTCACCACCTGCACCACCCTCACCGCTTCCAAGGCAGAAAAAGAAGCAACCGCCACCACCGTCGAGGACGCAGCCACCGCCGAGGCTGGCCCAACCCGTTTCACCGTCGATATTTCACCGGAGACAAAGCGGGTAACCACGCTTGATAATTGGCATATCGGCCAGAAGATTAACCTTGAACGTGCCTTAAAAATGGGCGATGAATTCGGCGGGCATATTGTCTCCGGCCATGTCGACGGCATTGCCACCATTCTGGCTGTTGAGCCCGAGGGCAATTCCATTCGCTACCGGCTGGCGGCACCGGCGGCTCTGGGCAAATTCATCGCGCCAAAGGGCTCGGTAACGCTGAACGGCGTATCACTGACGGTAAATGAGGTATCTGGCGATAACTTTACTGTCACCATCATCCCGCATACTGCGGCAGAGACAAATTGGCAATTTGCCAAAGCCGGCAGCCGCCTTAATCTGGAGGTTGACCTGCTTGCCCGCTACGCGCTTCGCGCGGCAGAACGCGCCGCAGAATGAGCCACTGAGACCAAGGCGCAAACCTTGCGCCAGGCTGGCAACGACGTAACCGCAACAGTTAAGCAGCATATGACTATGAATTTGGCACAAAGAGAAACATCCTCGACCGGCAACAACAGCGGCATCTCACCGATTGAAGAGATCATCGCCGATGCCGCAGCCGGTCGCATGTTCATCCTCGTCGATGCCGAGGACCGTGAAAATGAAGGCGATCTTATCGTCCCGGCAGCCGCAGCCGATGCAAACGCCATCAATTTCATGGCCAAACATGGCCGCGGCCTCATCTGCCTCGCCTTGGGCGCCCCCCGCGCTGACAACCTGAACCTTGATTATATGGTCCGCCATAATCAGGCCCGCAACCAAACTGCCTTCACCGTTTCCATCGAGGCACGCGAAGGCATCAGCACCGGCATCTCCGCCCATGATCGCGCCCGCACCATCTCTGTGGCCATCGACCCGGAAACCGGGGCCAACGACATCGTCTCACCCGGTCATGTTTTTCCCCTCGTTGCCCGCGATGGCGGCGTCCTTGTCCGCGCGGGCCACACCGAGGCCGCAGTTGATATCGCCCGCCTCGCCGGCCAGAACCCGGCCGGTGTCATCTGCGAGATCATGAATGACGATGGCTCTATGGCCAGATTGCCAGACCTCATCACCTTCGCCGAGCGGCATCAGCTGAAAATCGGCACAATAGCGGACCTCATTGCCTATCGCCGCACCCACGACCGGCTCATCTATCAGGCCCATGAACAAATGATCGACAGCCCCTTCGGCGGCGCCTTTACCTGCCGCGTCTACCGCTCCCGGTTAGATGATGTCGAGCATGTCGCGCTCATAAAGGGCGAGCTGGACCCCGCCAGGCCATCGCTTGTACGCATGCATGGCTGCAACCTGCTAAAAGACATCATTGGCGTCGAAGGCGATATTTCGGGCGCTGAAACCGTGCAGCGCTCAATGCAGATCATCGGCGAAGAAGGCAGCGGCGTGGTTGTGCTCATTCGTCACGGCGAGGCGAACTCCCTCTCTGCTACACTGGATAACAAAGGTGCGAGCAGTGAAAATAAAAAGAGCGACCGCCTTGTAGAATATGGCATTGGCGCCCAGATATTATCGGATCTCGGCATCAAGCAGATCACCTTGCTCAGCAATTCGCCACCGCCAAAAATCATCGGCCTCGAATCCTTCGATCTTGAAATCGTCGGACATCAGCCAATCACGGCCAGCCCGACCACAACCGGCAAATAAACTTTAGCCACCAGAATGGAAACCATGACCAGCAACTCAGCCACCCGGCACATCCTTATCATCGTGTCGCGCTATTATGAGGACATCGCATCCGAGCTGATGAAAGGCGCCAGAGAAGCGCTTGCCGCCAGCGACGCCACCTATGAGGAATTCGAAGTGCCCGGCGCGCTGGAAATTCCCCAGGCGTTGGCTGCGGCCGTCGATAATGGCCTGTTCGATGATGAGCCGGATTGCTATTTCCACGGCGTCATCGTGCTTGGCTGCGTCATCCGGGGCGAGACATCCCACTACGACATCGTCGCCAATGAGAGCGCCAGCGGCGTGCTGCGCCAGGCGATTAAAGAATGCATCCCGCTCGGCAATGGCATCTTGACCGTCGAGACAAAAGAACAAGCCATGAAGCGCGCCGCCACCAGCGAAGGAAACAAGGGCAAAGATGCCGCCAACGCCTGCCTGCGCTTGATCGAGCTTGCCGCGGAATTCAGCGCCATCGCCGATGATGACCATGAGGAAGCGGGCGACGATGACTAAACCCGCCAAGCCCGCCACACCAAAGAACCGCCGCTCCAGCGCCCGACTCGCTGCCGTTCAGGCGCTCTATCAGATGGACGTCGCCCAAACGGACCTCAACGACGTGCTTGCTGAATTCATCTCCTTTCGCCTTGGCAAAGAGATGGAAGGCGAGCATATGAACCGCGCCGATATCACATTCTTCACAGACCTTCTCACCGGCATTGTCCGCGAGCAGCGCAGCCTCGACCCGGTCATCGACACCCACCTCGCTTCAAGCTGGCGGCTCAACCGCATAGACAGCACCCTGCGCGCCATTCTGCGCGCCGGTGCCTTTGAGCTGACGAAACGACAGGATGTGCCGCCCCCTGTCGTCATCAGCGAATATGTCGATGTCGCCCATGCCTTTTTCGAAAAAGACGAGCCCAAGGTCGTCAAC
>CALNZE010000065.1:0-18873 GCA_942490955.1 uncultured Alphaproteobacteria bacterium
TCTGTGATCAGCCCGTCTTCGATCAGTATGCCGCCGACTTCGTCATGCTCGGTTTCCGGGTCAATGATGCGGGCGTGGATGAGGACAACCGGCTTGCCTTTGGGGCCGCTGGCATGGGTGCGGTTCGACTGGAGAATATCGCTCATGCGCTCGGCTCATTCGATTGCGGGAGATTGTGTGAGAGGGCCTCAAGAATGGCCATACGGACGGCAACGCCCATCTCGACCTGCTCGCGGATGACGCTTCTTGGGTCGTCGGCCAGGGTGGCGTCAATCTCGACGCCGCGATTCATCGGGCCGGGGTGCATGATGAGGGCGTCTGGCTTGGCATAGCCGATCTTTTCATGGTCGAGGCCAAAAAAGTGGAAATATTCCCGGCTGGAGGGGATGAAGCTGCCGGACATGCGCTCATTCTGCAGGCGGAGCATCATGACAATGTCGACGTCCTTAAGGCCTTCCTTCATGTTGCTGAAAACTTCGACGCCGAGCCTCTCGGGGTGAGCTGGCAGCAGGGTTGACGGGGCGATGATGCGCACCCGCGCGCCCATGGTGTTGAGGAGGCTGATGTTGGAGCGGGCCACCCGGGAGTGGAGGATGTCGCCGCAGATGGCGACGGTTAGCCTGGCGATGCGGCCCTTGTTGCGGCGGATGGTGACGGCATCGAGCAGGGCCTGGGTTGGGTGCTGGTGGCTGCCATCGCCAGCATTCACGACTGAGCAATCGACCTTCTGGCTGAGAAGCTCGACAGCGCCAGCCGCGTGGTGGCGAACAACGAGGATGTCGGGGCGCATGGCGTTTAGCGTCATGGCGGTATCGACCAGGGTTTCCCCCTTTGAGATCGACGATGATTTGACCGACATGTTCATGACATCGGCCCCAAGGCGCTTGCCAGCCAGCTCAAAGGAGCTTTGGGTGCGGGTGGAGCTTTCGAAAAACAAATTGATCTGGGTGCGGCCGCGCAGGGTGTCGCGCTTTTTGGCGGCCTGGCGGTTGAGCTTGGCGAAATCGTCGGCTAAATCGAGAAGATAGGTTATGTCTTCCGCTTCGAGGTCATCTGCTGATAGCAAATGGCGGTGCGAAAAGATCTTATGCGAGGATTTAATAGCGGTGCTCATTAAAGTCAGTTCTATAGTTTGAATCCGGGCCAAGCTCAAGGGCAGAAATGTGCTTTTGAGTGCGAATTTTTAAAATGGTTACTGGTTTGCCTTTTTCGCCGTTTCTGTCCTTTCAGGTGGGTCGGCGTCTAGCGGGAATGTACCGGAGATGATGGCATGGCCGCGCGAGTGGTGTTCGCGCCGAAAGAGCACGGCGACAATGAGCATTGTGGCGGCCATGAAAACCCAGGGGCTGATGAACCAGCCGAAGGCGGCGATGCCATAATAATAAGTATGCAGGCCGCCATTGGCATGCTCGCCCGCCAGGGTCGAGATTTGCACAATGCGGCGGCCATGGCGGCGGCATTCCTCGATGTTGTCATCTCGCAGGATGGGAAGCGCACCCATCATGATGGATGTGTAATGGGTGAGGCGAAAGGCCCAGGCGAATTTAAAAAAGGCGACCAGAAAAATAATCATCAGGAACAGCAGCTTGATGTGTATGACGGCGGGTGTGGTCTGGCTGGCGAAGGGGAGATCGGTCAACAGGGTGTCGATGCCGGAGCCGGTGCCAATGGTGGCGGCCAGCGCGCCAACGATGACGATTGCTGTGGAGGCGAAGAAAGCATTGCCGTGGCTAAGGGTGGAGAGGATGATGAGATCGACCATGCGATTTTCGCGGTGGATCATTGTCTCCATCCATTTGTGACGCTGCTTTTGGGCACCGGCGGATATGTTGGTGCCCTTTAGCGGGCCGTGGTGGATGAGCCAGCCATAGCCGAAGATGCAAGTGATAAAAAAGGCGACCGCCAGAATGTCGAGCAGGGTGAGATGGGTCATCGGCTTTCTGCCTCCTTATTGCGGGTTAAAACCGCGAGACGGTCAAGAGCACCCTGAAGGATGTAGGCGGCTGCCATCTTGTCGATCACCTGTTTGCGGCGTTTGCGGCTGCTATCGGCGGATAGGAGCGTGCGCTCGGCGGCCTGGGTTGAAAGGCGCTCGTCCCAGAAAATGAGTGGCAGGTCGGTGAGGGCTGAGGTTGCGGGTGAAACGCTCGGGTTGACTGAACGCGGGGCCCTCGCTGCCATCCATGTTCAGCGGTAAGCCATGGATGACAAAGGCGGCGATTACTTGCTGCTGGCAATTTCCAGCAGGCGGGCGCCGTCATTCTTGAATTTTGTGCGGTCGATGGTCTCCAGCCCGGTGGCGATGGAGCGCAGGCTATCCGAGATGGCGACGCCAATGGTTTTGGAGCCGACATCCAGCCCGGCGAGACGGCCGGTGCGGTTGCCTGCCGTGCCGGGGGCATAAAGGGTGGCGGCGAAGTCTTCCAGCGGGATGGTGGGTGATTTGCTCATCTGATTGCGCGGGGTTACCACTCCTGATCAAGATTGCTGACGGGCTTGACCCTGGATGCGGCTGTGCGGGCATTTTCACGGGCTTGCTCGATTGTTTCGGCATGGGCCACGGCGACGCCCATGCGGCGGCGTTTGAAACTCTCCGGTTTGCCGAAGAGGCGAATGTCTGTGCCCGGAACGGCCAGGGCGTTATCGACCCCGTCAAATCCGATGCCGGGCTCATTGAGGCCGCCATAGATGACGGCGCTGGCGCCCGGGCTAGTCAGGTCTGTTGAGACGGGAAGGCCGAGAATGGCGCGGGCGTGCAGCTCAAACTCGTTCTGGCGCTGGGTTGCGATGGTGGTGAGGCCGGTGTCATGCGGGCGGGGGCTGACCTCGGAAAACCAGACATCGTCACCTTTGACGAACAGCTCGACACCAAACAGGCCGCGACCGCCGAGATTGTCGGTGATGGTTTTGGCGATGTGCTGGGCTTTTTCAAGCGCCGTGTCAGTCATGGGCTGGGGCTGCCAGCTTTCACATAGTCGCCATCCTCCTGGATGTGGCCGATGGGTGCGCAGAAGGGGGTGCCATTTTGCCGATCCGTGGCGGACGGTGAGTAGGGTGATTTCATAATCAAAGTCGACTTTTTCTTCGACGATGACCTTGCGCTTTGCCTGCCCGGCCACCTTCCTGGGCGTACTGCCAGGCGGGGGCGACGTCGCTTTGCTCGCTTTAGAGTTCTGACTGGCCTTTGCCGGAGGAAGACATGACCGGTTTGACGATGGCGGGCAGGCCGGTGTGGTCGATGGCGGCGGCGAGTTCTTCTTCGGTGGAAATAAAGACGAATTTTGAGGTCATCAGGCCGAGTTCTTCGGCCGCGAGGCGGCGGATGCCTTCTCTGTTCATGGTGAGCTGTGTGGCTCTGGCGGTCGGGATGACCTCGGCCAGCTTTTCCTGCTCAAACAGCGCGAGCTCCTCTGTGGCGATGGCCTCGATCTCTGGGACGATGATATCCGGGTTCACATGCTCGACCAGGCGGCGCAGCGAGACGGCGTCTGTCATGTCGATAACATGGGCGCGGTGGGCGACCTGGTGGCCGGGGGCGTTTTCATAGCGATCAACCGCGATGACTTCCGTCCCGTATCTCTGGAGGGCGATTATGACCTCTTTGCCAAGCTCACCAGAGCCAAGGAGCATGATTTTCGTGAGTGCGCGCTGGTGAGGGAAAGCGGGGTGCCTAATCTCATTTTTGATTCCATGATGTTGTGTTTCATTGCTGCCTGATCAGACGGGCTGCGCCGGTTTTTCATTTTGCAGGGGTTATGATTGTTTTGGTTGGGCTTATTTATGGGCGATCTGGCCGTGATGGTCTACCGTTATTGCGCGGCGCAAAGCAGCCCGGCCCTGACGGATGACCTGGATTTTGCCCCTGTGGTTAACTTTTGCGCTGGGGCGGTTTTGGTCTCCTGCCGACAGCGCCGGTATCACGTGGTGGTGTGGCCGCGTTGCCGGTCGGGAAAAGGGGAGCGGAGGAAGGCTCGTGAAGACCGGCAATCTGCTGCGGGATGGCATGGCGGATGATGCGAACCCTTCGCAAGGCTTGAAGCGTGATAAAATGAGCGAAAACAGCTGGTTATTGACCGTCATCCAGAGGGCTTGGGCCGGGGGTATTCGCGGCTTGCCGGTGCGTTTATGGGGCCAATGCAGCGGCGTCAAGGAATGGACGGATGGAGGCTTAACGAAAGAATAAATCCGTACACGGTTTTGATTCGATCTTGTTGTCATTTCATTAACGGTGATGCTTTATTTTTGCATGTTGAAAACCTTGTTTATTAGGGCTTAGCCGTGCGAGAATGGTCGCGCAGGGGTTGTAATAGTCTTAATCGCGCCACGTTTCGTGCTGATGATGCCGTGGTGTAAATTTTAGTGGGCTGGTGAAGTTGACAATTGCATGTTGCTGATTGGCACCTTCACAGAAGAGGATATAGTATGTTTACGCGTAATTCAGATTCATTAAATTCAAAAACTCCAAGTCATCAACCGGAAGTCAGCGAACGCGCAATGCCGCCTGAACAGGCAGCAAAGCCGAGCCATTCGGCACGTGAAACGGTGATCAGCAATGATCTTACCATTCACGGCAATGTTGAGTCTGATGGCATTGTCCGGCTTGAAGGCACGATCATTGGTGACATGAATTGCACATCGCTTGTGGTGGAAAATGACGGTGCTATTTCCGGCAATATTTCTGCTGAAGAAGTTAAAGTCCATGGCCGGGTTGAAGGCACTGTGCATGGCAAGAAGTGTTATGTTGCATTCAACTGCTTTTGTTGAAGGTGATATTTTCCACCAGGGCATCGGCATTGAGATGGGCACGCATTATGACGGCCGCCTGAAATGGGTGAACAGCGCTGAAGAAGGGCTGAAAATCACTGACGAGAAATCCAAGCCTATTGGCAATGACAATGCCCCGCTAGCGTGCAGGCAGCGGAATAGTTCCGGCGCATTTTGGTTTGATGCTGACAATCGCTTAAAAAAGGCGGCTCGAGGGAGCCGCCTTTTTTAGTGGGGAAAATGAGTGAATGCCACCCGCGAATGTTGGCGGCAAAAGCCGCCTGCCCCGATGCGCTGAGCTGATGCGTTGATCAGGCGGCGCTTTCTTTGGCATTGAGGCCGGCTGCCAACTCGCGGTTAATGGTGATGAGGACTTTCAGCTTTTCTGCAGCCGGGTAGGCCTGAACGCTGATGGTGTGGCGCAGCACAAAGGCGCCCAGAGAGGCAACGTTGTTTTTAATTTCGATCGGCAGCGGGTTTTCTTCACCAGCGATGGAGCCAAGGAGAACGCTCCAAAGGCGGCGGTTGTAGTAAAGCGCCGTGAGGAACTCGTTGTTTTCCTTGCCCCAGTTTTCGCGCCAGTTGTCAGCAATATACTGCAACTGTGATGCCGCTTTTAACAACAGGGATGCTTCAAGCTCACGCGGTGACTGGGTGACCTTGGCATTTTGCTCATACGCATTCAGGGCTTTGTGCATTGGAAACTAATTCCTCTTCATATGCGATTAGTTTCTGCGCTTCTTTCAATGCCTTATAGTAACTATCGTTCAGGATTTCCTGATTGATGGCATCGAACAGCGGCGCAGTACTTGGGGCTGCTGACTGGATTTCTGTTACGAGGTCGAAGTAGCTCGTGTGGTGTTCTCGTGGATTGGCGGAGAGATACATCAACTGCAAAATGACGTAGAGTTTTTTGCAGGGTGTGTTCGCCTCATTGGGGCGGATGATGTCTTTTTCTCTCAGGATCGGGGAGGAGCCTTCGATGTAGAGGCGCGTACGGCTGTCGTCATTGGTGATGACAGCATCGCCAATGATTATGCGCTCGTTCGGTTTTAGCTCTACTTTGAGTGCCATTATTGTCCCTCATGCCCGTTGCCCATCATTGGGGCGAATCAAACAGGCTCAATCCTTATAATCTTAGCTGAACGGGGTTTAACAAATCCCTTACTGCTGCGCTGTCCTGGGATTAAGCGCCTGTTAAGGCTGCTTAAATTATTTCAGGCCCCCTTTTGTTGAGCGGGTCCGACTTTTTTTCTGGAGGAACAAAAGGAATTAAAACCGCTTAATATTCTGATCGGTGATTTGCCTGGCGTCTTATCAGAGGGTGCGAAGCTCTCCCCCAAGGCTTCGCTCCTCTATGGCTTTAACTGGCGTCGCTCTAGAAGAGCTGTAGTACGTTCTGGTCCGCTTGCGATGCGAGTGAAAGGGCGGTCGATGACAATTGCTGGCGGGTTTGTAGCGCCAGCAGATTTGCGCCTTCTTCGTTGGTGTCGGCCAGGGTCAGGTTGGCGGCGCCGGTCTCGAGGACGTTGATGAGTTTTTTGGTAAAGTCCTGGCGCGTTTCAACAACAGAAAGGTTAGAGCCGAATTTCGAGGCCTGGGCGCGTAATGTGTCGCTGGCGCCTTTCAGGTCGGCAATGGCGGCGTTGATATCGCTGTCTTTTTGAAAGCCGTTGAGAGCTGAAGAGATGCCAAGGCCGTTTGGATTGAATGTGACGCCTTCGATGGCGAGGCTCGATGTGCTGTCTTCGTTGAATGTAACGGTGAGATCATCACCATCAAGCAGGTTGATGCCGTTGAAACTGGAGTCGTAGGCAAGCTGGGTGATCTGGGCGCGCAGCTCGTTGAACTGGGCGGCGAATGATGTGCGATCTTCATTTTCAACCGGCTCAGCGGTGCCTGGCGTGAAGCCGTAGGCCGTGGCAAGGCTGTTTGTGCCATCTGTGACAATGAGATCTTCACCATTGCGGGCCTCGATCTGCAGGTAGCCGCTATCTGTCAGCGATGCCTGGATATTCGGGATGGCGTTCAGCTGGGCGAGGATGCTTTCCTGATTGCCGTCATTCTCGATGGTGACGGCCGTTGCGGAGCCAACTTGTACGGTGAAATCATCGCCAACAGCGCCAATGCCACCGGCTAGTCCGGTTGTGCCGGTGGTGAGGCCGAGGGCGGCAGCCGGTGTGTTGGTGTCTTCCTGGACTGTGATGGCCTTGCCATCGGCGGCATTGAGTGAAAGATAGCCGTCATCTGTAATTGAGGCGGTGAGGCCATCGACGGCGTTTAATTTTGCCAGCAGTTCGGTAGTGCCATCGCCATCTGCGATGGTGATGGTGACAGGGGCGTCATTGCCAACCGCGACGGTGAAGGCGTCATCATCGGCGATGCCGGCAATGTTGGCGCCGATGTCAGTTTCGCTATCAATGTCGAGATTGCCAGTGACGACTGCGTCACCGGTTGGTGAGGCGATGTCTGTTTCGCCAACAAAGCTTGCGGTTTTGCCGGCTGACTGCAGCGCTTGCCGGGCGGTGGCCTCGGCGCTTTCAACCAGTTTGGTAATGGCGGAGATGCCTTCGTCTGCGGCTTTCAATGTCTGGACGGCGTTGCCGACGAAATCCTGCAGGCGGGAGAGATCATTGGCTCTGGAATTCAGGCCAGAGGATGTGAAGAAAGCGATGGGGTCATCGAGGGCGCTGTTGACTTTAAGACCGGTCGCGAGGCGTTCTTGTGTTTTGCCGAGCAAGTCTGCCGTGTTTTGAAGTGCCAGAAGGTTGGAGCGCACGGCGCTGGACAGGGTTATATCAGAAGCCATTAGTGTGACCCTTTATTGATTACTATTTTTGATACGCTCCTACTACTTGAATGATTTTTAAACCTAGGCTTATTCGGTTAATCAGGTCTTAATTCTGTGTTTATGGTGCCGGGAATGGCGCTAAAACTGAGTGTTTTGGAAGAAAAACGCGAAAAAGGGGCCCCAAAATGAGGCCCCTTTGTAAATTTGGCTGATAATTCGTCGTTTTTTAGAAGAGACGAAGAACGTTCTGGTCTGCCTGAGAGGCGAGTGACAGAGCGGTTGAGGACAATTGCTGGCGTGTTTGAAGGGCCAGCAGGTTTGCGCCTTCTTCGTTGGTGTCGGCCAAAGTCAGATTGGCGGCACCGGTTTCAAGCACGTTGATCAGGTTCTTGGTGAAATCCTGGCGGGTTTCAACAACTGAGAGGTTCGAGCCGAATTTAGAGGCTTGAGACCGCAATGTGTCTGTTGCTGAGTTCAGGACACCAAGGGCTGTGTTGATGTTTGCATCTGTCTGGAAGGTGTTTTCAGCAGATGAAATACCAAGGCCGTTTGAGTTGAAGTTGACACCTGAAACTGAGAGGCTTGATGTGGCATCTTCGTTGAAGGTAACCGTGAGGTTGTCACTATCAAGAAGGTTGATGCCATTGTAGCTTGCGTCTGCTGCCAACTGGTCAATCTGGCTTCTCAACTCGTTATACTGAGTTGCGAAAGCTGTACGGTCAGCGTTTTCAGCGGCTTCAGTTGTCGTCGCTGTCAGGCCGAGTTGATCAAGCGGCGTGTTTGTTACCTCGGTCAGGGTCAGATCTTCGCCGTTTGTGGCTTCGACTTTCAGGTAGCCGTCATCTGTGACGGTTGCTGAGATGTCGTCAATGGCGTTCAAAGCTGCGAGAAGCTCTTCCGCTGTGTTGACTTCGCCAGTGCCGGAGCCAAAAGTAATGGTTGTTGCCGTAGCGTCGCCAACCTGAACTGAGAAAGCGTCACCGTTGGCAATGCCTGATGAGTTGTCGGCGGAAACTGTGCCGACTGTCAGGCCAAGGTCTGCGGCCGGTGTGTTTGTGCCTTCAGTAACTGTCAGGTCTTCATCGTTGGTTGTTGAGATGACAAGCTTGTCATTGTCGTCGATTTCAGCAGAAACGTTTGAGATGGCATTCAGCGCATCCAGGAGTTCGGCAACGGTGTTTACTTCACCTGAGCCGCCGTCAACACCGTAAGTGATGGTTGTGGCAGCTGCAGAGCCGACCTGAACAGTGAAAGTGTCGCCATTTTCAATGCCGAGGCTGTTAACGGCCACTTCTGTTGTGGCTGTCTGGCCAAGAGTTGCCAGCGGTGTGTTTACACCTTCTGCCAGCGTGATGTCGCCGCCGTCTGTGCTCTCGATGACCAGGAAGTCATCGCCATCAATGGATGCTGTGACGCCGGTGAAGCCGTCGATACGTGCAGTAAGTTCTGCGAGTGTGTTGACTTCGTTGGAGCCGTCATCAGCACCGAATGTGACTGTGTTTACGGCGCCGCCGTTCACGGAGATTGTGAATGTGTCACCATTTGCAATGCCGAGGCTGTTTTCAGCGATCGTTGCTTCTGCAGTGATGCCGAGTTTGGCAAGCGGGTTGTTTGTGCCTTCAGCAGTTGTCAGGTTTTCGCCGCCGTCCGTTGTGATGACGAGGAAGTCGTCGCCGTCAATGGAGGCGTCAGCACCGGAGATGCCGTCAATTGCTGAGAGCAACTCTGCAATTGTGTTGACTTCGCCTGCGCCGCCATCATCACCGAAAGTGATTGTCTGGGCGCCAGCGCCTGTGTCGATGGTGAATGTGTCACCATTGGCGATTGTCAGGGAGTTTTCAGCAACATTTTCAGTTGTCGCGAGGCCAACAGCGGCTGCACCGCCTGTGCCCTCATTGACTGTGAAGTTAGCGCCGTCTGAATCAATCTGAACCGCGCCGCCAACGACTGAAGTCGTTAGGCCAGTGATGCCTGCGTTGGAAAGGGCCGTGTCGATTTTTGTGTTGATGTCTGCGGCTTCATCACCGGTGCTGATGGTGATGTCAGCTGTGGTCAGGCCATTTGCTGTGATGGTGAATGTTTCGCCATCGTCGGCGCCTGCGATCGGTGCGCTTGTCAGATCGTTAGCGCCGGTCAAAGTTGCGGCGAAATCTTCAAAGTTCAGCGCTGTGATGGCAGCGTTGCCTTGCTGTGTTGCAGCAAAATCGTTGAAGTTGCCAGCTGTCAGAGCGGCGTTGCCCTGATGAGTGGCTGTGAAATCGTCATGGGTGGCGGCGGTGACGTCGTTGGTGCTGGTGTTGGTTGCGCCAAAGTCGTCGATGAGGCCGGATGTTGTATCAACATCGCCAGTAGAAACAGCTGTGTTGCCAGCAGACTGAAGCGCTTGACGGGCTGTCGCTTCCGCGCTTTCAACCAGTTTGGTGATGGCGGAGATGCCTTCGTCAGCAGCTTTAATGGTTTGGACGGCGTTACCGACAAAGTCCTGCAAACGAGAGAGGTCATTTGCGCGGCTGTTCAATGATGAAGCTGTGAAAAACGCGGTTGGATCATCCAGCGCGCTGTTTACTTTAAGACCAGTCGCCAGTTTTTCTTGAGTTGAGCCAAGAAGATCGGCGGTGTTTTGAAGTGCCAGCAGGTTTGAACGTACTGCACTGGAGAGTGTAATATCTGAAGCCATTTTAACTTAACCCTTTCCGGGAAAACAATTAAACGCATGCTCGTTCTGAGCAATTCTTCGATGACAATACCAACGAGTTCTTAAATCGAGGTAAATTTGAATAAAATTTGTATAAAATTGTATCTATCTGTTTAAGACATTGAAATATAGGTGAAATTTATTCAAGCGGGGCCATTTAAGACCCCGCTTTATTGTTTTTTAGAAGAGACGAAGGACGTTCTGGTCTGCCTGAGAGGCGAGTGACAGAGCGGTTGAGGACAATTGCTGGCGTGTTTGAAGGGCCAGCAGGTTTGCGCCTTCTTCGTTGGTGTCGGCCAGAGTCAGGTTGGCGGCACCGGTTTCAAGCACGTTGATCAGGTTCTTGGTGAAATCCTGGCGGGTTTCAACAACTGAGAGGTTCGAGCCGAACTTTGAAGCCTGCGAGCGCAAGGTGTCTGTTGCTGTGTTCAGATCGGCAAGGGCGGTATTGATGTCGCTGTCCTTCTGGAAGGTATTCAGCGCACTCGATATGCCAAGGCCAGTGGCGTTGAAATTAACACCGGCGACGGAGAGGCTTGATGTTGCGTCTTCGTTGAAGGTCACCGTCAGACTATCCCCATCCAGCAGGTTGATACCGTTATAGCTGGCGTCATTGGCGAGCTGATTGATTTGCGAGCGCAGCTCATTGAACTGCTCGGCAAAGGCTGTGCGGTCGGCGTTTTCTGCGACCGTCGCTGTGGTGGTGGAGAGGCCATAATCTGCGGCGAGCGTGCCTGTGCCATCCGTGATGGTCAGTGTTTCGCCGTTTGTGGCTTCAATTTCCAGATAACCTGTATCTGTCAGCGAGGCGGAGATGTTGTCGATGGCGTTGAGCTGAGCCAGGATGCGTTCCTGGTTGCCGTCATTCTCAATGGTGACGGCTGTGCCGGAGCCAACCTGAACCGAGAAATCATCGCCAAGAGCGCCAATGCCACCGGCCAGGCCGGTTGTGCCTGTTGTCAGCCCCAAGGCTGCGGCGGGTGTGTTTGTGCCCTCTGTAATGGTGATGGCTTTGCCGTCTGCGGCGGTGAGAGAGAGGTAGCCATCATCGGTCAGCGAGGCTGTCAGGCCATCGACGGCGTTCAGCTTGTCAAGGAGCTCGGCGGTGCCATCGCCATCTTCAATGGTGATGGTTGTGGCGGCGTCGCTGCCAACAGCGACTGTGAAGCTGTCATTGTCCGCGATGCCGGCGGTGTTGGCACCGATGTCGGTTTCGCTGGAAATATCGAGGTTGCCGGTTACGACGGCGTCAGTTGATGGCGATGTAATATCAGTGTCGCCGGTAACTGTTGCGGTGTTGCCAGCGCTCTGGAGCGCCTGACGAGCTGTGGCTTCGGCGCTTTCAACCAGTTTGGTGATGGCGGAGATGCCTTCGTCGGCAGCTTTGATGGTTTGAACGGCGTTGCCGACAAAATCCTGCAAACGAGAGAGGTCGTTGGCACGGCTGTTCAATGATGAAGCTGTGAAAAATGCGGTTGGATCGTCGAGAGCGCTGTTAACTTTGAGGCCTGTTGCCAGCTTCTCCTGGGTGGCGCCGAGGAGGTCGGCCGTGTTCTGGAGAGCGAGCAGGTTTGAGCGCACCGCACTCGAGAGTGTGATATCAGCCATTACTAAATACCCTTTCCTAGGTAAGCATACAAAAACGCACGCTCGTTCTGAGCGATTGAGGAAATGGTAAATGGATATCGTTAATTGCCAGTTAAGGGCGGGCCGTTCAGGGACATTCTTTGCAGTAATCCTGAAGGCGGTTTTGAATAGAGCGGCGTTTAAACAGGCAGCTATATATAAAGAGAGCGGTGAGAGGTTTGCGGCTTACTGGCGGACATAACCCCGACGGCGCGGCACTGTTCTGGTGCGCGCAAGGCAATGATTTTAGCTAAAGGGGACTGAAAAAATTGCGGTGCTGATTAGAAAACACCGATGATCGCTGCGGCAATGACGCTAAAGGCGATGAGGGTGACGGCGGTCACCAGCCGGTTGGTCAGATCCATGACGTTAAGCCTCCGTTTCAGAACTTTTTTATGTTTGTCGATTTGCTCAACTTATGATTTGGATGAAAGTATTGGTTAAGAAATCGGAGGGCACAAGTTTTTTCTGTAACTGTTGCGCATTAACAACTGATGTGGCTGGGTTGCCGCTTTATTGTGCATTTTTGGGGCCGTAGCCGCCGCCGGTTGGGGTGATGATGGTGATGCGTTCTCCGGCATTCATCCCTCTTTCGGTGCATGAATTGAGGGTTATGGACTGGTTTTCCACTGTGGTTAATATGTTACGGCCCAAACGGCCCGCGTCGCCGCCCTTGACGCCGGAAATGGCGATTTTCCGGTAGCCGGAG
Organism: uncultured Alphaproteobacteria bacterium; assembly: GCA_942490955.1. Lineage (GTDB taxonomy): Bacteria > Pseudomonadota > Alphaproteobacteria > Rhizobiales > HXMU1428-3 > HXMU1428-3. The sequence continues at coordinate 12,586 of CALNZE010000065.1, forward strand.
AGGATGGCCATGTTGAGCGGCTGGCAGAATTCGATGGTCCGTCGCAGGCCATCACCGGCGTGCCACTGGCCGGTGCCGCCGGAGTTTTCATCGATCATGAATTCACGCAAAATAACCGGGTACCGCGTCTCGAGAATTTCGGGGTCGGTGAGGCGGGAGTTGGTCATGTGGGTGTGGATGGCGGCGATGCCGTTAAAACCCGGGCCAGCGGGGGCACCGGAGCAAATGGTTTCGTAATATTGGTAGGTCTCATCGCCAAAGGTTAGGTTGTTCATGGTGCCCTGGGCGAGGCCAAGGCAGCCAAAGGCACCGTAGAGGCAATTGGTGACGACCTGGCTGGTCTCGACATTGCCAGCAACGACCGCGGCTGGCGAGACCGGGGCGAGCAGACTTTCTGCTGGCAGGATGATGTCCACCGGGCGCAGGCAGCCGGCATTCATGGGGATTTTATCCTTCACCAGCGTGCGCAGAACATAAAGGACGGCCGCTCTTGTGACCGGCTCTGGGGCATTGAAATTGTCAGCGGTTTGCGGGCTGGTGCCGGTAAAGTCGATGGTGAGACGATCTGCATCGCTGGGGGTTTCGGTCACCGAAATGGCGACCTTGACGGTGGTGCCTTGATCTGTGGTCTGCTCGAATTCCCCTTCGAACATATCATCAAGGCGGGTGGTTTTGATTTCCCTGATTAAGGCGCGAACGGCGTTTTCAGCCTGGTCCTGAACAAAGCCCATATAGGCGGTGAGGACCGGGCGGGTGAACTGGTAGATGGTTTTTTGCAGCTCGGCGATGCCTTTGGCGTTGGCGGCAAGCTGGGCTTTGAGATCGGCGATATTCTGCCCCGGGTTGCGGGCCGGGTGGGGGTGGTCTGTTAGCAGTGTCTTGGTCTCGGTTTCGCAGAAGTGGCCCTGATCGACAAGTTGAAAGCAGGAAATGAGGATGCCTTCCTCGGTGATGCTGGTGGCGCTGGGGCTCATGGAGCCGGGGGCGATGCCGCCGATGTCAGCATGGTGGCCGCGGCTTGCCACGAAAGCGGTGAGGGTGCCTTCGTGGAAGAGGGGGGTGACGACGGTGATGTCCGGCAGGTGGGTGCCGCCTTCGTAGGGGGCGTTGATCATGTAGCTGTCGCCATCCTTGAGCCCATCACTCAGACCGTCGCCGGTTTTGCCGGTGGCGTTGATGACGGCCTCGACGGCGCGGTCCATGGAGCCAAGATGGACCGGCATGTGCGGGGCGTTGGCAATCAGCGCGCCGGCGGCGTCAAAAATGGCGCAGGAGAAATCAAGCCGCTCCTTGATGTTGACGGAGCGGGCCGCCCCCCTTAGCGCCTCACCCATCTGCTCGGCAATGGACATGAAAAGATTGTTAAACAGCTCCAGCCGGATGGGGTCGGCTTTGCTTGTGCTGATGGTCGGGGTTGTCGTTTTGCCTGACTGTCGCGTGAGGGTGAGGTTGTTGCTGGCGGATTTCTCCATTGTCCAGCCGGGGGCGACAAAAATGGTTTGGTGGGGCGTGACAAGCAGGGCCGGGCCAGGTAGCGGCTTGTTGAGCGGGGTGGCGGCAGGCTGGCCAATTTCGGTTTCGTTAAAAAGGGCGGCGCTCAGCCATTTGCCGGCATGGAAGATGCGGCAGCTATCGGCTGGTGCGGTTTGTTGTGATGGCGGCGTTGCCACACCGGGTGCGTCCGGCTCGGTCTGGCGGGTGAGGGCGACCTCGACCTCTAGATGCTCGGCGATGAGCGGGGTGCCAGCTTGCAGGAAGCCAAAAGCTTGTTGGTAGTGGGTTTCAAATTCCCGGCGCATTGCATCGGCGTCTGCCAGGGAGACGGGGAATTTGGTCTCCTGCGCCTGATAAGCGATGTAAAGGGCGGTGGTGACGGCGGGCTCACCCTCACCGGCAAGCAGGCCGAGGCTTTGGGTCGCGGTATCGGCTAGCCTGCCGGCGGTGCGGTGCAATTCGGCAAGGTCGAGACTTTCCAGATCGGCGGCGATCATCTGGCGTTCTCTTGCCGCCTCGGCGGACAGGCCCATGCCATAGGCGGAGAGGAGGCTTGAATGCTGGTGGATGAAAATGCGGTTGATGCCGAGGCTTTCGGCGATTTCGCAGGCATGCTGGCCGCCCGCGCCGCCAAAGCATTGCAGCGTATAATCCGAGACATCAATGCCGCGCTCGACCGAAATTTTCTTGATGGCGGCGGCCATATTCTCATTGGCGATGCGGATGTAGCCTTCGGCGATCTCGGCTGGCTCGCGGGCGGGGTCGATCTCAATGGCGCGGTCTTTAAAAGCCGTCTCGACGCCTTCACGGTCAAGCGGCTGATCATGGTCGGGGCCGAAAATATGGGGGAAAAGCGCCGGGGTGATGCGGCCGGTCATCAGGTTGGCATCGGTGACGGTCAGGGGCCCGCCATTGCGGTAACAAAACGGCCCCGGCGAGGCACCAGCGCTCTCCGGCCCGACGGCCATGCGGTTGCCATTATAGGTGAGGATGGAGCCGCCGCCCGCTGCGACCGTGTGGATGTGGAGCATGGGTGACTGGATGCGGTGCCCGGCGATTTCGGTTTCAAAGCTCATATCGTAACTGCCGGCATAGTGGGCGACGTCCGTCGAGGTGCCCCCCATATCGAAGCAGATGATGTTGTCGAAGCCGGCAGCCGCTGCGGTTTTGGCGGCGCCAACGATGCCACCAGCCGGGCCGGAGAGGATGGCATCGCGGCCGAGGAAATTCTCGGCCTTTGTCAGCGCGCCGGATGATGCCATGAACAATAGCTCAAGGCCGGTGCGGGCGGGCTCCAGCGCATCGGTGATTTTGCTGGTGTAGCGGTTGAGCACGGGGGAGAGGTAGGCGTCTATCAGCGTGGTGTCGCCGCGGGGGATGTATTTGATGAGCGGGCTGACCTGATGGCTGGCGGAGATTTGCGTGTAGCCGATCTCGGCGGCGATCTCACTGAGTCGCTGCTCATGGGCCGGGAATTTATAGCTGTGCATGAGGAGGATGGCGACGGCGCGTAGGCCATCATTGTAGTGCTGCTCGAGGCAGGCTCTGGCGGCGGCTTCATCAAGGGGTGTGAGGATGTCACCATCCGGCCCGGTGCGCTCGGGGATGGTGGCGACGGCTTCATAGAGCATGGCATGGCGCTGGATGTTGAGCGCAAAAATATCGCTGCGGGCCTGGTTGCCGATGAGGAGGGCATCGCGCAGGCCCTCATTGGTGAGCAGCAGGGTCGGCTCGCCTTTATGCTCGAGGAGGGCGTTGGTGGCAACGGTGGTGCCCATGCGGACGCTGTCAATTTTGCCTTTTGGGATTGGCTCATCCGGGGCGAGTCCGAGCAGGCGGCGGATGCCCTCAATCGCTGCGTCGTCATATTGGCCAGGGTTTTCCGACAGCAGCTTCAGGGGCACAACCGCGCCGGAGGGCGCGCGGCCCAGAATGTCTGTAAAGGTGCCGCCACGGTCGATCCAGAAGGACCATTTGGCAGTGCTGTTGCTTTCGGATGGCGGGGTGGCTGTCATTGGCGCACTCTCACTGCAAGGGCCTTGTGCTGTCAAGCGGCATGTGGCGGGGTGTTTATCCGCGTATCAATACCGTTGATTTTAAAAGGTTTGGCTAATGTTCAAATGCGAAATATATGTATGATGTTCAATAAGCCGGGCTTTTTGCAAGACGGCCTTTTGCAAGACGGGCCTTTGGCGGGTCCTGAATGGATCTTGTGCGGGCCGGGGATATCCACTGGCTTTGCGAGCGGGCGATCAGAGAGGAAATGACATGTCGATTTGGGGGAAACTCGCTGGTGGCGCTGCCGGGTTGGTTGTTGGCGGGCCGATTGGCGGGTTGCTGGGGCTCGCGGCCGGGCATTTCGCGGTGGATCACTGGCTTGATGAGGATAAACCGACCGAGCGGCAGGTTGCCTTTACGGTCGGGGTGATTGCGCTTGGGGCCAAGATGGCGAAAGCTGATGGCGTTGTGGTGAAAGATGAAATCGCGGCATTTAAAGAAGTGTTTAAGGTGCCGGAAGATGACGCGGAAAATGTGGCCCGGCTGTTTAACCTCGCCAAGCAGGATGTGGCCGGCTTTGATGCTTATGCAAGGCAGCTTGCCAATTGTATGAAGGGTGAGAAACAGATTCTGGCTGATGTGCTGGATGGCTTGTTTCACATTGCCAAGGCGGATGATGTCCTGCACCCGAATGAAATGTCGTTTCTTGAAGAAGTGGCGCGGATTTTTGGTTTCAGGAAGTTGAGTTTCGCAAATATTCAGGCGCGGCATGTGATTAACAGCAAAGAAAACCCTATAAAATTCTCGGTATTGACCCTGGTGCGGAAGACGTGAAGTCAAATCTCATTATCGCCAGCTGGTCAGGGAGAACCATCCGGATAAATTAATCGCGAGAGGTGTGCCTGAGGAATTTGTGGCATCGCGACGGAGCGGTTGCAGGCGATAAATGAGGCCTACGATGAATTATCAAGGGAGCGTGGTCTTTGAGCGGAGCTGAAATTTCCTACTGCAAAATGGCCATCTGACAGGAGTTCACCTGCTAAGATGTCGTCTGACAACATAGGGGCTGTCCGCATGATACGTCGCTTGTGTTGCCGGAAAACTATGTGCCTTCGCCAAATTTTAGCGAGCGCAAGACCGGGTTAAAACCTGACATGCTGTTACTGCATTACACTGCGACGCCAACCAATGACTATGCCCTTCAATTGCTGACGTCAGCCGAGGCGGGGGTTTCATCTCATTATCTGATTGATGGCATGGGGCGGATCATTCAGATGGTGCCTGAGGCTGAGCGGGCCTGGCATGCGGGGGAAGCTTTTTGGGCTGGTGAGAGCGATATAAATTCCTGTTCTATTGGCATTGAAATTCAAAATCAGGGTTATGCGCTTGCGCGGTTGCCAGCTTATGGGCGGGCGCAGATGGAGGCGGTGACGGCGCTATGTGTTGATATAGTTGAGCGGCATGGCATTCACCCGGCAAGGGTGCTTGGGCATTCTGATGTGGCGCCGCACAGGAAACAGGACCCGGGTGCTCATTTTGACTGGAAGGGTCTGGCGAAGGCTGGTGTTGGCTGTTTTATTGAGCTTGATGAAAATGATGCTCTGACTATGCGCGAAAAACCGGTTGAGCTGACCGCAGAAAAAGTGAAAGACATTCAGCAGAAGTTACAGCGCATCGGGTATGGTGTTGAGGTTAGTTCGGAGCTTGATGAGCGCACCGGGCTGGTGATTGCTGCGTTTCAACGGCATTACCGGCCGCAACTGGTTAACAGTCTTATTGACCAGGAAACGACCAGGTTAATTGACTTGCTGGTTAAAGAGATTTCAAAATAACAGTTTTGGCTTGACGGGGTGTTGATAGGTTGCCAAAACCCTATGAATGCCAGCTGGCTGGATGATCGCTTTGGTCTTTGGACCTGAGAGGAAAGTCCGGGCTCCAGGGAAACAGGATGCCGGGGAAATCCCGGCGAGGGAGGCAAGGCCTGTGCTTGCACAGGATGAGCTGAACCTTAGGGAAAGTGCCGCAGAAAGAATACCGCCTGTAAGTTCGGGCCTTTGGTCAGATTTTGCCGGTAAGGGTGAAAGGGTGCGGTAAGAGCGCACCGCGCATCTTGGTAAAAGATGTGGCAGGGTAAACCCCATCCGGAGCAAGACCAAATAGGATGAACGAGCGGAGCCTTTGCTCCAAATGCGTTTCCTCATTTCATCCGGGTTGGTTGCTTGAGCCTTCGGTAACGTCTGGCCCAGATGAATGGTCATCAGGCGGGGCCTTGCCCCGTTTACAGAACCCGGCTTACAGGCCGGCTGGCAAATTATTTTCATCGCGGAATATTGAGCGCTGCTCCGCCATGCGGGGCGGCTATCGGTGTGGTCTGCTGGTTGGCGGCTGACATGCTGGTGCTTGACATGGGCGGCGAATTGCTGGAAATCGTTAATACTGGCATAGTAAGCTCATCGTCCCGGTATTCGCCGGGTTCAACGGCGCGGCGCAGCAGGGGTAATTTACATGAAACTGATCGGTAGCCCGACATCTCCTTACGTTCGAAAAATCCGTGTGCTTCTTATAGAGAAGGGGCATGAGGATACTGAGGTCCAGATGTTTAACCCCTGGGAAAATCCGGCGGATCTTGTGGCGCTCAATCCATTTAGCAAAGTGCCGGCACTGGTGCTGAGCAATGGCGTTGTGTTTTATGACTCGAAGCTGATCGCTGACTATATCGACACCAATATGCAAGGGCCGCGGATGGTGCCTGAGGCGGGTGCAGGGCGCTGGTTTGTTTTGCAGGCGCAGGCCCAT
>CALNZE010000066.1:0-11424 GCA_942490955.1 uncultured Alphaproteobacteria bacterium
ACCGCCGCTTGAAAGACCACAACCTCACCCGCGTCAAATGGTTGGCGCTCGGCATCATTGCCAACCAACCACATCTCACCCAACGCGAACTGGCCGAAAAAATGGAGCTTGGCAACGCAGCCGTTGGCCGCTTGGTCGATCGCCTGGTGGAGCGCTGCTTTGTTGAACGCGAAGCCGACCCGGAAGATCGCCGCGCCTATCGATTGGTTCTGCGACCAACCGCAAAGGCCCTGCTGGACGATTTAAAACACACCGGCCCCTCTATGCGCCAGGAACTGCTTGAGGGCCTCAAACACCAGGAAATTTCCGCCCTCAACCAGGGCCTGACCCGGCTCAAGCACAATCTGAGAACCAAATCCATCGCCGCTTATTTGCCCATTTTTACCTGGGCAGACGATGCGGGCCTGGCACTCACACAACAAATGACAGGAATGCTTTAATTGAAAAGGATACCTCAATGACCGTAAAAACACTCTTCAGTGCCGCCAATTACAATCTCGCGACATGTTTCCCCGACACACCGCTAAAAGACGTTGTCGATGACATGGTCCAGCGCAAAGAAAACGCCGTCTGCGTCATCAACGAAGATAAGAGCCTGGCCGGCATAGTCACAGACCATGATGTCATGCGGGCCCTTGCGAAAAACCACGGCAAACTGGATGACGCCACTGTGGCAAGCTGGATGACCAGCCATGTCATCACCTGCGATTGCGATACCAAACTCAGCGCCGCGTTAAAGCTGATGGGCCGCCACAAAATCCGCCACCTGATCGCGGTGGAAAACAACAGACCGGTCGCCATCATCGGCATCCGCGCAGCGCTTGCAAAAATTCATGAAGATGATGAGATGGAAATAAACGTGCTTCGCGATATCACGACGGCAAAATCCGCTTAACCCGCCCGCCGCCATTAATACAGGCCGCAACATCACCCCCCTCTCGCCAGTGGGCAACGCTTCCCCTGCTGCTGGCCCGGCCACCCGCATCGCTAAACCCAAGTCGCACAACACAAAAAAATGCCGGGAACAAACTGACGTTTCCCGGCATCTTTTATTTTAATTTCAACAATGAAAGCCAAGCGGAGCTTAGCTGGCTTTCCGCTTTTGACCTTTGTCAACAGACCGGTCTTCGCGGCCATCCCGGCCAGATTTCTGACCAGTCGTTTTGTTCTTGTCAGAACCTTTTTGTTCGTTGGACGGGCGAACACCGGCAGATGTTTTTTTCTTTTCACCTTTGGACATTAATGTCACTCCTGTATAGATGACGGCCCTCTTGAGCCAGCCCCATATTCCGCCCGGCCGTATAAAAAAACCATCTGGAAATGAGCCTGTTTTCATAAACCGCAAGTGAAAAACTCAGGCCCGTTAAGCGCTCAAAAATTCACCCCCTCCGCTGCAAAAAATATTCACTGCCATCCCCCGCAGCAATCAGCTACTCTCACCATCATCAACAACCCATCGTGACAGAAAGCGCATTCCTTTGGCCGCCGCAATATTTGACCAGCCCCACAACCGGCCGCCGCCCCCATGCTAGCCCTTGCCTCCCTTTTCACTGTTGCATTCCTGGCGGCGACCATACTGCCATTGCAGTCAGAGGCTGTGCTCGCCGGGCTCTACCTCTCAGGCAATTACAACGCCGCCCTCCTGCTTTTCACCGCCACCGCTGGCAACGTGCTTGGCGCCTGCGTCAACTGGTGGCTGGGCCGCCACCTGCAAAGGTTCAAAGACAAGCGCTGGTTTCCTGTTAGCAAAAAGCTCCTTGCCCGAGCCAGGATCATCTATCGTCGCTATGGCGTCTGGACATTGCTGCTTGCATGGGTGCCCTTCATTGGCGATCCTCTTACAATCATCGCCGGCATTTTACGCACGCCATTCTGGCTGTTCGCCGTCCTGGTGACCATTGGCAAGGCCGGTCGCTACTACGCCATCCTGGCCGCGCTGCAATAACCCGCAAGGAGCCCAAAAATGATTGCTGTCCTGAAACTCGCCCTCGCCGCCGCCGTAATTAGCTTTGCGTCCTGGCTGGCCGGTAAAAAACCAGAGCTTGCCGGCTTCATCATCGCCCTGCCCATCGCCTCACTCCTCGCCCTTGCCTTCTCCCATATTGAGCATAAGGATTCGCAGGCTTCCATCACCTTTGCCAAAAGCATCCTCATTGGCGTGCCCGCCTCCTATTTATTCTTCGCGCCATTTTTCTTCGCCGATAAACTCGGCGGTAATTTCTGGACCTGCTACGCCCTCGGCCTCGCCCTGCTGGTTGTCGGCTTCTTCATCCACCGCTACATCACCGGGCTGCTTTGATCGGATACCGCCCTCCCCACCAATTTACTTATTGAAAATTAATACCCGCAGTCGGAAGGTTTAGGCGAATAGCACCACCCAAGCCGAAATCGAAGAAGGACAAAATGCACAATTCTTATTTTCGCTTTATCGCGATGATTGCAACGTCCATTGTCGCCATGTTCCTCATGACCTATCTGAACAGTTGGGAATGGTCGCATGTCTTCTGGAGTGAGACGCGGGCCTACATGGTCCTTTATATGGGCGCCGTCATGGCCATCATCATGCTCGTCTTCATGCTGGGAATGTACACTAAGACGAAAATCAATATGGCAATCATCGCCGGCGCCGTCATCATCTTCGGCGCTTCACTGGCCCTGCTTCGCAGCCAGACCACCGTCGATGATCAGTCCTGGATGAAAGCCATGATCCCCCACCACTCCATCGCCATCCTGACAAGCAGCCGCGCCGAGATAAAAGACCCCCGCGTGCGCAAACTTGCTGATGAAATCATCGAGGCCCAGAAACGCGAAATCGCAGAAATGAAAGCCCTCATCGCCGACCTTAACGGCGGCCCGAAAGCAACCCCCGAAATCGACGGTAGGTAACACACCACTTCGAGTTAAAAGGAGCCAGCAAAATTTCCGAAACAGCCACACTCTACCGCATGGTCATGGAAGACCATCTATGCCCTTATGGATTGAAATCGAAGGATCTTTTAGAGCGCCGCGGTTTCACCATTGACGACAACCACCTCACCACACGTGAAGAAACGGACGCCTTCAAGAAAAAGCACAACGTCGATACAACACCCCAGACATTCATAGCGGGCAAACGCATCGGCGGTTATGACGAGCTGCGCGCCTTTTTCGGCGAGGATGTGCCCGCAGAGGATGAAACCAGCTTCCGCCCGGTGCTGGCAATATTCATGGTCGCTTTTCTTATCGCCCTGGCGATCGGCTGGACCATTGACGGCGCTCTTTTCCAGATCCGCACCATCGAACATTTCATTGCCACGGCCATGTGCCTGCTCGCTGTGCAAAAGCTGCAGGATGTCGAGAGCTTTTCAACCATGTTCCTCAATTATGATCTGCTCGCCCGGCGGTGGGTCAGATATGGCTACCTCTACCCTTTCGGCGAGTTAATAGCCGGCATATTGATGCTGGCCGGCGCACTGGTCTGGTTGTCATCACCCATCGCGTTATTCATCGGCTCAGTTGGGGCGATATCGGTATTCAAAGCGGTGTATATCGACAAGCGGGAGCTGAAATGCGCCTGCGTTGGCGGCAATAGCAACGTGCCCCTCGGCTTTGTCTCCCTCACCGAGAACATCATGATGATCCTGATGGGCCTTTGGATGCCGCTAAAACCCTATCTGCTCTGATCGCCGCCCTAGGCGCTCACAAAGAACCCAAAGGCGTTCACAAAGATAACGGCAATGCCTTCAGCGCCCGCATACCGCCGCGCTTAGACCATCTCAGCTGATCCTCCGCTATTGCCAAAGCCATATCCGGCGCGCGCCGCAACAAGCATTCAAGCAGCACCTCCATTTCCTTGCGCGCCAGCCACGCCCCAAGGCAGAAATGCGGGCCGCCGCCCAGCCCAAGATGACGGTTTTTCGCGCGCCCGACATCGAGTTTCTCCGGATCATCAAACACCGCCGGGTCCGCATTCGCCGCCGCCAGCAGCGCCATCATCACCTGCCCCCGCCGCAGCCGCTGGCCTTCAAATTCAGTATCCGCCACAACAAAGCGCGGTTTCGTCATCTGCACCGGCGACACATAGCGCAGCAGCTCATCCACCGCCAACGGCAGCAGTCCCTCATCCGCCCGCAACCGCGCCAGTTGATCGGGGTTTTGCAACAACGCCAGCACACCGCCGCTTATCAGATGCGTCGTCGTCTCATGCCCGGCGGCAAACAACAGAAAGCACATCGCCACAATCTCATCATCACTGAGCTGGTCACCTTCCACCTCCGCATGCACCAGCCGGGAGATCAAATCATCACGCGGCTCAGCCCGCCGCGCCTCCATCGCCGCTTCCATATAGGCCGTTATTTTGTTGATCGACGGCATCAGGGTAAAAACCCCCATCACAGATGAAATATCAGACACAGACGTCATCCATGCATGAAACTTCGGCCGGTCGGATTGCGGCAGCCCCAGCAGCGCAGAGATAACCGCAAGCGGCAAATCCCGCGCAACATGCCGCACCAGGTCACCATCATCTGACCCTGCCAGATCATCAAGCAACCCCTCGGTAATGCGCTCAATCTCCGGTGCCAGCGCCTCAATCTCTGCCCGGCGGAAGACGCTATCCACCAGCTTGCGCAACCGGCGGTGATCAGGATCATCCTTCTGCAGCATATTGTTCGCCAAAAGCTTGAGACGCCGAGGCATGAGTTTCAAAACCAACCCAAAGCGAGATCTCCCCGCCCGGTCTAACTCGACAGAAAAGCGCTCGTTGTCCTTGAGCAACGCCTCAGCCGTGCGCTGCAGATGAACCGCGTATGTAAGCTTGCCGACAATCGGCATCCGACAGGTCACGAGCGGCCCAACCGCCCGCATTTCCCGCAGCGTCGGGAAGGGATCACGTTTGAATGACTGGCTCCCCAGATCAAACCGATAAATCGTCTCAGCCATACTGCCACCACTTTCTGCGCCCGCTAACCAATAGATATTTTATGCGCGCTTTTCCATCATGGGTTCAAAGAAAAAAACAAACCGACTGGTAGCCATGCTTGGCTCGCCAGCCGGATAGACGCACGAGCCAGTCCGAAACGTCAGGCCAGTTTGACACATCAGACCGTGCACCAGACAAAAGTGAGTATCAAACCATGCTATCGCGAGAAGAATGCAACAAGTTGTGGGACCTGATAGAGCCAGCCCGCACCGCCATGTTCACAACTTGGAATGGCGACATGTTGGCGGCCCGCCCGATGGCTCACGCCAATGAGGACTTCGCTGGCACCCTTTATTATTTCACCGATTTAACCAGCGAAAAAATCGACGAGATAAAACGCTACCCAAACGTCAACCTATCCTACGTCGATGGCAGCGATGTCTATGTCTCTCTTTCGGGCGATGCCGGCATCAGCCGCGATGCTGACCTGATCGAAAAATTATGGAACCCCTACGTCGCCGCCTGGTTTCCAAAAGGCAAAGATACGCCAGATCTTGGCCTCTTAACGGTCATCCCCACCAAGGGCGAATATTGGGATTCCGAGGAATCAAAAATGGTCGAACTATTTAAAATCGCCAAAGCCAACATCACCGGCGAGGAGCCCGAATTCGTCACCAACGAGAAAATCGGCTGACTGCAATTGTAGGCTGTAACAGCCCAATGCGTTTCTTACAGCAAAACCAGAAGCTAGGAGAGCATTACGCCAGCAGAAGCATTGTTAATGAACCCGCCGCGCCCGTCCCCCCGGGCCAGGCGGTAACGCCATTCATAAGAACACAAAGAATTTAATAGGCGCGTCATACCCCCTCAAGAGAAACGCTCAATCGCGCCACCAGAAAGGAAAATACCTTGCCATCCATAGCCGTCCCATCAGTCAACACCATTGATAACACAAACAGTAAAATCACCCTGAATTATGAGGACTATGGCAGTGGCCAGCCAATCGTCCTAATTCACGGTTGGCCCCTGCACCACGCTTCCTGGGAGGCACATTATGCCGCGCTGGTCGAAGCAGGCTACCGCGTCATCGCCTATGATCGCCGCGGCTTCGGCAATTCAGACAAACCATGGGATGGCTATGATTACGACACCCTGGCAACTGACCTCAAGGGCCTCATTGACACCCTCGACCTCACCAATGTCGTCATTGCGGGCTTTTCAATGGGCGGCGGCGAAGTCGCACGCTACATCGGCAAGTTCGGCACAGAAAAGCTGGCCGGTGCCATGCTCATTTCTGCCGTCACCCCCTTCATGTTGAAAACGGACGATAACCCCGACGGGCTTGAGAAAGACGTTTTCACAGAAATGCAAAATGGCGTAACAAAAGACCGATTCGCCTTCTTTACCGACTTTCAAAAAAATTTCGTGAATTATGAGGACAACAAGGAAACTGTCAGCCAGGAAATGCTGGACTTCCTATGGCTCATGACCACCTTCGCCACCCCAAAGGCCATGCTGGACTGCATCACAGCTTTTGGCACCACCGATTTCAGAGACGACCTGAAAGGTTTCAACATTCCAACGCTTATCGTCCACGGCGCAGACGACCAGATCTGCCCGATCGACGTTTGCGGCAAAAAAGCCGCCGAGCTGCTCCCCGATGCCAGATTTGAAATCATGGACGGCGCGCCTCACGGCCTCAACATCACCCACAAGCAGATACTGAACGACATCATGACAAGCTTTCTGGCCAGCAACAAACCATCCTGACAAACGCGCAAGAACCAACATTTCAGCAGATATTTGAAAAGGACCACACTCATGACAACCCTCTATCAACCCGCAACAATGGGCGCCATCAAGACCAGCAACCGTGTGTTCATGGCCCCCCTCACCCGCAACCGCGCAAAAAACGAGAGCGACATCCCCGGCGATCTGGCAGAAAAATATTACAGCCAGCGCGCCTCTGCCGGCCTTATCCTCACCGAGGCCACCCAGATCAATCCAGAGGGTAAGGGTTATGCCTCCACACCTGGCATCTACAATGACGACCATGTCACCGCCTGGCGCAAGATAACAGAGGCCGTTCACGCCGAAGAAGGTAAAATCTTTCTCCAGCTCTGGCACGTCGGCCGCATCAGCCACACCTCGCTGCAACCAGATGGTGGGCGGCCCCTCGCCCCTTCAGCCATCAAAGCGGAAGGCAAAACCGTCACCCCTGACGGCGAAGTCGAGCTTTCTGAACCGCGCGCCATGACCGAGGCCGAGATCGAGCGGACCGTCGCGGATTATAAATCGGCCGCTGAGCACGCTAAAAATGCAGGCTTTGACGGCATAGAAATCCACGCCGCCAATGGCTACCTCATCGACCAGTTCCTGCGCGATCGGACCAACAAACGAGAAGACATGTACGGCGGCAGCATAAAAAACCGCGCTCGCTTCCTGACGAAGATTCTGGACGCCGTCATTCCTGTCTGGGGCGCCGACAAGGTTGGCATCCGCCTCTCCCCAACCGGCACCTTTAACGACATCGCAGACAGCAACCCGCTGGAAACATTCGGTTATGTCATCGACAGGCTCAACGAATATAACCTTGCCTACCTCCACATGGTCGAGCGCTTCCCCGGCGCTGAGGTGACCAATATGGACCTCGACATCATCCGGACCCTGCGCGCAAAATGGGACGGGTTCTACATCGCCAATGGCGACTATGACAAGCTCAAGGGCGAAACCGCCGTTGAGAGCGGCTATGCCGACGCCATCACATATGGCAGACCCTTCATCGCCAACCCTGACCTCCCCGCACGCCTTGAATCCGGTGCCGAGCTAAACGAACCGGATCAGGAAACCTTCTACGGCGGTGGCCGCGAAGGCTACACCGACTACCCCTTCATGAAAGACCAAAAGGCCGCATAACCAAATCCCATCTGAAAGGATCAAGACATGTCCCCCAGCACAGCACTTGCAGAACAAATGAAGACACCGGAAAACACCACCTTCAATCCGGCAACAGGAAAGGAGATAAAGACCTACACGCTCCAATCCAGCCTGGAGGCGGCTCAGCTCGTCGATGAAGCCCACAATGCCTTTCTGAAATGGCGTGAAAAACCGGTATCCGAGCGCGCCGACCATATCCGCAAAATCGCCGCCGCCCTTAAGAAAAACAAAGACAAAATGGCCGAGATGATGACCCTTGAAATGGGCAAACCACTTGACCTCGGCAAAGGCGAAGTGGCCAGCTGCATCGCCATTTGTGAATATACCGCCGAGCATGGACCCGCGCGTCTGGAAGAAGAAAAGCGCAAAATCCCGGGCGGCTATGGCATCATCACCTATCAGCCCATCGGCGTCATCCTGGCCATCGAGCCCTGGAACTTCCCGCTTTATCAGGTCATCCGCTACTGCATCCCGAACCTTCTCGCCGGCAACACCAGCGTCCTCAAACACGCCAAAACGTTTGGGGCTGCGCCACCGTTATCAAGGAAATCTTCGACGAGGCCGGCTTGCCAAAGGGTGCCTTCAACCTTCTGTTTGTTGAGAATGATGAGGTCGAAGCCATCATCGCCAACGATAAAATCAGGGGCGTCACCCTCACCGGCAGCGCCAATGCTGGTAAAATCGTCTCCAAACTCGCCAGTGAAAATCTGAAAAAATCCGTCCTCGAACTTGGCGGCAGTGACCCCTATATCGTGCTGGAAGACGCCGACATAGACGAAGCCGTCAAAATCTGCATCAAGGCCCGCATCGTCAATGGCGGCCAGACCTGCACCGCCGCCAAACGCTTCATCGTGCTGGATAAAGTCTATGACGAATTCCAGAAAAAATTCGTCGCGGCGATGAACCAGGTCAAATTCGGTGACCCCAACGATCCCGCAAATGACATGGGCCCCCTCGCCAGAAAAGACCTGCGCGAGGACCTCCAGGAGCAGGTCACCCAGTCCATCGACAAAGGCGCCAAATGCCTGCTCGGCGGCAAAATACCGGAAGGCGAAGGCTACTATTATCCCCCAACAGTGCTCGAAGATGTCAAACCCGGCATGCCCGCCTATGATGATGAGCTCTTCGGCCCCGTCGCCACACTCTTCCGCGTGAAAGATGAGGACGAAGCCATCCGTATCGCCAATGACCATAAATACGGCCTGGGCGGCGGCATATTCTCAACCGACATTGAACGCGCCACCGAAATCGCCCGCACCAAAATGGACACCGGCATGGTCAACATCAACACATACTCTCTCGCCAAGCCCAATATGCCATTCGGCGGCGTCAAAAACAGCGGCTTCGGCCGGGAGCATGGTGGCTTCGGCATCCGCGAATTCGTGAATGTGAAATCAATTTCGGTCAAAGATCCGGGTTAAACCGACATTACAAAAACACCAGAAACAAAAAGGCGCGCTGCAATCAATTCGCAGCGCGTCTTTTTTAATCAAGAAAATCGCCTAATCTTTAATCCCGTCAAATGTTCCGGAAAAATTCGCCGCATACAAATCGCCAAACTCATTGAGTAAAAGATAAAGCACCCGGTCTTCTTCGGTGTTTTGCACCGCAACAATAAAATATTTGTCGCCCTTTCTATGAATGGACTTCTGCGCCGCGCCAATCTCTTCCCATGGCGCATCAAGCAACCCGCCATCAACCGGCAGCCCCTGCCGCACCAGTGTTTTTATCGCTGCATTCGAGGCTTCAATGGCACCCTCGTCATCAACCTTGACCTTGGCCGCCTCGCCAAACCGTTTCACCCCGGCATCCTGGGCGAGGGCAATTCCAGCACCCATATTCACCGCAAAACCGGCGAGAACAGCCACCACAACCCCGCAAATACGCAAACTTTTCATATATGAATTTCTTTCCCGGCTGCACCGGCCACCAAAGAAACAAACCGGTTCAGCTTTTTATCTCTTTCCCTCTTTTACACCCATCCGGCCCCCTTAGCACGATCGATTTTCACGATGGATATTCACAATTAATTTTCGATGCACTTAAGAAAAACCGTCATCTGGATTTCATCACTTGCAGCTATTGAAACCACGCATGACCCACCCCACATCTGCTTACCCGGTCGAAGCCGCCCCGCGCTCCAGTTCATCTGGACAACACCCACCATCTCAACTAGCGTGCAAATCCACAATGAGCCGCCCGATCAAAGCGCCAGCCAAAAAGAAAAACACCATGCCGCCCATCATCACCATCAGCCAACTCGATAAAACCTATGACGATGGCTTCAAAGCGCTCAAAGACATCAACCTCGACATTCAAAAAGGCGAAATCTTCGCCCTGCTCGGCCCCAATGGCGCCGGCAAAACCACACTCATTAGCGCCATTTGCGGCATCGTCACACCATCATCCGGACATGTCACCGTTGCAGGCTTCGACATCCTCACCGAATACAGAGAGACCCGCAAACGCATCGGTCTGGTGCCGCAGGAGCTGACAACCGACGCTTTTGAAACCGTCATCGCCACCGTCAATTTCTCCCGAGGCCTGTTCGGCAAAAAACCCGACGATGCCTATATTGAAAAACTGCTGAAAAGCCTCACGCTTTGGGACAAGCGCGACAACGCGCTGATGACCCTCTCCGGCGGCATGAAGCGCCGCGTCCTCATCGCCAAAGCCCTCTCCCACCAGCCGGAGATCTTGTTCCTCGATGAGCCAAGCGCCGGTGTCGATGTCGAGCTACGCAAGGAAATGTGGGCCCTCGTGCGCGAATTGCGCCAGGAAGGCAGCACCATCATCCTCACCACACATTATATCGAGGAAGCCGAGCAAATGGCCGACCGCATCGGCGTCATTAACAAGGGTGAACTCATCCTGGTTGAGGACAAAAAATCACTGATGCAAAAACTTGGCAAAAAGCAGGTCATCCTCGATCTCATCACGCCGCTCAGCGAAATGCCCCCCGCCCTTAAAGAGCACAACCTCGCACTGAATGACGACGGCACCGCCCTCACCTACACATACGACACCACCGCAGAGCGCACCGGCATCACCGCCGTGCTGCAAACGCTCAGCGATAACCAAATCAAGTTCCGCGATCTGAATACCAAAGAAAGCTCGCTGGAAGAAATCTTCGTCGAACTGGTACATCACAAATGATCAACACCCCCGCCGTCTACGCCATTTATAAATTCGAGATGACCCGCACCTGGCGCACCCTCGCCCAGTCCATCGCCTCGCCTGTTATTTCTACAGTGCTATATTTCGTTGTTTTTGGCTCTGCCATCGGCTCCCGCATCGACGAAATCGGCGGCGTCTCCTATGGCGCTTTCATCGTGCCCGGCCTCATTATGCTGTCAATCCTGACGCAAAGCATCTCGAACGCCGCCTTCGGCATTTACTTCCCTAGATTCACCGGCACCATTTATGAGGTCCTCTCCGCTCCCATTTCCCCGCTGGAGATCACCCTCGGCTATGTCGGCGCCGCCGCCACCAAATCCATCATCCTCGGCCTCATCATCCTTGCAACAGCGGCGCTCTTCGTCCCGCTCAATATCGCACACCCGATAATCATGATGTTGTTCCTCTGC
>CALNZE010000067.1:0-1875 GCA_942490955.1 uncultured Alphaproteobacteria bacterium
TACCATGGCATCAATGTGGGGCCGAGCTCATGCGCGAAAAGGTTTTTTCCCTGCTCGAAAGCCCGGTCGCCATCACCGGCGCGATATCCCGTTTTCAGATGACGGGTATCAGCACCATGCAGGAGCGCCTGCATGCCTTCAGGGGGTTGGAGCCGAACAACATCTGCAACCCGGCACTTCAGCCGGTAAACGGAAAACGGGTGAAAGACAACCGGCCGGCACCCGCTGTCCGCAAAGCGATTTAGCTTGTTTGCATCCATAAATGGCCCTTTTCCGCGGCCGATTTTAAAAGGGTCTCCTGCTCCCCTTTTTTGCTGGATGACTGAGCGGGGTCGAAGGATGGCTATTGATCATCGGGCGGGGCAGTGACCGCCGACATCCGCTAGCTGCAAGTGGAGGACCTCCGATCGTGACTGGCAGAGAGCGACCGGTTCTGGGGATGGTGCTGAAGGGCTACCCGCGGATTTCGGAAACCTTTATCTCAAACGAAATCCTGCTCTTGGGAGCAGCTCGGATTTACAAATTCACATTTTCTCGATGCAGGCGCCGCGGAAGAATTTTACCCATCAAAGCATCCGGCAAATGCAGGCCCGGGCCGACTACACTGCCCAGAGCACTCCTGATTTCCCTTACACATTTTCTGTGCCACCATCTCTTCCTGGTCAAATAGAATCCCCGCATTTATCTAAAAACGCTGAAGACCGCCCTGCGGCGGTTCAGAAGGACGCGTCGAGCGGCGACCTTCAAACATTTTTTACAGGCCGGCTATCTGGTCCAGCGCCTTCTGCCCGGCAGAGGGGTTTGCCATCTGCATGCCCATTTTGCGCACTCGCCGGCTTCGGTGGCGCTTTTTTCCGCCCAGCTCAGCGGACTGGACTTCAGCTTTACCGCTCATGCCAAGGATATTTACACCTCGGATCCGGCGCAACTGCGCGAGAAGCTTGCTCTGGCGAAATTCGTCGTGACCTGCACCGAATACAACCGCCGGCACCTCAGGAACCTTGTCGACGGAGATGGCGCTCCAATATACCGTGTCTATCACGGAATCGACACCGGCCTGTTTTCCCGGCCTTCGGGCGTCCGATCGTCTGCCGCGCCATATCGTCTTCTGACCGTCGCCCGCATGACCGCCAAAAAGGGGTTGAAGACCGTCTACCGGTCCGTTCGATGGCTTTGCGACAACGGTTATGATGTCCGTCACACCTTGATCGGCGATGGTGAGGATCGGGGAAAAACGCTGAAGCTCATCGACAGCCTCGCGCTCACCGATGTCGCCCGCTGGTGCGGCACTCAACCCCATGAGGTGGTTCTCGACCACTACCGTCAGGCCGACGTCTTCGTGTTGGGCTGCGAAGTGGCGGCCAACGGCGACCGGGACGGCATCCCCAATGTTTTGCTGGAGAGCATGGCCATGGGCGTGCCGGTGGTCGCGACAACGGTTTCAGCCATTCCTGAGCTGGTGCAAGATGGCGAAACCGGCTTGCTGGTGCCGCCGGGAGATCCTGAAAAACTTGCCGCGGCCATCGTCCGCCTCTTGACCGATGACGCTTTGCGGGAATTGATTGTCAGAAAAGCCCGGGAGCGGGTTCTGAAGGACTTTTACAATAAAGACCACATCTGCCGTCTGGCAGAGATATACCGGCGGGAGATACCGGGGCTTGGTGTTTAGTGTTTGGTATTTTAATTCAAAGTTTTGTGCCAATGATTCTAAAAAAACGGCCTTAAATATCTTCAATTAAAGATCACATTTGTGACGATAAATAGAATTATTCCACAAAAATTCTATTCTTGGAAACGCCGAATTCGACTCTATGCTTTCAGCCCACCAACCACCAAACACCAAACACCAAACACTCAACATCATTTTTTATGCGC
>CALNZE010000068.1:0-48963 GCA_942490955.1 uncultured Alphaproteobacteria bacterium
TGCCAATCGGTGATTTTCCGGGGCTTATTTTCAAGTCTCAGATCGGTCTCCTCCATCGACCTGCATTTATCTTTTTTTTCGTTACAGGATCGATGGTGCTCCAAGATATTTGTAAACCTCCGTCCCAATTGGAATAACGTTACGTTCTCCGCGTGATTTGAAAGGTTTAACTTCTTCCGTTCGAGGTCCTTGGCGTATGCGTCGTTTATTCAATTCGGTTTCTATTGTTTCGAGTATTTCAATCCATTTTTTTGAATGCTCTTTAAAATCAGTTGCTTCCTCGTCTAGATATTGAGTATGAAACACGATTTTGACACGATCCTGTTCAAAATTTCCACGTGAATGGTCTCGTGATGTCTATCAGGAACCGATAATTTAATTGGTATATTTTTTGATTCAAACCATGCTTTAAACACACCTTTAAATTCAGAACCCGCGTCGCAGCTCACTCGTACAGGTAATGAAAACTTTTTGTTATAAATCCTCTTGGTTGCTTGTAGTACCTCGCGGGGGGTTTTCGTTTTTAATTTTGATAATGCGACCTTTCTAGAACCTACATCGATCATTGAAAGTATGTATTTATATCCTTTATCTTCAGGGACAAATAAAAGATCAAATTGATGTAATATATTAGCCTTCATAGCGGGAAACCTCAACCGATGCTTTGTCTTCGGTCGTTTCTGTAATGCACGATAGACATGAGTTTTATCAGAATCTTTTAATTTATTCTGTAGAATACGCGCTACAAGCTTTCTCTTTTCAGCAACCGTAACCATATATCGAACGTCTATATTTGGGAGATTAAAAGATATGAAGAATATTTAAACCGATATTGGCTTATCCCTTTTGACCCCCCTAGAACCCGAAACATAGTTCCTTCAAATTTTAATTTTTTCACTTAACCCTTTCCTATACTTGAGGTCTGTACCCTTGAGATCTACAGTTACGAACTCATGCTTAGCAGGGTCCAGCGTCCGAAGAATGCGACCAAATTTATGACTCCCATAAGCCAACTCTCGCACCATCCTAGGGACTTCAGCCTGTGTTGGTTTGAATATATAAAAGTTATCAGTATTTCTACGGTACACAACGGGTATAGAATAATAATTCTGTGATAACGCGAATACAGTCATACCGTTCTTCCTTGATTTGATGAAGAATTTTTCTAATAAAGATTTAGTAGATTTCGATCCATCGGCACAAAAATCGTCAAATATCACGATCCTGTGTTTATTTTTGTCTATATTAATAATATCCGGCACCTCACTGAAATCGTTGAATATCCTCAACCGACTTGTACAGAGCCTTCTGTAACTCAAGCTTCTCCTCTATTTTTGTAGCAATGGCTTGAAAGTGGTTCTTATTGCATGTATATAAGCTTTCAGAGTCGTCTGGAAATCGCCAAGCCATATCTCAAAATAGTTAAGCTTGAGCTCCGGGTTAAGCAAGAATTGAGATAATAAGAAGGTTTTACCGCAGCCAGAACTGCCTATGACAATTACGTGTGAAACAGTTAGGGCTAAATTTACTTTTGGTTTTCCATTTTTTCTTTTAATTTATCATCGGTGTGATCTGTCAACTCATCAAAGTCCACGAATTTAGGAGCGGACATATTATATTATGATAAATATAATAATTCCTATAAATATATATCCACAGTAACAAATGTCATCGACAATCTTGCTAAATTTTGATTCTCGAGCTACCCCTGTCTATGATGAAGGTCGTCCAAAAGACTGGGGAATGATCGCTGCCACGCGCAAACGTGTACGAGACGCCACAAACAAGCAATATAACAGCCGAATGGAGGCTATAGGTAGTTATGTTGATTTCAAAGATTTGCAAGCGAATCAATTTCCTGTTGACTCAACACCAGCACGTCCACAAATGGCGATTATTAACGCGACCGATCTTGAAGTATTTTCCGATGCCGAACTTGAAAGCATTGCTTCAGGGTCTGAATATGAACCATCTGAAACATCAGATTCACCTATGTCATATGATAAATATAAAGAAAAAAAATCCAAAGGAAAGGAACGGACCAAATCAAAACTCCAGGATGTTCTAACTCCTATGCGGTCACCCACCCCTAAAGAGAAAGCCGAGGCACGTAAACGTAAAGAAGCTAGTAAGCTTGTTCCCTCAGAATCACTCCTCACCCTCACCCTCACCCTCACCAGTAAGCACCACCGGAATCTCCAAGGGGCTCGTAGACATGAACAGCATGCAATTATTAAATTTAGCTAGAGTGATCCAAACTAGACACACAACACCCGGAAAAGCATATAGAAAAGCTGATTTACAGAATTGGCTCGAGGGTAAATATGGTGTCGCTCCTACACGCGCTAAGAAAGTATTGGAGAAAATTTCAACTGGTTTATAATTTTTGGAACAAAACAGTTGAAATTTGAAAAGAAAGGCGAAGGCATGAAACGAGGTCAATCCATATTCATCGCTCGTGATACAAAAGCTATTATCCACAAATTACGAATTAACCTTGCCTCCCATAAAGCAGGTAATAGATTCAAGGCTTTAATGAATGAATCAAGAGAACTCGCCAGTTATCTCAAGAAAGAGAAAATTTCTAGAGATCGATATAATAAGATTGCTGCAAAATTGTATTAATTTAATTCAAATTTATTTTACATTTATTAATATATCGTATAATGCCGTCATCGAAGATCAAAAAGACCAAAAAGAAGGACCCAGACGCTAAAAAGCTAAATAAGCACGTTCGAACATCCTCAGTTAGGACGCCACTGACACCCGCAGAAGCTGCATATGTAAACTATAAGCATTTCATTTTAGGCGAATCAGTTGCTAGTCTTATGCGGGATCATGATCAGAGTCGCTACCAAATTAATAAAGCAATTGCTCAAACTAAAACTCAAAAAAGCCAAACCACAAAATGAAGCGATCTAAAACTGTCGTAAATATTCCCCCTATTGAGGAGCTCGACGAATCCGAATCATCTGAAAACGACGAATCAACCGTCGACGAATCCGAATCCGAAATAACTTCAATATCGTCTAGTGAATAAATCAAAAATAATTTATCCTTTTTTTTTCCTACGCCGGTGTAATGAGCATACTGGAATAATGCCACTCATTTCCAGCATAAACAGCATATAACTTGTCATTTAAATATACACTGTTCCAAACACCACACCAAAACGACACCCCCGTTACCGCGTCTGTCAAAGTCTTTCTTGGTACATTTACATTAAGCGAGCATTACAGTATTTATTTGTAGTATCAAGATATCTTGGGTCCCCTGTTCCTAAACCTTTAACATATGTACTTTCCAGCACCCCAGGCTCCCCGAGACGAGTAGAGACCCTGAGACGATCCCACATATATGTATATGCCCAGTCATATATTGACTCACTTTCCATATATCCACAATCGATTTGGGCATGATAACCTTGAGCCACGTCAACAATTGGCTCGGAGCTTGCCGCTGACGCTGTTGTACCCAATTCGTTGAACCGTCCGGCTGGAGGGGCTCCATTCGTCTGGTATTGGTATATGTTCCCTGCCCCACTATTAAAACTTTGTTGTCTAAGAATCTCAATTTTAACAGCCTCAGGCGTGTCGGTCACAGTCGAAACCGGCATACTATGCGAATCATTATACGGGGAAATATAATCCTCTGGAGATGTTATAACAGCCGCAGCCGTAAGGTCCCCTATAGCCTCAACAACTCCCCGATACACATCGAATGTTGTGCCCATTACGAATCCTATCACAGGGAGGGATCCCAATCCTTGGAATATTTTTCTATAACGTTCATGGTTGACCCATCCTGAGGACTCAGATACTCAATATTGGTATATATGTTTGTAGTTGGAGCCGGTTTATATAATAATGACGATTCCACGCTGGGCAGTGTATGCGTTATACCGATTTGTGGATGATTGTCATTAAACGTATCATACGCGGTTAAAAGGTCGGGGGTGTTCGTAATTGCCGTTAAAGCATCGAAATCAGCTGCCAAGGTTGAAACATTGTTACAATACTTCAGCGTTACATCGACATATATCTTTTTAGTCAGAAGCTCTGTTACCAGAATCATCGTACCCCCCGGGGTGGTTGGTCCAGATTTCGATAATATAAAGGGGTCGGTCATTGCTTTGGCTTGCCCTGCTTCTCGTACCCCAAATATGTTTAATGGGTAATATATCCCTTGAAACGCTTCCCATGTTCTTGTTGACATCAAAATAGGTGGTTGAACTAATATCACTTCCCGAGTGCTCAAACTCTCTAACTGTCCGAACTGTCTAACACCGACTTGTTTTGTAGATGCATCTACCACCATGCACAGAGAAGAATCCATTCCATCGATTTCATCATATAAGCTGTCTAAATATAGACCCGCATTGATTCTCGTTGTATTTTGCATTTGTGTGATACCCACTAAATCGATACTCCCGAGACCTCCATTTGCCGTTATTGAACAATTAGAATCAAATCCTAGATCGTAATCTATCAATTTTTTAGCCGCCCTACCTGAATATTCCATAATCCTCCCGTGTACTCTGGTCCTAGAATTCTAGCGGTCTTTATACCATAACGAGAATCACCATCAGCTTCAATAACGTTCTCAACACACACACCACCAGTCCCCAAAGAGATATTGTTATTACCGTCCGGCTGTATCTCCCAGACTCGATATCGAATAATCGTTGATGCGAACATTATTTACATCAACGTACCCGCCAGTGGGTCCTAAGAGTTGCTGAGCATAAACGATACTATCCTTACACTTCACCCCGTCTATGGTAACACCCGTCCCAGTGCTATCCTCATAAATATTATCTGCCTTCATACTAGTACCATTCAAGAAACCAGATCCGTCAACTGCCCAAGCACTTGCCACCAATTCATAACCAGAATTATCGTAAACTGGTATACTCCTATCTGTGGCACTTGCGGAATTTGAAAGAATATCCCCGACAGGTCTTACTTCATCACGCGTCTCAGCTGCTTCTAATCTCTGCTTTAAATAGCCATCACTGGAGAAGAATAGACCAGAATCATCAGCAACCAACGCAGTCAAATCTACGTCGTCCATTTTGGTAAATGCAAGCGTGTGATCATCACCAGCATAAACAGATAAACACGCATTCAGATCCAATAAACCAGACGAAACCACGTTATCCACATTGATCGTTTTGCCAGCTGGGAAATCCATACTATCCGCACCAAGAACAATTGGCATACTTTCGGTAATTCGATATCCAGAGGTGTCTGAAAACACAACAAGCTGATTAACAGCCGTGGAGGCACCGCCAATATCACTAAATACATCCCCACTCCCAGAGGTCAGGGGAGCCGTATTGTAAACTGTTATAGTGTTACTATCGTCGCTTAAAGCTATTCCTGTGCCTGCAACAAGAGATTTAAAATTTAAAGTGGTTGCCGTTTTCGTTCCAAATACCCCCGTTCCAGCTCCAAGATTTGCGGCATCTGTTATATCTCCCGTTCCAGCCGCGCTAACGATTTCAATGCTGTTCGCCGTGGTATTTAGGGTGACACCAGTCCCAGCGGTGAGATTTCTAAATTGAAAGTCAGTTCCAATAGTTTGCTTATATATTTCATCTCCTGCAGCCAAACTGCTCGCCGTGTACACTGTTTCAGCATCGCGGTTAATAGTAATATCGTTTGTATTTTCAACAATCGTCATTCCAGTTCCTCCTGCTTTTGAGACTTCTCAAACGATTTCATCCCCGGTTATTTCTTTTAATATATCACCGTCCTCGGTGCTTGCCATTGACGCCGTCGTTATAGCATTTGAATCAATAGTTATACTGTCCGAGTCTGAGCTCAATGTAATAGCATCACCGCCAACCAGGGATTTAAAATTAAGTGTAGTTGTCTTGTCGACATATACAGACGACCCAGCGCCCAAACTAGCACCCAACAGGTCCGAACCTACATCTACGGTCGTGGCATTATCGGTTATCGTTATATCACCCGACCCGGTGATACTTTTAACAGTTTCTCCGTCAAGTAGTTGCGTCCTCCCCAACACTCGAATATGTTGTATCATTATCTTGAAACTCCACCTACCCATGATTTACATGAAAATATGGTAATTGTGTATTTCTTCGCATTGAACAAACTATATATATTATACTATATATTATAATTTTTGATTTTATTCTTCCGCTAAATATACAATGCTCGTTAATCTTAATTCCACTCGAGGAAGCGGAAGCAGCCACAATTTTACAACAACTTTTAAACGTTCCGATCCAGTTGGAGCACGATAAACAAGGAAACCCCAGCCAAAAGATCGGTTTAGTGGATTTTAATACATGGTGGACGATCCATAACGTCACAGCATCCAACAACAAATTAAGATATTATAACAACGCTATTTATCAAATCGTTACGATTCCTGTGGGGACGTATTCAATCCAAGATATTATTACAGAATTTAATACCTCTGTTACTGCTAACGGGGACGACCCTACCTACTCGCGATGACCATCAACCCAAACACCGGTTATGTTGATATTGTTATTTCAGGTGGTTATAAACTGGATATGGCATATGCAGGATCACCCACGGTTTTGCTCGGTGAAACAGCCGAAGTGTCCGCAACGGGTACATTTACATCTAGAACGGATGCAAACAATGGGCTTACCGAGGTATTAATACACTGTGACCTAGTAAAACAGTCTTTTTACGGTGATATGTCAACTCACGTTATTGGGAGCTTTCAACCTAATTTTGAACCTAACACACCTGTATGTGTCGTTCCGCAAAATCTCGTTATGCTTAACGTTGGTAGGATTCCAGTCCAAAATATTAGGTTATGGGTTACCGACCAAAATAATGCCCTTCTAGACTTCCAAAACGAAAACGTTTCAGCGACATTATATATCGCGTGATTTTATTATATTTAATATAATATACTATGTCATTTTTCCCAAAGTCTTACTATAACTATAAACCAACCCTTCAACATAAGATTTATGATGGACTTTCTGGTCGATGCATTTGAAAAGTTTAAAACAGGAGTAAAGAAGGGGTGGAAGGTCCTTAAACCTATCCTATCCACGGCAACCCGCATAGGTCTGAAATATGCGCCCCAAGCGATCGACGCCGGTACAAAATACCTCCAAGCACGCGCCTCGGACCCCAAGGACAAGCTTTTCGGCAAAACCAAGGAAGGGCGTGAGAGAGCTAAAAAGTTCCTTTCATTGGGATCCGATAAGCTTAAATCGCTCGCTGTCTCTGAATTAGCTCGGCGAAACAAATCAAAAGCTCAAATTTCAGGCCATTGACAAAGAAGCTGCCTCTTTAACTGCGGTCCCAGCATTTTGAGCACTGGTCCGACATTATCAGAAGAGCAAAATTCAGAAACTCGCTGAGCTTTCTCATAACATCGAACTCGGACGAGGGATTAAATCAAGAAAATCAAGAAAATCAAAAAATCAAAAAAACCCAGAAAAAGAGGAAACGGACTTATTGAATTTTAAACACTCAATCCTATTTAATATATATTATTTTTTGATTTTAGTATGTTCTTATTAATATACTTAATTAATATAACACACAAACAATGACAGACTCTTATGAAATCATGAATGTTGATAGACATTCTGAAACCGTTTCAGAATGGAGTGACGTTGTATATTATCCCGATCAACAGGTTTTGAGCTCATCCTCTCAATTGGACGTTAGAATTACGCACTCAACACCCTGGTGCTGTTTAAATGAGGGTTATGTACTCGTCGGATACAGTATTTTGAATGCTGGTGGTGTGTTGGTCGCGGATGAGGTGTGATCCTTCAGAATGGGGCTTCGTTCTTTAATGAAGCATCTCTTACTATCAACGGCGCTCCAGTGTCGAGGACCCATAACTCCGGGTCTCGCAAAAGTTATGGAAGATAACATATAGCGATAACGTCCAGTCCATCCTTGCCGAGGTCCAGTCAGACAACACCAGCCGCGCCCGCAAGGTCCAACTCGACGCTGTCATAAACCACATGCTCGGCGTGCAGATCATCCACGAGCAATTCATCAAGTCCGACCTGCCCGCCAAAGCCGCGCAACAAGCCGCGAGCCTTGGTTGGACGGTCTAGGCAGTACAGTCTAGGCTGGACGGTCTAGGAATAGCCCGATTTAAACGCCAACTTTGCCCGGTTAGATCAAAAAAATAAAGAACCGATACCCGCGCAATCCATCAGGAAAAGTACAAGCAAAGCATGACCATCAGAACCTCCCTCGCATTCGCTCTCACCATCTTCGCCCTGCCTCTCACGTCCGCCTTCGCGGCAGAAACGAGCGGCGAAGCCTGCCTCACAGAGCTGAAAACGCTGATGAAAACCTTTGACGATCAAATACCAAATTCCCGCGTCCATACCCTCATCACCCAGGGCGGCGAAACAAAGCAGGAGACCAAAGGCCGCTTTATAGATGAGAAAAATTTCGTTTATGAAAGCCTGCGTCACAACTATTGGACAATGGTCCTCGGCAATGATGAATACCGCTCGCGCAATGGCAAGGAATGGGACAAGTTCAAAACCCGCCCCGATGACTGGGCAAAAAAAGCCAGCGAATTTGGCGCAAAAATCATTACCGAAATCAGCGACGCCAAATGCGGCGCGACAGAAGACTTAGATGGCAAGACCTACAAAATCTACACCTACACCCACCAGGCCACAAAACCCGCCCCGATCAAAACAACGAATAAGCTCTATATCGAGCCAGACACCGGCTTCCGCTACCGCTGGATCTCAACCCTTTCGGTCACAACCCCGCCAACCGTGCTTTCAAACACATTCGTGAAAGACGAAAACGTCACTTTGCCTGAGCCAAAGCTGATCAAACCCGAATAAACACGCTCGTATGGTAGTCAGCCGCTAGCGCGCCACCATCGCCTTCGCCCGCATGATCCGCCCATAAGCCGCATCAATGGTCCCGCGGGAGATCTGCCCTTTTTTCACCGCATCCGCGATGATGGCAATCGTCTTGGCTGGCAGGTTGCCATCCGGCCGCCGCGAATTGGATATCATCAGCATATCAACCCCGGCATTCACCGCCCGGATCAGCGTCGCCCGGTATTTGAAATTCTTGGCAATCGCCGCCATCTGCAAATCATCAGAGACAACAAGCCCCTTATAATTCAACTTCCCGCGCAGCAGGCCGGATATCGCCGCCTTCGAAATGGAAACAGGCACACCATCCCCCGCCAGATCTTTATGAATAAGATGCCCGGGCATAATCGCCGGCGCGTCCCCACTTTCAATCAGTTTGGTAAAAGGCGCCAGCTCTTGGCTTTGCCAGCTTTTTGATATGTCCACAAAGCCATCATGGCTGTCACTGCGGCTGGAGCCATGCCCGGGGAAATGCTTCAACACCGGCAGCACACCGCGCTCCACATGCGCCTTCACAAAAGCCCGCCCGTAAGCCGCTACCTTGTCAGGGTCCGGCCCATAGCTGCGGTTCCATTTGCCAATCACCGGGTTAGACGGGTTAACAAGCAAATCCACCACGGGGCCCAAATTCATATTAAACCCGGCATCCCGGCTGATGGTTGCCAACTGCGCGAAACTCTTCTTCGCCTCTGCCGGTGATTGCCGCCGCGCCAGTGAGCGCGCCGAAGGAACAGACGGATACCCAAGCTTGCGCCCAAGCCGCTGCACCGAGCCACCCTCCATATCAACCGCAAGCAGAACCTTGCCCTTGCCGGCAGCGTTGCGGAACATGCCGGTCAGCCCCTTGACAGCCGCCTTGCTGCGGAAATTATAACCAAGCATCACCACCGCGCCCACTTCACCGCGCGAAATCTGCGAGGCAAGCCGCTTTGCCCCAGGAGCCCCGGCGGTCGCGCCCTGAAAGCCCATCATCAACATCTGGCCGATCTTGCGCTCAAGCTCGGCATCCGCCATCGCTTTCGTTGGCAACAAAGCCACAACCAGCAACACAGCCACAACCCGCAGCGCCGCAAACGCTGAACCATTCAAACTTGAAAATTTCATGTGATTTAAGGCCTCGCCCTTATTTGGAATATTGATGCAAAGCTTCCGCCAGCTTCCATATGGTTATCTGATAAACCGTGGCGCGGTTCCACTTCTTGATCACTTCATAGTTCGCCGTGCCTTCACCCCAGCCCTGCCCGCGCTGCCAGCCATTGCCCTGGAACCAGGCCGCCGTGGACGCCAGCGCATCCGGTACCGAGCGATAAAGATCGCGTTTATTGTCGCCATCAAAACTCACCGCATAATCAACAAACCGCGTCGCCAGAAATTGCGTTTGCCCAATCTCTCCGGCCCAGGCGCCGCGCATCTGCGCTGGCGTCAGATCACCATTCTCGACAATTTTTAACGCCGCAATCAGCTCATTGGTAAAAAATTCAGACCGCCTGCAGTCATAAGCCAAAGTCGCCAGCGACCGCATGATCGAGCGCTTGCCCATAAAGTGACCAAAGGATGTCTCCAGCCCCCAGATTGTCGTGAGCATGGCCCGCGGCACACCATATTTTTTTTCAATCGCGTTAAACAGCTTGGCATGCTTGCGCATCTTCTGCCGGCCGATCCGCACCATGCCCTTGGTGCGGCGCGCATAAAATTGCTCAAAACTCTGCTTAAAGCTTTTCTGCCCGCGATCAAGGCGGATCACCCGCCGGTCATAACTTACCCCATCCAGAGAAATCGACAATGTGCGCCTGGAGATACCCCGCGCCGCCATTTCCTGTTTGAACTGCTGTTTCCACCGGTTAAAGCCACTGCCATCATTGCCGCATGTCGCCGCCGCCGCCTCGCCGATAAAAGCACCGGTCACAACCAAAGCCATCAGCCCAAACGCCACTGAAAACGCACCAGATCTGTTCATCAACCCAACCCCCTTCGCATTCTTAAAAAGCTATTTTTATTTCGGAACAATCCGATTTTTCACCGCAGATCGTATTTTATTTACCAACCCCGTGCAACAAAACCGATCTGGCTTTGAACCTGTGTTAAGATCATTTGCACAGCGCGAAAACAATGTGCGCACAGCGCGAAACTCAATGCCCGCTAAGCCATTGCAACGCCAGCGAAACACTCCTCTCACCAGAAAGTGACCAAATGGTGAATTCAGTTAATTTGTAAACTGAGTTGAATAGCGCTAGCATCAAAACTATATCGGAACATTAACCGCTGACCTTATCTGCTGAGATGACCATGAAAACGCAAATTCACCGCAGCATAATCGCCCTTTTGGCGCTGATCATATCAGCCCCGGCGATGCTCTGCGTCTTTGCACCAGGAACCATCACAGGTAACTTTAGTGCGCATATGAAAGCCGGCATCAGCCCCGCCGCCGCTCACCAGGAAGCTCCGATTGCAGGCAGCAAGAGCGACCCCCACGCTCATCACAAGATGCAGCATGCCAAAAAAGCCGACGAAAAAAACAGGCAGATAACCACTTCCCTCGCCTGCCTCCTACATTGCCTCGAAAGCGCCGATAACCCCTACCTCACCGCCACCGCGCCTGAAGCTCCGGCCGTGCAACTGGCCGACCTCAAGCAATTCTACACAACATCTTCACCCGCTCTGGCGGTTAATCCAGAACTGGCGATGCTCAGAGCCACCGGCCCGCCGCCTCCTATTTTCCGGCAGGCCCGCTCGGCCCGCGCCCTCCTCATCGAAAAATCCCGCCGCCTCCGGCTTTAATTTAAGAACAGCACCCCTAAGCCACCCGCTCGGCTCAACGCTCAGCAGGTGCATCTGCCTGTTCTTAATTTGAAAACCATGATGCCAATTGCCATGGTTTTCACCATACGCCTGAGGAATCCCCCATGCGCCGATACATCACCGCCGCCAGCTTCACAGCCGCCGCAATCATCACCCTGTTCGCACTCGCACCGCTGCCCCCATTCCATCAAACCCAATCAGTCGCCACGGCGGCGGAGCAAACAGAGGCTAAAGCGCAGAAATGGACCTGCCCGATGCACCCGCACTATATCGCGGATGAAGCTGGCTCCTGCCCCATCTGCGGCATGGATCTGGTAAAACTTGAAACCGGCACCACCGATAAAAAGACAATGGACGGTAGGGATGGCCAGGAGACCGTCATCGATATACCGGCCCAGACAATCCAGAAAATGGGCGTCCGCATTGAGAAGGTTGAGGAAAGCCGCTTCGGCCGCAACATCCGCAGCTATGGCGTGGTGAAAGAAAATGAACGCCTGCGCACCGAACTCTCCGCCCGGGTTGAAGGCTGGGTCGAGAACCAGTCGATCACCGCCGTCGGCGACGAAGTGAAAACCGGCGATAAACTCTTTGATCTTTTCAGCCCCGAACTCATCGTCTCACAGCGAGACTACCTCACCGCAATCCGTCAGGGCGGCTCATCCCGGCAAAATATCACCCGCCGTCTGCTCAGCTTCGGCGTCCAGCAACAGGCGCTGGATATGCTGGAAAAGAAAAATGAAGTGATGCAGAATCTGCCCTTCTTCGCCGAGCAGGACGGCACTGTCGCAGAGCTGAATGTTACCCCCGGCACCTATGTAAAGCGGGGCATGACCATCGCGAAAATTCAGGACTATTCAACAGTCTGGGTGATGGTTAACGTCGCGGAAAATGACATGCCCTTCATCGCGAAAGACACCAGGGCAAATGTTTACTTTCCCAATCATCCGGGCCGATCCCTGAAAGCCACCGTTGACTACATCTACCCGATGATCGACAGCAAAACCCGCACCGGCCGCATCCGGCTTGTTGCCGAAAACAAAAATGGCGACCTGCGCCCTGGCACATTTGCCGATGTTGTTTTTCAGGCCAATGAAGAACAGCGATTGAGCGTCCCGTCCGAGGCCGTGCTGCGCGATCAGGGCGGCTCCTCGGTCGTCATCGCCCTCGGCGATGGCCGCTTTATTTCCCCGCACCGTTGACACAGGCCTGAGAGCCGACGGCAGAACAGAAATTCGAGCAGGTCTCAATCCCGGCGATGATATCGTGGTCTCCGCCCAGTTCCTGATTGATTCTGAAAGCGCCCTTCGCGAATCTTTCCGCAAACTCGAGCGCCTGCAAACCCCGATCGCCCAAATCACGCTGGATAGCACGCAACAGGCGATGTTCGACCATATGGTCGACGGCGCGCTTTATGTCCACCAGGCCATTTCACAAGGCGAGAAAATCGAGCCAAAACAGCTTAACCCCGCTGTGTCCGTCACCGGCATTCTGCTGCCCGCGTTTAAAAACACCCAGATGGAGCCCATCCTCATCAATGCCGAAACCGCGCTGAAAGAGATCCAGGCAGCCGCAACCCAATCTGCTGTAAAAGCCGCCCTCGCAAAGCTCATCAAAGCCCTCGAACCCTGGTTGCTGCAAGGCAATCCGCATCACTATGCGCAAAAAAATATTCAGCTTTTCGAAGACAAGTCCACGTCAGGAAAATGGCTGCAACTGGCTGGCAAAGCAAACAACCCCTTTGGGCAAGGCGACGCAACCAAAGTCCCATGGCCTGAAAAACCCATGCAGCTGAGTGAAGGTAAAAAGCCGATAAACCCGAGGACCGCCAGTCCACGATGAGAGGCAGCCATGCCCACTAACAACAATTCAGATTTTGAAAATCAGACAAGCCATGACCCCTCTAAGTCTGGCGTTGCCAACATCATCGAATGGTCGGTTAAAAACCAGCTTCTGGTCATCATCGGCACCATCGCGCTGGCGGTTGCCGGTTGGTACGCCGTCCAGCGCACACCGCTGGATGCCATCCCCGATCTCACCGATACACAAGTCATCATTCGCACCGATTTCCAGGGACAGTCACCGCAGATTATTGAGGATCTCGTCACCTACCCGCTGTCGACCACCCTGCTCGGCTTGCCCCGCACCAAAGCCGTGCGCGGCTTCTCCATGTTCGGCACCAGCTTCGTCTATGTGATTTTTGAAGATGACGTTGATGAATATTGGGCCCGCTCCCGCGTCATAGAAGCCCTCAGCAAAATCAGCAATGAACTGCCAGACAATGCCCGCCCGCAAATCGGCCCCGATGCCACCGGCGTTGGCTGGGTTTATCAATACAGCCTGGTTGACACCTCCGGCAAGCTCGACCTTGCCCAGCTTCGCTCGCTACAGGACTGGTTCCTGAAATTTGAACTCGGCGCTGTTCCGGGCGTCTCCGAGGTCGCCTCGGTCGGCGGCTTCGTCAAGGAATATCAGGTTCTCATCGATCCCAACCGGCTGCGCGCCTACGACGTCCCGATCTCCCGGATCAATGAGGCTGTGCGCGCCGCCTCCAGCGAGGTTGGCGGCCGCGTGATTGAGCAGGCTGAGACCGAACTCATCGTCCGCTCGACCGGCTACATCAAAAACCTCGAGCAACTGAAAGAGGTTGTTGTCTATTCCGACCAACGGCACGCCCGGTTTCCTATCCGATATCGCCAGTGTCGTCGAAGGGCCGGAGCTGCGCCGCGGCGTGGTTGAGCTGAACGGCGAGGGCGAAGGTGTCAGCGGCATCATCGTCATGCGCTCGGGCAGGTGAAAACGCCCTCACAGTCATCGAGCGCATGGAAGGAAAAAATCGCCGAGCGCTGAAACCAGGCCTGCCAGAAGGCGTGGAGATCGTCACCGTCTATGACCGCGCCCCGCTGATCCAAGGCGCCGTCGAATACCTCACCATCAAACTGATCGAAGAAGGCATCGTCGTTGCCATTGTCTGCCTGATCTTCCTTCTTCACGTGCGCTCTGCCTTTGTCGCCATCATCACCCTGCCGCTTGGCGTGTTCGGCGCATTCATCGTCATGTCCTGGCAGGGGATCACCGCCAACATCATGTCGCTTGGCGGCATCGCCATCGCCATCGGCGCTATGGTCGATGCCTCCATCGTCATGGTCGAGAACGCGCACCGCAAACTATCGATGATGCCAAAGTGATGCCGCGACTGTGCAACAGCGCCGCGACGCTGCTAGCGGCCAAGGAAGTCGGTCCGGGCCTGTTTTTCTCCCTGCTGATCATCACCGTTTCGTTCCTGCCGGTGTTTGCCCTCACCGGCCAAAGCTACCGGCTGTTTGCGCCGCTTGCCTTCACCAAGACCTACGCCATGGCGTTTGCCGCCCTGCTCTCGGTCACCCTCGTTCCCGTGCTGATGCTCTGGTTGATCCGCGGGCAAAATATTCGAGTGAGATGAGAAACCCGCTCAACTGGCTCTTCGTCCGCCTCTATACCCCGCTACTGGCCGCTGGCGCTGCGCGCCAAATGGCTCACCATGGCACTGACGCTTGGCGCTATTCGCCTCGGTTGCATCATCCCGGTTCTCGAAAATCGGCTCGAGTTCATGCCGGCCCTCTATGAGGGCGAACTCCTCTACATGCCAACCACACTGCCGGGCGTCTCCATCACCAAGGCCAAGGAAATTCTGGCGCAGACCAACCGGCTGATCAAAACCGTGCCAGAGGTCGAGCGCGTTTTCGGCAAAGTCGGCCGCGCCGACACCGCAACGGACCCGGCCCCCATCACCATGATTGAAACCTGGGTCAAGCTAAAACCCAAAGACCACTGGCGCCCCGGCCTCACCTTAAAAACCCTGACAGACGAACTCGACAGCCGCACAAAAATGCCCGGCCTAGTCAACTCCTGGGGCTACCCCATAAAAATTCGCATGGATATGATCTCAACCGGCATCCGAACCCCCGTCGGCATCAAAATCTCCGGCGATGACCTGAAAAAAATCGAACGCATCGCGCTTGAGGTCGAAGCCGCCGTCAAGAAGATCGACGGCACCCGCTCCGCCTTTGCGGACCGCGTCACCGGCGGCAAATATCTGGAGATTGAACCCATCCGCCGCGAACTTGCCCGCCAGAATATCGACCTTGGCGTCTTCCAGACCG
Source organism: uncultured Alphaproteobacteria bacterium (assembly GCA_942490955.1). Taxonomy (GTDB): domain Bacteria; phylum Pseudomonadota; class Alphaproteobacteria; order Rhizobiales; family HXMU1428-3; genus HXMU1428-3. The sequence goes on from CALNZE010000068.1 coordinate 15,829, forward strand.
TCATCCAAACCGCCCTCGGCGGCATGAAGCTTTCCGAGAGCATCCAGGGCCGCGAGCGCTACAACATCATGCTCCGCTATGACCGCCCCTTCCGTGAGACACCAGAGCAAATTGGCGAGATCCTCGTACCCACTCCCCAGGGCCAGCATATCCCCCTGGCCGAGCTTGCCAGATCATCAAACAGACAAATGGACCGCCCATGTTGCGCTCTGAAAATGCCCGCCTTACCGGTTGGGTTTTTGTCGATATTGCCGGCCGCGACATCGGCGGCTATGTGAGCGAAGCCCAGGCGGAGATTTTAAAATCAATTGACCTGCCGCCCGGCTATTCCCTCACCTGGTCCGGTCAGTTCGAGCAACTTATCGAAGCGAGAAAAAGACTCACAATCGCCATTCCTGCCGTCATTCTGATCATCTTTGTTTTGCTCATGCTGCACTTCAAGCAAGTCGATCGCACCATGATCATCATGGCCTCCCTCCCCTTCGGCCTCATTGGCGGCGCCTGGGCGGTGTATCTGGCCGGTTACAATTTCTCGGTCGCCGTTGCTGTTGGCTTCATCGCTCTTGGCGGCATTGCCGTCGAGACGGCCGTCATCATGCTCCTCTATATAGACCAGCAACTGCGTGAGCATCCCCCAGAGACAAAGGCCGAGTTAAAAGACGCTATCATCGCCGGCGCTGTAAAACGTGTGCGCCCGAAACTGATGACAGTTTCCGTCATCATCGCCGGTCTGTTACCAATATTTTTCACCGAGGGGCCGGGCTCAGACGTCATGCGACGCATTGCGCTCCCCATGGTTGGCGGCATGATCTCCACCACAATACTCACCCTCATCGCCATACCGGTGATCCTCTACATTTATCAGGGCAGGAAACTGGCCAATCAACATCAGCAATCACAGGGCACCCTGTTGAAGGCCTCATAATCACAGAAAATTGACGGTAAATCTGAGGATAACCCCTCGGGTTTGCCGCAACATGCCTTTAGGCTTAAAATCATCGAACAGGACAAGCCAACGACCATCGGAGACAGCAAATGCAACATGTCGAAGAAAACCGCCCCAATCGCCCAAACCTGAAACTCGGAGCCCTGATGGCTATCATGCTGCTAGGGGTCATCACCACCGCCCCCCAAAGCGCGCTGAACGCCGCCCCCGCAACCACAGATGAAAAAGCCGCCCAGAAAGCCGAAAAGGCGAAACAGGCAACCGAGAAACGCAAACGCCTTTTCGAAAAACTGAAAACCGCCACCAGCGAAAATGAAGGCCGCAGGATTGAATTTCAAATCTGGGAATTCTGGCTGCGCAATGCAGATATCACCAGCCGCACCCTGGTCATGGACGCCATGTCCATGCGCACCAGCCAGAATTTTGATCACGCCATGAAGCTGCTCAACACGGCAATCAAACTTAAGCCCGATTATGCCGAGGCCTACAACCAGCGCTCGTTCATGTATTTTCTGCTCAATGATTATGAAAAGTCACTGTCCGACTCCCGCAAAGCCTTGGAGCTGGAGCCAAAACATTTTGGCGCTCTGGCCGGGCAGGCCCAGATATTCTTCCGCCAGGGCCGTGTGAAACTCATGCAATCGGCCCTCCGCCGCGCCGTTAAAATCCACCCCTGGCTGAAGGAACGCCACATGCTGCCGGAAAATGAGCAACCCCACCCCGTGCCCAAAGGCCAACCGCTGTAAGCGGCGTCACCAACTAGCCATCAGCTTTAAACCGCGCTGAGGCCTCTTCCACGCCGCTGATCACCGCGCCGTAAAACCGCGCGTAATCACGGATGCGACCCGCCGCTGCCGTCTCGGACGCCGGCAATGCATTGGCGGTCCTGTTCAAGCTGGTCTCGGCCCGCCGCGCCCGCTCAATCACACCGTTCATCAATGTTTCATAAGGGTTATCGCCAAGCTGGTAATAATCCTGCCGGTCCCCCGGCATGGCCACGCGCGTGATCACCCCAAGCCCCTCCAGCAGCCGCGCATTGGTGCTGATGCTCCCCCGGCTCACCTGTAGCTCGCGCGACAATTCACCAAATGAATAAGGCTTGCCATCAAAAATCAGCAACCCCATCAACCGCCCGGCAATACGCGGCAACCCGTCACCCTGCAGAAACAGGCCAACCTGCTCAATGAAGTTTTCCCGTATTTTGTCGGACGTTTGCGTCATGTCATTCCTCGTCACTTAATTCCCAGAGAATTGACATATTCAAATTGTTTAGTCAAGACTGAACAAACTTGTTGACTTCTCTTATGGGGAGGTCTATTTCCTCAGCTCGATACAACCAACAGAATTGGCAGAGAACCAATGACAACGAAAAGCATCACGGCCAGCAAAAATGCCCTTCGCCAGCTCTTTTTGCCCCTCTGCCTCACCATGGCAACCATGGCTCATGGCCTCGCCACCAGCGTTCACGCTCAGGAAATTGCCGGCCCGCCAAGCCCGACCGTCACCGTTGCCAAATCAACCGTCACTGAGGTTATCAGCCGCGTCCCCGTCTCCGGCACCCTCGTGCCCCGCGAGGAAGTGCTGGTAAACCCACAGGTCACCGGCCACGAAATAACCGACATCAGGGTCGACATTGGCGACACCGTTAAAGCCGGAGAGACACTGCTGACCCTGAATGACAAAACCCTCGCCGCCGCTCTGGCCCAGGCGGAGGCCGCTGTTTCACAAGCCGAAGCCGCAGTGAACCAGGCCGCCAGCCAGATCGATCCCACCAAGGCAACCTTTGTCCAGGCCGAAGCCGCCCTCGATCGCGCCCAGAAACTGCGCGTCAATGGCAACATTTCCCAGTCAACGCTTGATCAGAACATCGCATCAGAAGCCTCCGCCCGGGCCGCTTTCGCCTCCGCCGAAGATGGCCTCGCCGTCGCCAAAGCGCAGCTGGCTTCCGCCAGATCACAAAAGGATCAAGCCACGCTCAACCTCGACCGCACAAAGATTAAAGCCCCGGTTGATGGCATTATCTCCGCCCGCATGGCAAAAATCGGCGCCATCGCCAGCGCCGCCGCAGACCCCATGTTCCGCATCATCGAGAACGCCACCGTTGAGATGGAAGCCGAAGTCATCGAAAGCGCCCTCGGCACGATTTCTGTAAATGACGAGGCGGAACTCTCCATCGCCGGCATCGGCAAAATCAAAGGCAATGTCCGCCTCATCGCCCCAACGGTAGACCCCGTCACCCGCCTTGGCATCGTCAAGGTAAAACTCTCGGACAATCCCGGCCTGCGCAGCGGCCTTTACGCGGGCGGCTGGATCATCACCGACAGGCATGAGGGCATAACCGTCCCCTCAACCGCCATTCTAACGGATACCACAGGCACATACCTGCTCGCCGTAGAAGACAACAAAATCGTCCGCAAGCAAGTTACCGCCGGCATCATCTGGCAGAACCGGCGCGAGATCGTCTCCGGCCTGGAAGCCGGCGAAACGGTCGTCGCCAGAGCCGGCGCCTTCTTCGCCGATGGCGATAGCATCACACCCAAGATGGCAGAAACTGACAGCGCAACACCCAAAATGCAAAGCGGTGACAACCAATGAACATGTCCACCTGGTCCATTCGCAATCCGGTGCCACCGCTGGCGCTGTTTCTCGTCCTTTGCATCATAGGGCTCGTCAGCTTCTGGCGGCTCCCGGTCACCCAGTTTCCGAACATCGACATCCCCATCATTACCGTCACGATCACCCAGGCTGGCGCCGCCCCGTCCGAAATCGCCAGCCAGATCGTCAAACCCGTTGAAGGCGCCGTCTCGGATGTCACCGGCGTCAAGCATGTCACCGCCACCGCAACCGACAGCGCCGCCAGCATCACCATCGAATTCGAGCTGGAGACCGACACCGACCGCGCCCTGAATGACATCAAGGACGCCGTCGCCGGTGTTCGCGATGACCTGCCTGACAGCATAACCGAACCTCTCATCAAGCGCGTCGATGTCACCGGCCAGCCCATCCTCACCTATGCCGTCTCCGACCCGACCCGCACCATCGAGCAATTGTCCTATTTTGTTGACGATGTCGTCGCCAGAGACCTGCAAACCGTAAAAGGCGTCGGCCAGGTCTCTCGCATCGGCGGCGCAGATCGCGCCATCCAGGTCGAATTGAAACCGGACCGCCTCTTGTCTCTCGGCCTCACCGCCGCCGAGGTTAACGACCAGCTCCGCCAGATCAACATTGACCTTGGCGGTGGCAGCGGCGACCTCGCCGGTCAGGAATACAGCATCCGCGTGCTCGGCAGCGCCGCCACCATCGAAAAGCTCGCCTCAACCCCGCTGACCATGAAATCCGGGCGCACCGTCCGCCTTGATGAGCTGGGCGTCGTCACTGATGGCTCTGCCGAGCCTTCCACATTCGCCCTTTTTGATGGCGAACCGGTTGTCGCCTTTGGTGTCCTGCGCTCAACCGGCGCCAGCGACCTCGTCGCGGCCGAAAACGCCAAAGAGCGCCTTGAGAAAATCAAAAGCGAATATCCAAATGTACGCTTTTCGCTGATCGACAATGCCACCATTTACACAGAGGGTAATTACGCAAGCGCCATGGAAACCCTCTATGAAGGCGCAGCATTAGCCATCATCGTTGTGTTCATTTTCCTTCGAAACTGGCGCGCCACCATCATCACCGCCATCGCCCTGCCGCTCTCCATCATCCCAACCTTTTTCGTCATGGACTGGCTCGGCTTTTCTCTCAACACCGTCAGCCTGCTGGGCATCACCCTTGTCACCGGCATCCTTGTCGATGACGCAATTGTCGAGATCGAGAATATCGTCCGTCATATCAACATGGGCAAACCCGCCTATGAAGCCTCAGAAGAAGCCGCAAGTGAAATCGGCCTCACCGTCATCGCCATCAGCTTCACCATTGTCGCCGTGTTTTTGCCGGTCAGCTTTATGACCGGCATCGCCGGGCAGTATTTCAAGCAGTTCGGCCTCACCGTCGCCGTCGCTGTTCTATTCTCGCTTCTCGTTGCCCGCATCATCACCCCGCTGCTCGCCGAATATTTCCTTAAGGATGCGACCCATGATCATGAGCCCGAAGATGGCTTCATCATGAAAAGCTATATGAGCGTCCTTGGCTGGACGCTGAACAACCGCACCATCACGCTGATAATCGGCTTGGGCGTCTTTGCCATTTCAATCTTTTCCGCCACCCTGCTGCCGACAGAATTCATACCGCCCGCTGATCGCGGCAGAACAACCATTTCCATCGAGCTTCCCCCCGGCTCCCAGCTCAAGGAAACAAGGGAAGTCGCCCGCAATATCACCGAACTGGTCAGCGTTATTCCGGAAGTGCAGAATGTTTTTGTTGATGGCGCAACCGAAAGCGATGTCAAAGCCAACATCGTCGTCAACTTCGGCCAGAAATCCGAGCGTGAGCGCTCTTCCTTCGAGATCGAGCGCGAAATCCGCAAGCGCGTCGCCAATGTGCCCGATGTAAAGCTCTACGTTCTCAACGATGGCAACACGCGAGACGTCGCCATCAGCGTCCTCGGCGACAATGAAGCCGCCACCGCAAAAGCGGCCGTCAAACTTGCCCACCAGATGAATGGCCTGCCCGAGCTGAGAAACGCCTCAACAAAGGCGCCCCTCGCCCGCCCCGAAATCCAGATCGCGCCGAAGCCGGAACAGGCCGCCGAGCTAGGCATCACCGCCGTGACATTGGCCACCACCATCCGCATCGCCACCATCGGCGACACCGAGGCCAACAATGCCAAATTTAACACCGGCGAGCGTCAGATCCCCATCATTGTTCGCCTCGAAGAAGAAGTGCGCAATGACCTCTTCAAAATGCAAGGGGTTCGCATCCCCGCCTCAAACGGTAAGTCCATACCCCTGAGCGTTGTTGCGGATGTCGCCCTCTCCACCGGCCCCAGCTCTATCGAGCGCTATGATCGCCAGTACCGCACCACCGTCGAGGCTGACCTCGCCGATGGCGCCCCCCTCGGCCCGGCAACCGAGGCCATAAAAAACCTGCCCATCGCACAGAATATGCCGGAGGGCACATCAATCCAGAGCGCTGGCGATGCCGAAGTGATGGGGGAAGTCTTCACGAGCTTTGGTCTTGCCATGGGCGCCGGCGTCATGTTGGTCTATGTCGTGCTGGTCCTGCTCTTCTCCAGCTTCATCACCCCGGTTACCATCATGCTGTCCCTGCCCCTGGCCATCGGTGGTGCCATTTTCGCGCTTTATCTTAATGGCTCGGCCATTGGCCTCTCCGTCGTCATCGGCTTCCTGATGCTCATGGGCATCGTCACCAAAAACGCCATCATGCTTGTCGAATTCGCCATAGAGGCCATGAACGCCGGTGTCTCAAAGCATGATGCCATGCTTGACGCTGGCCACAAACGGGCCCGCCCCATCATCATGACCACAATCGCCATGACGGCAGGCATGGTGCCAAGCGCCCTGGCCCTCGGCACGGGCGGTGAATTCCGCGCGCCAATGGCTATCGCCGTCATCGGCGGCCTCCTGCTCTCAACCCTGTTGTCGCTGTTATTCGTTCCATCGGTATTCAGCGTGATCAACAGCGTAAAGACCCGCCTGCGGGCCGCGCTGGTCAATATACTGGGTGCAAATCAGCCGCAAACCGCCGAGAAGTAAATGGTCCGCTCCAACACTTTGTAAATGCGGCAATAATTCCGGAAAGCCGTGGGGCCTTACTATGTTGTACTTGCGCTTGTGCCGTTAACCGAGGCTTTCAGCTATCCACAACCATGCGATTTTTGTGGATAGAGCTTCAACCCAATTTCGGACAGGCCCCCATTCAGCTATAAAGTCTAAGATTATCTGCCACACGGCGAATCGTATCTCATCCTCGTCGCCTGGCCTTTTATCCGCGTAACAATACTTCGCGTAACCAGTTTTTGCGTATCAGGTATCAAGTTCCTTGCGTAACAAATAGGATGGCGTCAGTGCCGGCACATTCCAGTCAGTTGACTGCTGCCAGCATTGGTCATGCGTAAAATGACCGGAGCCTCTGCCAAACGATCCGCTCCCACCATCCTGATTTGTTCAAGTTCCAGAGTAATAGAATGTAACGCCACTTTCTGCGGCCGTTTTCCGGTCCTGCGCCAGGTGCCTATCACCAGCGCCGAGACCCGATACCGCTTCTGTCAGGGCGCGATGATGCTCAACGTGCCAGCGCGTTGAGGCTATGAGGGGTGCTGGCAAACTCGTTCAACAACGCTTTGCGCAAATGAGTTTGAATTGCAGCAAATTAATGCAGCACGGGGGATAACTGAGTAAGAGTTCCGTTTTTATGGCTGTCACATTCAGGGTTAAGCCATTTCCAATTCGGGACACTAATCAGTTCAAAGATAAAATGCTTCTACGATCAATGCTTCTACGATCAAAGACTTCACCATCCAGAATGTTGAGAATCATCCGATCAGCCACAAGCTACAAGACCGCGTTGATGACCATCGCGGCCCTGGCACTGCTACATGGCGCTGCGCCCGGCACAGCATTGGCGCAGTCAATTTCCAACCAGAAGCAAGACAGTTACGAAAACGCCCAGGAAAAAGCCGCCGCACCAAAAATTCGCACAAATGAGCTGGATTCAGTCGGTTACCAATTGTGGGATTACTACCTCATCGCTCCGCAAATTCGCGTGGAAGGCGGCTACGACTCCAATTTCGACGAGTTTTTTACAAATCCTGAGGAGTCCGGCTATGGCCTTGTCGACGGCCAAATTCTGCTTGGCTACATCAAGGAAGACAAAGCCGTCACCCTGACATTGAAAAGTGGCTACACCAACCTGCCCTCACTTGACGATGAAGACAGATGGTTCGGCAGCGCGACCCTGAGCTCCTATTACCGGCTTAATGAAAATCTGGAATATAGCAGCAGCAGCTTTTATATCCGCGATGAAGAACTTTTCACCAATACAGAGACCCTCTCCTCCGCTTCGCGGCTCGATTTCAACAGCGAAAAGATTTTTGCTTACCTGGCATCCCTGGCTTACAAACAGCGATACATCAATGATGAGCAGAATCTTTCAAGCTTTGACCCAAGTGATCGCCCCTTTTACCGCAACAAATCATTTAACATTGAGCGCCAGCAACTTGAAGCCGGCGGCCTCTATGGCAAGGACAAGCCTGTTGGTGTCTATGGCAAACTCGGAATAGGCAATTCCAAATATACAGATCAGCCAGACCCATCAACACTGGACCGCGACGCAAATGACTATTGGGGTGTCGCCGGTTTAAATTTCAACCTGTCGCCCTATCTTGTCGCCCAACTTGGTTGGCGGTTTAATGAACGCGACGTCGACGATAGCAAATTCGCCAGATACAACAGCGACGGCTTTGATGCCAAAATCACCTGGGCCCCCAATGAGCTGTTTAGCATCATCTACGAAGCAGACAGCTATATTGACGAGCCTGCAGCCACATTCGCTTATCTGGCTGATGTCCGCCGCCACAAAATCACGGTTTCAATGCGCCCCTCAGTTCGCTCCACCCTTGATCTGATCGCATCGCATGAACTGAGAAAAGAAGTCGGCAGCGGTCTGAAATATGAAGAAGAAGCCATCGGCGTCGAATATGCCTACTACCATACCTCCACCCGCCAGTTTTACGTAACGGCCTATTACGAGGAAGTTATAGAAGGCTGCAATTGCACAGATTACAACCGCTTCAAACTTGGCGTCGGTTACAAGATCAATTTTGTACGCAGCCCCGGCGATTTAGGCGAAGAGCGCCTGTTGCTACCTGAAATGCTGCCCATGGTCAGCCTGATTGAAACCAGAATTGGTTACTCAAGATTGCACCTGCCGGAAACAGAAATGGTGGCAATAATCGACAGCGACGCTCCACCCGCCAATACAATTGGGCACCGTGAGGACCATGATGGAGAAGTTGACGGCGCCAAGATCGATTTCCGTATTCCAGGTTTTGCCGGCATAGGCATCGCAAATGAGTTTCCCATCGCCGGCATCGGCGGTAGAGATCTGAGTTTCAATTTCGCCGGTTTTTATGGCCGCTACGAAAGCAAACAAAATTCAAATTGTAATTCGGCCGATATCACTGGCAATTGCGTCTACATCAGCGTGTTCGATTCCGAACCCCTTCTGGAAAACAGCACAGATCCGCTAAACAGCAATTTGATCACCAGCGCGGATAAAGAGGTCGACCATTGGGGCTTCGCGTTAGAAGCCCAGCTCAACCGTTACGGCGCAACCACAGTGAGAGAAGACTCTCTCTTCCGCTTCGGTGTGGCCATCAAGGCAATCCAACAGGGACTGGATCTCTACGCAGATAACCTCGCCAATGATGACACCGTCAATTACCGCGAAGATATCGATACCTTCTATTACGGTGCCTACATCGCCATCGACAGAAAAATGGATCTAGGCCATCAGTTTTCACTGTCTCTGAACGCCGAAGCCGGTGCCTATTATGGCGATACCAGCTACAAAAGCCGCTACCTTGGCAACTATGACTGCGCCTGTGGCAATGCCATTGATTCAAATGTCGAAAAACTTTCCGACCAGGACATTGCTTTTATCGGCTCTCTCCGTGTCGGCCTGAACAGGCAGATGGGATGGGGAACCTTAGGCATTTTCGCAGAAGGTGAATACTACTCCTATGCCCCAAAGGTCCTTTACAACAATGTCGACCTGATTAACGGGGACGACATCTCCGGCTTCCAGGATGGCACCGCCCTAACCGACGATGAGGCCTTCTCCTACACACTTGGTGGCCGGGTCAGCATACCATTGAACTGACCAACCCGGTCGCGTTAAGAGGCTCCTGTCACGAACCAATCACGATAGAAGCCACGTCCCCTTATTTATAAAGCACCCCGTTCTGCTCACACAGCACGGGGTGCTTTTTTTTCTGGCCCTCGCCACTGCCGGCCCAAATTCATTAACAACACGGCAAATTAATGCTTATCGGCCAATTAACAGCAAGCAGCCACCCCATTAAGGATAACAGTAAAGGTTAATTATTTATTACGTACAGAAGTTTCCAAGTTAATCCAAAGCATTCCTGTTAGTAACAAGAAGTTAAGGGCGAAAGCTTTCCAGCATGAAAGACATCGCCTGAAGCCGAAGTAACTAGTGCAGGAGTTAGTAATGAAGAAACTTTTCTCAATCTTGGCAGCAATTGGCGTCATCGCCATGTTCACTGCCAGCAACGCCCAGGCTGGTGGCATTGGCGGCCACAGCTACAATTCAGCAAGCAGCTATTCAAAAATGCTGCGCCACAAACGCCACGGATACAAACAACGCCATCACCGTGGTAAAAAAGTCGTCTACAAAAAAGTCGTGAAAACCAAATACAAGCACGGCAAAAAAATCATCATCGTAAAAATCATCAAAAAAGTGAAACCAAGACGCCACGGCAAGCGTTTCGTCTTTAAAGGTAACAAGCAAACACGCCGTTGCCGTCCAAGCAGCTACAAGTTTGTCAAACACCACAAACGCCCTAAGCACAACAAGCCAAAAGGGTGTCATTCTTGCGGTGGCAACAACATTCCTCAAAATAATGTGAGCCGCAGAGGTGGCAAAAAATTCGGCGTTGGCATGACCCAAAACCGTCGCCCACAAGGCGGTATCAGCCGTCGCGGACGCAGATCATAATTACGATCGGCAATTAAAACTGGAATTCGCATTAGCGAAACCAGCCACAAACGCTAAAAACACCGTCTCTGACCTCAGAGACGGTGTTTTTTCATGCCAGGCCCCTCTCCTCTTAATCCCAAAACCGGGGGAGCTGTGCTATAGCCTAAAGCCTCAAATCCGGAAAAAGCCCAAATACGAAAACACAGACAACTCACCGCTTACAAAAAAACATGCCACTGCCAAAAAGCGGTTATCTAAATTTCGTATGATCCAATAACCCTATCCTCGTTTTGTGTATCTTTAATCATCAGGCAAAATATGCGTTTCTTCATAAAAAAATGAATCAAAAAATTAAAAAGTGGGACGGATAAGATTTGTACAAAATCCTAAATTCATTACGGGTAATCGAAGGGTCATCATTCGTTGCGGCTCCAAGTGCTGGTCTTTATTTGTCACAAATGGGCGCAGACGTTATCCGTTTTGACCAGATCGGTGGCGGGCCGGATTTCAAACGATGGCCCCTATCAGAAACAGGCAAAAGCCTCTATTGGGAAGGCCTCAATAAGGGCAAAAAATCTATCGCCATCAATCTTGCAGACCCGGAAGGCCGCGAGATTATAAAGGCGCTCATCTGCGCACCAGGTGACGATGGAGGCTTGTTCCTCACCAACTATCCCCCCGCAGGATTTCTCGCGCACGAAAAACTGAAAGCAGAGCGCGATGATCTCATTACCATACGGATCATGGGCAAAGCCGATGGCAGCAGCGCCCTCGATTACAATGTCAACGCAGCGGTTGGCATGCCCATGTTAACCGGGCCGGAAACATTGGGCGACGCCCCGGTCAATCATGTGCTGCCCGCCTGGGACCTGCTGACAGGCACTTACGCCGCCTTTTCCCTTCTCGCCGCAGAGCGCTCGCGGCGCGAGACATCAAAAGGCCGCGAAATTTGCATCCCCCTGATGGACATGGCAACAACAACCCTTTCAAATCTCGGCATGATCGCCGAAGTCATTCACACCGGCAGCGACCGGCCGCGCTTTGGCAATGATGTCTACGGCTTTCTAGGCCGGGATTTCGTAACCGCAGACAACAAACGCGTCATCATAATGGCCCTGACGCCCCGCCACTGGTCAGGCCTTGTCCAGGCATTAAACATCCGGGAAGGTGTTGATAAAATCGAGCAGGAGCTTGGCGTTTCATTTGATCACGACGAAGGCCTTCGCTTTATCCACCGTAAGCCATTGAATGACCTCATCCAGGCAACCGTCGCCAACAGGCAAAGCGCAGAATTATACGCAGCATTTGACGAAAACAAAGTATGCTGGGGGCCCTACAATACGCTCTCGCAAGTGGCAAGAGACCCCGCTATGGTAACCGAAAATCCGGTTTTCAGTGACATCTCCCACAAAAGCGGGCTCACCTACCCGGCAGCCGGCTCACCGGCAACTCTGCCAGATGAGGAAAGACAGGCACCGGTTCGCGCCCCCTATCTTGGTGAGCATACGGATGAGGTCTTAATGGATGTATTGAAACTCAGCTCAGGCGAAGTCGGCCGCCTCCACGACAAAAAAATAGTCGCCGATAAAGATAATTCTTCGGACGAAACATAAATAATGAAGCTACGCTCCCTACTCTTTGTCCCCGGTGACAGACCTGATCGCATGGAAAAAGCTCTCGGCCTTGGCGCCGATGCGCTCATCCTTGACCTTGAAGACGCGGTTTCCCTCGATAATAAGGAGGACGCCCGCCTATCTATTGCAAAGTGCCTGAGCAGCTCGCGAGAGCATGGCGTCAAGTTACTGGTTCGCATCAACCCGCTTGATAGCGGCTTTACCCAGACTGACGTGAGCGCAATTCTCCCAGCCAATCCAGATGCCATCATGCTGCCTAAGGCCGAGGGCGCTGAGGCCATCGGCAAAATCATCGACATCATGCAGGGGTTAAACCATGTGGTTCCCATCCTGCCGCTAACCGTAGAAACACCGGACGCTCTCTTCACCTTGGGTGAATATCAGTCTGTCCGGCAAAATCTATACGGCCTGACATGGGGCGCTGAAGACCTTTCCGCCTCCCTTGGCGCCAAAAGCAGCCGCGACAATAATGGCGTGTTGCGCGAGCCGCTCAAACTGGCCCGCTCTATGTCGATCTTCGCAGCCCGCGCTGCCGGGGTACCACCAATTGAAACTGTATTTGCCGATTTTAAAAACGAAGACGGCTTGAGAGAAACCGCGCGCCAGGCCGCTGAGGATGGTTTTACCGGCATGATGGCCATCCATCCGGCCCAAATTCCCATCATCAATGAGGCTTTCACACCGAGCGCGCAAGAAATTAAAGCCGCACAACAAATCATCGAGGCATTTGAAAAAAATCCAGGCAAAGGCGCCCAGCAGATCAAAGGCAAAATGATAGACGCGGCCCACTTAAAGCTGGCAAAAAACTTAATCGAGAGATCATCATGAGCGAATATTCAAAATGGCTGGGCCGCAGCGAAACCAGAAGCGATGTTATCTCGAAAGCCAACGTCACACGGTTCCAGGCCACTCTGGATACCCCGCAGGTCGAGGGCATCCCACAAGGCTTTCACTGGTGCATATGCCTGCCCGAAACCCCGACAGAGGAATTAGGTCTGGATGGACACCCGCCAAAAGGCGGCTTCCTGCCCCCTATTGAGCTGCCCCGCCGCATGTGGGCCTCAAGTTCGGTTGAGTTCATGCATCCAATCAATATGAACGCCGAGATAGAGCGCACCTCAACAATCGCCAACATCACCGAAAAATCCGGCAAATCCGGAGACCTTGTCTTTGTCGATGTCAGCCATGTGACAAAAGCCAACAACGTCGAAGCCATCAAAGAAAAACAGACCATCGTCTATCGGGGCGCGACAACCACCCAAAGCCCCCTCCCCCCGCCACTCCGGAAAATGGTGACCCCGTGGATTTGTCAGAATGGGACTGGACAAGAACCCTGACACCCAAAACAACAATGCTGTTCCGCTACTCAGCATTGACTTTCAATTCCCACCGCATCCATTACGACCGGGAGTACGCCACCGGCGAAGAGTTATACCCCGGCCTCGTTGTTCACGGCCCGCTCATGGCCACCCTCTTGCTCGATCATTGCGCCAGAAAATTCGGACCGGACGCACTTTCAACATTCAGCTACAAAGGTGTCTCCCCAGCCTTTGCCGGCCAACCCCTCCACCTTGTCGGCCGCGGCGAAACCGACCTTGACCTCCGCGTTATCGGCGCCGATGGCCGCACAGTGGTCGATGCAAAAGCCGCCAGACGACAAGCGTGAGCAGCGAATGTCACTTTCCCTTTTCCGGGTCTGAATAAGGCATAATGCTCCCGGCCTGCATTTTATAGCCAGCATCCACCACTTCAGAGCCATCCACGAGAGACAGCTTCTTGCTGATGGCTTCAATGTTTAGCGTCCCGGAAACCGTCACCGGTTCAAACAGGTCAACCTTGTAGGATTTGTCAGCCTTGACATAAATCATCTGATTTGGCGGCGGCGGCGGCACGTGAATACAGGCCCCGACATAAGGCACCAGTAAAAATTCATCCCCCCCCGTCTCAGAAAAATTCAAAGGCAAAAGATAGCCGGAAATAGCGACTTGCTTGCCATCATATTCACGAACAACAAGTTTGCCCCGCTTCTCAATCTCATCCAGATATTTCTCCTGTTCTTTGAAAACAACATCAGGCTCAACCCCTTTCGCCGCAAAGACACCGAGCGCTTTCTCCGCTTTTTTCTCGACATCTTTCAACTCAGCCCGCCTGTTCTGGTCGAGCGGCCCCTGCTGCAGACGCTTCCAATAATTTATATCGTTAAAAGCTTCCCATAAATCAGCCGGCAGGGCATCGAGCGGGTTTTGCAACGGCGCAGTGTCCGGCATCAGATTATCCCATGTCAACGACTGCGATTGCTCCGCCAGCGCCGACGCTGAAAAAACGGGAGATAGTAAAAGCATGAGAAAAAGCAACGGACTAAATAATCGGAACATGGGTATATCCTTAATGTTTCATCTAGGTACGCACGAGCATGCCATCGGCAACAGACAATCGGTATGATCGCCACGCCGGCAGCAGACCCGCCAGAAATCCCCCAATTAGAATGACAAGCAAAATCAAAATTTCCCTCATAGACGGCGCCGCCACATCAATCAGCAGGCCATAGCGGCTATCAACCACCTCCCTCACGGAGAGCAACATGATATAAGTGCTGACAAACCCCGCCGCGATGCCAAGACCGGTCAAAATAACCGCCTCACTCACCAGCAGCGAAATGATGGTTTGCGGCCCGGCGCCAAGCGACCGGAGGATGGAAATCTCCCGCCGGCGTTCATTCAGGGTGGACAAAATCATCGTCATCATCCCGAGAATGGCGGTCACCACAACCATGGCAGATATTGCCAGCAGCGCGTTTTCGGCCGTCCCGATCAGGCTCCACATTTCCTGCAGCGCAACCCCCGGCATGATCGCCGACAATGGCTCAGATCTGTATTCATTCACATAACGCTGAAACCTGAATATCTGCATGCGCGATTTCAGGCCAACAAGCGCGGCGGTGATCGCCTTCGGCGTTAACTTTACCTGCCGCAACCTGTCGGCCGGGGTGTTCTGCCCCGGAATTTTGTACCCCGTCGCCCAGTCCACATGGATCGCCTCAATCGCCTCCAGGCTGACATGCAACGTCTTGTCCACCGGGGTCCCCGATTTGGCAAGAATGCCCGAAACCTTAAACGGCAGTTGATCATGCTTACCGCCAATCTCGCCGATGCCATGAGCAATCACGATCTCATCACCTATCTGATACGCAAGCTCCTGCGCCACATCAGCCCCGAGCACCACATCAAAAAGGTCCTGGAAAATATTTCCCTCCGCGACCAAAAGAGATTGCCCGGCGCGAAACTTGTAACGTGAGAAATAAGCCGCTGTCGTCCCGAGAACGCGAAACCCCTTGTGACTGTCACCAAGCGAAATCGGCACAATCCAGCTTACCTCCTCACGCGCAACAAGATCCTTGTAGCTCCGCCACGTTAAATTGTTGGAGGGGTTACCAATCCTGAAAACCGAATAGAGCAAAAGCTGCATTGAGCCAGAGCGAGCACCGACAATAAGATCCGTGCCGGAAACCGTGCCCGCAAAACCAGCCCTGGCGCCATAACGGATTTTTTCCACACTCAGCAGAAGCATCACGCTGACCGCAATTGAAAGCACCGTAAGAAGCGCCGTGATCCATCTGTTTTTCAGGGACTGAAAGGCAAGGCGAAAAACAATCATCTCAGACCTCCCCTCTGTTGCGAGCGACGAGAATATCCTGAATGGGCAAAATCTGATCGAACCGATCCCCGAGGCTCTCGTCATGGCTCACCATGATCAATGTCGAGCCTGTCTCATCCAGTTGAGCAAACAACAGGTCAATAAATTTCTGCCGCCGGTTGGCATCCAGCGCAGACGTCGGCTCATCCGCCACGATAATCTCCGGCGAGCCAATCAGCGCCCGTGCCACCGCCACCCTCTGCTGCTGGCCAATACTGAGTGAGGCCGCCTTCTGCCCATGCAACCCCTCTTCAAGACCAAGCCCCTGCAATAGCCTCCTGGATTCTGCCCGCCCACCACCGCGCGCGTCAGTCCTGTCTTTTCGGCCCGGCGCAAAACTCAGCGGCAACAGAACATTATCCATCACGCTGCCATAGGGGAGCAAATTGAACATCTGAAACACGATGCCAAAATGCTCCGCCCTGAACCTGTCCCGTGCGGCGCTGCTCAACTGATTGATATCGCGCCCGAGAACACAGACATTGCCATGCTCCGGCGTGATAATACCCGTCATCAGGCTGAGCAACGTCGACTTGCCACTGCCTGATGCACCCAGCAGCAGAACGCGCTTACCGCATGCAATGCCCAGCATGTCCAGCGTGATGGAAAATCCAGCCTCTCCCGGCCAGTGATAGCTGATGCCATCCATCTTGACTGCAACCTCACCTTCCCTCACCGTCATTGAGCCTCCAACGTTACAATCGGATTATCCCGGGTGGCTTCATGTGATTGTGAGCCACGATCATCAACGATTGTCACGTCCAGCTCCTCGGAGTTCGGGAATTGCTTGAAGAACAGAATGTTGATGTCCTTCAGCGCTGCTGGCGCCGCACATTCAAGCTCATAAACCACATGAAATTCACTATGGTCACCAGCCTCTTCATGAGTTGAACCGTCATGGCTTGAGTCTTCATGGGTCGAGCCGTCTTGTGCTTCCTCCTTTTCATGATCATCGGCAACATGATCATGATCATCATGCTCATCCTCATGATCGTCCTTATGATCCTCCTTATGATCGGGGGCCTCCACCTCGGCTTTGGCGGCGGTATATGTGCACTTCGCCGCACCCGTTAAGACAAACAGCGTCTCAGGATCTTTTTCCAGCATGTCGATGGCCGCCTTCACCTTCGCCTTCTGCTCATCCGTGCTGGCCTCATTTTCAAACCCGACAATATCGGCACCGGGCGCCACAAGCTCCATGGCGACTTTGTTACCGTCAATCGCCATATTCAGCGTCCCGTGCCCATGCATATGCGCGCCGAGTTGGCGGTGTTCTTCCGCTGCATAAAGAGGGGCCGCCACAAGCAGTGCCGCACCCGCAACCACAGCCATAAATAATCTTTTCATCATGTAATTCCTTGAAACATTTTCATTTCGCAAACCAGCCCAGCAAGCGAACAAACACAACAAGTGCCGCTAAGCCGGTGGTCAGCATTCAACCTGAATGGATTTATCTAGGGAGAAACGTGGGCGGGCCACGAACCAGGAAGGAAAATGTATCAAGGAAAGAACGGTGGGTGCTGCGCGGCAAATACCAGACAGCCTGCTCGCTAAAATCGGGCAGAATAAACGCGGGTGATCGCACCGGAGCGCCTGTCTTAGCCACGCCGTGCAGCCAGCAAAAATCACACCCATGCCCGATGTCACCATCCGGATCGTGATCAACATTGCCGTCATTGCCGCCATCAAAATCTACCGGCGAAACAGCAGAGAAGGCAAGAGATTGTGCAGCCCCGCTATCGGCCCCGGAAGGTGGGTGAAAGTGGCCAAGCCCCAGAAGGTTTACCGCTACAATGGCAAACAGGGCAATAAAATTGGCAATTTGAGAACAGGGTGTGCGCCGATTGATCATAAAGACCCGCTCTCTGTCAAACTCTGCCTGTCGAGAATAATAAACACGCGACGCCCTGCTCTTGAAGCTAACACTTGTAACATTATCACATGACAGGGCAACGCGGTCAATGCACCTCACCCCACCAGACAAAACAGCAAAACCCAGAAATTAGCGCAAAATTTGTCCCATCCCTTTCCCCCCAAACAAATAGGCCAGCACCCAAGACGTCACTCCACCCAACGAGAAAGACTGCTGAACCGCAAACAAAAGAAGCTGCAACCTTCGCAAAGGCTACAGTTCTAATGTTTTGATTGTCCGGGGAAAAATGGTGAGCCCAACAGGGGTCGAACCTGTGACCTACTGATTAAAAGTCAGTTGCTCTACCAACTGAGCTATGGGCCCCCAAGGTGGTTCACACAAGGCCATATTGCCCGCATGAAACCCGCGCACTTGCGTGCGAAGCGGTGAAAATAGGTTTATAAATCCACCCAGTCAAGTCATGGTTTGCGATTTTTCGCGGAAAATGTCAAACAATTTCAACAGCACCAATCCCAACCCGCCCAATTGATAACTTTCGCGTTATTTTACGCCAACTTATTCAGATTTTCCGCTATAAACGGGGACGCCTAGAGAGGGCCCTTCGGCCACCTGCAACCCGAACCATTAAGCGACCCCACCCCATGACAAATCGTGCCGCCATCGGCCTCATGTGCCTCGCCGTCCTTTGTTTTTCCGCCCTTGACAGCACCGCAAAATATCTCGGCGAATTTACCAACATTCCCTTCGAACAGGTTTTATGGATGCGCTTTCTGATGCATCTCGCCATCCTGATGCTCATCTACTCACCCCGCCGCGTCATTGCCGCGATCAAGACAAAAGCCCCCGCCATCCAGATCCTGCGCATGGTGGCCATGGTTGGCGCCACGGCATTCAACTTCTGGGCGCTTAAATATCTCCAGCTCGACCAGACGATAACAATATTCTTCCTCTCGCCATTACTTGTCGCGGCGCTGGCCGGCCCGCTGCTTGGCGAGCGCCTGAAACCCGCCCAGCTTTATGCCGTTATTTTCGGTTTTATCGGCGTACTCATCGTCACAAGGCCCGGCTTTGGCGGCATCCACTGGGCAGTCGGCCTCTCCCTATTGGCCACATTATCCCTTGCCGTTTATAACGTCATGACCAGATACACCAGCCGATTTGACAGCAACACCACAAACCAGATTTACGCCCCGGTCGGCGGCGTCCTCATCTTCGCCCCCTTCGCCATCGCCAACTGGCAAACACCAGACAGCTTGTTTATCTGGATATTGCTGTTCTCCCTTGGCGTCACCGGCGGCATCGGCCACTGGTTCCTCATCACAGCACACCGCCACGCCCCGGCGCCGTTGCTGGCGCCCTTCATCTATCTCGGCATCATCTCCATGCCAATCATCGGCTATTATATTTTTGATGACGTTGCGTCCTACTGGACGCTGGCCGGCGCAATCTGCGTCATTGGCTCCGGGCTCTTTCTCTGGTGGCGCGAAAAAGAAACCCCGCCAAAACCGGGCGAAACCAAATTGCCGCCCATACAACCTTGAGCCGCCAACGGCTCATCCCTGATAACTTGCGCGAAAGCCCGCCGCAAAGCTGGCAAACCGCCCCTCTTCAATGGCCGCCCGCATCGCCGCCATCAGCGACTGGTAAAAATGAACATTCGCCCATGAGATCAGCATCGGCCCCAGCAACTCACCCGAGCGCACCAGATGATGCAGGTAGGCCTTGGAATAATCCCGCAGCGCCGGGCAATCACTTGTCTCATCCAGCGGCGCCGCATCATCCTTAAATTGCGCATTCTTCAGATTCACCTTGCCGTCCCAGGTGAAGGCCTGCCCGTGCCGGCCAGAGCGCGTCGGCATCACACAGTCAAACATATCGACGCCCCGCTCCACCGCACCGAGCAGATCAAGCGGCGTGCCAACCCCCATCAGATAGCGCGGCTTGGCAACCGGCATATGCGGCATCGTAAAATCTAGCACCTCGAACATCACCGCCTGCCCTTCACCCACCGCCAGCCCGCCAATCGCCAGTCCGGGGAAATCAATTGCCTCCAGCGCCTCTGCCGATTGCCTGCGCAGATCCTCATAAACACTTCCCTGCACAATGCCAAACAGCGCCTGCCCCGGCGCGCTAAAGCGCTCAAAGGCCCCCTTCGATCGCTTCGCCCACCGCATGGAAAGTTCCATCGAGCGCGCCGCCTCGTCCCTTGTTGCCGGAAAGGGCGTGCATTCATCAAACGCCATCTGAATGTCTGAGCCCAAAAGCGCCTGTATCTCCATCGACCGCTCCGGCGTCAGATTGTGAGAGGACCCATCGATATGAGATTGAAACGCCACCCCCTCTTCTGTAATTTTGCGCAGTTTTGCAAGAGACATCACCTGAAACCCGCCAGAATCCGTCAGGATGGGCCCATCCCAGTTCATGAAATTATTCAGCCCGCCAAGCCTGGCAACAAGCTCCGCCCCCGGCCGCAGCATGAGATGATAAGTGTTCCCAAGAATGATCTCAGCACCCGTCTGCCGCACCGTGTCCACCATCATGCCCTTTACGGTCGCAGCCGTCCCCACCGGCATAAAGGCCGGTGTCTGGATCACGCCATGCGGTGTGGTCACCGCGCCGCGACGCGCCGCGCCATCCGTGCTTATAAGTTGAAATGAAAACCCCTCGGCCATTCTACCCCCTCCCCTCAAGCAGGCAGGCATCGCCATAGGAATAAAACCGGTATTCCTCAGCGATCGCATGGGCATAAGCCGCCTGCATCACATCAAGCCCGGAAAAGGCCGCCACCAGCATGAACAATGTCGATTTCGGCAGATGAAAATTCGTCAGCAACCGGTCAACCACCAGAAACTCATCACCAGGCGTGATGAAAATATCCGTCTCCCCCGCCCAGGGCGCAATAACCTGCCCGGAGGCATCACCTGCTGATTTGGCCGCCGCCCGCGCCGCCGTCTCCAGCAAACGCAGCGAAGTCGTCCCCACCGCGCAAACGCGCCCGCCTTCTGCTTTCACCCGGTTTATGCCAGCCGCCACCTCGTCACTCACCACACCCCATTCGCTATGCATCTTATGGTCGGCAATATCATCGACTTTTACCGGCAGAAATGTTCCCGCCCCCACATGCAGCGTCACAGAAACAATCTTGACCCCTTTTTCCTCAAGGGCGGCCAGCAAGCGCGGCGTAAAATGCAACCCCGCCGTCGGCGCCGCAACAGACCCGTCATGGCGGGAGAAGATCGTCTGATAATCACTAAAATCGGCCTCAGTCGCCGGCCGTTTGCCTGCAATATACGGCGGCAACGGCATCGCGCCGACCATTTTCAACCGCTCATCAAGCACGGCCCCAACAACATCAAACGCAACCTCAATCTCGCCGGCGCCCGGCACACTGGTGACCTCCGCTTCAAGCGCGCCCATCATGCAGCTGTTGTTATCATCGCCGAAAAACAGCCGGTCACCTTCACGCAGCCGCTTGGCAGGCTTGGCAAAAGCCCGCCACACATTATCAGACACCCGCTTATGAAGATTGAGATGAACCTGCGCCACCCCATCCCCGCGTCGGCGCTCGCCAGAAAGCGCCGCTGGCAGAACCCGGCTGTCATTCACAACCAACAGGTCACCCGGCTCAAGCAAATCCGGCAGATCAAGCATCATCCTGTCCTCAAGCGCCCCAGCAGCGGCAACATGCAACAACCGGGAGCCATCCCGCTCCCTCGCCGGGTGCAAGGCAATCCGCTCTTCAGGTAACTCAAAATCAAACTCATCAAGCCGCACGGGGATATGGCCTTTCATTTAGAACAATCACGGCAGCCAAAAATTCAGCCACCACAATAAATGAGGGGCCCCTCTTTTCATTAAAGGAGCCCCCAAATTCACTTTACTAAAAACCGGCAACAAAAATCGCCTTAGGCAGCATCCGCTGCAACTCGCATGCTGACAATCTGATCCGGGTCGATGACCGGTTCACCCTTTTTAATCTGGTCAACATATTCCATACCGGAGGTGACTTTGCCCCAGGCTGTATATTGCCCATCAAGGAAGGTCGCATCATCAAAGCAGATGAAAAACTGGCTGTCGGCAGAATTCGGCGCTTGCGCCCGCGCCATAGAGCAGACGCCGCGCACATGCGGCGTGTTGTTAAACTCCGCTGTCAAATTCTGGCCAGAGCCACCAGTCCCGGTGCCGGTCGGGTCGCCGGTTTGCGCCATGAAGCCATCAATCACCCGGTGAAAAACAATGCCGTCATAAAAACCTTCACGCGCCAGTTCTTTAATCCGCGCCACATGATTGGGCGCCACATCCGGTAACAGCTCAATCACCACTTCACCATGGGTGATGTTTAAAATCAGCGTATTTTCCGGGTCTTTCATTTCAGTCATTCTTCTTCCCTTTTATAGTGTCCCACTTTTCGCAATCGACGAGCAAAACAAAACGATCTCTACTCAATTCGCGGCAAAATCTTCTGGCGCGGTGCATTCTCCAGCCCTGGCACAAATTGCCCGAGCGGCACTGGCGGCGCTTCTTTAACATCAGCCGCCACCTTCATCGAGGTAATTTCATCCGGGTCATCAACCATGCCCGTGGCATCACGCCCGCGCTTGACCTGGTCAATGAATTCCATGCCATAAACAACCTTACCCCAGGCGGTATACTGGCCGTTTAGATGATGCGCCGCCTGAAAGCAAATGAAAAACTGGCTGTTGGCCGAATTGGGGTTCTGCGTCCTTGCCGCGCCAACAACGCCGCGGTTGAAGGGAATATCATTAAATTCCGAATTCAAATCGGGCAATTCAGACCCGCCGGTTCCGGTCCCTGTCGGGTCTCCGCTTTGCGCCATAAACCCATGCAGCACCCGGTGAAACTTTAGACCGTCATAAAAACCTTCGCGCGCCAGCTTGCGCACCCGCTTCACATGCTCGGGCGCTTTCTTCGGGTAAAGCACAATCACCGTCCGACCATATTTGGTATCAAGATAAAGAAAATTTTCAAGGTCAACCTTGCCATCCGCAGGTGATTGCGCCGCCACCTGGCTCACCAACAAAACCAAAAAGACAACAGCCAGACAAATACGTTGGATCATTATCACAAACTCCTGTTACACGGCGCAACATGGCGCCTGCCCGCAAAACCTATTCAGGCGCATCCCAGTTTTTTTTATTTTCAAGAAATTCAGCGACATAAGGCGGCACAAACTGCGCGTAATCACCGCCAAATTTTTCAATCTGGCGCACAAGCTGGCCTGCAATGTGACGCACCGTGCCCGCACTTGGCAGCAGCAGCGTTTCAATGCCATCGGCCATGGCACGGTTCATTCCCGCCATTTGCATTTCATAGGCAAAATCCGCCGAATCCCGCAGCCCCCGCACAATCACTTTCGCGCCATAGGCCACGGCGGCATCCACCGCCAGCCCGGAGAATTGAATGACCTTAACCGGCTTGCCGCTGCTCTCTCGAAGCTCCGCCGCCAGTATCTCGATCAACTCAACCCGTTCTTCACCCGTCAGGTAAGGGGCTTTCACATGATGCACACCCACCCCGATGATCAACTCATCGACAAAATTCATGGACCGCGTGATAATATCCACATGGCCATTTGTCATCGGGTCGAAACTACCAGGATAAAACCCTGTCAAACTCATAACTCAACTCTCATCATCATCTGTTGGCGGGGTTGGCCCTTCACCATCCACATCAGGATCAGGCAAATCATCGCCATCTTCTTCATCCTCACGGATATGCTCGACAGAGACAACACTTTCACCAGGTGCCGTCTTGAAAACCGTGACACCCTGCGTGTTCCGCCCGGCAATCCGAACATCATGAACAGGGCAGCGGATCAATTGCCCGCCATCAGTCACCAGCATAATCTGATCACCTTCATCAACCGGGAAGGAACCTGCCAGCTCACCATTCCGCTCATTGACAATCATCGCGATGATGCCCTTACCGCCCCGACCAGAGACGCGGTATTCATAGGCCGAAGACCGCTTGCCATAGCCATTGATACTCAGCGTCAGCACAAACTGCTCGCCCGCACCAAGCTCAGCATAACGCTCCATCGGCAGATCAACCTCGGCACCGCTATCGCCCTCGTCATCAAGCGTCGGCACTTCAATATCCGCGTCGGCCTCACCTGTCGCCGCCCGGCGCATCATCGCCGCCTGCTTCAAATAAGCCCGTTTTTCTTCAACCGTTGCTTCAATGTGATGCAGGATGGTCATCGAGATCAGCCGGTCACCTTCAGCAAGGCGAATGCCGCGAACGCCGGTTGAACTGCGCCCGGCAAAAACCCGCACATCGGTGACAGGAAAACGTATCGCCTGCCCCCACGCGCTTGTCAGCAACACATCGTTATTTTCACTACAGATGTCCACGCCAACAATCTGATCCCCCTCAGCCAGCTTCATGGCAATCTTGCCATTCTGGCGGATGTCAATAAAGTCTGAGAGATCATTGCGCCGCACATTGCCGGATTGCGTTGCAAACATCACATGCAGCTGCTGCCAGGAGCTTTCATCCTCCGGCAATGGCATGATGGTGGTAATCCGCTCATCCTGCTCCAGCGGCAACAGGTTGATCAGCGCCTTGCCTCTGGCTTGCGGCGCCGCCAGCGGCAGCCGCCACACTTTCATCTTGTAGACCATGCCGCGCGAGGAGAAAAACAGGATCGGCGTGTGCGTGTTGGCCACAAATATCTTGGTGACAAAATCCTCATCCCGTGTCGCCATGCCAGAGCGGCCCTTGCCGCCCCGTCGCTGCGCCCGATAAGCCGATAGCGGCACCCGCTTGATATATCCCTTGTGCGAGACCGTCACCACCATATCTTCCTGGGCGATCAGATCCTCATCATCAACCTCACCTTCGATATCAAGGATCTCGGTGCGGCGCGGTGTGCCAAACTCATCGCGGATGCTGATCATCTCATCTTTGACAATCTCAATAATCCGCGGACGAGAGCCAAGAATATCCAGATAGTCACGGATGGTCTCACCAAGCTTGTGCAATTCGTCAGAAATCTCATCCCGGCCAAGCGCCGTCAGCCGTTGCAGGCGCAAATCAAGGATCGCCCGCGCCTGCTGCTCGGAGAGTTTGTAGGTGCCATCATCCGCCACCTTGTGCCGGGGGTCGGCGATCAGCTCAACAAGCGGCGCGATGTCTTTCGCCGGCCAGTTGCGCTCCATAAGCTGGTCTCTGGCCGTCTGCG
Source organism: uncultured Alphaproteobacteria bacterium (assembly GCA_942490955.1). Taxonomy (GTDB): domain Bacteria; phylum Pseudomonadota; class Alphaproteobacteria; order Rhizobiales; family HXMU1428-3; genus HXMU1428-3. Next base: position 40,794 of record CALNZE010000068.1, read on the forward strand.
GGTTCGGCGCATGGCGGATAAGCGCAATCACCTCATCAATATTGGCAACAGCAATCGCCAGGCCGACCAGAACATGCGCCCGGTCCCGCGCCTTGTTCAAGAGATATTTCGTCCGCCTCGAGACAACATCCTGGCGAAACTCCGTAAACGCCTTGATGAAATCCAAGAGGTTCAGCAATTCCGGCTTGCCGCCATTCAGCGCCACCAGGTTACAGCCAAAGCTAGTTTGCAGCGGCGAGAACCGGTAAAGCTGGTTCAGCACCACATCCGGCACCGCATCGCGCTTTAATTCCACCACCACCCGCATGCCCTGCCGGTCTGATTCATCACGAATATCCGAAATGCCCTCAATGCGTTTCTCACGCACCAGCTCGGCAATCTTCTCAATCATCGACGCCTTGTTGACCTGATAGGGAATTTCGGTAATCACCAGCGCAAAACGGTCCTTGCGGATCTCTTCCGTCGTGCAGCGCCCGCGCATCACAACAGAGCCCTTGCCCTTGTGATAGGCCGAGCGAATGCCCATCCGCCCAAGGATCATCCCCCCGGTTGGAAAGTCAGGCCCCGGGATATAGTCAAGCAATTGCTCAATCTCCAACTCCGGATCATCAAGATAGGCGATGCAGGCCTCAATCACTTCGGTGAGATTATGCGGCGGAATATTCGTCGCCATACCAACAGCAATACCACCCGCGCCATTCACCAGCAGATTGGGGAATTTCGCCGGCAACACATTCGGCTCGGATTCAGAGGCGTCGTAATTGTCCTGAAAATCAACGGTCTCTTTATCGAGATCGTCCAGCAGGCTATGCGCCACTTTCTGCAAGCGGCACTCGGTATAGCGCATCGCCGCTGGCCGATCGCCATCAACGGAACCAAAATTACCCTGCCCGTCAATCAGCGGCAGTCTGAGAGAAAATTCCTGGGCCATCCGCACCAGCGCGTCATAAATCGCACTGTCACCATGCGGGTGATACTTACCCATGACATCACCAACAACACGCGCCGACTTGCGATACGCCTTGTTCCAGTCATAGCCATTCTCATGCATCGAATAGAGTATCCGCCGGTGCACCGGCTTCAGCCCGTCGCGCACATCAGGCAGCGCCCGGGAGACAATCACGCTCATCGCATAATCGAGATACGACCGCTTCATCTCATCGGTAATCAAAATAGGGCGGATATCAGGAGAAGAGCCGCCATCTCCTAAATTATCATCTTTATCGCTCAACTGCAGGATCCTGTCGTCTGCTTCTCGCCAAAGCCAGTGGAAACAAACCACCAGCGGGGAAACATTAAATTTTTAACGTCGCGCCCACCCCGGGGACGATTGCCGCAAAAAGCAGCGCCCGGGATGAATGCCTAAAAACTGCGCAACTCATGCGCTGTCAAGGCACCCTAGGTATAGCCCATCACATACCCTCATACCAGTGTTTTAAGGGCCAATTTAGCCATTCTCTGGGGATATCAAAGCCGCCAATTTATCAGCCAAATTCAAACTGTTTACATCCCCAAACCATAGACTAGTATGAGCCGGAGTTAGCCACGCGAAACAGGAAGCATCACGCCCGGCAGAAGGATCAAAATGGCAGGACACGGCTCAAAAAAGGTTATTTATGCAGCACTCGCCGGTAACGGCCTGATCGCGATAACAAAATTCGTCGCGGCATCCATCACAGGCTCCTCCGCCATGCTGTCAGAGGCCATCCACTCTGTCGTCGATACCGGCAATCAAGGCTTGCTGCTTTATGGCATCAAAAAATCAAACAAACCAAAAGACGCCCGCCACCCCTTCGGCTACGGCATGGAAATCTACTTCTGGTCATTCGTCGTCGCCATCCTGATCTTTGCCGTCGGCTCCGGTGTCTCCATTTATGAAGGCATCCACAAGCTCCAGGAACCGGGCGCCATCACCAGCCCTCACATCAATTACATCGTCCTCGCCGCCGCCATGATCTTTGAGGGCGTCGCCTGGTACATCGCCTATAAGGAATTCAACAAAGTCCGCGGCAAAGCCAACTGGTTCCAGGCCGTCCGCCACTCAAAGGACCCCACCGTCTTCACCGTGTTGTTTGAAGACTCCGCCGCCATGGCCGGCCTCATGGTTGCCTTTATCGGTGTTTTTGCGAGCTCCGCCCTCGGGATCACCTGGGCCGATGGCGCCGCCTCGCTCGGCATTGGCATCATTCTCGCTGGCGCCGCCATCCTGCTGGCCTTCGAGACCAAAGGCCTGCTGCTTGGCGAGGCCGCCAGCCCCGAAGTCGTCAGCTCGATCGAAACCATTATCGAGACCAAACAATCCATCCTTCATGTCAATGAGCTTCGCACCATGCATATGGGCCCCTATGACATCCTTCTCGCCCTCAGTGTTGATTTTCCTGACGAGATGCAGGCCGGTGAGGTCGAACAGAAAGTCTCGGAACTTGAGCGCGAGATAAAAGCCAAACACCCCGAGATCAAACATCTGTTTATCGAGATGCAAAGCCGCGAGGCCCACCTGGCCGACGCCGTCTCCTCAATCGCGGAAGAAGCAAAAGCCAGGGCCGATCAGGACCCAGACGACACCAAGCCGCCCATCCGCAGCTGACCACCACACCCATCGACCCCAACAGCCAATGAGCCGGACCATTTATGCAATACACCACCCTTGGAAAAACCGACGTTAAAATCAGCCGCATTTGTCTTGGCACCATGACATGGGGCTTCCAGAACAATGAGAGCGAAGGCCATCAGCAAATGGACCTGGCCCTTGATAAAGGGGTCAATTTCTGGGACACCGCCGAGATGTACGCCGTCCCACCGACCGCAGAAACCTATGGCTCTACCGAGACCATCATCGGCACCTGGCTCAGCAAAAATGGCAAACGCGACGAGATCGTCCTCGCCTCGAAAATCGCCCCGCAAATGCCCTACATCCGCGGCGGCGGAGACCTCGACCGCGCCAACATAAATCAAGCCATCGACGACAGCCTCACCCGCCTGCAAACGGATTATATCGACCTCTATCAACTCCACTGGCCGTCGAACCGCAGCCTGTTTCATTTCAATAATATCTGGAGCTATGAACCAAAAAACCTCGACCGGAAAAAGCTGCTCGACAACCAGTTAGAAATTCTGGAAACGCTGGAAGGCCATATCAAAGCCGGAAAAATTCGCCATTGGGGCCTCTCAAATGACAGCGCCTGGGGCATCACACAATACGCCAACCTGGCCGCCCAAAACGGCCTCACACCCCCCGCCTCCATCCAGAATGAATACAGCCTTTTGCGCCGCCGCGATGACATAAACATCGCCGAAGCCTGCGTCATTGAGGGCATCAGCTACCTGCCCTGGTCACCCCTGGGTATGGGCATCCTCTCCGGCAAATATCTCGCCGGCGGCGAGCCAGAAGGCGCAAGGCTGACATTCAACGAAGCCGCAAAAGACCGCTACGGTTACCGCCTCACCGGCAATGTCGAAAAAGCCACCGCCTGCTACATGGAAATCGCCCGCGCAAATGATCTCGACCCCTGCCAGATGGCCATCGCCTTTTGCCTCTCGCGCAGTTTCGTCGCCAGCCCGATCATCGGTGCCACCAGCCTTGAGCAGCTCACAACAAACATCGACGCGATTAATGTCACCCTGTCAGATGATGTGCTTAGCGCCATAGACGGCGTCCACCACACCTACCCGATGCCATTCTGATCGACATCAGCCGCCCTCAATCTCCTCGCGGCGCATCTCGAGCTCCAGCCACTGCTCCTCCATTGCCGCCAGGTCCTCCATGGCCTTGGCCAGCTCGGTCGAGATCTTGTTAAATTTCTCCGGATTTTGATTAAACAGCTTCGGGTCCGCCAGCACCTGCTGATGGCCCGCGATCAGCCCCTCCAGCTCTGCCATTTTGCCAGGCAGCGTCTCCAGCGCAAATTTATCCTTATAGGTCAGCTTATCCTGCTGGCTTGAGGGAGCAGCCGCCCCGCCATCCGGTTTGCCGGCACCCTTTGCGGCCGCTTTTTCACTCTCTCCCGCTTTGCCCCGCTCCGCCGCGACACTATCCGCCAGCGCCTCTTTACGTTGCCGCATCATGAAGGAATAACCACCGGCATATTCCATCCATTTTCCATCCCCCTCAAAGACCACGACCGAGGTCACCACCCGGTCGATAAAATCCCGGTCATGGCTGACCAGCAGCACCGTGCCCTCATAGTCGGCGATCATCTCCTCAAGCAGGTCCAGCGTCTCGAGGTCAAGGTCATTCGTCGGCTCATCAAGCACCATCAGATTGGAGGGCTGCGATAACGCCCGCGCCAGCATCACCCGCGCCCGCTCGCCGCCGGAGAGCACCTCAACAGGGGTGCGCGCCTGTCCCGGCTCAAACAGAAAATCTTTCATATAGCCGATCACATGCTTCGGCTGGCCGCCAACCTCCACCATGTCACCACCGCCATTGGTCAGCGCATCAGCCAGCGTCCATTCCGGCTTCAGGCTGGCCCGCGACTGGTCAAGCGTCACCATCTCGATATTGGCGCCCAGTTCCACGGCGCCGCTATCAGGCGCGAGCGCCCCGGTCAGCATCTTGATCAATGTTGATTTACCCGCCCCATTCGGGCCGACGATACCCAGCCGGTCGCCCCGCATCACCCGCACGGAGAAATCCTCAATGATTTTTATCTCACCAAAAGACTTCGACAGCCCCTCCGCCTCAATCACTTTTTTGCCAGAGGATTTGCCCTCACTCTGCACCAGCTTGACGCCGCCCGCCGGCCCCTTATGCGCCCGCCGCTCCGCCCGCAGCGATTGCAAATCCCGCATCCGCTTCTGGTTCCGCTTGCGCCGCGCCGTCACGCCATAGCGCACCCAATGCTCCTCCGCCACGATTTTGCGCGCCAGCTTATGCGCATCCAGCTCTTCCTTTTCCAGCACCTCATCGCGCCATTCCTCAAAACTGGAAAAACCCTTATCCATCTGCCGCGATACGCCCCGGTCGATCCACACCACCGACCGCGACACAGTCTCCAGAAAGCGCCGATCGTGGCTGATCACCACAATCGCCGAACGAAGGGTTTTCAGCGTCCCCTCCAGCCATTCAATCGCCGGCAGGTCAAGATGGTTGGTCGGCTCATCCAGCAGCAGAATATCCGGCTCCGGCGCCAGCGCCCGGGCCAATGCCGCCCGCCGCGCCTCGCCGCCGGACAGATTTGTCGTCGCCATATCAGGAAAAAGACCCAGCTCGGTGAGATAGTAATCCGCCATATGCGCATCTTCTTCCCGCACCAACTCACCGCGCGCATAGGCGCCAACGCTTTCATAGGCACTCAAATCCGGCTCTTGCTCAAGATATTGCAGCGTCGCGCCGGGCTGGATAAACCGCACACCGCTATCCGCCTCAACCTGCCCCGCCGCAATCTTCAAAAAAGTGGACTTACCGCTGCCATTCCGCCCGACAAGACAAATCCTGTCGCCATCAGAAACAGAAAGCTCAGCCCCGGTCAGCAGCGGGTCACCGCCAAATGTTAAGTGAATATCCTGCAAGGTGAGACGCGGCGGAGCCATAACCAATCCTGTAAATTTTGGAGGGAATAAAACAAATGAAACAACCCGGTTTAAGGCCAGGCCTTTCAGCCACACCCTCTAAAGGCCGAGGCCCTTCGGCTTCTTCTAACAAATCCGCAAGGCGAAAGATACCAGCCTCAACCCGGGCCTCAAAATAGCGCGTCCGGCTTGGAAATCATCAGCCAGAAAATCAGAAGCATCGCCCCAAATGCCGGCCAGCCATGCAGAAACCATCGCCGGTATAACTCGTGAAACCTGGCTGGCAATCCGCTACCGCTCGCAGCCGCCGCCTCTGCCAACCGCTTCATCTCCACCTGCATCGAAATCACCGGCACCCAGCAAATGCCAATGAAGACATAGAGCGCAAGGCTGCCCCACACCCAAAAATCAAAAAGGCTATACCCCACATGCCAGACCAGCAGCAACCCCGTCACCGGTTGCACCACCGCCGCAGTGGTCGTGAAAACATAATCCGCGAGCACCACAATCCGGCTCACCAGCGCCACCCCGGCAACAGAGGACGGCGCCGCATCCTCCCGAGCCAGCCGCACCGCCATAAACATAAAAAAGGCAATCCCCATGCCGGTGCCAAACAACACCGCCGCGCCCAGCACATGCGCCCATTTGAGGAGAAAATAACTCACCGCTTTTCGTTCAACCCCATCAAAACAAATATCAGCAACACCGGCACCGCGACGCCAAACGCCACACCCAAAAACTGACTGAAGCTGTCAACATAACTCATAGTGACCGCCCCCGCCGCAACGATCAACGCCGCCTTCACCAGCCCGCCGATCCGCATCCAGCGGTTGGAGAGGAAAAACACCCCGCACAGCATGGTCAGCAACGCCGCCACCCCTTGCCACGATACCGCCGCCGTGAGCGCCAGCGTGCCAATGCCCGCCGCTGCCGCGCTTTGAACCAGCGCTTCATAGCCCTCAAATATCCAGGAGAGCCCCACGACCCACCGCAGGCTTGGCAGCAAAAAAAAACCGCGCGCATGCATTCTGTCAGGGAATGTCGCGGGTTGCTGGCTTAAAAACTCATTCATCCCCACAGGCTCCCGGCCAATCAACCCGGCCAACGCCGCGCTGTCATGCGGCCAGAACCGCTCCATCTGCGTCAACGACGCCGAGCGCAGCGCCGTCCGGTTGCCGAGCAGCGCCAACCCATCCCCCGCCAGCAACATGGCCTTGATCAGCAGCCGAGGAACCGGCAACACCGGCACCCCGGCAAAGCCCAACCACCGGCGGAAGTTAAGCAAAATTTCGCGAAGGGTCAGCGTCTCCGGGCCGACAGCATAAATCGTCTCGCCTTTATGCGCGCCGCCCTCAACCAGCGCCGTCACCGCATCGGCCAGATCATCAATCGCCACCGGCTGGAATTTCTGCCCGCCATCACCCGGCACCGGTGTCATCAGCGGCAAGCCGGCAAGCCCGCGCATCAGCAAAGCCCCGCCGGTCGATTGCGCCCCCAGCACCAGGTCAGGCCGCACAATCGTCCAATCGAGATTGGTCGCCTTCAGATAAGCTTCACCTGCCAGTTTCGAGGCGGCATATTCCGGCACTATGCGGGTTTCATCTTCCACACCGTCTGCCGTTTCATCAAGCGTCGTCGCAGAAATATGCACGAGCCGGGAGACCCCCGCCTCCTCCGCCCCCTTGAACAACGCCCGCGCCCCGGCCCCATGCACCCGCGCAGCGTTATCCCGCAGATCAGATTGCAAAATGCCAACGCAATTCACAACCGCCTCCACGCCGTCAAGCCGCGCGGCCCACAGGCCTGGGTCAAGGTCATGATTAAAGTCGCAATGGATCCACTCAATCCCCGGCACCAGCCGCTGCCCAAGGTCCAGATCCCGCCCGGCGCCAATCACCTCATGGCCAGACCTAACCAGCGCCGCCACAACGCCCCGGCCAATAAACCCATAAGCCCCTGCCACCAGACATTTCATTTCAGCTCACCTATCAGTTCATAATCTCAGTTTACATCACACCTTAAATGAAAAACGCCTGCCCGGTATCCGGTGCAGGCGTTTTATCGCAATCCATATTTTATCTAAAAGGGGATCTCATCATCGAGCTCTTTTTCAAACGAGCCGCCCTTGTTGCCGCTATCACCCCTGCCGGCATCAGGCCCGCTGTCAGGCACCTGGCCCCATTGCGGCTCGGCAAAGCCGGCATTCTGCCCGCCGCCATAATCATTGTTATTCTGCTGCGACTGCCCGCCAGAGCGGCCATCAAGCATTGTCAGATTGCCGTTAAAGCCCTGCAACACGATTTCGGTGGTGTATTTATCCTGGCCGCTATTATCTTGCCATTTGCGGGTTTGCAGGCTGCCTTCAATATAAACCTTGGCGCCTTTTTTCAGATATTGCTCCGCCACCCGGCACAGCCCTTCATTAAAAATAACAACCCGGTGCCATTCTGTTTTCTCGCGCCGCTCGCCGCTATTCTTGTCTTTCCAGCTGTCAGTCGTCGCCACACTCAGATTGACCACAGGCCGGTTGTCCTGCATCCGGCGAACTTCCGGGTCCGCACCAAGATTGCCAACCAGAATTACCTTGTTGATAGACCCTGCCATTTTAAACTCTCCTTATCGTCCTGCATTTTCAAATAACACAGCAATGCATGTAACT
>CALNZE010000069.1:0-206911 GCA_942490955.1 uncultured Alphaproteobacteria bacterium
AAAGTGTGACGCCACCTTGACCAAGTGTTTCCCCTTCGCCGGTAAAAATAAAAAATGGGTATCCGGTGTTATCCCGAAACTCGCGCTGATAAAACCGCAGGCGATTCCTGAACGCATCTCTGGAAAGCTCATTTCCAGCCCATTCAGGCTCGAATGGTGTCAATCTATCACGACTAATTTGGCGCAAAGAAGACCAGGCAACAAAATCCCCCATTTGCGGCAGGCGCAGCGTTAAATTCTTCGTGGATAAAACCGGCCCGTAATCGATTGACGACGAGGAACGAAGAAAAACCATTACTGCAGAACCTCCCCATCTCTCATGGCTACAGGAGTTTCCTGCCCTGAAGACAGCCGATCACCCGAAAAAAATGATTTAAACCGGGCAAATTCGTCAATATTCTGTCCACTACCGGCGACCGCGATGGTGGGCGCGCCGCTGGCCACAATTTTCTGCGCCAGCCTCTGGCAATCTTCCAGTGAGACGCGCTCAACATCTCTCATCAACTCTTCATTGCTGAGCGGCCTGTCAAAAAACAGGATCTGCCGGGCAATTTGCTCGGCCCTCGCGCCGCTGCTCTCCAAACTCATCGCGAGGCCGGATTTCAGCTGCGCCTTGGCACGCATCAGCTCCCGTGAGCTTATACCGCTGGTGCATAAGTTGGCAATTTCATTAAGCATTAATCCAGTGACTTCTGCACTGCGCTGCGAGTCTGTCGCGGCATAAACGCCGAACAAGCCGCTATCTTCATAAGAGGAGTGGTAGCTGTAAACCTGATAGGCAAGCCCCCGCTTCTCGCGGATTTCCTGAAACAACCGCGAAGACATGCCGCCCCCCAGCGTGTTGTTCAAAATCTGCGCCGCAAAAATCTCATCACCAGTAAAGCCGATGCCCTCAAAGCCGATCACCACATGCCCCTGCTCAAAGCTTGGCTTGGCAATATCGATGCCGCCCTGATACTTCGCCTTGCCAGTGCGCGCGCCGTCCCCTGTTGGCAGCCCGGCAAAATGCTCATCGACAAGATCACAAAGCGCGTCATGGTCAACGGCACCGGCCGCACCGATCACCATGTTAGAGGCCCGGTAATGCTGCGCCATAAAGCTTTTGAGATCATCACGCGTAAATTTAGAAACCGTCTCGGCGCTGCCCATGACCGTGCGGCCCACCGCCTGGTCAGGAAAAGCCATCATCTGCGCCAGGTCAAATACCACATCTTCCGGCGATTCCGTTGTCGCCAGAATTTCCTGGATGATCACCTGAATTTCTCGGTCAATCTCCCCCGGCTCAAACACCGGGTTGATGACAATATCCGCCAGCAGCTCCACCGCCAGCCCCAGGTCACCCGCCAGCATCGTGGCGTAATAAGCGGTCTGATCAAGCCCGGTCGACGCATTCAGGTCGCCGCCCGCCGTCTCGATCAACTCCACAATGTCATAGGCCGAGCGCGTCTTGGTGCCTTTGAACGCCATATGCTCGAGGAAATGCGCCATTCCATCTTGCGCCGGTGTTTCATCCCGGCTGCCAGCCCGCACCCACACGCCAAGCGAGACCGTCTCCAGATAAGGCATGTTATGGCTGACAACGCGCAACCCGTTTTTAAGTTTTGTGACCTGAACGCTCATCTATGCTGACCCACTGACGGCGCCATCGGCGTTGGCCCGCGTATGCGCGCGGATATAATCTTTGACCCGGCCAACATCATTGGCAAGCCGCTCAACCCGCTCCGCCTCATGCAGCTGCGCCTTGAGCCTGGCGGGCTGCTCTACCTCGCGGCCGGTCGCCTTGGTCACCACATCCGGGAATTTCGCCGGATGCGCCGTCGCCAGCGCCACCATTGGCACCCCGCCGTTTAAATTGCTCATACCTGCCTGCAGCGCAATGGCGCTATGAGGGTCAATCACATAATCATTACCTTCATACTGCGCCTTGATCGTCTCGAATGTTGCCGCCTCATCCACCCGCACGCCAGTAAACAACGCCCGCATTGGCGCCAGCTCATTCTCAGAAAGTGTGAAAGACCCCTGCCGCTGCAAATCATCCATCAAACTGGCAACACGCGACGAGTCCCGCCCGGCCATCTCAAACAGCAACCGCTCAAAATTTGAAGACACCTGAATATCCATGCTCGGGCTGTAGGTCGCCGTCACCCCGTCAGGTTTATAAGTGCCACTCGAAAGCGTCCGCACGAGAATGTCATTAACGTTGGTGGCAACGACTAGCCGCTCAATCGGCAAACCCATCTTTCTGGCCACAAAGCCGGCAAAAACATCACCGAAGTTACCCGTCGGCACGGAAAAAGACAGCGGCCGGTCCGGGCTGCCCAGCGCCGCGCCAGCCGTAAAATAATAAACGATCTGCGCCATGATCCGCGCCCAGTTGATCGAGTTGACGCCGGTAATTTTCTGCTCATCACGAAAATCAAGATCATTAAACAACGCCTTCACCACCGCCTGGCAATCATCAAAATTGCCATCAAGAGCAATGTTAAAAACATTGGCCTCGCGCGCCGTCGTCATCTGCCGCCGCTGCACATCGGAGACCCGGCCAAAAGGGTGGAGAATGAAAATATCAATCCGCTCCCGCCCGCGAAACGCCTCAATCGCCGCCCCGCCCGTGTCGCCGGATGTGGCGCCCAGAATGGTCGCTCGCTCACCCCGGTTTTCAAGGGCCCGGTCCATCAACCGGCCAAGGATCTGCATGGCAAAATCCTTGAACGCCAGCGTTGGCCCGTGGAACAGCTCGAGGATCCATAAATTTTCATCGGCCTGCACCAGCGGTGCCACCGCTTCATGCGAAAACCCGCCATAGGCATCGTCTATCAATGCCCGAAACTCATCGTCAGAAATGGAGCCCGAGACAAATGGTGACATCACCTCAAACGCCACTTGCGCGTAGGATTTTCCGCGCATCGCCCGCATCTGATCCGCAGAGAAATACGGCCATACCTCAGGCACATAAAGCCCGCCATCGCGCGCCAGCCCGGCAAGCAACACATCTTCAAATTCCAGGCTAGGCGCCTTGCCGCGCGTGCTCACATATTTCAACACGTCACTCCTTCACATCTCTCAAACTACCGGAGGCGGCCTGCGCTCCGGGGCGGCCCACCATAGACCCATCATTGCCATAAGAAAATAGCGGCTTGTAAGAAAATACCCGGCAGAAGGCCACTGCCAAGCAACCGACGGGGTCTGGCTAGCGTTATATCCTCTGGCAGGATTGCCGCCGCAGCCGCACATAGGCAAAGGCGGCAAACACCCCGGCCAGCGTTGCCGCCAGCCCGTACCATGTTAACGCATAACCGAAATGCTTTTGATGAAACGAAACCCGCGTCACGCCGGGGCGCGGCCAGGCCCCACTGGACGCCTTGGTGGCCTCATCAATCATAAACGGCAATGGCGTCACCTTTGTTTGTGCCGAAAGGCTCTGGTAAAGGCCTGGCCCGTCGCGCCAGTACCATTTGTTGTTGGCTACATCATTCTCTGGTGTAAACAGCCGCGCTTCCTCAAACGATCGGGCAAGCCCGGTTATCGTCAGGGCGCCAGTTGGCAAACCATCTTGTCGCAGGGACTGGTCCTTCAGCTTATCCGGCACAAAGCCGCGATCAATCAGCACCACATCGCCGCCAGACGTCTTCAGCGGCGTCAGGATATGCCAGCCAACCTTACCCTTGAAGGGCAGGAAATAATGCCGCTCAGCCTCATGCTCAAACACGCCGGTCACCGTCACCGGTTGATAGCGAATGTCCCGGCCAGCGGCAGCGCGCTCTTTTAAAGCCGCAAAAGTAATCGGCTCCAGCTTCAACCGCTGCTCAACTGTGGCAATCAGATTTTCTTTCCATGCCATCCGCTGCATCTGCCAGTTGCCCAGCATGATGAGAATCACCAGCCCGATCAGCGTCAGCGCCAGCGGCCATATCAGCCCGGCCTTTTTAAATCTGGCAATCATTCGTCGATGCGCCCTTCTTGCGCCTGATGCTTATATTGCAGCGCGATCAAAAGCCCCTTTAAGGGCCGCAGCAACCCGGCAGATAGCAGCAACACACCCGGCACCAGAAGCATCACATGCACAATATAAGGCGGCCGGTAATTAACCTCCACCCACACCGCCATCGCGACAATGACAAACCCCACAATCAACATGATGAAAATGGCCGGCCCGTCACCGCTATCAGCAAAATCATAATCCAGGTCACAGACGCTGCATTTATCATCAACTTTGATGAACCCGTTATAGAGCTTGCCCTGGCCGCAGCGCGGGCATCGCCCAAGCAGCCCGGCTTTAAAGGGGGAAACATCTTTTACGCTCATCTTTCACCAGCCTGTCTGCGCGCCGCTATGCCAGGCAATAGCGCCGTGTACGCGCTGAACCTACGACGGAACCCCGCCAAAAAGAAGATGGCCCGTGCGACATATTCGTCAACGGGCCATCACCAATTGTCTTATTTTCACAGCCCACGCTTTTAAAAATCGAGCGCAGGATCAGGCCATTTTATGCCCGCTGTTACTACTGCGCCCATACATAAATGCAGGCAAACAGGAACAGCCAGACAACGTCAACAAAGTGCCAATACCATGCGGCGGCCTCAAAGCCGAAATGCTGCTTTGGTGTAAAGTGACCAGCCATCGCGCGGAAAAGCATCACGGTCAGCGTGATGGTACCCACAATCACATGGAAACCGTGAAAGCCCGTCGCCATATAAAAGGTTGAGCCATAAATATTACCGCCCGATGCTTTGCTGAAAGCAAAACCGGCATGCATATATTCATAAGCCTGCAACGCCGTGAACAGAGCACCCAGCACAATCGTCAGCACCAGACCCCAGATCAAACCCTTGCGGTTGTTGTGCAACAGCGAATGGTGCGCCCATGTCACCGTCGTGCCCGACAGCAGCAGGATCAGCGTATTGACCAGCGGCAATTGCCACGGGTTAAACGTCTCGGTGCCAACCGGAGGCCAGACACCCTGCGTCACCTCATTACGTGTGACCATGCCAAGCTCCTGCTCAGCGCCACCAGCAGACATTATGGTTGAGACTTCGTTGGGGTATAGCGACGCGTCAAAAAACGCCCAGAACCATGCAACAAAAAACATCACTTCAGAGGCGATGAACAGGATCATGCCATAGCGGTTATGAAATTGAACAACAGGTGTATGGTCGCCCATTTTCTCAGCTTCACGAATAACATCGCGCCACCACAAAAACATCGTCAGCAAAACCAGCGCAAAGCCGACGCCGAGCAGCATGCCCGTACCTTCGCGCATAAATTGAATTCCACCGAAAGCCATAACGAAAGCAGAAATTGCCCCCACGAACGGCCACGGGCTAGGATTCACCAGATGGTAATCATGGTGTTTACCGTGTGCATCAGCCATTTATCTCTCCCTGGACAAAAGGCCCTGACTGAAACTTGTTGCAACAAGCTGCCAGAACCAACCAATTAAATTTAACCCGGCACCATACGGCTCCGGGCCCCTCATTTTTCACACATTCACCTGTCTTATACGCCGTGAAAAGCTTGCTTTTCTTCGCTCGGCCAAGCCTATTCGGTCAGCCCGGCAGCCTTTACATCTTTTTTCTTTTCATAAAACACATAAGACAAAGTAATCTCTTTTACCCGCCGACCGCTCTTGTCCTGGACAATTTCCGGGTCAACATAAAAAATCACCGGCATTTCGACTTCTTCGCCAGCCGCCAGCGTCTGCTCCGTAAAGCAAAAACATTCGATCTTGTTAAAATAGCTGCCGGCGATTTCCGGTGTCACATTGTAAACAGCATTTCCCGTCACAGCCCGATCATTCAGATTCTTGGCCATATATTTGACCGTCACCGTCTCGCCGATATGCGCGCGGATCTCGCGCTGCATCGGCTTGAACTCCCAGTTCAAAATCCGTGAGGCGGTCGCGTCAAATTTCACGGTAATCTTTTCCTCAAGCACATCACCGGAGGAAACCTCAACCCGTTGCGTCGTGCCGCCATAGCCTGTCGCCGCACAGAACATATTGTAAAGCTCCGGCGAATAAATCACGATGCCGGTCATCAGCGCCAGAACCGTCAGCAACGAATAAACCACACCGCGATGATCCGGGTTTGCGGCCCCGGCCTTCGTCTCTGATGTGTCCTGTTTGCTTTCGTCAGTCATGTCTAAGCTCTAAATCTCTAATTTCTATATCGGGCCGGCAACGCGCCCGGCTTCACTCAACTCATCAATCCTAAAGCGGCAATAAACCTAAAGTGGCCTGTCAAACACCTGCCCGCCAAGGCGAATGATCGTGATCGCATAAAACAGCAAGGCAAAACCGACAAGCACCAGCGCAATAAATATCGAGCGGCGGCGGCGTTTTTTTCGCTCTATTTCTTCCCGGCTCTCTACGTCGTTCATATCGCTCATGCCTTCAGGTCAATCCCGCTGGCGATCATCACGCCCGGCACCAGCGCTTCAACCAGCAATACCAGAAACAGGAAGAACAGATAAAATATCGAATAAAGGAACAGCTGCTTGGCCCGCTTGTCAGCCACCTGCCCCTCACGCGTGCGATAAACCTGCAGCGCCAGGTAAAGAAACACACCGCCAGAAGCCGCGCTCATGGTGAGGTAAACCACGCCGCCAAGCCCGATAAAGGCTGGCAAAACGCTAAACGCCACCAGCACCAGGCTGTAAATAAGAATATGCGCCCGCGTCACATCCGGCCCTGCAACAACCGGCAGCATCGGCACACCCACCCGCTCATAATCGCGGCAGCGATAAAGCGCAAGCGCCCAGAAATGCGGCGGTGTCCATAGGAAGATAATGGCGAACAGCACAATCGCCTCGAGCGAAACTGAACCGGTGACAGCCACCCACCCAATCATCGGGGGGAAGGAGCCGGCAGCACCGCCAATGACGATATTCTGCGGGGTCCGTCGTTTCAGCCACATGGTGTAAACGAAAAGATAAAACCCGATGGTAAGGGCCAGCAACCCAGCCGCCAGCCAGTTTGTCACCAGCCCCAGCACGACAATCGAAAACGCGCTCAAAATCGCCCCAAGCGTCAGCGCCTCATCTTTCGAGACCCGCCCGCGCGGGATCGGCCGCGCCGCAGTCCGCTGCATCTGGCCATCAATATCCGCGTCATACCACATATTCAACGCGCCAGAGGCACCAGCCCCCACGGCAATCGCCAGGATCGCCACAAAACCTAAAAACGGATGAATGCTACCCGGCGCCACCATCAGCCCGACAAAACTGGTGAACACCACCAGCGACATGACGCGCGGCTTGAGAAGCTGCACATAATCGCCAATGTCCCCGCCATAGCTGACAGCCTGGACATCACTGTCAAAATTTAAGCTAACGTCACTCATCTGCTCAAAACCTTAAGAAATAAAGGGCTTCATTTGACCATCTGTTGAAGGCGCCCGGGGCACCCCGTCATATCGCCAACCTCGCCCCGGCATACCCACCCGAAAAGCCGCCATCCTTGAAAACAGGATCACAGGGCAGGGGCGCGGCATCTCATAAAATGACCCTGGCGCCTTGTGAAAAGCGCCAGGGCCCAAAGGATTATTTAATCCGCGGCAATTCAGAGAATTGGTGGAACGGCGGCGGAGAAGACAATGTCCACTCAAGCGTCGTCGCGCCTTCACCCCATGGGTTGCCAGCAGCTTTCTCATTGCGAATGAGCGCCAGCAACATGGTGAAGAGGAACACACCAATTGAAGCCGCAGTGATGTAGGAGCCAACAGATGACACATAGTTCCAGCCTGCAAAAGCATCCGGATAGTCAACATAGCGGCGCGGCATACCGGCAAGGCCGAGGAAGTGCTGCGGGAAGAAGATAATATTCGCCCCGATAAACATCATCCAGAAGTGCAGCTTCGCCAGTGTGTCGGAGTAGGTGATGCCGAACATTTTAGGGAACCAGTAATACCAGCCCGCAAAGATCGAGAACACCGCACCAAGTGACAGCACATAGTGGAAGTGCGCCACCACATAATATGTGTCATGCAGCGCCCGGTCGACACCGGCATTCGCCAGCACAACACCCGTCACACCGCCAACGGTAAACAGGAAGATGAAGCCCATTGACCAAAGCATCGGCGCCTTAAAGGAAATCGACCCGCCCCACATTGTTGCAATCCAGGAGAAGATCTTCACGCCGGTTGGCACCGCGATAACCATTGTCGCCATCATGAAATACGCCTGGCTGTCAACGCTCATGCCGGAGGCATACATATGGTGCGCCCAGACAATAAAGCCGACAAGACCGATCGCCACCATCGCATAGGCCATACCGAGATAGCCAAATACCGGCTTTTTCGAGAAGGTCGAGACGATTTGTGACACCATCCCAAAACCGGGAAGGATCAGAATGTAAACCTCAGGATGACCAAAGAACCAGAACAGATGCTGGTAAAGCAGCGGATCGCCGCCACCATCGGCACTGAAGAAAGACGTGCCGAAATTCCGGTCAGTCAGCAGCATGGTAATGGCGCCAGCAAGTACCGGCAGTGACAGAAGCAGCAGGAAGGCTGTAACCAGCACTGACCAGACAAACAGCGGCATTTTATGCAGCGTCATGCCAGGGGCACGCATGTTAAAGATCGTCGTGATGAAGTTGATCGCGCCAAGGATCGAGGAAGCACCCGCAAGGTGAAGTGACAGGATCGCATAATCCATAGCAGCACTTGGGTGACCTGTTGTTGAAAGCGGCGCGTAGATTGTCCAGCCGCTACCAACACCCTGGGCACCTTCAGGCCCTTGAAAGAGCGACATAACCAACAGCGCAAAAGACGCTGGCAGCAACCAGAATGAAATATTGTTCATCCGCGGGAAGGCCATATCCGGCGCGCCAATCATCAGCGGCACGAACCAGTTACCAAAACCACCAATCATCGCTGGCATAACCATGAAGAACACCATGATGAGACCATGCGCGGTGGTGAACACATTAAACATGTGCGGGTTGGCAAAAAACTGCATTCCCGGTTCCTGCAGCTCAATCCGCATACCAACGGATAATGCGCCGCCTACAATGCCCGCCATAATGGCGAACAACAGATACAATGTTCCGATATCTTTGTGGTTGGTTGAGAAAAACCAACGCGTAATGAACCCGGGCTTGTGATCATCATGATGATCAACCTCAGCATGTGCCATCAACGCTCTCCCCTAAAATTAAGAAGCTAAAATCTAAGAATTCAAAAATTTATTTTTGTGCAACGGCGGTTATTTCGCCTGTTGCATCCGTTTTGTCAGCCAGCATAACGCCATCTTTAATCGCGTCTTTCGCAGCATATTCTTCAGCAGCCCATTGCAACCAGTTTTGATATTCTTTTTCGGTCACAACTTTCACCTGAATTGGCATAAAGGCATGGTCCTTGCCGCAAAGCTCAGAGCATTGCCCATAATATGTCCCCGTCTGACGGGCCTTGAACCAGACCCGCGTCACCCGGCCAGGCACGGCATCTGCTTTCACGCCAAAGCTCGGCACCGTCCAGTTGTGGATAACGCCTGTTGGCTCGGCTGTGATCAGCACATGGACAACCTTATTCACCGGTACAACAACCGGATTGTCAGTGGCAAGCAGCCGCGGCTCGCCGCGCTCCAGCTCGTCATCTGTCTTCATCAGGGCGTCAAAGGTGATGTCTTCATGATCGGAATATTCATAGCTCCAGTACCACTGATTGCCGATCGTCTTGATTGTTACGTCAGCTTTGGGAAAGTCATACTGAGCTGAAAGCAGCCGCCATGAAGGAATGGTGATAAGCGCCAGGATCAGGATCGGCACCACAGTCCAGGCAAACTCCAGCGCCGTGCTGTGCGTCGTCTTGGATGGCACTGGGTTGGCCTTTTCGTTAAAGCGGTAAACCACATAAACCAGCAGGCCCAACACAAAGATTGAGATCACTGTAATAATAATGACAAGAAGATCATGGAACTCTGTGATCTGATCCATAATCGGCGTCACAGAGCCTTGAAAACCCAATTGCCAGTCAACCGGCTGGCCAGCTTCTGCCAAGGCGCGTGAGGACATCCCCAGCACCGACAAAATCCATGCAATAGCACCAAGCCCCAACTTTTTCCCGAACCTGAAGTCCATGAAGAATGCTCCCTAAATTTCTTTAATGTGCTGCCAAGCTTTGTGAGTTGTGCAGCATCCGTCCCACCAACCAAACACCGGTTTTTTATTGTTGCCGCCCCCGGGCGGCCCGCTCGTTTCTAATGCAAAACACGCGGCAAGGCAATGGGAGGCCCCATTAGCACCAATTTGCCGGCATTGTCATCCATTGGGAAAGCAATTTTAACCCGTCACAAACCTATAACAAGTCAGGTCATAACTTCGCCAACTTTAATTGGCAATGGTCCATTTTGCTTCCAGAAATATGCCATACAGAGAAACACAGGCGAGGGCAACTCTGCAACTGCCCGATTCAACATTATCTGCGGCATATCTTCGCGTTTATGACAATTTGCATTATCCGGCAAAATCGCAATTTTACTGACCGAGCCTGGTTCACCAGTTCAACTCGCTTATCTTTATCGCCCCTGCAGCGCCCTCACAATTGGCCATCAGGTCCAATTTTAGCCCGAATTCCGCGTCATGTCAGGATGTCTGCTCGACGATGGGACAATCGGCAATCAGACTGGACAGTATGAAGATCACGCGCTATGCCTCAAGCCGGAAAAGCACCTTAGGCTCAGCTTGTTTTCAGCGTGTTTAACGGGAGCCGACCCTACCAGCCACAGGCTTTACAAGTGGAGAATTCAAAACGGCTATGGGCATCGCCCTCTATTTCCCGTTAAACTCCACTCAGCGTCTGGAGCGATTGAACAGCAAACCATTTGTAAGAATTGCCGTTTATAATTCTAACCGTTTTTGTGACCATTTCGGATCACCAGCCAGATATTTGGTGCCGCATTTAAATTTAGGCGCACAAAAATTTCACGTGCATGAAAATTCCACGGGCTAAGGACCTTGTTTTGTTACCCAAGATGATCAAATCAACATCACTCATAAAAACCAGGCGCTCAACACAATCGCCCAGCGCAAACCGGTCACCCCGCCCGTTCCGGCGCTGGCACATGGCCCTGTTTGCCATCGTCGCCCTCACGCTTGCTGCCACGCCAAATCATTCTCACGCCCGCGCCGATTCG
Organism: uncultured Alphaproteobacteria bacterium; assembly: GCA_942490955.1. GTDB lineage: Bacteria > Pseudomonadota > Alphaproteobacteria > Rhizobiales > HXMU1428-3 > HXMU1428-3. The sequence continues at coordinate 11,134 of CALNZE010000069.1, forward strand.
TTTAAAGTCAAAACAAACCCACGGTCACTGGCATGTAAGCTGCGGCACCCCGCCCGGCGCCAAGGCCGAAAAATGCGCCCTTGTTCAGGACGTCACCGATGAAACCCGCCCCAACTATAGTTTGCGGGTGATTTTTCTGCGATCGCGCGATGGCAAAAAGGAAGTGTTGCGCGTCGTCGCCCCGCTTGGCGTTTTGCTGCCAACCGGCTTGGGGCTAAAAATTGATGACGCCGATATGGGCCATGCCCCCTTCATGAAATGCGGCAAAATCGGCTGCATCGCCGAGGTTGTCGTCACCGACAAGATCGTCAGCAAATTCAAAACCGGCCAGAATGCCGTGTTCATTATTTTCCAGACACCTGAGGTCGGCATCGGCTTCCCCGTTTCGCTCTCGGGCTTTGTCGCCGGCTACAACACACTTAAATAAACCAACACTTCATATAATTTAAAACGGCAGGGACCTTCAAAAGCCCCTGCCGTTTTCTCATTTATCAATTGCCTCGGCGCACCGCGAACCACCATTCCCTGCCAGGCCCAGGCCGATCCGCCCAGCCAGAGAGCAGCGCCCTCCCCTGCGTCCAATCAGCCGCGCTTGTCAGATAGCATTTGTCTACGAGCCGAAGCGCCCCTACAGTCTGGCGCCGTGGCCTGAATATAAATCGCCGGCCAAACCCGAACCGGAACAAACCTTTATGACCGACCAGATGGACGAACCTATAAGTGGGACCAAGGCCAGCGCCAAATTCCTCACCGGTTCAGTCATGGGCCACATTGTCCGCATGACGCTGACCTCCGCCCTCGGCCTCATTGCGGTGTTCTCGGTTGATTTTATTGACCTGTTTTTCCTCAGCCAGCTCGAGGATAAAGACATTCAGGCGGCCCTTGGCTTCACCGGTACACTGCTATTCGCCACCATCTCATTTGGCATCGGCCTCTCCATCGCCTCTTCCGCCGTTGTTGCCAGAGCCGCCGGTGAGCAGGATGAGGCCAAAGCCAGCCGCCTCACCGTGAACAGCCTGATCTACGCCTTTACGGCAGCCACCATCACCGGCATCATATTGTTTCTGATGATCGAGCCATTACTGAAGCTGCTCGGCGCCAAGGGCCATGTGCTGGACCTCTCCGTCGAGTATCTGCAAATTCTGGTGCCGACCATGCCATTATTTGCGCTCTCGATTTCCTCAGCCGCCTGCCTGCGCAGCCATGGCGATGCGGTACGTGCCATGTATGTCACCGTGGCAGGAGGGATCGTTAATGCCGCCCTTGATCCCATCTTCATCTTTGTTCTTGATCTCGGCATGAACGGCGCGGCGCTGGCCACCTCCATTGCCCGCGTTGCAATGATGGGCATCGGCTTTTTTGGCCTTTTCTACATCCACAAAATCCGCCATCAGCCAGAGATGAAAAGCCTCAAGGGCGATCTTCGCGCCTTTATGCGCATCGCTGTGCCCGGCGTTCTGACGAATATCGCCACCCCGGTGGGCAATGGCTATGTCACATACGCCATCGCAGCTTATGGCAACGCAGCCGTTGCCGCCTGGGCCGTTGTCGCCCGCATATTGCCCCTGGCCTTTTGCGCCATCTTCGCCCTCTCAGGCGCCGTCGGGCCAATTATTGGCCAAAATCTCGGCGGCAGGCGATACACCCGCGTCAGGCAAGCGCTGTTTGATGCCATAAAATTCAACACGGTCTACGGGCTTATCATCTGGGCGATACTGGCCATCGCCGCCCCCTACATTGCGGCATTGATGCAGCTTGAGGGGCAAACCTCTGATCTGGTCATTTTCTTCTGCCGCTGGCTGACCCCTGGCTTTGGCCTCATCGGCTTTTTGTTCGTCGCCAACGCCGCCTTTAACAATCTCGACCGCGCCCATTACTCCACCTGGCTAAACTGGGCGCGCGCCACCATCGGCACGGTGCCGTTTGTTCATGCCGGCGCTTATCTGTTTGGTGTTTATGGATTGTTGGCCGGGCAAATCCTCGGCGGCGTATTGATCGCGCTGTTGAGCCTCTGGCTCAGCTACCGCGCCGTCAATCAGGTCATCGCCAACGCGCCAAACGGCCCTGCCGTAAAAGGCGCAGCAGAACCACCAGCCCCTGCAGCCTTCAAGTAACACGCTCTCCGAAAAATCTAACCTTGCGCGCCAGGCCTTTAGGCGGGCGCCCGATACGCCAGTTCGCGGTAAACCCGGTCGATATCCTCGCCCCAGGAGCTTTTATAAACATCAATCAAACGGCGCGCCTGCGTCCAGCCATCCTCGGCAATCTGCTGCAATGGCTCAAGAAACAGCCGCTCATCGGCGCCCGCCTCATTCACCGCTCCGCGCGCCTTCAATCCGGCTTCAGAAATCGCCAGCACTTCCCCCGCCAGCCACCGCATATCAGACGATCCGACAGGCGTCGTCAGCCCATCACGCGGCACCTGGCGGCGCATGCTGTTGCGCGCCTCTGCGTCCCAGCGCTTGATAAGGTCATAAGCTGCATCCAGCGCGCTGGCATCATAAAGCAAGCCGGTCCAGAACGCCGATAGCGCTGGCAGATAGGGCACCGGCCCGCAATCGGCCCCCCGCATCTCCAGAAATTGCTTTAACCGCACCTCGGGAAACAGCGTCGTCAGGTGCAACTCCCAGTCATCAAGCGTTGGCAGTTCACCTTCGAGCGGCGCAAACCTGCCCGCCATGAATTTCGAGAAGGGCTGCCCGTTCCCCGGAATATATTTTCCATCCCGGTAGACAAAATACATCGGCACCTCAAGCGCGTAAGCCACATAGCGCTCAAACCCCATGCCGTCTTCAAACACAAACGGCAGCATCCCCGTCCGGTCGCCATCCACATCAAGCCACACATTCGAGCGGAAGGATTGAAACCCGTTAAGGCCCCCATCCTTAAAAACCGAGTTGGCAAACAGCGCCGTCGCCAGCGGTTGCAGCGCCAGCCCGACACGAAATTTCTTCACCATGTCCGCTTCACTGCCAAAATCGAGATTGACCTGCACAGTGCAGGAGCTGTGCATCATATTCAGACCAAGCCCGCCCACCTTTGGCATATAGGCGCGCATCACATCATAGCGCCCCTTAGGCATCCGCGGCGTCTCATCAAGCGTAAATTTCGGCGAATAACCAAGCCCGAGAAAGCTGATCCCCAACTCCCCCGCCACCTTGCAGGCATCATCAAGATGCGCCTCAATCTCAGAAAGCGTCTTGTGCACAGATGTCAGCGGCGCTCCGGAAAGTTCAACCTGGCCGCCCGGCTCCAGCGTCACACTGGCGCTGAACGAACCACAGCTGGTTGGTTGCTTCAGGCCAACAAGGGTGTCACCTTCATACATCCCCTCATAGCCCATATTACCATCGAGCAACCCGCGCAGCAGCGCTTCAATGCCCCGCTCCCCATCAAAGGGAACCGGCGCAATCTCATCGGTGTAAAAAGCGAATTTTTCATGCTCGGTGCCAATCAGCCAGTCACTGGCCGGTTTGCACCCGGCTTCAAGAACAGCGATCAGTTCATCCCGCGTCTCAACTGGCCGGGACCGGTCCGCGCTATTCACCATATGCGTCTCCAGGAAAAAAAGAGGGCGGCTTCGGCCCGTTTCATGCCAACCAACAGCCCCAACACCTCAACGGCTTGCAGCCAAGGTCATCAAACAGCCCGCCGTCAATCACGTGAATCGGAAGACCAGTCACCCACAACCGCGTTAACAAGAGCCAGCGCTGCCACAGCAGCCGTATCCGCCCTCATGATCCGCGGACCAAGAGACAGTGATGTAACAAATTCTGCCTCACCCAGCAATAGACGTTCCGCAGCCGAAAATCCGCCCTCAGGCCCGATCAACAACGAAATCTTGCGGCCCTTCAAACCATCCAATATGGCAACAGGGCCCGCAGCCAGGCCACCTGGTGCCGCCTTCTCATCGCAAAACACCAGCGCCCGCGCTGCCTCCCATTCAGCAATCAAATGGCTAAGTTTAACGGGGTTATCAATCACCGGCAGCGTCATGATCCCGCATTGCTCCGCCGCCTCAATGGCATTCGCCCGCATCCGCTCCAGATTCACCCGCTCCACCTGGCAATGCTGGGTGATCACCGGCGTTAACCGCGACACGCCAAGCTCCACCGCCTTTTGCACCATGTAATCCAGCCGCGCCCGCTTGAGCGGCGCAAACAGATACTGCAGGTCCGGCCCATCATCCTGGGGCCGCAGCAGGCGGTCCAGTTCCAGCGCCGCAATCTTGCGGCTCTCCCGCGTCACCCTGGCCGCCCATTCGCCATCCGCGCCGTTAAAAATCGCAATCTCGCGCCCCTCCGGCAGCCGCAAAACATTCAGGAGGTAATTTGACTGCGCCTTGTCACAGATCACCACCCCGCCCGCCGTGAGTTTGTGATCAACATATAGCCGGATGGAAGGCACCCCCTCGCCGCGTTGATCGTCATCATTATTATTGTCAGTGTCGCTCACGGCAGTTTCTTTTCCCCTGTGCCTGCAAAAAAGCAGATGGACTATGCTATATCAATTCCGTATCACGGCGCCTTGGTGCCGCAATTCGGCAATGCTTTCGCCGCCAATATAAGTTCGAGACAGCCAATGGCCAATAAAAATACAGCACCCGGCACCCCGCCAAATCAAAATGAGCCGCGCTATGATGGCATCGGCACAACCCTTGCTCACCGGCTGCTCCCCAAAGGTGCAGACCCTTTCATCCGCCTCCTCCGCCTTGATCGGCCCATCGGCACCTGGCTGCTGGCCTGGCCTGCCCTCTGGGGGCTTGCTGCCGCCTTCCGCAGCGATCTGACCACGCTGGATACCGGCAGCGTGATCCTCTCACCGCTGGTGATATTCCCGCTTTTTCTGCTCGGCGCCTTCCTCACCCGCAGCGCCGGTTGCGTGTTTAATGACATAGCCGACCGCAAAATCGACCGTCAGGTCGCCCGCACCAAAACTCGCCCCCTGGCAGAAGGCAGCATCTCGGTCACAACCGCCTTTGTCATCCTGGCCATTCTTCTCTCGCTTGCCCTCATCATATTGCTGCAGTTCAACTGGCTCACCATCGGCCTTGGTGTCTTCATCCTCGCCCCCATCCTCATCTACCCATTTATGAAGCGCATCACCTATTGGCCGCAAACCATGCTCTCTCTGTGTTTTTCCTGGGGGGCCATCATGGCCTGGGCCGCGGTCACAAACAGCATCGCCTTGCCCGCCATTCTCATCACGCTCGCCGCCTTCGCCTGGACCATGGGGTTCGACACCATCTACGCCCATCAGGACAAGGAGGATGACGCCCTCCTTGGCATGGGATCAACAGCGCTGAAATTTGGTGAGAGCACGAAGGCGTGGCTTTGGCTCTTTTATGGGTCAGCCCTTATTCTGCTGTTTGCAGCCGGTTGGCTCATCGGCTGCCGGGTCATTTTCGCAACCGCCATTGCCCTCGCCGCCCTTCATGCCTCCTGGCAAATCACCACGCTCGAGACCAGCGATCCGGCAAATTGCCTCAAGCGTTTTCGCGCCAATGGCAGCTTTGGATTGATCGTATTTTTAGGTTTAATCTTTGATCTGGCAGCCGCATATCTTATCAGCGCCTATTAGTGCACGCGGCAAAGCCGGTTGAGGTTTGACAGCACCCAGCCTATCGCCGCGCCATAATCTCCCGGCCGGCGCAGTTGCGCCCACTGCTCGACGTACCAACCGCGCGCAACCGCGAAAATCCCGGCCGCCTGCCAACAAGGTCATATGATTTCCGCCGTTTACAAGCGCGGCTAAAGGCCACAGCCCCTGCCATTTCAAACGGCTCTTCAATCAACCCGCCGGGCTTCACAAGGAGTTGCGGCAGGTGCAGGGTCTTCGCCCAATAGCGCCACAGCGCCGTAATCTCAAGATCATCTCGTGCCCGGTAAAGCAACACATCATGCCGGCAGTCTTCATTAAGGAGAAACAGCTCAAGTCTTGGCCCTGAATCAGGCGCCGAGCGCATTAAAAGCCCAGGCAGTTTATCGCCCAGCCTCAACCGCTTCGCTGCCGCCTCAACCCCCTTGTAAACCCGCAGGCGCAGGCGCAAAAAGGCAGCCGGCCTGACAGTGTCATACCGCACCGCAACGCCAATAAAGTCTTTAATATGAAGATCTTGTCTGTCACCAGGGCGCCAAAAGTAGCGATGCCGACAGCGCAGTTTTGCCCGGCCAAGCACCACATCCATTTTGTCGATACCAAGCCGGCCCCAAAGGCCCGCGCCGCGCAACCGCAGCCGCACTGGCCACCGTGTCGGGAATAGGGCATCGTCGTCAGCCACCGGGGCATAGCCCCAGTTCTCAATATGCGAAAAACGCCTCACTGTTAACTCCCTGATCAGGCCCTCTGACGTGACCCGTTATCAGCAAAGTTTCGCAAAAAGAGATGTTTTTCCAATTAAGAGGAACGGTAAATTATTCCCTAACCACAGCCTATTTGTGAGCGGGTAAATTTAAAAAATTCACCCCCCACCCCTCTTATATTCAGCGGCGAAATAGGCTACTCATTTATAAGCGATTTTAAGGACCTACGAGCCATGGCTGAGGCATGCCCTCTCTTCGATCATCTGAAACAGGCGGTTCAAAAGGCGGGCGCTCTCGCCGTCACCCACTTCGGCACCGACATCGATATAGAGACCAAAGCCGATGGCTCCAAGGTCTCCGCCGCCGACTATGCCGTCAACAACCTGCTGCATGAGCATCTTTCAAATCTCGATGACGACATCGGCTGGTTGTCTGAGGAATCACCGCCAGACGAGCGCCGCCTCACTCAGGCCCGCGTCTGGATCATAGACCCCATCGATGGCACCCACGCCTTCCTGCGCGGCGATCCGGACTGGACCATCGTCGCCGCCCTGATCGAAAACAACAAACCCGTCCTTGGCGCGGTCTTCGCGCCCGTCACCAACCAGCTATTCATGGCCAGAAAAGACGGCGGCGCCACCCTCAACGATCAGCCCATCAAGACCAGCCTTGAGCCCGACCTCAACGCCGCCCATATCATCGCGCCGAAAAGTCAGTTTAACCGCGTTTTTAAGCAAACCGGCGATGAGCCCCGCCGCAGCTGGCGTTGCTCGATGGCCTATCGCATTGCCCTTGTCGCCAGTGGCGACGCTGATGCCACCATTTCCCTCAGCCCCAAATGCGATTGGGACATCGCCGCCGCCGATCTTATTCTGAGAGAGGCTGGCGGGCAGATCAGCACCCAAAGCGGCGTTGACCTCCGCTACAACAAGCCAAAACTCCGCCATACGGGTGTTGTCGCCTCCAACAGCCCACTTTTCGCCAATTTGATCCGTAAAACCGCCAAAGCCGATTGACCAGAGCACAACCAAAGGACAGCATCATGAGCCCACAACCCGAGCCAGAAAAGCAACTCCTCCACCTCGTCTTTGGCGGCGAGTTGGAAAGCCTCGAAGGCATCACCTTCACCGATCTGGATAACCTTGATATCGTTGGCATTTTCCCCAACTATGCCGCCGCCTACAGCGTCTGGAAAACCAAAGCCCAGGGCTCGGTCGATAACGCCAACATGCGTTACTTCATCGTTCACATGCACCGGCTGCTTGACCCCGAATTGCCAGGCTGACCGCCGGCCAGCGGCAATTTCACAACTTTTCCCATATTCAACGCAGAATTACAGTTAGTTGCTTTCAATGCTGGTTTATTGCGCCAAGCCGTCCTATAAATCTAACCACCCCCGCGCCAGTCTCAAACACTGCCGGCGCCGGGCAGGTTACGCCCTGAGGCATCTCAGCATGGCGATGAATAACAAAAGGCGATAGAAGCGGAAAAACGAATAAGTGCAAGAAAAACTGTTTTCTGACAATTTAGTAACCGAACGCGCCCATGACAGCCTGACGGAAGATTACTCCACCGCTGACGTCGCCAGCCGTATATGGCACCAGCATCTGCGCCCGCGCGTGAAGCTGCTTGTTCTGTCCAGCCTGGCGATGATTGTCTCTGCCGCCACAACCGGCGCCGTACCGCTGCTCATCCAGCGCGCGACCGATGACATCTTTGTTAATCAGAACAGCCAGATGGTGCTTGTCATCTGCTTTGCCGTAATCGCTGTCACCACTCTTAAAACTTTTGCGGAATATATCTCGAACGTGACTGTCGGCTATCTCGGCCAGCGTTTCGTCGCCGACATGCGCATTCAGATGTTTGACCGGCTCACCAAGGCTGACCTCAGCTGGGTGGAAGCTGTCCACTCCGGTCGCTTTCTCTCCGGCTTTCTGAATGATGCCAACCTCATCCGCGCCACAGCAAGCAAAACACTTGTCGCCCTCGTTGAAAACTTCCTGAAAGTCGTCGCCCTGACAGCGGTCATGTTCTGGATCGACTGGAAAATGGCGCTGATGATTATGATTGCCATGCCGCTTGGTGTTTATCTCCTCTCTCGCCAGCGCAAGAAGATGCGCACCTCCACCAAGAAAGGCCTTGTCGAGACTGGCGAGCTTTCAACCTTGATCACCCAGACCCTGCGCGGCCTGCGCATTGTCCGCGCCTATGGTCAGGAACAGAATGAGCTTAATCGCGCCAGCACGGTCATCAACAATGCCATGGAATACACCATGCGCGGCATGCGCGCCCAGGCCATCTCCAGCCCCTTCGTCGAGCTGCTAACCGGCCTTGGCTTCGCGCTCGTCATCTATTATGCCGGCACCAACGGCATCAAGGGCAACATCACCCTTGGCCAGTTCACCGCCTTTATGGCCGCCGCCATGCTCATCTATCAACCCCTGAAAAGCCTGGCGACCCTGCAAACCGCTGTGCAGGAAGGCGTCGCCGCGGCAGGCCGTGTTTTTGGCATCATCGACCACCAGCCCGAGCTGATTGAAAAACCAGGCGCCACACAGCTCACACTTACTAAGGGCGAAATCTCCTTCGAAAATGTCTCCTTCGCTTACGAAGATGACAACCCGGTTTTCAAGGATTTCAGCCTCACCGTACCGCCGGGCAAAACCGTCGCCCTTGTTGGCCCCTCCGGCAGCGGCAAAAGCACCATCCTAAATCTGGTGCTGCGTTTCTACGACCCCTCAAGCGGCCGCGTCATGATCGACGGGCAGGACCTCTCCTCTGTCACGCTCTCTTCCCTGCGCAACAGCATCGCCCTTGTTACCCAGGAACCGCTGCTGTTCGATGACAGCATCGCCAAAAACATCGCCTATGGCAGTGACGACGCCACATCCGCCGAAATCGCCGCCGCCGCCAAGGCCGCCGCCGCCGAAGATTTTATCAACGCCTTCCCCAAAGGCTTTGAAACCGGCATGGGCGAGGCCGGCAACAACCTCTCCGGCGGCGAAAAACAACGCATCGCCATCGCCCGCGCCATCCTCAAAGACGCCCCAATTTTGCTGCTTGATGAACCAACCAGCGCGCTCGACAGCAAATCTGAAGCCACCTTCCAGGAGGCGTTAAATGGCCTGATTAAAGGCCGCACCGTGCTGATGATCGCCCACCGCCTCTCCACCGTCAAACAGGCAGATCTTGTCGTGGTGCTTGCTCATGGCAAGATGGTCGAGATGGGCAGCTATGACGAACTGCTCGCCAATGGCGGCCTGTTCGCAGAGCTACATGCCACTCAATTCGGCTTCGGCGACGCTGATACATCAGGTGACCCGCCCGCTGACATTGTCGATGGTGGTACCGCCCTGGAGAGCACTTTTGAGACGATCGAGCCCGCAGAAAATTCAGAGCAAAAACCGACAGAAGCCGAAAGGGCCGTAAAAGACATGCCCCAATCCAGGCCAACAAAATCGTCGGTCAAATAAGCGCTGCCAGATCATGTTAAAACAACTGACACATCATCCGGTCTGGGGCGAAAAGCTGGCAGCCACCCTTGCCAGATACATCCGCTACACCAGGGATCATTCAAAATGGACCACAGAACCCGCAGCCATTGACGAGCATTTCCGCCAGCACGACCCCTTCATCCTTGGCGTCTGGCACGGCCAGTTCTTGCTCATCCCCACAATCCGCCCTAATGACATCAGCGCCACCATTGTCGTCGGCGGTCATGGCGATGCTGAACTGGCAGCAAAAATCGTCACCCGTTTCGGCGTCAAGGCCATAAGAGGCTCCGGCTCCGGTGGCCGTCGGCTTGGCCGCAATCGCGGCGGCGCCAAGGTGCTCAAGCAGGCCATCAAGGCATTGCGGGATGGGGATTGCGTTGTATCAACAGCCGATGTCCCACCCGGCCCGGCGCAAAAAGCAGGCGAAGGCATCATCACCATGGCGCGCCTATCCGGCCGCCCCATCATCCCTGCCGCGATTGCCACCAAACGCGCCATCACCGTAAAAAGCTGGAGCCGCCTCACCATCAATCTACCATTTTCAAAAGGCGCCCTTGTCGCGGGCGACCCCATATCTGTGCCCCGCGATTGCACGGATGAGGAGATCGAGCAACATCGCCTCGCGCTGGAAAAAGCGCTGCGCCGGGCGACCCACCGTGCCCACGAACTGGTCGGCCGCAGCCCGAAAAAGATCGAGCCACTTTGGGAGCGCCCGCTCAAGCCGGGCCTCGGCCTGGTTGGCTACCGCGCTGTGACGGGGCTTTTAAGACCCATCGCGCCGCTCTTTTTTAAATACCGCCTGCGCCGCGGCAAAGAAATCGCCGCACGTGAATGTGAGCGTTACGGCACCGCCAGCATCCCACGCCCGGACGGCCAGCTCTGGTGGATCCATGCTGCCAGCGTTGGCGAAGCAAACGCCGCCATGCCGCTGATTGAAAAACTGCTCAAACGCAATCCGGACCTCCATATCCTGCTGACAACAGGCACCATCACCTCTGCCGAACTTGCCGCAAAAAATCTGCCAGACCGCGCCATTCATCAGTTCATCCCGCTCGACAACAAACATTTCGTCAACAACTTCATGCGTCACTGGCGGCCAAATCTCGCCGCCTTCGTCGAATCTGAAATTTGGCCAAACCTGATCATGGCGGTAAAAGCCAGAGGCATCCCGCTCCTGTTAATCAACGGCCGCATGTCAAAACGCTCCTTCAAACGCTGGTTCAAAAAGCCGGGCCTTGCCCGCCCGCTATTCGGTCGCTTCAATGCCATCCTCGCCCGCAACGCTGTCGATGCCCGCCATTTCATCTCCCTTGGCTGCGAAAATGTCATTCAAACCGGCAATCTGAAAATCGACGCGCCAGCCCTCACCTACAGTCAATCTGAGCTGGATAACCTGCGCGCCGCCATCGGCGATCGCCCCCTGATGATCGCCGCCAGCACCCACGCCGGCGAAGAGGAGATCATCGCCGAGGCTCACAAAATCATCGCGCTCGATTATCCTGACTTTCTCACCATCATCATCCCCCGGCATCCCAATCGCGGCAGCGATATCCGCAATGCCCTGACAGGCGAAGGCCTAAGCCTCGAGCTTCGCAGCGAAAGCCCAACGCCCGGGCGGACCACCAACATCTACATAGCGGACACAATTGGCGAAATGGGGTTGTTCTACACCCTTGCCGACATCGCCTTCATCGGCGGCTCACTCATCCCCCATGGCGGCCAGAACCCCATCGAGGCCATCCGCCTTGGCACCAACATCATGACCGGCCGCAATGTCAGTAATTTTTCAGACAGTTATCACGAGCTTTTCCAGCGTGGCGGCGCGTACAAGGTTGAAAACACCAAAGACATCGCCGCAAAAATTATTGATCTTCTGCAGCGACCCGAGCAACATGAAGACATGAAGAAAGCCGCCAACACCGCGCTTGATTTCCTCTCCGGTGCCATGGATAAGACCATCACCATAATGGAAGGCTATGGCACCGACACGCGCGGCAACGGCGGCAAAAACCAACCAGCAACGCCCACACCAGCGAAAGGACAATCAGCCACATGAAGCTTCATCCCCCAAGCTGGTGGCAAAACGAAACCGGCCACATCCTGCCAAAATATCTCGGCCCCATTGGTGAGCTTTACGGCCAGGTCGTCAAGGCCCGATTCCGCTATACCAAACCCTATGAATGCAACCTGCCGGTGATTTGCGTCGGCAATTTCACCCAGGGGGGAACCGGCAAAACCCCCATTTCGATTAAACTGGCAGAAATGCTAACCGATCAAGGATGGCAACCAAGCTTTCTTACACGCGGTTACAAGGGGAAATTCTCAGGCCCCATCCTGGTCAATGCGGCCGAGCAAACCGCCGATGAAGTCGGCGATGAACCACTGCTGCTGGCCGGCACGGCCCCCACAGTCGTTGCCAAGAACCGCGTTGACGGTGCCTGGCTCATTGAGCAACGCAATTCAAATTTCATCATTATGGATGACGGCTTTCAAAACCCCACTATCCGCAAGAATATCTCGATCATTGCCATCGACAGCGCCACCGCCCTTGGCAACCACCGCATTTTCCCGGCCGGCCCCTTGCGCGCCCCGCTCGACTTTCAGCTCGCAAGGGCAGATGCCATCATCATCACCGGTGGCAACGCCACGTCGATCGATAACGAGTTAAAAACCAATTACAATTTCCAAAAGCCCATATTGCGCGGCAACCTCCGCCCTGTCGAAGACACAGACTGGGTGCGCGAGAAACCGGTGCTTGCCTATGCTGGAATCGCCCGCCCGGAAAAACTTTTTGATAGCCTAACCAGCGTCGGCGGCAAGGTCATCCGCCGCATCCCCTTTGCCGATCATCATCAGTTCACCGCCAAAGATGCCGACCATCTCACCAAGCTCGCCTTGGCCGATGACCTGCAGCTCATCACAACGCAGAAAGACCTTGTCCGCATTGCCGACAAAGACAGCCACCAGCTCCGCGCCCTCAAACGCATGAGCCGCGCCTTCCCTGTCGAATTTTCCTTTGAAGATGACGGCGAGAAAGTCCTGACGAAATTGATCCGTTCGCATTTTCCCCGTCCGCCGGAGGGCAGCTAAATAAAAAACCCGCCGGAGGGCGGCTAAGAAAAAGCCCGCCGGACGGCGGCTGAGATGAAGGCCCGCCGGGAGGGGAGGGGGACGGCTGCTAACAGCTAGATACCGCGCCGCTTCTTTTCAGCCCTCAGAGCCGCATCAGCCGTCGCGTAAGCTTCCTGATCCTCAACGCTCCAATAGCGCAATTGCTCCAGCATCACCGGCGTGCCTGTCACCGCGCACAGCACAAAGTCACCCGGCGCCATCACCTGATACTCTCCATCGAGAAATTTCACTTCGGCCTGGCGCTTCTTGCCCAGCAATTTATCAAACCGGTTCATGACAGATTTCAAACCTTCTAATTTATTCACTATCGGGCAGTGGCGATATATGCCACCGCCTTTAAATGCCGACCCTTCAAGGCTGCTCACCTTGCCCCAAAATCCGAATTAAAACAACGGCGGGAGAAAGGGATGGCCGAGTTTTCATCCACGAATCGCGGATCAAACATTTCAAGCCTCAGTCAAAACAAAGAGCCCTGCGCCCCGCCTGTCCCATCATTGCCGCCGTCACCTTTTCCGGGCTTTTCGGCAGTCCGGCGGCTTTTTGCGGCTTTTTTACCGCCCGCGCCAGCCACTTTCTTTTTGCTCTTTTGCAGGCCAGCATCAGAGCCACCACCCTTGACCTCTGCTAGCACCCGGCCATCAACAAACTCCATCTCAGCCATCATCCCCGGCGCCAGCATCGCAGCCCCGCGCACCATCTCACCCTGCTCATCCCGCACCAGCGCAAAGCCCCGCGCCAGCGCGCTCTGGTAACTCAGCGATTTTAGCAGTTGCTGCCCGCTCAGCAGCCTCTGCCGCCGCCGCGCAATCTCCCCGGCAAACACCCGCTTGTGCCGCGCTGTCAACTGCCCCAGCCCGGCCCGGCCGCGCGTCACCGCTGTCATCATCGCTTGCGGCCTGAGCCCCGCCTTCTGCTGTGTGAGCCGTTGCCGCAAAAAGCGCAAGCGCCCATTCATATGATGGCTCATCGCCCGGTTAAACAGCTCAACCCGTTCGGCCCCGCGCCGCAGGCGATGCGCCAGCAAATGCGGCCGCAACCGCCCATCAAACCGCTGATACTGCCCGCGCTTTTGCCGCGTAAACACTGTCAGCGCCTGCGCCAGCCTTTGGCTGCCACCATCAAGCCGCTGGCGCGGAATGCCAACAAGATCAACCAGCCGTGGCAGCCCGCGCGAGGCGCTCTTCAGGTGACTGCGGCGCATGTCCATCTGGCGGATCAGCGCTTTCAATTGCCGCAGTTTCAGATCACCCATCCGCTCGGCCAGTTCGCTATAGCGCGGCACCGCCCATTCTGCCGCCTTGGTTGGCGTCGGCGCCCGCGCATCGGCAACATAATCAATCAGCGTCCAGTCCGTCTCATGGCCCACCGCCGAGATCAGCGGGATCCGGCTGGCCGCCGCCGCCCGCGCCACAATCTCCTCGTTAAAGCTCCAGAGATCCTCCAGCGATCCCCCGCCCCGCGCCACAATCAACACATCGGGACGCGGTAAGCCACCCGCCTGGCCGCCCGGCTCAATCCGGTTAAAGCCGCCAATTGCCGCCGCGATTTCACGCGCCGCGCTCTCGCCCTGCACCCGCACCGGCCACACCATCACATGCACCGGGAACCGCTCGCGAAACCCATGCATCATATCGCGGATAACCGCACCGGTCGGCGATGTAACAATGCCGATCACCCGCGGCATAAAGGGCAGCTTCGCCTTGGCGCTCTCGTCGAACAGCCCCTCGGCCGCCAGCTTTTTCTTGCGCTCTTCCAAAAGCGCCATCAGCGCGCCCTGGCCGGCCGGTTCAATCTTGTCGATGATGATTTGATATTTCGATTGCCCGGGAAAGGTGGTGAGCTTGCCGCTGACAATCACCTCAAGCCCCTGCTCCGGCCGAATCGAAAGCGCCGCCGCCTTGGCCCGCCAGATCACGCCCGAGATCACCGCCTTCTCATCCTTCAGGTCGAGATAGACATGGCCCGAAGCCGGCGTGCTCACACGGCCCAATTCCCCCCGCACCCTGACATAGGAGAATTCGCTCTCGATAAAATTTTTAACCTTGCCAGACAGCTCGGACACCGTGAACTCCGGCGCATTGCTCTGCGCCCCTTTGATGTCTCGCTGTCAAAATTAAATTCCATCGGCCAATCCTGGGTCTTTTTGCCATCAAAAACTGTCACTGCAAAAGGCGACGCAGCCAAACTCGCACCCGCCACCCGGCCTGTAAAGCCATCCCGGCCAATTAACACCCCGAAATGCACCAAATTAAGCCCACCGCCGCTTGACAGCCCCGCCCCTGATGCTACGCCTATCCGGATCAATCGCGATTATCCGCGCCATCAAATCATCAGTCAGATCACAACGGGAAAAAAGGCCGTTTTCATGAACATTCTACTCATCGGATCAGGCGGCCGAGAACACGCCCTGGCCTGGAAGCTCAGCCAAAGCCCGCTGCTGGGTGACCTTTATATCGCCCCCGGCAATGGCGGCATGGGCGCGCTTGGCAAACTCACTGATCTTGATGTCACCAATCACCGCGCCGTCATCGACTTTGCGCATAAAAACCAGATCGCCCTTGTCATCATCGGGCCAGAGGCCCCGCTTGTTGCCGGTCTCGCTGACGATCTGGATGCTGAAAATATCAAATGCTTCGGCCCCAGCAAAGCCGCCGCCGCGCTTGAAGGCTCCAAAGGCTTCACCAAGGACATCTGCCGCGCCTACAACATCCCCACCGCCGCCTATGGCCGCTTCGGTAACGCAGTGGACGCCAAAGCCTATGTCGCCGAACAAGGCGCGCCAATCGTCGTCAAAGCCGATGGCCTGGCCGCCGGCAAAGGCGTCATCATGGCCGCCAGCGAGGCCGAAGCCGCCGCTGCGATCGACGAATGTTTTGATGGTCATTTTGGTGAGGCCGGCGCCGAAGTCGTTATAGAGGAAACATTATATGGTGAGGAAGCCAGCGTCTTCGTCCTCACTGATGGCCAGACCTGCCTGCCGCTCGCCACCGCCCAGGACCACAAACGCGCCTTTGATGGCGACGAAGGCCCCAACACCGGTGGCATGGGCGCCTATTCACCTGCCCCCATCATGACCCCGGCCCTCATCGACCAGACCATGCGCGAGATCATCACCCCCACCGTCACCGCCATGCAGGACAAGGGCAGCCCCTATAAAGGCGTCCTCTATGCCGGGCTGATGCTGACCGAGACCGGCCCCAAACTCATCGAGTATAACGCCCGCTTTGGTGACCCGGAATGTCAGGTGCTGATGATGCGCCTCAAATCAGACCTCCTCCCCGCCCTCGTCGCTGTCGCCGATGGCAATCTAGAGGGCCTGGAACTTGAGTGGCACCAGCAAACCGCCCTGACTGTGGTGATGGCCGCCAATGGCTACCCCGGTTCCTATGAAAAAGGCAGCGAGATTAAGGGATTAGACGGGGCGAGCGACGACAAAGACATCGAGATTTTCCACGCCGGCACCCAGCGTAAAGGAGCGTCCATCACCGCCAGCGGTGGCCGCGTGCTGAACATCACCGCCAGAGGGAGCAGCGTGAAAGCCGCCCGCGACAAAGCCTATAACGCGATTGCAGAGATCAACTGGCCCGAAGGATTTTGCCGCAAAGACATCGGCTGGCGCGCCATTGAGCGGGAAGAAAAATCCTGATGGTGTTATCGGTTTTATCCGCCCCTCAAAGGCATAGATTTGCCCGATTCATGCCGTTAAAATAATGTCACCATCCGCGCATAAAACTAGCATCAACAGCAGACATAATCTGCACCCATCCACCCCGTGATAAGGCAGTCCACAATCCCGATGAATCCCGCAGTCCCTCAAATTGGCCTGGCTTTGGGCGGCGGCGGCGCGCGCGGCCTGGCTCACATTAAAATTCTGCAGGTGCTGGATGAATTTGCCATCAAACCGCAAGTCATCGCCGGCACCTCCATGGGCGCCCTTGTCGGCAGCCTTTACGCCTCCGGCATGACCGGCAAAGAGATAGAAGCCTACGCCGTTGAAAGCTTTTCGAAACGCACGGAGCTACTCAAGCGTCTCTACGGCAAGCGCCCGCCAAAATGGACCACCCTCTTTAATTTCGCCACCCCGGCCATCCTCAATGCCGAAACCTTTTTCGAAATGATCATGCCGGCAGAGCTGCCAAAGACATTCGAACAGCTGAGCATACCGCTCCATGCCGTCACCACTGATTTTTACACCCAGGAAATTTTCGTCATCAGCAAAGGCCCGCTATACCCGGCCCTTGCCGCCTCATCCGCTCTCCCGGCCCTGCTCACCCCGGTGGAAATCGGAGACCGCGTGCTGATTGATGGCGGCTTCGTCAACCCGCTCCCTTATGATGTCATCCGCGATGATGTTGACATAACCATCGCCGTCGATGTCACCGGCGAGCCTGCCCGCCTTGCCGGCAAAATCCCCGGCAGCGTCGGCGCGCTGATTGGCGCCAGCCAGATCATGCTGCGCTCTCTCACCAACGCCATGATCAAAAATCACAAACCCGATATTCTCATCGCGCCGAAAGTCGGCCGCTATAACGTGCTGGATTATTTCAAGGTTAAAGACATCCTGACCGACAGCGAACTAGCCGCCGATCAGCTCCGACGTGATCTAGAGACAATCCTCGGCCAGCCCACACCCCGGCAAATCGAGATCGGCTAACCCAGGCGCCTAACTGCGCCGTTTGCCAAAAAAATCCCTCAGCAACGCCGCCGCCCGCTGCTCATCAATGCCGCCATAAACCTCCGGCCGGTGATGGCAGGTCGGCTGGTCAAAAAAACACGCCCCATGCTCAACACCGCCACCCTTCGGGTCACTGCAGCCAAAATAAACCCGCCGCAGCCGCGCCAGCGAAATCGCCCCGGCGCACATGGTGCAAGGCTCCAGCGTTACGTAAAGGTCGCAGTCAATCAACCGCTCCGACCCAAGTTGCGCCGCCGCCGCCCTTATGGCAACAATCTCAGCATGAGCCGTCGGGTCCGCATTCGCCACAATCCGGTTAAGCCCTTCGCCAATGATCGTGCCTGTTGGCCCGGCAATCACCGCCCCAACCGGCACCTCACCAGCCGCTGCGGCTTCGCAGGCCAACTCAAGCGCCCGCTCCATAAATGAATTAGCCAAATCTACGCCCACCTTTTGATTGCAACAGCCCGCAAATTACGACACAACTTACCGATGACCAGCAAACAAAAACCCGGCCCGAAACCCACTGCCACCAGCGGCGCGAACGCCGCCATGCGCATCGCAAAAATGATGGCCCGCGCCGGTGTCTGCTCGCGCCGCGAGGCCGAGCGATATATCGCATCGGGCCGCGTTGCGGTCAATGGCAAGGTCATCGACAGCCCAGCACTCAATGTTACGACCAGAGACAAAATCCTCGTCGATGGCAACCCGCTGCCCGATGCTGAACCCATAAAGCTTTGGCGCTATCACAAACCGCGCGGCCTCGTTACCACCGCCAACGACGAAAAAGACCGCGAGACGATATTCGACAAGCTCCCCAAAGATCTACCGCGCACCATTTCCATCGGCCGGCTGGATATCAACACAGAAGGCCTGTTGCTGCTCACCAATGATGGCGAGCTGGCCCGCCATATCGAGCTGCCAACAACCGGATGGCTGCGCCGCTACAAGGTCCGCGCCAATGGCGAAATCACCCAGGATAAATTCGACCATTTGAAAAAAGGCATCACCATTGATGGCATAAAATACGGCCCCATCGAGGCCACCGTCGTCAAGCAGCAGGGTGCCAATGTCTGGTTCACAATGGGCCTTCGTGAGGGCAAAAACCGCGAGATCAATCGGATCGCTGAGCATCTCGGCCTGGCCGTTAACCGCCTCATCCGCGTCTCCTTCGGCCCCTTCATTCTGGGAGACCTTAAATCCGGCGAGATCGAGCAGATCAAATCCCACGTTCTCGCCGACCAGCTTGGCCCCACCCTGGCCGAGCAATTTGACCTCACCCCCTCCACCGCCCAGGCGAAATCAAAACAGACCGCTCAGCAAAAGCAACGCGGACGGGCACCCCGTAAACCCGGGCCCAAATCCACCACCCGCACCGCAAAAAGACCGGCCCCCAAGCCCGGCGGCAAACCCGCCCGCAAACCGCCAAGAAAATCAGGACGCTAAAAATGCGCATTGTCGGCGGCACCCACAGGGGCAAAAAACTCCACGCCCCCAACTCAGACGCCACCCGCCCCACCTCCGACCGTGTCCGCGAGGCACTGTTTAACCGGCTCAGCCACGGCGTTGATGATTTCGCGCTGGATGGCGCCCGCGTGCTCGATCTGTTTGCCGGCACCGGCGCTCTGGGACTGGAGGCCATGTCGCGCGGCGCCGGTTTCGCGCTCTTCGTCGAGGATGCCACCCCGGCACGCGGCCTCATCCGCCGCAACATTGAAGACATGGAATTGACCGGCCAGACCAAGCTGTTCCGCCGCAACGCGCTGCATCTCGGCCCCTTGAAACAGCAAGAGCCCTTTTCGCTTATATTCCTCGACCCGCCCTACGGCAAAGCAATGGGTGAGCGCGCCCTTGCCTCCGCCATCGAAGGCGGCTGGCTGGCAGATAACGCATTGATTATTCTGGAAGAGGCCAAAGCTGCGGCCATTGACTGGCCGGACGCTGTCACCCTTCTCTATGCCCGCGCCTACGGCGACACAACAATCCACTTTGCCCGCTATAGCGGCACCTCTTCGCCCGGCGCATAGCGGCGGGAGCGAAACACCGCATTGCCCAGCGCCTCGCTGCAATCGCCCGCGCACGCGGTCCAGCCACCACCCGGCGGCTCCACCTCCCACCGCGTTACCGCCCCCTGCTGCAATTTTCTTGTCCGCCCGACAGCTTCCCTCCACCGCCACATCGCTTGCCCGCACCAAGCCCATATTCCAGCACAACGACCTCGAACCGGCTCTGCTCCACATCAGATAGCCGATCATCACGATCGCTGAAAACATCATGAATTTTAAAAACTTCATCACCGCCCAAACAACCGCTCAATATCTTTCAGCTTCAACTCGACATAAGTTGGCCGCCCATGGTTGCACTGGCCCGAGCGCGGCGTCACTTCCATCTCCCGCAGCAAGGCATTCATCTCCGCGCCATCAAGCCGCCGGCCAGAGCGCACGCTACCGTGGCACGCCATCGTCGCGCAGACATGATCAAGCCGCGCTTTCAGGCTGGTTGCCGCATCAAGCTCGGCTATCTCATCCGCCAGGTCCCGCACCAACTGGCCCACATCGCCGCGCGCCAGCAGTGCCGGCACTTCCTGCACCGCAACCGCCTTCGGCCCGAAATCCTCAACATAGAGCCCGAACTCTTGCAGCTCCTCCGCCTTCTCCAGCAACCCGGACTTCAACGCGCCATCAAGCTCTATGATCTCCGGGATAAGCAGACCCTGGCTTGGCACCCGGCCCTCCACCAGCCGCGCCTTGAGCTTTTCATAGACCAGCCGCTCATGCGCCGCATGCGCATCAACAATCACCATGCCATCATCGGTCTGCGAAATAATGTAATTTTCAAAAACATGCGCCCGCGCAGCCCCCAGCGGCTGGCCCAAACTTTCACTGTCGGCCAGCCTTGCACCGTCGGAAAGCCCCATGCCTTGCAGGTCGCCAGAAAAAGCGGGACCTTGGTCAGACAGCACCCGCCCGCTTGGCGCATCCAGCCCGGACAGTGCGGGGCTTAGCGCCGCCTCTCCAGAAGGCCCCGCATTCGGACCCTCCTCAGCAAAATAACCGGCGGCCGCGTTGGATTGATCATCAGATGCCGCCGTCCTCTGCTCAAAATGACCGGGCTGAAACGCGTCAATCGTCGCCGCCCCGCCGCGCGCACTGGCTCTATGGCCGGCCGCATCAATCGCCTGCTTTAAGGCCCCAATCAGCAACCCCCGCATAAAGGCCGGATCACGGAACCGCACCTCGGCCTTAGCCGGATGCACATTCACATCCACCTCCTCAGGCGGCAGCGTGAGAAAAAGACAGAGCAAAGGATGCCGGTTGGAGGGGAGGAAATCCATATAGGCAGCGCGGATTGCACCCAAAATCTGCCGGTCCCGCACCGGCCGTCCATTCACGAAGAAATACTGATGCAGATTGTTGGCCCGGTGCAATGTCGGCAGCCCGGCAAACCCCTCGAGGGTCAACGCATCACGGCTCGCCTCAATCCGCAGCGCGTCCTTGATGAATGCCTCGCCCAGCACTTTGCCAAGCCGCATCAACTCACCTTCAATATCACCGATCGCCACCTGCGGCAGATTCAGCATCTGCCGCCCGCCGCTTGTCAGCCTGAAAGCAATCGCTGGATGGGCCAGCGCCAGCCGTTTGACCACATCGGCAATGGCGCCCGTCTCCGCCCGTTCTGATTTTTGAAATTTCAACCGCGCCGGCGTCGCAAAAAAAAGATCGCGCACCTCAATGATGCTGCCCTCATTCAGCCCCGCCGGGCGTATTTCGCTTTTCCGCCCCGCGTCAACGGTTAAAGCCAGCCCCTCGCCGCCAGCTTCTCGCGTCTCGATGGTAAGCCTGGCAATCGAGCCAATCGACGGCAACGCCTCGCCGCGAAACCCGAGTGTAAGAATGGAAAAAAGGCTGTCATCTTTAAGCTTGGACGTGGCGTGCCGCTCGACAGACAAGGCAAGATCATCGGCGCTCATCCCGGCGCCATCATCAATCACCCTGATCAGCGACAGGCCACCATCGGCAACGACAATTTCGATCTGCGTCGCCCCGGCATCAATGGCATTTTCAGTCAGCTCTTTGACAACACTGGCCGGCCGCTCAATCACTTCGCCAGCAGCGATTTGATTAATAATATTTGGAGTTAGTTGGCGTATCGCCATGCGTCACCTCCAAACGAAGCCCTTTGCCCCCATAACCGACACAGACAGCCATCACGCGCTGAGATAATCCCGCGCCATCTTCTTGCCAATCTCCACCGCCGGCTGGTCAAACGCATCAATCCCCATCATCCCGGCCGCAATGATCGTCTCAACCATGAAGCTCATCAGCATTTGCCCCAGCGCATATTCGTCGATTTTATCCACCTTGATAAACCGCGTTGCCTGGCCCGCCTCTTTCAGCGCCGCTGCTGTTGCCCGCGCCTGCGCGCTGACAAGGTCCCCGACATGCCGCCCGCCCATATAGTCAATACCCGCTTTTTCAGCCAAGCCCTTGTCAACCAGCGGGCCCTCGCCCTCAGTCGCCGTGGCGATAATGGTGATCAACTTATCCTTCGGGCCGTCCATATAAAGCTGCAACTGGCTGTGCTGGTCAACCGGGCCAAGCGCGCCAATCGGCGTCATGCCCTGCCCGTCCTTGCCAAGGCTCTCTGCCCATAGCTGCACATACCAGCTTGAAAACCGTGCCAGTTGATTGGCATAAGGCATCATCACAATATCCGCCGTGCCGCGCTCCTTATATAGGCCAACGCTCACCGTCGCCCCATCCACGGGCAAAAAATCAGCCGATGACGGGTCATTCAGGAGGCCGGTGATAACATCTCTCGCGCCCGCCCGGATGGCAAAAGGGTCCAGCCCGCGCGCAATCGCCAGCAACAGGCCAACATTTGTCAGGGAGGAGAACCGCCCGCCAATACCGGTTTCATGATCAAGAAATTTCACGCCAAAACCGGCCAGCAAATTGCGCAGCCCGTTAGAGACCCCGGCCATGAGCGGCTCGGAAAGCCCGACAATGCTTGAGCCAATCCTGTCCTCAAATCCCGCTGTTTTAAAGGCATTGATCACCGCAATGGTCTGCACCAGCGTCTCAACCGTATTGCCGGATTTGGACGTCACGACAAAGCGAGTTTTCGCCATGTCGAGCAAGCCAAGGCTCAGCTCCAGTGAGCGTGCATCGAGATTGTCGAAAATCCGCGTTCGCGGCAGCCGCCGGCCGCTGTCCACCTTGTCACCAGGGATGTACCAGCCACCCATCTGCGCAATCGTCTGCCCGCCAAGGCTGGAGCCGCCGGTGCCAAGAAACACCACCGTGTCCGCGCCTTCAACCAGTTCGAGAAAAACCTTTTCAGCAATTTCAAGGTCTTCCCGCTGCTCGGCGATGCGCAGCAGGTCAAGGCTCTGCTCTTCATAGGCTGTCTTAAGGAGGGCGGCCTGGTCCAGCGCCTTGGCGCGCCATTTGTCAAATTCAGCGCCGCTTAGCCCCCGATCGCCGACGACCTCTTGCCGGCACCCCGATATATCTTGCGTAACAGGCAAATCCAGACACCCCCCGGTTCATGGAATTTAAATGGATGGAATCAACTCCCGCGAACCCCAATACTCACTGGAAACAAAAGATAAATCAATGGCCCAAAGATAAATCAATGGCCGAGACATCTCGCCCGATGGCCATTGATTTAAGCGCACAGACCGTTGCTAGCAACGACCCGGCTTAGGCGACTATTGCGTTTGCGTCGCCGCAACCGGCTGACCTACAATCGTGAACCGCAACTTGTCGCCATCCAGCAACCGCTTGGCAGTGGCCTTGATCTCCTCCAGCGAAACCGCATCAATCAGGTCGTTGCGCTTTTCGATATAATCCATATCGAGCCCTTCCACCTGGATCCATAGCAGCTGACTGGCGATCTTTGATGAGGTATCAAAGCGCAGCGCATAGGAGCCGGTCAGATAATCCTTGGCATTTTTCAGCTCCGCTTCAGACGGCCCCTCGGTCGCCATGCGCGAAAATTCCTTGCGGATTAAATTCATCGCGTCATAAACCGAAGCATTCTTGGTCGCGACACCGCCAAGCACCAGCGCGCTTTCTTCCATCGGATAAAGATAGCTATAGATCGAATAAGCAAGCCCGCGCTTCTCCCGCACCTCTTCCATCAGCCGCGATGAAAAACCACCGCCACCGAGAATGTAGTTGATAATGTAGGAGGGGATAAAATCCTTATCGGCGCGCTTCACACCCTCATGGCCAAATTGCACCACAGATTGCGGCACCGCCATCTGGATGGTCTCCGTCTCCGGGCCCAGCACCGCAGCCGCCTCAGGAATGTCTTTTATGTTGGACTTTTCTGGCAAGCTGCCAAAAACCATATCAAGCAAGGGGCCAAGCTCTTCTGCCGTGATGTCACCCACCACAGCAATTTTTAAATTCTCGCGCGCGAAAATATTTTTATGCGCCGTCACCAGATCATCGCGCGTGATCGCCCGCTGGCTTTCCTCCGTGCCCTTAGTCGGGCGGGCATAGGGATGCGTGCCATAAGCACTTTTAAACCAGGCTTTGGTCGCCACATTCTGCGGATTATTGGCCGAGATTTTCAGCGAAGAAATAATCTGCCGCCGCACCCGGTCAATCGCGTCCTGATCGAAGCGCGGTTGTGTCAGCGCGGTTTTCAAGAGGTCAAAGCCCTCATCCCGCCGCTCTGTCAGCGTCTGGAATTTACCGGAAAAATGATCCCGCGAGGCCTCAAACCCCATCCTGAGTGTCAGATCCTCAACCCGGTCCTGAAACGCCGTCGAGGTCATGTCGCCCGCGCCTTCATCCAGCATACCGGAGAGCAGATAAGCGGTGCCCTCACGGCCATCTTCATCCTGCGTCGCCCCGCCCTTGAAGCTGAACTCCATCGAAATCAGCGGCACATTATGCTCTTCAACCAGCCAGGCCTCAATGCCGGACGGGCTAACCACCCGCTCAACCTTCATGGCCTGTGCCTGTCCGGTTGAGAGTGCCAGCATCAAAATCGCCGCCATTGCCGAGCCAATCAGCCGCAACGGGTTGGCGAGTTTCATCACATGTTTTTGTCTTATATAATTCATTGATTGCCACACAATCTTTCGTAAAAACAGCTTTCGCCATAAAATCTTTTTCAATATGGCGGTTCATAAAATTTAACATCAGGCTTTTTCTTATTGTTTTGCGTCCGGGGTTGGTATCCCGGCGGTTTTCTTTTCTACCGGCACAAGCACACCGGTCACAGAGGCTGTCTCTTCCAGATACTTCGCCGCAACCCGTTTGATATCATCAACGGTCACAGCCTTCAGCCGCTCAGGATAAGACTCAATCTCTTGAATGGTCCAGCCGGTCGCAAGCGCGAAGCCATAGCGGCGCGCCAGGCCGGACTGGCTGTCATTGCCATAAATATAATCGGCGATATACGTGTTCTGCCCGCGTTTCAGCTCCAGCTCACTCACACCATTCTCGCGGATGTCAGCAAAAATCTCTTCAACCGCTTCTTCAATCTGCTCAACGCTTACGCCCTTGGCCGGCACCGCATAAACATACAGGGTGCCATACTCCATGCCATTCGGCGAATAGCCACCACCAGCGCTGGAGGCAAGCTTCTTATTCACCACCAGCTCCTTGTAAATGCGGCTCGTTGAGCCCTCTGTCGCCACCTTCATCAGCAGCTCCAGCGCTTCAGAATCACCCTTCGGCGCGCTTTTATAACTTGGCACCAGATAATGCCGCTGCCAGGAAAGCTTGCCGGCTCTGGCATCGCGCAGCGTCACCCGCCGCGCCGCAACTGGCGTCGGCTCACTCGGGCGAACCCGCGGCGGCAGGTCAGGCCCGCGCTCAACAGGGCCATAATATTTCTCGGCCATATCCCTCACTTCCTCCGGGGAGACATCACCAGCAACAACCAGAATGGCATTATTCGGCGCGTAATATTGTTTGTAATGATCCAGCGCATTTTGCCGGCTAAGGGCCGCAATCTCATGCATCCAGCCAATCACCGGAATGCCATAAGGATGCCCCTGATAAAGCGTCGCACCGATTTGCTCGGAAAGTTTTGATGAGGGGCTGTTTTCAATCCGTGAGCGGCGCTCTTCGATAATCACATCACGCTCGGTCAACACGTCTTTTTCCAGCAATTTGAGGTTGGCCATCCGGTCAGCTTCCATCTCCATCACCATCGCAAGGTTTTCCTTGGCAACACGCTGGAAATAGGCCGTTACATCCTGGCTGGTAAAGGCGTTGTCCTCGCCGCCATGGCGCGCAACAATTTTCGAGAATTCACCCGGCGCGATTTTGTCCGTCCCCTTAAACATCAAATGCTCAAGAAAATGCGCAATACCGGAAACACCCGGCGCCTCATCAGCAGCGCCAACCCGGTACCACATCATATGCGTGACAACCGGCGCCCTGTGGTCGGGAATGACCACAACATCAAGCCCGTTCTTAAGCTTGAAATAGCTGACATCAGGACCTTGTGATTTTTCCGCTTTTGCAACTGCGACCATAGTTAGTGACAGAGCCGTGAGAACAAGTAATGCACGGCTCAACCCTTTCCCGAATTTCATCATGTGAGATTTGCCTTTATTACACTGCAAATGAATATAGTTTCTTTAGGCGCAAATAAAAGAGCTGATTTGCCGCCTTCACACGCAAGTGAACCCCGAAAGGCGAGCAAGCGTGAGATCGATCTGTGAAAGATACGAGGCTGAAAAAGCCGATATGACATGACGATAAGGAGTGACTGACAATTATGGTCAAATCATTGCGGAGGGCAAAGACCGCCCCCGAACCAAGCCGCCGCAAGCAGGCCCGCAAGCGCGAAAAGCCTGCTTCAGCTTACTGTTCGGATTCCGAACCCTGGCCAATTGCATTTTTAAGCATACCGGAGAGCAGGCCACCACAATGCTTGGCTTTTTCCGCATCGTAAAACGGATGGTTTTCCTTGCGGCCCGCGTCAGCACAATATTCCTTGCGCTCAGCTTCCAGCGCCGCTTGCTTGGCTTTTGCCGCAAGCTCAGGGTCTTTCGGCCAGTTCATATCATCAGCATTGACAACACGCGCACCGGGCGGTGGCAATTGTGACTGCGGCGGCATTACCAGCGGCGCCCGCTCAGCCATCTTAGCGTCTTTTGCTCTTGCCGCCGGGCCGGAAATACCCATCGCGTCAAAAACTTTACCCTCAAACTGAATGTCACTACCCGAGCAGCCAGCCATAAGCGGCAACAGCCCCATCATAACAACAGCAAGACATTTGGTAAGATTTACGCGTTTCATAAGATATCCGCCCCTCAGCCGATAAAAGCTCCCGAAAACAGGTGATAGCACGTCCCGCGTCTTCGCGCAGATACTCTCCATCAACACCGTTAAAACCCAGCCCTAAACATCATTTAAGGCCTTTTTGCGGTCATTCCACACCAGCTCATAGGCCAGCCCGGCAGCACCGGCAACAATGGCAACATCCGCAACATTAAAAATATACCAGTAGAAACCAAAGGCATGCAATGACACAAAGTCCGCAACGGCCTCATAAACAACGCGGTCAATGGCATTACCTGCGGCCCCGCCGATAATCAGACCGATCGAGGCTGCCAACACCGCGCCGCTGGCCCGCCACAGCCAGATGGAAAAACCAACCACGGCCACAATGGAAAATAAAATCAACATCACCCGGCCGGTCACACCATAATCGGCCAGCAAACCATAAGATTCCCGTATTCCACGCCATCGTCAGATCCAGAAAAGGCGTGACTTCATAGCTACAACGATAGGAATTCGCCTTATCCAGCGCGTCACAACCCTGCCCCGGCCAAAATAAATGCACGACCCAGTATTTCGAGAGCTGGTCAAGCAGCAATGTCACCAAGGCAATTCCCATGCCGGCACCAAACCACCGCCGGCCGCTAGAGTCACCGTCAATCCGGCTGTCTGACAAATCCGCCATCACCTCAGCCTTGCGCCGCGTCAAATTCTCTGACCGCAGCCGCATCCCGCGCGCTCAATTCCGGATAGTCCGCATCGCTGCCAACATCATCGGTAATCCGCCAGGACCGGGCGCATTTTTCACCCGAAGCCATTTTTGGCACAACGGCGACACCCGCCACATCCTCCAGCACAAAGCCATCGGCCTCGCCTTGCCGCCGGTTAACGTCGCCCCACTGGTGATGGCGATCTCCGCCCAGTCCAGCCCCTGGGCCGCCGCCAGCAGCGCCTCGTCTTCAATGAAAATCTCCGGCGCCGACTCGAGCGATGAGCCAATGCGCTTTTCACGCCGCTCAACCTCAAGCGCCCCGGTTACAACCCGGCGCACTGTCCGCACTTTTTCCCACTTTGCGGCCAGCGCCTCATCCCGCCACTCGGAGGGCACAGCGGGGAAATCTCTGAGATGCACCGACTTCGCCTCATCCTCAACACGGGATTGCCAGACCTCTTCCATGGTAAACACCAGCATCGGCGCCAGCCAGGCCGTTAGCTTGTCAAATAACTCATCAAGCACGGTGAGCGACGCTTGCCGCACCGGCGAAGATAGCGCGTCGCAATAAAGCGCATCTTTACGGATGTCGAAGTAAAAGGCCGAAAGCTCCACGGTGCAGAAATTGAAAATCGCATGGAAAGCTTTTTTAAAGTCATAGGCCTCATAGGCGCCGCGCACCTGGCCATCAAGCTCAGCCAGCCGGTGCAGCATCACCCGCTCCAGCTCCGGCATGTCTTTATAGTACACCCGATTGGCCGGCTCATAATGGTGCAGATTGCCCAGCAGGAACCGCAGCGTGTTCCGCAGCTTTCGGTAGCTCTCAACACTGGTCTTGATCATCTCCGGACCGATGCGCTGATCTTCCTGATAATCCGTCGACATCACCCATAGCCGCAGAATATCCGCGCCATATTGTTTGATGATGTCCTGCGGGGCCACCGAATTGCCGGTTGATTTCGACATCTTCTTGCCCTTGCCATCCAGCGTGAAGCCATGGGTCAGCACCGCCTTGAAGGGCGCGCGGCCCCTGGTGCCGCAGCTCTCCAATAGAGAGTGCTGGAACCAGCCACGATGCTGATCCGAACCTTCAAGATAAAGATCCGCCGGTGAGCGCAGGTTATCCCGCCCCTCCAGCACAAACGCATGTGTCGAGCCGCTGTCAAACCAGACATCAAGAATGTCCATCACCTGGGTCCATTCATCCGGGTTATCAACGAGCCCATCGAGATAGCGCGCCTTCGCCCCCTCCGCAAACCAGGCATCCGCCCCGCCCTCATCAAACGATGTTTCGATCCGCTCGATCAGCTCATCAGATTTATCAAAATCCTTCGACGGGATGATCGCCCCGGTCTCCTTTTGGGTAAAGATGGTGATCGGCACGCCCCAGGCCCGCTGGCGAGACAACACCCAGTCCGGCCGGTTCTCAACCATCGCCTTCAGCCGGTTATGGCCAGCAGGCGGCACAAATTGTGTTTTTTCAATCTCTGCCAGCGCAATCTCGCGGATTGATGAGCCATTATGCTCACCCGGCACTTCAATGCTCTTGTCCACCGCCACAAACCATTGCGGCGTCGCGCGGAAAATGACCGGCGCTTTCGAGCGCCAGCTATGCGGATATTGATGCCGGAGTTTACCGCGCGCCATCAGGGCGTTGGCCTTACCCAGCTCTTCAATCACCCGGTTATTGGCATTGCCAAACTTGCCCTTCTGGTTGATCACCAGCGCCGGCTCATCGCCGCCAAACAACGGCACATCCTTGTGGTAGTGCCCATCGGCCTCAACCGTCTGCGGCACCGCGTCGATCCCCGCGGCCGCAAACGCCCGCTGGTTCGAGAGATAAAGCCCATAGTCATCCGCGCCATGGCCCGGCGCGATATGCACAAAGCCGGTGCCGGTATCATCGGTTACAAAATCACCCGCATAAAGCTTGATCGGAAAATCATACCCCTGCCCGCGCAAGGGATGCGCGCATTCCTCAATTGATGCCGGGTCAACATCAGAAATCCGCTCAAATGCATCCACACGGGCCGCCGCAAAAACCTGTTCTGCCAGCGCATCGGAGAGCAAAAACTTCTCGCCCGTCAACGCCCAGTTATCGTCCGGCGCGTCTGTCACTTTGTAAAGACCATAAGAAAGATGCTTGCCAAACGCCACCGCCCGGTTGCCGGGAATGGTCCAGGGCGTCGTCGTCCAGATAACGACCTTCGCGCCTTCCAGCTTGTCATCATCAGCTTTCTGCACCGGAAACTTCACAAAAATCGTCGGGCTCTCATGCTCCTCATATTCAACTTCCGCCTCGGCCAGCGCTGTCTTTTCAACAACAGACCACATCACCGGCTTGAAGCCCTGATAAAGCGAGCCATTCGTCGCAAATTTCATCAATTCACTGGCGATCACTTTTTCAGCCGCATAAGTCATCGTCAGATAGCTGTTGTCCCAGTCACCCAGGATGCCGAGCCGCTGCATCTCACCTCGCTGCACGCCAACCCACTCATCGGCAAAAGCGCGGCATTCGGCGCGAAATTCATTCACCGGCACATCGTCTTTATTCTTGCCCTTCTTGCGGTATTTCTCCTCAACCTTCCATTCAATCGGCAGACCGTGGCAATCCCAGCCATGAATATAGGGGCTATCAAAGCCGAGCATCGTCCGGGATCTGGAGACGACATCTTTCAGCGTTTTATTCAGCGCGTGGCCAATATGGATGTTGCCATTGGCATAGGGCGGCCCGTCATGCAGGATAAACTGCTCCCGCCCGGCGCTCTTCTCTCTGATTTTCTGGTAAAGGTCGATCTTTTCCCAGCCTTCAAGAAAGCCTGGCTCACGCATCGGCAACCCGGCCTTCATCGGAAAGCTGGTTTGCGGCAAAAACAAAGTCTCACGCCAGTCCCGGCCCATCGCCTCTTGTGCCTGGCCGCCCGCCTTGCCAGACGTTTTGGCATTTTTGTCAGACTGAGACTTACCCACCGCTTTGCTATCGGACATTGCTTAACCTTTGACCCTTCAAAATACGATCATTCAAAATAACTGCGCGACCACCCATTGCAGCGCACAGCAGCCAGTTAATTGATTGGTTTTTTCACTTGAGGGGGGCACTGTCAAGGGCGGAGAAACCCCATCACGAAACTAGCGGTTAAACCCACACAAAACAGCGCAAACCACCCGGAAACCCGGCCGGACCAGCAAATTAGGCTTTGGCCAGAGAATCTGCCGCGCGGCCGCGCAGTCCGCATCCATCTGTGCGCGAAGGCCATCCATATCGCCAAATTTCATATCCCCGCGAATAAAGTCGACAAATTCCACCCCGATCTCAGCGCCATAAAGGTTCCCATCAAAATCAAACAGAAACACCTCCAGCACCGGCGCATCATTGTCAAAGCTCGGCCGCTTGCCATAATAAGCCGCCGCCTGATAGCGCTTGCCATCATGATGAACAAAGGCCGCATAAATCCCATGATGCAGATGACAACCCGGCGGCAGCGCGATATTCGCGGTTGGAAAGCCAAGGCCTTCACCGCGCCCGGCGCCGCTGACGACCTCGCCCTCAACCCGCCAGTTGCGGCCAAGGATCTCTGCCGCGCGCCGCACCTGGCCTTCTTCCAGCGCATCCCGCACCCCGGTTGAGGAATAGATCAGCCCGCCATCCCCGGTCGGGCGGACAATCGTCACACCAAAGCCGTGGGCGGCGCCAAGCTGCCGCATCAATTCAGGATTGCCGCCCCGCTTGGCCCCAAAAAAGAAATCATAGCCTATAACCACATGCGAAACGCCGACGCCGGCCACCAGAATATCACCGACAAAGGCCTCCGCTGTCTGACTGGAGAGCTCTTTATCAAACGGCACGGCAAGGGAGAAATCCAGCCCGAGTTGGGCAAAAACCGCCTGCTTCTGGCGCTCACTGGTGAGCATGAAAAGCGGGGTATCAGGGGAGAAAAACTGCCGCGGATGCGGCGAGAAAAACATAACACCGGCCGGCTTGCCGCTGCTACGCGCCTCATTCAGCGCCGCGTCCAGCACGGCTTTATGGCCGCGATGCACCCCGTCAAAATTGCCAATCGCCAGCACCGCTCCCTTTAATGAAGCGGGCACATCGTCATAACCTGTCAGCTGTTCCATGCCGCACCATAAAGAGAAAGGCCTCGGGGTTTTAAAATTTTACAGTCGTGAGCCTATGATTTGTCCCGAGAGGGCACCATCATCACCGCTTCGCCCTGCAAAACGGTGCGGTTTCGCACCTTGCAATAGCAGCTCAGCACCACAACCCGGCGGTGAAAATTGATTTTCTCAACTTTAACACCAGCCAATACCACATCACCAATGCGAACAGGCGCCCTGAAAACCAGATCCTGGTGCAGATAAATGCTGCCCGGTCCCGGCAGTTTGGTGCCCAAAATGGTGGAGAGGAAGCTGGCGGTCAGCAGCCCGTGCGCAATCCGCCCTTTAAACCGGGTGGTTTTGGCATAGTCTTCATCGAGATGGACAGGGTTCGTATCACCCGAGACTTCAGCAAAGCTCTCAATAAGCTTTTCGGTAATCTCCCGCTCATAGGTCTCTTCCATACCCACTTCAAGATCTTCGATCAGATAACCACCGGTTAATGGATTGATCATAAATTTCCGTCCCTCTCTTAAAGGTCACCGGACCCCAATTTCATTCCGGTTACCCTGATGCGGCGTCCTCAAACAAAAACCGCTGTCGATAAATTACATTCGCGCTGCTGTGGTCCTATAGCAACTTTTCAGCTATTTCAACCGCCTCCTTCGACCAGCCATAGCGGCCGCATCACCCGCCAGCCTGAATGAAAGATATTTTTAGACCTGTCCGCATAATCATTAACCTTATTTTTAATTCCTGCGGCTATTCTTGACCTCGAATTAAAGGGTGCAGTTACCAGCCGGTCTTTTGCATCATCAACCCGGCCCCGATGGGTCGTATTGCGTAAATTTTGCAGGCTTTCTGCACATAGGGGAAATGGAGAGCGTAATGGCAATTGATCTTCAAATGCCAGTTCTGGTGGTCGACGATTATAAAACAATGATCCGCATCATTCGGAACCTTCTTAAACAACTCGGATTTTCAGACATTGATGACGCCGCCGATGGCACAGAAGCGCTGGAAAAAATGCGTCAGCGCTCTTATGGCCTGATCGTCTCCGACTGGAATATGGAGCCAATGACCGGTTATGAACTTCTCAAGGAAGTTCGCTCAGACGAACGCCTGATGAAAACTCCTTTCATCATGGTCACCGCTGAATCAAAGACCGAGAATGTGATCGCTGCTAAAAAGGCCGGTGTAAACAACTACATCGTTAAGCCGTTTAACGCCGCGACACTCAGCGCAAAAATCAACGCAGTATTTGGCGAATAATGATTAAAAGAGGGAGCTCTGCCACCAGGCCGCTCCCCTCATTCGTCTGCATTAGTTCCATGCGTAGCAGGAGATTACCGAATGGCCGACGCCAACTGCGCCAACACGTGCGCCCCAGAAATTTGTGTCACAGAGAAATGCATCACAGAAAATGGCGCACAACCCACCCCGACTGATCACCCAAGTGACACCAACGAGGTTTTCTCCCTCACCGAAGTGCTGCATCTGGCACAAAGCTCCGTTAAAACCCTGAAAGATTTTCTTGATCGCCTTGATGACACAGTCGGTGATGATTTCCACCAGATTATGGATCGCATCTCCCAGACAAGGGAAGATGTCAAACAGCTGAATGTCAAAGGCAGCGACGTCTGCCCGATCTCTGACGCTGAAAATGAGCTGAAACTTGTTGTCCAGGCAACGGAAGACGCGACCCATCGCATCATGGAATCCGCTGAGACCATCATGACAGCCGACGCCACCGACCAGGCCAGCTACCACCGCCTGGTCGAAAATAACATCATGGAGATTTTTGAGGCGTGCTCTTTCCAGGACATCACCGGCCAGCGCATCAACCGCGTTGTCGATACCCTCGAATTTGTCGATTACCGCATCCACAAAATCGCCGCCCTGCTTGGCCTCGATACAGACGGCAACCGCCGCGAATTTGATGAAAAAGCCTTTTACGAAAAGCTGCAGCGCAAGGATGATCTCATCCTGCACGGGCCGCAGCAATTGGCAGAAGGCGTCAGCCAGTCAGAAATTGACGACCTTTTCTAGGCACAATGTGATGGTCAAAGGCACTGCATGAAAAAACCGGTCCATTAATAGAGACCGGTTTTTTTGTCACCACTGCAGCTTCGTCATCGCAGCCAATGGCGCGCCTTCAAGCGGTGCGAACAATTCTTCCAATGCCGCCTCATCCAGCCCGCCCGCCGCATGCAGCCCGCTGGCAACGAACAACCCATCAAACCCGGCATCAAACGCCCCCGGCATGTCCGTCTTCAGCCCGTCGCCAATACAAAGGACATCGCGGCGTTTGGGCACTGGTCGGTCGCCGAATCTGGCCCGGTAGCACTCCCCCATCACGGACATCGCCAGGTCATATATCGGCGCATAGGGCTTGCCGGCATAAAGCACGCTGCCGCCAAGCTCGGCGTAAAGCTGCGCCAGAGCGCCAGCGCAATAGACCAGCCTGTCTCCGCGCTCAACCATCAGGTCAGGGTTCGCGCAAATCAGCGTCTGCCCCCGGCTCGCAGCGCCAGTTAACATGTCGCGGTAATCCTCCGGCCCCTCAACCTCATCATCCAGCAACCCTGTCAACAGGATCACCTCCGCCGCCTCAAGCGCCACGGGCGAAATTCCAGCTTGCTCGATCATCGCATGGTCCCGCGCCGGGCCGAGATGAAAAATACCTTTTTCCTTATTTTGGGAAATGAGATGCTGCGCCACATCGCCAGAGGAAACTATCGCGTCATAGCAATCATCCGGCACAGCGAACTCAGCAAGCTGTTCTGCCACCGAATAAGCCGGGCGCGGCGCGTTGGTGATCAGCACAACAACACCGCCCTGCCCCTCGCGCCCACCCTCTGCCTGAAAGCGCCGGCAGGCCTCAACCGCCTCCTCAAAACCGTCGCGCCCGTTATGCATCACACCCCAAATGTCACAGAGCCACACATCATAGCGCTGCGCCAGTGGCGCTACAGAGTTTATCAGGGGGATCATGAAACGGCTCCCGGGTGAATGGCAAGAAAGCGACCCGAAGAAAACAGCCGGCATTAAACACCGCAACTTCGGATCACGCCGTTAGATCGCAAAAAATGCGCAGACACGCAACCCGGCCCACTGTCGCAGGGACGCGTTAGCGCTGTGAGATCACGCCGCCTCGGTTGATTGATTATCAAACACCTCGGGCCGCACCGGTTTTGGCTCACAAAACAACACGCCCTGTGAATGTTTGACATTATAATCCCGCAGTTGACGCACCACAGCTTCCCGCTCAACCTGGTCAACAATCATGCGGATATTCAGCCGGCTGAGATAATGATCAAGATCGGCCGAATGGATCTGGGCCCGCGCCCCTTCCATATTGCCAAGCAACAGGCTGGCGCTGATTTTCACAAACGCAAAATTCATTTCAGCCAGCGCCTTGAAGTCAATATCAAGCTGGCTGATCCTGTCCATCGAGAAGCGGAAGCCCAGCTTGGCAATGGCCGCCAGCCGCTCATGCTCAAAGCTGCCGGCCTCATCCATCGCGTCTTGCGAAAATTCAAAAACCATATGTTCTGAAAGCCAGCTATTGGCCTCCATAAAGTCCATGAACTCGGCGAAAAACTCCGCATCCCGCAGCGAGCTCAGGGAAAGATTGCAAAAAACCACCCGCCCCTTGCCGCGCTCCACCAAGCGCTGCACCACCTGAATGACCCGCAGGATCGTCTGGTTGTCAATAATCGGCGCCAGCTCCGCCGCTTCCGCCACCGGCATGAAATCACGCGGCAACACCAGCTGGCCAAGATCATTGCGAAGCCGCGAGAAGGCTTCATAAAAGGCTAGCTCCCGGCTCGGCAGCGACACAATCGGCTGCAGATAAAGCTCGATCCGATCAGCCTCTATCGCGTCATTGATGGTGGCCAGAAGGCTGCCACCATCGGTGCCATCTTCTGCCTTTGCATCCTCATTCTGCTCAGCGGCCTTCGCCGCAACCTTCACTTCAACCTGGCTGGCCTCAGATGCCTCACCCGTCTCGTTAGCATCCTCACCATTAGCATCAGCATCAGGCCGCTCAGCCATTATCTCTTTCAGCGACATCTCATTTTGCGTCATGGCGGCAGCCTCAGCAGCTGTTGGCGGCAGGCCAGCACCACCGCCCTGTGGCGCGGCCGCCAATGGCAACGCCGCCACCCCGCCAGCAAGCGGCTTACCCAGCGGGCCGGCAACCGGGTTGACCAATGGCAGCGGCGGCGCCAGATGCCCGGCATGCGCTGCAGGTGCCATGACGCCCGGCAATTGCCGCAAGCCGCGAATGGCCTCTAAGGCCTGGGAGGCAAAGGGCCCCGTGCCCGCCGCTTCCGAGCGACTCATCTGCTGCACCACCAGCTCCAGCACATCAAGCTGCGCCCGCATCAGCGTATATTGCTGCAGCGAGGCGTTGTCATAGCGGTGCTCATGCAGCTGCATCTGGTTTGAAAGCCGCTGAAACTCGCCCTGCAATTCGCCAAGCTGCGCGCTTTGTTGGCTTAGCTGCTTCAGGTCAGCGGTGCCAGCGCCCTCGCCTTTGTCCTTCTGGCCGCGTTTCGCCAGCTTGTAGACGGACTTGATCCGGCTGTCATATTGATCAATCCGGCCGACAATAATCCTTAGCGCTTTCTCCAGCGCGTCCTGGCCCGCCGAGAGCTCATTATGCCCCTCGGCCAACAGATCCGTGACCTCAACTTCTTTTTTCAGCTTGGTAACATCCTGGCTCAACTGCTCCAGCCGGCCATCAATCAGCCGCTTCAGCCGCATCCGGGTGATCAGAAAATGCGCCGAGAGCAACCAGATAAACAGGCCAGAGCCAACACAAAGCGACGGCACAACACCAAAGCCCGCCTGCATATAAGCGCCCAGCGCCACCGCCGTGCCCATCAGCGCGACAACCGCTGTCACCAACACATCCTGAAGGCGGCTCACATCCCGTGACCCGGCCGCATTATCAGCCATCTAAAAATCCTCTTGTGGCAAAGTCCGGTTACTGCCAGTTAAACGCTTGACGGTAAAAGGGATTTGGCACCCCAAAATCCAACCCACACCCCGAATCACAATCAGAGCGCACCAAATGAGCTTTCACGGCTTTGGCGCTGACTGCAAGCGATTGAACAAGCTTATCCAGAACTGCGTTTCTCCCCCTGCCACCAGCGGCATGAAAAGCCCGGCGGAGGTAACCAAATTTGTAAATAATCTGTCAGTCACTTGCAGCACCCCGCCCCGCCGCGTAAATCTCACTATAGAAACAATCAGCCAAGGCAGCCGCCGCTGCGCAAGAGGCAAGCCAATTTGTCCCAGGGTCAAAAATTTGCATTCTTCCTCACCATCCTGGTGGCGATCCCCGTTTTTGCGGTCGGGCTGCTCGGCCTTTACGCCATCAACAACGATCTGAAAACCTACCGGCTGGAAGACCAGCAATCAGCCGAGCGCAGCCTCGCCGCCCTGGCTGAAAAAATAAATCAGATGCTGCTGGTTGAAAGCCGCTCCATCAGGCGCGAAGCCGAGACGCTGCAGAAGCGCGATCTTTGGGGCTTGCGCTGCATCTTTCAGAAAAGCTGCCAGCCCTATGAGGAAAAGCGCATCGACCTCATCATCTCCTACGATGAAAATGGCGACCAGCTCTATCCACCGCCTGACAGCGCCGCCCAGCTCTATTCCGAAAGCCGCGCCCTCAAACAGGTCGCGGCCTCCCTCACCGCCGCCCGCGCTCAACTGCAAAGCTTGCAGGCCCCGGCAAGAGAAACCGGCGTCTGGTCAAGCTACCAGTCTCCTGCCGGCCAGCAGCTCCTGACCTGCTGGCAAAGCGCCGATGGCCTGACGCTCTGCGTCGCCCTCACCCGCGATTGGCTGATCAGCAAAACAGCCGCCGCGTTACAAAACGCCCTGGATGAAATAACCCTGCCACGGCAACTTATGCCCGCCGTTGGCCCGGATGCCATCATCAAGCTGATTGATCTGGACGGCAGCACCCTCTGGACGAATGATCCCGGCGTGTCACCTGCTACGACAGATACAGACATAGAGACAGATACTGAGAAAGAGATTGAGCCCGAGCCGAACAGCGCCACAAACACCGTGACCCGCCAGCTAGAAAACCCCCTCTATTTCTGGCGGTTGGAACTCGCCCGCACCAGCCCCATAGGTAACACCTTCCCCCTCACCCTGCTTGCCCTGATAATTCCCATCACCGCCCTGTTGCTGCTCATCGCCAGAGCCTTGCTACAAAGCCAGCGCGCCGCTCTTGCCGAGGCAGAGGAGCGCGCCAATTTTGCCGCCAGCATTTCCCATGAACTGCGCACCCCCCTCACCAATCTCCAGCTATATGCCGACCTCATCCTGGCCAAGGCACCAACCCTGCCAGCCCCGGAGGGCGACGCCATCACCAACTACACAAAAGTCATCGCCTCTGAGAGCAGCCGCCTTTCCGAACTGGTCAACAACGCCCTGACCATCGCCAGAACACCCGAGGGCGACGCCCGCCAGAAAACCGCCGCCATACCTGATCATATCATCCTCGAAACCCTGAACCGCCTCGCCCCACTGCTCGAAGGGCAAACCGGCAAAATCAGCCAGAACCTCAATGCCGGCACAAAGGTGATGATCGACCGCCCGGCGCTCGAGCAGATCCTCGTCAACCTTCTCGATAACGCCCGCAAATATGCTGGCGGCGCGCGCATCCGCATCTCCTCCCGCCAGCAGGGCAACCAGCTCACCCTCACCGTCAGAGATTGGGGCACCGCCTTCTCCCCGCCGGATCAAAAAACATTATTTTCCCCCTTTTTCCGCGGCCGCAAATCTTTACCGGACAGCGAAAAAAAACCGGCCCACCCCCTCCAGGAAGGTTTCGGCCTTGGGCTTGCTGTTTGCAACCAGCTTTGCCTCGCCAACAATGGCAGCATTCGCGCCGAGCAGGCCAACCCCGGCGCCCGCTTTATCGTGGTGCTTGAAACCAGCCCCGCACCGCCCCAAACTGACCGTTAAACAAATTATCATTTCCAGGGACGCACAACGCCCATGCACATACTCATCGCCGAAGATGACGCCAACCTACGCAGCGGCCTTGATGCCCTGCTCAAGGGCGAAGGCTATCAATGCACATTGACGGAAAATGGCGTTGATGCCCTTGCCGCCTTTGAGCGCACACGGCCGGATTTTTGCATTTTTGATGTCATGATGCCGGAAATGAGCGGTTTTGATCTCTGCCGCCGCGTCCGTCAGCTGGATGAACAGGTGCCGATCATTCTGCTAACCGCAAAAGGCGATGAGGTTGACCGCGTCGTCGGGCTGGAACTTGGCGCTGATGATTATATTGCCAAACCCTTTGGCACCAGAGAATTGCTGGCCCGCGTCAAGGCCATCACCCGCCGGGCTGGCAAGGCTGGTGTTTCGGGCCGGGGCGAGGCGGAGAAAGCCAGCTTTAAAATGCACGGCGTCACCATAGACCCGCAAACCCTGCGCGCCCAAACGGGCGACAAGGCAAGCGACAAGACGGTTGCGTTAACATTAAGAGAAATAGCGGTGCTGAAAATGCTCCACCGCGAAGCCGGCAGGGTCGTCCCCCGCCTGGAGCTGTTTGAGGAATGCTGGGGGCGGCGCTACATGACCAATAGCCGCGCGCTTGATCAATTCATCTCGCAACTGCGCCAGAAGATAGAGCCAGACCCCGCCAACCCCGTCATCATTCGTACCGTCCATGGCGTTGGCTATCGCTTTGAGGAATAGCCCGCCATAGAGGTAAAATCTCAGTTGAAAAACGACAAGCCCTAGTCGAACAGGGCATCAATCTCCACCTGCGCCGGCACTTTTTCGGCCCCAGCGCTGTGCATATCAACCACATTGTTTCTGCCGTGATTGACAATCGTTGCGGCCTCAGCGATCAGCTCGTGGATAGAAGGTGCCAGCTCCTCACAAAGCCGGGCAAGCGCTTCCGTCTGCTTGGCATCGACCTTGCGGCGCACTTCATCGAGCACAGCTGTCAGCCGGTCATTGAGCTCGTCAATCACCTCATCAAAGGCCGCACGAATATCATGCGGTGCATGCTCATAGGCTTTTTTCGCCAATTCACTTTCAGGAAAGCCGGTAACATCAAAATGCTCTTCATAGCTGATCGGCTGCCAGCTCAGCACATCTTCAGAAACCCCAGGGTCGCCCGGCAGCATCTCAAGCAGCATCAGTACGCCGCTAAAATGATTGAGATAGACGGTCGTCAACATGGAATTTGTATTGATGTTTGTTCCATCAAGGTGAGAGCGATAATGCTCTGTCATGGAACTTTGAAACTTACGATGGACGGTCTTTACCAGACTACTATCACTCATGGAACTCACACTCGCACTAGACTCATAATACATCGAAACTACTCTTGGGTTACGCGGTACAAACTTTTAGCGGGCGCAGTTACACAAAGCCCCCCAACTCAAACTATGAAGAGACAGTGTGAGCGACAGTGGTTTCCAAAAGGTTACAAATTGCATTTAATTTGAATAAAATCCCCACCCTGCGGCCTGATTGGCGGGTCAGGCGCACCAGATTAGCACTTGAAATCCACCCACACAGCGCTGATTTTAAAGAGGCAACCCGTTGCCTGAGCGGTCTCTATGAACCGCCGCAAGCTTTGTAATCAAGCATAATTGTAATATTGTAATTTTTACCAGCCACCACCCCCGCCAGAGGCTCACCATGTGCTCCCGTTTCACCGTCACATCTCATCCCGACGCTGTCCGCGCGGTGTTCAACTACCATAACCCGGCAGACTTCCCGCCCCGCCAGGCCATCCGGCCAACCGAGCCAATCATGATCGTCCGCGAGGGCCCATCAGCCAAACGCGAGATGGCGCTGGTCCGCTGGGGCTTTATCCCTCACTGGGTCAAAGACCCGGATGATTTCCCGCTGATCATCAATGCACGCGCCGAAACACTTGCTGAGAAACCCTCATTCCGCACCGCCATCGCCCACAAGCGCTGCCTCATCCCGGCTGATGCTTTTTATGAATGGTCCGGACCAAAGGGCAAGCGCCAACCTCACCTGATCAGCCCGGCAAAATCCACCAGCAACACTTCCACCATGGCCTTCGCCGGCCTTTGGGATCATTGGCTCGGCGCTGATGGCAGCGAGTTTGAAAGCGCCGCCATCATCACCGTCGCCGCCAACAAGCTCGTTGGCACCATCCACGACCGCATGCCCGCCATTCTCCCACCGGAAAATTTTGATGATTGGCTCAACGTGCGCGACGTCCGCGCCAAACACGTCCTGGGCCTGCTCACCCCCGCCCCCGAAACCCTCCTCCACATCGACAACATCGAAAAAGCCCCAACAAAGGATGAAGCCCAAAAGCAGGGCAACCTCTTCTAAACACCCGCCGCCAGCCTCAGCCAATACGCAACCGACCGAGCAAAAAAAGCGTCGAGCCCCCTCAACACAAATTCTTCTCTCTTTTTTCTCAACCTTGATCAAAGTACCACTTTGATAAAAACCCAGTAGAGCCGCCGCAAGGCGGCTAACCGCATATACTCCTTTCTTCTCTACCTTGATCAAAGTACACTGAGCGCTAGCGAAGGACTTTGATCAAAATCAAATTTTGATCAAAGCTTTCGGGTTCATTATCCCCCCCGGATCAATCGCCGCCTTCACCGCCCGCATCAGCGTCAACTCCGCCGGGTCTTTCACGCGCGCCAGCAAATCCCGCTTCATAACACCGATGCCATGCTCCGCACTGATTGAGCCGCCAAATTCCAGCACCACCGCATAAACCGCCTCATTCAGCTCTTCCCACTGATCGAGAAAAGCCTGCCGGTCCATGCCCTTGGGCTGCGTGATGTTGTAATGAATATTGCCATCACCAAAATGGCCAAACGGCACGGGCCGCGCACCGGGGATCATCGTCTCAACCACCTCGTTCGCAGCCGGGATAAACGCCGGAATGCTGGTGACCGGCACCGAGACATCATGCTTGATCGAGCCGCCCTCAATCTTTTGCGCCTCGGACATCAACTCCCGCAGCGCCCATAACCGCTCCCGCTGCGCCTCGGAATTCGAGAGCACCGCATCACCCACAACGCCGTCTTCAATTGCCGTCGCCATTGCCGCCTCCAGCAGTGGCGCCACCTCGCCCATCCGCTGCGCCTCCAGCTCGATCAACCCATACCAGGGCCAGTCATCTTTAAGCGGTTTTTTATGCGCGATGCCAGCTTCCGCTTGCTGCTTGACCACCATCTCGATGCCGATCTGCGGCAGGATCTCAAACGCACAAAGCGCCGCGCCCGCCTTTTCCGATACAATCTCAAACAGCCGCGCCAGCGCTTCAAGGCTATTGCAACCAGCAAAGGCAACCTGCCGCTCCACCGGGCGGGGGTACAGCCTGAGGGCCGCAGCGGTGATAATGCCAAGCGTGCCCTCCGCGCCAATGAACAGCTGCTTCATGTCATATCCGGTGTTGTCCTTGCGCAAATTTCCCATCTTGCGCCATATCTGCCCGTCCGGCAGCACCACCTCGAGCCCCAGCACCTGCTCCCGCATCATGCCGTATTTCAAAACCTGGATACCACCCGCATTGGTCGAGATCGCGCCGCCAATCTGGCATGTGCCCTCAGAGGCAAGGCTCACCGGAAACAATCTGTCATGTTCGGCCGCCAAAACCTGCACTTCCTGCAAAGTCATCCCGGCGCCCACGGTCATTGAATTGTCCGTTAGCGAGATCGATGGCTCCTGCCTGAGGCGTTTGAGCGACAGCAGAATTTGCTTATTTGATCTGTCTGGAATTTGCGCGCCAACCAGGCCGGTATTGCCGCCCTGCGGCACAATCACCGTGCCCGTCTCGCAGGCCAGCTTGACGATTTCGCTAACCTCTTCAACCGTGCCGGGCAGCAAAACCAGCGGCGTCAGCCCTTCATATTTATCCCGCCACTCCCGCAAGAAAGGCGCAGTATCTCCAGCCTCGGTCAGCGCATGCCCCGGCCCGACGATACCGGCAAACCGCTGCAGTAAGGCTGTATCGATCAAATCATTCATCGCCAATTCTCTTGAACCACCCCCCGCAACCGGGCTATTTCGCGGCCGCCCGCTGCAATCTGTCATTCAACGCGGCCCCGATGCCCTCCTGCGGAATAGGGCTAACAGCCACATGGCTAACCCCCTGGCTATCCATCCAGCGCAGCCCGCCATAAAGCCGCCGCGCCGCCTCCTCAAGGTCACCCGCTTCACTCAGATTGTAAAGCGGCATCTCCCCGCTTTGACCATCCAGCGTTCCATCGAGCGCACCAAATGCCAGCAGCCCTTCCTCCGCCCGCACCTCTTTCGCATTGAGCCTCAGCTCTGCCTGCGGCGCATAATGCTTCAGTAGCAATCCCGGCGAAATTGGCGCCTCTTTCCCAGCGCCCTGCTCTGTGCCATGGGCCAGCGCCGCGCGGTATTCCTCTAATCCGACCACGCCCAGCCCGGTCGCCTCTGTAAGGTCCCGTGGCGTCACTGTACCG
This sequence comes from uncultured Alphaproteobacteria bacterium, assembly GCA_942490955.1. Lineage (GTDB taxonomy): Bacteria > Pseudomonadota > Alphaproteobacteria > Rhizobiales > HXMU1428-3 > HXMU1428-3. Next base: position 54,287 of record CALNZE010000069.1, read on the forward strand.
GGGCGCAGCATCAGCAGGAAGGGGCCGTGCTCACCGCCCTCAACCACTTTGACAATTGTTGATTCTATGCCCGCCATCGTCGCCCCGCCATCAAGAATCATATCGACCGTATCACCAAGATCCTGCCAGACATGCGCCGCCCTTGTCGGGCTCACACCGCCGGAGCGATTGGCGCTCGGTGCCGCAATCGCCAGCCCGCTCTGCTGCAAGAGTGCCTGCATCATCTCATGCTTCGGCGCCCGCAAAGCGATTGTCCCTAGCCCCGCCGTCACCAGCGGCGAAATACCGGCGCTGCTTTTCAGCGGCACAACCAGTGTCAAAGGCCCCGGCCAGAAGGCCGCCGCCAATTGCCGCTCGACCGGGCCAAATTCGCCAATATCTGCCGCCGCCGTAGCGCCCGTAACATGGACAATCAGCGGGTTAAAATCAGGCCGGCCCTTAACTTCAAAAATCCGCGCAACCGCTGCCTCATCCCGGGCGTTGGCGCCAAGGCCGTAAACCGTCTCTGTCGGCACGGCGACCAGCCCGCCGCCTTGCAATATCTGAGCGGCCTTTGTTATTTCATTATTCACGAACAGCTTCCTTGCCCCGGCATATCGCACCCATTGCTAAATTTCACCCGGAGACTTAAGGCTCCGTTGCTTAGGCTTGCTTTTATAGGCTTTTCAGCACTAGACTCCATAAAAATTGCATAAAGATCGCTATCAAAAACGCCGATGGCCAGCAAACCAAGGCGGAATACAATAAAAAGCTTAGGGAGGTACCATCCGTGGCATATCAGGCACCGGTTGAGGACATTCAGCATATTTTAAAAAACATTCTCGACCTTGATCAGCTGATCGCCTCCAACCTGGCCGGTGACCTCGATGAAGACACCCTGACCGCGATTCTGGAAGAAGCCGGCAAATTCGCCAGTGAAGAGCTGGCCCCCCTTAACACCATTGGCGACAAACAGGGCTGCCAACTGGACAATGGCACAGTCACCACACCGGATGGCTGGCGCGAGGCGTATGAGAAATGGGCCGAGTCAGGCTGGGCGGCCCTTTCCGCGCCGGAAGCATTTGGCGGCCAGGACCTGCCACAAATTCTCGGCCAGGCGATTGGCGAATTCTGGAACGGCGCCAACATGGCCTTTGGCCTCTGTCCCCTCCTCACCCAGGGCGCGGTCGACGCCATCGCCCATCACGCCGACGACGAGTTAAAAGCCATCTATCTTGAAAAAATGGTCTCCGGCCAATGGACAGGCACCATGAACCTGACAGAGCCACAAGCCGGCTCGGACCTTGCCGCCATCCGCACCAAAGCCGTGCCCCAGGATGATGGCAGCTACAAAATCTCCGGCACCAAAATTTTCATCACCTATGGCGAGCATGAACTAACGGAAAACATCATCCATCTCGTCCTCGCCCGTCTGCCGGATGCCCCGGCTGGCACCAAAGGCATCTCGCTGTTTCTCGTTCCCAAATTTCTGCCCGATGATGATGGCAACCCGGGCGAGCGCAACGATCTCATCTGCTCCGGGCTTGAGCACAAGCTCGGCATCCACGCCTCGCCCACCTGTGTCATGAGCTTTGGCGACAAGGGCGGTGCCACCGGCTATCTCGTCGGCGAGGAAAATCGCGGCCTTGTCGCTATGTTCACCATGATGAACCTGGCCCGCCTCTCCGTTGGCACGCAGGGCGTCGCCATTATGGACCGCGCCTGCCAGCATGCCGAGGCTTATGCCCGTGACCGCCGCCAAGGTGCAGCAATTGGTAGCCCCCGCGGCACCATGGACCCGATCATCGCGCATCCCGAAATCCGCCGCACGCTCGGGCAGATGCAGGCCCTAACCCAGGCCTGCCGCGCCATCACCCTCGCCACCGCCTCCGAGACCGACAAATCCGCCAGAGGCGCCAGCGAGGAAGAGCGCCGCGCCGCTGCCAACATGACAGCCCTCCTCACACCCATCGCCAAAGCCTTCCCGACAGATTGCGGCATGGCGGTGACATCTGAAGGCATTCAGGTTCATGGCGGCATGGGCTTCATCGAGGAGACCGGTGCCGCCCAGTTCCACCGCGACGCCCGCATCCTGCCAATCTATGAAGGCACCAATGGCATCCAGGCCATTGATCTTGTCACCCGCAAACTCACACTCGATAACGGCACCACGCTAAAATCCCTGCTGCAACAACTGCGCGCCGTGAATGACAGCCTCGGTCAAAATCAGGCTCTGGCAGATGAAATGGGCGATGGCCTCGCCGCCGCGCTTTCGGATCTGGAGAGCAGCCTCGCCCATCTTACCAATCCTGCCAGCAATGACCCGGCCAACCTGCTCTACGCCGCCACACCGCTGCTGCGGATGATGGGCATCACCATTGGCGGGGCCCTGCTCATCAAAGGCGCGCTCAAGGCCACCGCCGAAAATGACCCGGCAGCCATAAGGCAAACCGCCCTTGCGGCCATCTTCGCTCATCAGATCCTGCCGCAGGCGCACGCCCTCAACCGCGAGATTATCGGCGGCGGCGACAAGCTGAAAACCCAGACCGACCGGCTGTTCACCCACACTTAATTGACCAGCCAGACTGTCGATAAGGAAATGCACCAACGACAATGCGGTCACGAATTAAGGAAACACACTCATGAGTGAAAACATCGCCATCGAAAGAGATGGCCACATTCAGCATGTTTCCATCCGGCGTTTGGCCAAAAAAAACGCCCTCACCAATGACATGTATATCGCCCTGGCCGGTGCCCTGAACGGCGCCAACAGTGACGACGGCATCCGCGTTACCATCATTTCCGGTGAGCCCGGCTGCTTCACCGCCGGCAACGACATCAATGATTTCCTCTCCTACGCCCAGGAAGGCGCCCTGCCGGACGGCGTGCTGAAATTCCTAAAAGCCCTGACGGAAACGCAAAAGCCGCTGATCCTCGCCGTTGATGGGCCCGCCATCGGCATCGGCACCACAATGTGCTTTCATGCCGATCTGGTTTACGCCACGAAGAATGCCCTTTTCAGCACCCCCTTCCTCGACCTCGGCCTCATCCCCGAGGCAGCCTCATCCTATTTAATGCCAAAAACCATGGGCCACGCCCGCGCCTTTGAAATGCTGGTGCTGGGCGAGGGCTATTCGGCCGAGGCCGCCCGTGAAGCCGGCATCGTCAATGCCATTCTTGATAGCGAAGACCTCATTCCTCATGTCAGCCGCATCGCCGCCCGCCTCGCCGCCAAGCCGCCCGCCGCCCTTAAAATCGCCCGCCAGCTCATGCGGCTCGATCAGGAAATTACCGTCAAGGTTATGGAAAAAGAATGCGAGCTCTTCGCCGCCCAGTTAAAAAGCCCGGAAGCCGTCGCCGCGTTTACCGCCTTTTTATCCAAGTCAAAACCGTCCTGAGCCTCCCGCACGAGCCTTCGGATTAACAGGAGCCCAAAATGGCAGACCTCAAGGGAAAAACACTCTTCATCACCGGCGGCTCCCGTGGCATTGGCCTGGCCATCGCCAAACGCGCCGCCGCAGATGGCGCCAATGTCGCCATCGCTGCCAAAACAGCAGAGCCTCACCCAAAGCTTGAGGGCACAATCCACACCGCCGTCGAGGAGATCAATGCCGCGGGCGGCCAGGGCCTCGCCATCCAGATGGACATTCGCCAAGAGGAACAGGTCATCGACGCCCTCACCCAAACGGCAGAAAAATTCGGTGGCATAGACATTGTCGTCAACAACGCCAGCGCCATCTTCCTGATGCCAACCACCGCCCTGGAGATGAAGCGCTTCGACCTGATGCATCAGGTCAATGCACGCGGCACCTTCATGGTCTCAAAACACGCCATCCCTTATCTCGAGCGCGCCGACAACCCGCATATCCTGATGCTGTCACCCCCTCTCGACCTTACAACCAAATGGTTCGCCCCCCATCTTGGCTACTCCATGGCTAAATATGGCATGAGCCTCGTCACCCTTGGCCTTGCCGGCGAACTGGCAGAAAAGAAAATCGCCGTCAACGCGCTGTGGCCGCGCACCACCATCGCCACCGCCGCCATATCGAATAATTTCGGTGATGACGCCATGCGCGCCTGCCGCACGCCCGCCATTATGGCCGACGCCGCTCACATGGTTTTTGTCCAGAACGCCGCCGAGGTTACCGGCCGGTTTTTCATTGATGACACGCTCCTTGCCGAGCATGGCACCACCGATTTTGACCAATACCGCGTTGACCCTGGCCGCGATCTCGTGCCCGATTTTTTTGTACCGGAAGACAGCCAGCCCCCCGCCAGTCTCAAAGCAAAACCAGGCTAACAAGCCCTGCCAAAACCCAGACCTTCCCGGAAATCACTGGCAAACAACAATAATCCAAGGCAAGATGCAGCCATGTCGACACTCTACATCACCCACCCCGCCTGCCTCGAGCATGAAAACGGCCCCACACACCCCGAGCGGCCAGACCGCCTCCGCGCCATCGAAAAAGTCCTCGCTCACGAAATTTTCGCGCCGCTGGTCCGCCAGGAAGCACCAAAGGCGACCATCGAGCAAATCGCCCTCGCCCACCCGCAAAATTACATTGAGCTGATCAAAAAGAGCCGCCCTGAAAATGGCTATGCCTTCATCGATCCTGACACCTCGATGAACAAATTCACATGGAAAGCCCTCAAGCGCGCCATTGGCGGCGCCTGCCATGCCGTTGACCAGATCATGACCGGCAAACACGACAACGCCTTCCTCGCCACCCGCCCGCCGGGCCACCATGCCGAGGCCACCAGAGCCTGCGGCTTTTGCATCTTTAACCATGTCGCCGTCGCCGCCTACCATGCCCGCAAAGCCCACGGCGCCAACCGCGTCGCGGTTGTTGACTTTGACGTTCACCACGGCAATGGCACACAGGATATTTTCTGGTCCGATAAAGACATGTTCTACGGCTCCACCCACGAAATGCCGCTATTCCCCGGCACAGGCGCCGTTAGCGAAACCGGCGTTGGCAACATCTGGAACGCCCCCCTGAAGGCTGGCGATGGCAGTGAGCAATTCAAGGACGCCATGAAAAGCCGCGTTCTCCCGGCCTTGCGCGAATTCTCGCCGGACCTCATCCTCATTTCCGCCGGGTTTGACGCCCATAAAAATGACCCGCTTGCCAATGTCATGCTGGACGAACAGGATTTCGGCTGGATCACCGATGAACTGCTCGATATCGCCGATAAGCACTGCGATGGTCGAGTTGTCTCCATTCTCGAGGGCGGCTATAACCTCGAAGGGCTTGCAAAATCCGCCGCTGTTCATGTACAGCATCTCATCAAAGCCGCTGGCAGCTAGACAAGGCGCAACAACGGGGACCGTAGACAGATGAACAAACAAGCCACCACCGCTGACATAAAACAAATGAGTTTTGAAACAGCCCTGGCCGAGCTGGAGCAGATCGTTGGCCGCCTTGAGCATGGCGACGTGCCGCTCGAAGAATCCATCCAGATTTATGAACGCGGCGAGGCGCTGCGCGCCCATTGCGACCGCCTCCTGACCCAGGCCGAGGCCAAGGTTGAAAAGATCACAGTGACCCCTGAGGGAACCGCTGGTCAAACAGAGCCGCTGGAGATAGAATAAAATATTGTCTCCCAAAGATTTAACCGGACATATTTAGTGAAAACACCCCATCTCGACACACCTCTTCTAGACCAGGTCAAAGCCCCCGCCGATCTTGAACATATCTCAGACGGCGACCTCGTCCAGCTCGCGAGTGAGTTGCGCGAGGAAATGATCTCCGCTGTTTCAGTCACCGGCGGCCATCTTGGCGCCGGTCTTGGCGTTGTCGAGCTAACAGTGGCCTTACATAAAGTGTTTAACACACCAGAAGACAAGCTCATCTGGGATGTGGGCCACCAGGCCTACCCGCACAAAATCCTCACCGGCCGCCGCGATCAGATCAGAACGCTGCGCCAGCCCGGCGGCCTCTCCGGCTTTACCAAACGCGCCGAGAGCATCTACGACCCCTTCGGCGCAGCCCACTCCTCCACCTCCATTTCCGCCGGCCTCGGCATGGCGGTCGCAAGGGATATTGAGAAAAAAGATCACAACGTCATCGCCGTCATTGGCGACGGCGCCATGAGCGCTGGCATGGCCTATGAAGCCATGAACAACGCCGGTGCCATGAGCTCTCGGCTTATTGTCATCCTGAATGATAATGACATGAGTATCGCGCCCCCCGTTGGCGCCATGAGCGCCTATCTCGCCCGCCTTGTCTCCGGCAAAACATATCTTTCATTGCGCGAGACGGCCAAGCAGCTTGCCGCCCACCTGCCGGATTTCATGCAGGACAAGGCCCGCAAAACGGAAGAATATGCCCGCGGCTTCTGGGCCGGTGGCAGCCTCTTTGAAGAGCTCGGCTTCTATTATGTCGGCCCCATCGACGGCCACAATCTCGACCATCTCCTCCCCATCCTGCGCAATGTCCGCGACACCGACAAAGGCCCCATCCTCGTCCATGTCGTCACGAAAAAAGGCAAGGGCTACAAACCGGCTGAAAGCTCGGATGATAAATATCACGGCGTCGGCCGCTTTAACATCATCACCGGCGAGAAAGAAAAAGCCAAAGCCAACGCACCCACCTACACCGGCGTATTCGCCAATGCCCTCGCCAAGGAAGCGGCCAAGGACCCAAAAATCATCGCCGTCACCGCCGCCATGCCTTCCGGCACAGGCCTCGACCAGTTTGCAAAAACCTACCCCGACCGCTGCTTCGATGTCGGCATCGCCGAGCAGCACGCCGTCACTTTCTCCGCTGGCCTTGCAGCAGAAGGCATGAAGCCTTTCGCCGCCATCTACTCCACATTCCTGCAGCGCGCCTATGACCAGATTGTTCACGATGTCGCCATCCAGAACCTGCCTGTTCGTTTCGCCATTGACCGCGCTGGCCTTGTTGGCGCTGATGGCCCGACCCATGCTGGCAGTTTCGATGTCGCCTACCTGACCAATTTACCCAACTTCACCGTGATGGCAGCAAGCGACGAAGCCGAGCTTATACATATGGTGGCTACCGCCGCTGCCTATAATGACGGCCCGTCAAGCTTCCGCTACCCGCGCGGCGAAGGCGTCGGTGTTGAGCTGCCAGATGAAGGCATACCGCTTGAGATCGGCAAAGGCCGCCTCATCCAGCAAGGCTCATCCGTCGCCCTTCTCTCCTTCGGCACACGGCTTGAAGAAACCCGCAAGGCCGCCGATATGCTCGGCTCACTTGGTCTTTCCACGACCATAGCCGATGCCCGCTTTGCCAAACCGCTGGATCATGAGCTGATAACCCAGCTAGCCAAACACCACGAAATCCTCATCACCATCGAGGAAGGCGCCGTCGGTGGTTTCGCCGCCCATGTCACCCAGTATCTGACCGACAACGGCCTGCTGGACAACGGCCTGAAATTCCGCAGCCTCTGCCTGCCCGACAGCTTCATCGATCATCACAAACCAGACATCCAATACGAGCAAGCCGGCCTGACCGCCCCCCACATCGTCAAAACGGTCATGAACGCCCTCGGCAAGGAATTCACCCTGCAAGACCGGGCGTAAAGTGAGCGGGGCAAAACCCCGCCAGGCCAATTGCTGCATCGGGTTGAATGCCCCTTTACTCTGGCCCACCTCCAGCGCGCATGTTAGCCTTGCCGGCATATTTTATCATTTTGCTGAGGGTCAATTATGAGATTTTCCATTGCCAAACCTTTGTCGCCATTTGCACTAAGCGCAGTGATGTTTTTTCTTATTTCAGGCTCAGCGGTCGCCCATACCGGCGGCGGTGAGGTGGGCGGCTTTACCAGCGGCTTCACGCATCCGCTTTTTGGCTGGGATCACGTGGTGGCCATGTTCGCCGTCGGTCTCTGGGGCGCTTTCCTCGGCGCTCCCGCAATCTGGATATTGCCGATTGTCTTCCCGCTGATCATGGTTGTCGGCGGCATTATGGGAATTGCCGGTGTTCCCATCCCCGCTGTTGAGACCGGCATTGCATCCTCTGCCATTGTGCTTGGCCTGCTTGTCGCCTTGTCCATACGCCTGCCGATCGCCCTCGCTATGATCATCGTTGCCCTCTTCGCCATATTTCATGGCCATGCGCACGGAACAGAGCTTCCCTCGGCAGCCAGCCCGGTGACCTATGCCGCCGGCTTTGTCATCGCAACGGGCCTGCTTCATCTGCTCGGTATATTATTTGGCGAATTATCCCGCTGGAAGACGGGGCGCTACGCCGTGCAAGCGGGCGGCGCGGCGATCGCTCTGGTCGGCGTCGCCTTTCTTGTCGGTTGGGTCTAACGCCTTGCGCACAGGTCTCCTCGCAACTCTGATGTTTCTTGCCACCGCCAGCGCGGCCGCGGCCCATGGCGGCATGGAGGTCTCACCCGGCTTCGTCTCTGGCTTGTGGCATCCGCTGGCTGTTCCTGCCCATTGCCTAGCCATCCTCGCCATCGCCATGTTGCAGGGCAGACATGGCCTTGTCGTGTTGCAATTCCGCTCACTGATATTTGCCGCCGCGCTTTTTCTGGGTCTCAGTGCAACACTGCTTTCACCGCCGGTTTACAGCCTTTATATTGCCCTGCTCTCGCTCACCATCATCACCGGCTTGCTGGTGGCGCTTGGCCGGCAGCTGCCATTGACCTTGGTCACGGGCCTTTCTGCCATCATCCTCCTGCTGGTCGGCTTCGACTCCGGCGTCTCGACCGGCAGTTGGGGCGTTACCATCGCAGCCCTCGCCGGAATAGCCATCGGCATCATCCTGCTCAACGCCGCCATCACCGAACTTGTGGCACATATCCACGACGCCTGGCCCAATTGGACCAAAATCGGCGTCCGTGTCGTCGCTTCCTGGGTCGCCGCTATCGCCGCCTTGATCCTGAGCCTGCAGCTTTTCACCTGACGCAAGGCAACAAGCCACCCCACCATCAGCGCACGCCCGTTGTCGCAAAAACGACCGACCTGCCGTTAAACAGCCAATGACTCAAACGGCCTTGACTCTACGTCGAAATATCAATAATTCATGATATATGGATAAATCAGCCGCCGTTCTTGCCTTCGCCGCACTCAGCCAGCCAACCCGGCTGGATGTCTTTCGCCTGCTGGTCAAAGCGGGCGAGGCCGGCATGAGCGCTGGCGAAATCGGCGAAAAACTCTCCATCCGCCAGAACACCATGTCAGCCAATCTCACTCTGCTGGCCCGCACCAATCTCGTCCACAACCAGCGGGAAGGCCGCAGCATCCGCTACTTCGCAGATTATGACGGCATCAGAGACCTCATCGCCTTCCTGATGGAAGATTGCTGCGGCGGCAATAGTGAAATCTGCCAACCCCTGCTCGATGAGATCGCCTGCGGCCGATAAACAAACGCCATGAGCCAACCCGAATATCAGATAAGAGACCGCTCCATGACCTACTCCAACTCCCAGAAATTCGCCGCCGAATTTATCGGCACCGCCTTCCTGCTCGCTACCGTTGTTGGCTCCGGCATCATGGCCGAGCGTCTGGCGGGCGGCAATGTCGCCATTGCCCTGCTGGGCAACACCCTGCCGACAGGCGCCATCCTTGTTGTCCTCATCACCATGCTCGGCCCCATCTCAGGCGCCCATTTCAACCCGGCGGTCACGCTCGTATTCGCGCTGAAAAAAACCATCACCTTCAATCAGTCGATGGGCTATCTGGCCATGCAGGTCGCAGGTGCAATTATTGGCGTCTGGGTTGCCCACATGATGTTTGACGTGCCGGTGCTGCAGTTTTCACAAAAAATCCGCACCGGCGAGGCGCAATGGTTCGCGGAAGCCGTCGCCACCTTCGGGCTTATTTTCACCATTCTCGCCACCTTGAAAACCAGAGAAAGCGCCGTGCCAATGGCTGTCGGCCTCTATATCACCGCAGCCTACTGGTTCACCGCGTCAACCTCTTTCACCAACCCTGCCGTCACCATCGCCCGCGGCCTGACAGACAGCTTCGCTGGCATCCGCCCGGCTGATGTCCCGCTCTTCACCCTCTCGCAATGCGCTGGCGCCATCATCGCGCTCTTTGTTTGCAGCTGGCTGTTACAGGAGCGGCATGATAAATTCACCGCCACAGAAAAGGTAAAAAGCTGACCGAGCAGTTCGCAGGGAGCCAACCTCATGCCCACGAACAATTTCGTCTTCATCGAAGAGGCCACCAAAAAAGACGCAACAGATCTCGCGCATCTGATAAACATTGCCGGCGAAGGCATGCCGCATTTCATGTGGCAATCCATAGCCGACCAAAAAGGTCGCGGAGAAACAGCCCTGGACATCGGCACCGCCCGCGCCCGCCGCGAAAAAGGCGACTTCAGCTATCGAAATGCCTGTGTGGTAAGGGGAGAAAACCGACTAAGGGCAGGCGTTATCTCCGGCCCGCTACCGGCCCCCTACGACATCGGCAATCTGGACGATTTCCCAGCCTGCATCCGCCCGTTGATCCTGCTGAAATCAAAAGCTCCCGGCAGTTGGTTTATCAATTTTCTTGCCGTGTATGAGTCCGATCGGCGGCAACGTTTGGCCAGCGCCTTGCTCGCCGACACCCTGAGGCGCGCCGCATTTGCAGCCCGCCCTTATGCCAGCCTCATAGTTCATTCTACCAGCGCGCCCGCGCTTGCCTTTTTTCAGGATTTTGGTTTCTCTCCCAAAGCAGCCCACCCGACGGTGACAATCCCAGGCGTTATTTCAGGCGGCACATGGCAGCTAATGGTCAAATCTGTCTTCTGATCAGCCCACTCATATGCTCGCGCAAGACAGGCACTTCGCTCCGGCGGACAAAGCCTTCGCCTTGATCTCACCCCTTGAACCGTTACAGCATTTATGCAATATCAACATATATAGAAATTTTTGCATAAATAGCGTAATTACTGCAGGTGAAAAGCGCTCGAATTGTCAGCGTTAGACCCATCGGCAGTGATGCGCAAAAGCAGGTGAGGTCTAGAAATGCGTCCCAAAACAAAATATTGCGCCAAATTGCGTCTGCTCCCGGCCATTGCCGCCACCGTGATCGCGGCGGGCGGCCTGGCGGCGCCAGCCGTCGCTGCTGAAAAGTCAATTATTGTCCAGTCCACCACCTCAACCCAGAATTCCGGCCTGCTGAATTACCTGCTGCCGATGTTCGAGAAAAAAACCGGCATCAAGGTCAATGTCGTCGCCGTCGGCACCGGTCAGGCTCTCAAAAATGCCCGCAATGGCGATGGTGATGTCCTCCTCGTTCACGCCAAATCCGCAGAGGATAAGTTCGTCGCCGATGGCTTCGGCGTGAAGCGCTTTGACGTTATGTTCAATGACTTTGTCATCATCGGCCCCAAAAGCGATCCCGCCAAAATCAAAGGCACAAAGGACGCACCCAAAGCCTTTGCAATGCTGGCCGAGGCCAAAGCCCCCTTCGCCTCACGGGGCGACGACAGCGGCACGCACAAAAAAGAACTCAAACTCTGGAAAATGGCTGAGATTATCCCCGGCAAAGACCAGTCCTGGTATCGCGAGACCGGCTCCGGCATGGGCGCCACGCTGAATGTCGCCGCCGGCATGGGCGCTTATGTCATGTCTGACCGCGCCACATGGATCGCCTTTAAAAACAAAAGCAATCTGGAAATACTGGTCGAAGGCGACGAGCGCCTGTTCAACCAATACGGCGTCATCCTCGTGAATCCGGAAAAGCACAAGAAGGTCAAAGCCCAGGAAGGCCAGGCCTTTGTTGACTGGCTCACTGGCGCTGACGGCCAGGCGGCCATCAAATCCTTCAAGGTGAATGGCAAGCAGCTATTCTTCCCCAATGCGAAACCGGAAGAAATGAAAAAGGCCAGCTAATCCAGCCGGCCCGTTAATCAACATCTCACCAACAGCTCATTGGTTAATGAGCGACCGCGGCAGGTCACTTGAGCCTCCTCTTAAGCGACCTGCCGCCACTTATTTTATTCACCGTTAAAGCGCACCTGCCACTGGCCGGAGATGTCATAACCACCAAATTCCTCCGCCCGTTTGGCAAACTGCTCCCCGCGGCTAAAGGCCATCAACGTCTGGAATTGCGGGTCAAACCAGCCCTTGCGGCAAATCAGCAGGTCAAACCGCTCACTCATCACCGGCACAAAATCAAGATTAAGCTGGCGGGCAATCGTCTCGAGCCCAAAACCCGCATCCGCCTGCCCTTCGGCCACCTTCAGCGCGCCGTCCATTTCAGACCGCTGCTCCTCGGTAAATTTAAAATCACTGGCAGATAACCCCGCCTCGTCCGCAAGCTGATTAAAAAGCTGCTGCGAGCCGGAGCCCTTCTGGCGCATTGCCACCTTCAGCCCCTTGAGATCTTCGATCTTGGAAATTTGCGCCGGATTGCCGGAGGGCACGATAAAGCCCCGCTCCCGCCAGGCCCATTCAACCAGCACCGCCCGGCGAAAATCCATTTCCGCTGCCACCACCGGCACATTCCATTGCTTGCCCTTCGGCACATAGATATGCAGCCCCGCGCCAACCGCATCACCTTCCTTGAACCGCGCCAGCCCGTCCTGGCTGCAGTCAAACAGCGAAGCCAGCCCGGAGCGCGATTCCCGGAGCGCCCATTCCAACAGCGGATCATGGCTGCCAACCATCACCATTGAGCGCTCTTTTCGCCGCAGGGCTGAAAAACCCGAGCCATTTTCAACAAGCCACTGGTCAATCGCTTTTCTGGGGAAGAGCAGCTTGCCGGTCGCCCGGCTGCATGGCACCTCACCAGACGCCGCCAGGTCATAAACCCGCCGCTCCTTGATGCGCAGCAGATCCGCCAGCTCTTTGGTCGTTAAAAATTCGATAGACTGGTATCTCATAGGTCAACTGGCTCCAACCGCTTTTCAAAAGGGCCCGTTGTGCACCGCGACAAGCGCGAGTGCACAGCCGGCAATCATTCCCCAAAACCCCTCAAGGTTCTTACAATATAGCTGAAATCAAATCACATCAAAAGCACATCGGCAGCACCAGGCCGCACAACTCATTGCTGGCAGCAATCCCACCCCGCAACCGGGCGTTTAAACATTCAGCCCTCTTGCGCCTAACGTTTCTGCGTCAGAGATTTCTGCGCCTAATATTTCTGCGTCTGAGTTTATTGCTGCTGAGTTTTAAGCTGTTGAATTTTTTGGCGCTCAGCGTCCTGCTGTTTTAGCAGTTTTTTCTGCTGGCGTTGGCGCTCCGCATCCACGGCTGCCTGATCACCCAGATGCGCTACCCCTTGTGCTTCTGCCAAAGCCATTTGCTTTTGCCGCTCGCGCGCCCGTGCCCGCTCCGCCTCACTGCGCTTACCCACACAATAGCTGCACTGCACCCCAAGCTCATAGTCAGCATGCCCCTGGTCCTCTGGCGACAGAGGCTGGCGGCAGGCATGGCAAAGCAGATAATCCTGCGGCTTCAGGTCATGGCCAACGGCCACCCGCTCATCAAAAACAAAACAGCCACCCTCAAAAAGGCTCTCCTCTTCCGGCTGCTCCTCCAGATAGCGCAGAATGCCGCCTTTCAGGTGATAAACCTCACCAAAGCCATGCGCCAACATATAGCTGGATGCCTTCTCACAGCGAATACCGCCCGTGCAGAACATCGCCACCTTTGGCGTTGTCGCCGGGTCAAGATTCGCCGCCACCCAATCCTTGAAGTCAGTGAAGCTCTGGGTCTTGGGGTCAATCGCCCCCTTGAAGCTGCCGATCGCCACCTCATAATCATTGCGCGTATCAAGCACCACCATATCGGGGTCGGATATGATGTCATTCCATTCATTCGGCGTAACATAGGTGCCAACCTGCTTTGTCGGGTCCGCCTCTGGCGCCCGCATGGTGACAATCTCCGGCTTCAGCCGCACCTTCATGCGGCGAAATGGCGGCTTGGCGGTATAGGAAATCTTCACATCCAGCCCGGCCAACCGGCCCTTGAATATCGCATCGCCGCGCAAATAATCCAGCAAAGCGTCAATCGCTAGTGGAGCCCCGGCAACGGTGCCATTGATGCCCTCTCGCGCCAGCAATAATGTCCCCTTGATGCCGCGCGCCTCGCAGAACGCCGTCAGCGGCGCGCGCAAAGCTTCAAAATCCGGCAGCGCAACAAATTGATAGAGCGCTGCCACCTTTTGCTCAATGAGGGGATCGATCGCGGTCATGACCTGTCAAAAAACCTTAAATTTGCTATGTTGATCGAAGCCATAGCTCAAGCTTCCCGGCCGTTTTACACCCGCCACAGCCGGTTTGACAAGCCGCCATCATCGCTCAAGCCGCCTTGAGACATGCAGCCAAAATGCCCCGCCGGCAATTTAATATCACAGCGCGACACAATATCCGCTTTACCGGGCCGAATTCCCAACTAAGGTAAGCCCATGTTGCTGCATAAAAAACATAAACGCGCCGCGTCTTACCCGCTGCTCACCGTGCTGATATTACAGTTCACCCTGTCCAGCTTGGTTTGCGCCGCCGCAGGTTATGCCGCCGCGGCATCATGACTCTTTGCACCGGCCTCGGGCTCAAAACCGTCACATAGATGACAATGCCAACCCAGTCGCAGACAACAGCCCACATGCGGAATTCCAGAACACAATGCTTTCATTGTAGCGCTGGCTGCAGCACCAGCGGCCATCATACGCCAGTTCTCACCCCGTTGCGTATCACCATCAGCTCAGTTACATCCGGCTGCCAAGCAGACCCTGCACGGCCTGCATCTCACCGGACAGAGGCCCCCCACCGCGCGCCGCTCTCGCCCGTCTGAATCACCTCGAGAACTTTTAACGTCGCGCCGGCACGCAGAATTACTGCACACCATGTTCCGCGCCAGGTTTTGTCCGTGCATGTGCAGAGCTCTGTGTGATTGTATTCTGAGTTTAGTAGAAAGAAAATATAAAAACGCGGAACTCTCTCCCTGCAAGCGGCAACAATCGCCGCAGCTCTGCTCGTTGTAGGCCTCATCTCCGTCTCCGCAAGCACAACAGCCCTCGCCGATGATAACCACAACACATATGCCCCCGTCCGCGCAGACGGTCACGCCCCAATCGGTGTAATGGGTGATCACCTCCATAAAAAAGGTGAGTGGATGCTATCTTACCGCTTCATGCATATGGATATGGAAGGCAACCAGATCGGTAAGGATAATGTCTCCCCTGAAGAGGTTATCTCTCAGCCAAACCGTTTTGGAGCACCGCCAAATCTTCGTGTCGTGCCAACAAAAATGACCATGGATATGCATATGCTCGGCGCTATGTATGCCCCGACAAACAACGTTACGCTCATGGCCATGCTACCAATAATTGAAAAAGATATGGACCATCTGACATTCAATATGATGGGCGCAAATATCGGCGGCTTTTCTACCAAAACCGATGGCATTGGCGATCTTAAATTCTCCTCCCTCATCGGTCTATATAACGATGGGCGCACCAAGGTTCATTTGAATGCAGGCTTCTCTGCCCCAACCGGCAGCATCACCGAGCGCGGCAATGTCCTGACACCAATGAACACCACGGCCAATCTCCGCCTCCCCTACGCGATGCAACTTGGCACCGGCACCTTTGACCTTCTCCCTGGCATCACCATTCAAAGCCGCAGCGGCGACTTTAGTTATGGAGCACAATTCATGGCCCGCTTCCATCTAGGCACAAATGACGAGGGCTATAGCTGGGGTGACAAACAGGAATTAACCGCCTGGATTGCCTATCAGTGGGCACCATGGTTATCCACGTCACTCCGCGTAAAAGGCACAAACCAAAGCAAAATCAGCGGCATAGACAGCCAAATCGCAGCCCCTGTGCAAACAGCTGATCCAAATAACTATGGCGGTGAGCGCATTGACCTACTTGGCGGCGTAAACTTCATTCTGCCAGACGGTCCCTTAAAAGGTCATCGTTTCGCGCTAGAAGCAGGTGCCCCTGTATATCAGGGATATGAACGGCCCGCAGATGGAAACCGACTTCACCCTCACCCTCGGCTGGCAGAAAGCATTTTAGGAGCAAATCATCATGAAGATTCTAACCATCACCACCCTCGCATTGGCCATCCTTGCCACAGCGACCGCAACCAGCAAGGCCTGTGAAAACAACCATGCTCAGACAGCCCTGCAATCGGTCATAGATGAGACCATATTGGTAAGCGAAACACGCTCAAAGGCGATTTATGATCAAACCGTTCAGCAGGGGGCAGCCAGTAAGGTCACGGCCCTCATCGCCGAGAAAAGCTGGGCCAAACCAAATTACGGCCCCAATGGCGCCGCCTATTTCACGCTCAGGAACAATGGCGATAAAACCCGTTACCTGACCGGGGCCACCTCGAAGCTTTCAAAAAAGGTGGAGCTGCACCAGCACATTCACGCAAACGGCATCATGAAAATGCGCCCCGTCACCGAGCCGCTAGCGATCAAACCCCGAGATACCCTGACCTTCGCGCCAGGGGGGTATCACGTCATGATGTTCGGAATGAGCGAAAAGAAAAAGCAGGGCGATAAATTCACCCTAATGCTTGAGTTTAAAAATGGTGAAAAATTGCCCGTTGATATCGAGGTCGCAAATTCGGCGCCCGGTAAGAAATAACACCAGGAAGAGACCAGCAAATACCGGCAGCGGTCCAACCGGCCGCTGCCAACCCCTCTGCTCGAACTCGTCGCACATCGTCTCGATCAGCTCCGGCCCGCGGCCACATGCAAAGCGGATGATCTCGTCATTCTCCCGCGCGGCGCGGCGAAGCTCAAAAAGCTGCCCCGCCGTCAAATAGCTTGAATGCCCCAGCGCCTTGCGGCAAAAACCAATGATCTTGAAAGATGAGCGCGGGCTAACGCAGCTTACCAGCTGGCGCACCAGAACATCCGTTAAATGCGCGCCCACGTCGGGCGTTGCCATCAAGCGGCTGATAATCTCCAGCGCCAGATCTTTCACAGCCGGAAAGCTCCTGCGCTCAATCATTTGCACCGCGCCAACAAGCCCGCCAGGCGGCGCACAATCCGACACAGAAATCACCGGCTTGCCGCTACCCAGCGCAAAACCGAGCTCCTGATTCCAAAGCGGATTGGCCACCGCGCTATCACTCGATAGCGCCACAAGCACGTTCATATGTTTCAGATGCGCAACGATATCGGTTGCCCAGCCGGCAGCTTCTGCCAGCTCATCGCCCGCCACAAAACAATCAATGCCGCCCTGGGCAAAAGTCTCCTTCAGCGCCAGCGCACAATCTGACTGATCCTCCGAATGCCCAACGAAAAGACGAAACCCGTCTTCGTCATTCATCAGCCGGTATTTTTCATGAAGCGGTTTGCCGACGCCATATTTACTTTTCAAAATCGCCGACAGCGCCGCCAGCTGATGCATCGTCGAGCGCTCCAGCCGGCCGGGGAGATAAACATCATGAAAGCCGCCAACCTTTGGCATATCCGGCAGGCCGCAATTATCCATCAACGCGACAATATGCGTAATCTGCAACCGCCGCAGCGAAAGTTTGATGTCGTAAATCACCTGATGTTTATTAAAAGCACCCACGTCCAATCCCCGATTGAAAATTGATCCGGTTGCATCGCTTTAAACCGAATCATCAGACGTAAAGCCTAGCGCGCATTGCCTTAACAAAAAGCTGTTTTTTTACCACATCACCCAGGATCAAAAAAAACCGCCGCAACCCAATGACATATGCCAAAAGCCCGCAGCGGTTTTATCGTTTTTTTCAAAAGGCGCAAGAATATCTCACGCCGCAGCAATTAAAATTAGGAAGTCAGCAACCGCCGCGCTATCACCTGCGCCTGGATTTCGGCAGCCCCCTCGAAAATATTCAGAATGCGCGCGTCACACAAAACCCGGGAGATCGGATATTCCAGCGCAAAGCCATTGCCGCCATGCACCTGCAATGCATTATCAGCCGCCGCCCAGGCCACCCGAGCGCCCAGCAGCTTCGCCATGCCCGCTTCAAGGTCGCAGCGCTTTTCTTCATCCTTCTGCCGGGCAGAATGATATGTCAGCTGCCGCGCGATCATGATTTCAACCGCCATCATAACCAGCTTGTCCGCCACCCGCGGAAACTTTACCAGCGGCTTGCCAAACTGCACGCGCTCACTGGCATACCGCAAGCCAAGCTCAAGCGCCGATTGCGCCACACCAATCGCCCGCGCCGCCGTTTGAATCCGCGCCGCCTCAAAAGTTTCCATCAATTGCTTGAAGCCCTGCCCCTCTTCCGAGCCAAGCAGGTTGCCCTTCGGCACCTCAAAACCATCGAATGAGATGTCATATTCCTTCATGCCGCGATAGCCAAGAACTTCGATCTCACCGCCATCCATGCCCTCAGCCGGGAATGGTGTTTCGTCATCGCCGCGCGGCTTCTCCGCCAGCAACATCGACAACCCGCGATACCCTTTATCATCAGGGTTGGTGCGCACCATGAGCGTCATCAGATCCGCCCGCACCGGGTGAGTGATCCATGTTTTCTGGCCCGTCACCTTGTAAACGTCACCATCAACCACACCGCGCGTCTTCAGGGACGCCAGGTCAGACCCGGTGTTCGGCTCCGTGAACACAGCCGTTGGCAATATCTCACCGGATGAGATGCGCGGCAGCCATTCATTCTTTTGCTCTTCGGTGCCACCACACAGGATCAGCTCCGCCGCAATTTCAGACCGCGTGCCCAGCGAACCAACACCGATGTAACCGCGCGACAGTTCTTCAGAGACCACGCACATAGATTCCTTGCCAAGCCCAAGCCCGCCGAATTCCTCAGGGATCGTCAGGCCAAACACACCGAGTTCAGCCATCTTTTCAAGAATTTCCATCGGTACATAATCATTGGCCAGATGCCACTCATGAGCATGCGGCACCACTTCGGCCTCGGCAAAGCGGCGCATTTCATCGCGCATCGCTTCATAGGTTTCATCAAGACCGGTGTCACCAAATGTTGCGCTGCCCTCGTTGCGCTGCATCTTCTCCGACAGAGCCTGCCGCGCCGCCGCGCTATTGCCTTCATACATCAGCCGTTGCATCGCAGGCGCAGAGAAACCAACCAGATCATCACCGGACAATCCAAGTTCGCCGGGGCGAATAAATTCATTCTGGCTCATCGGGATACCGCCAGCCATTTGCGCCAGATATTCGCCAAAGCCGATTTGCACGATCAGCTTTTCCATGTCGCCAAGGCGGCCTTCTTCCTGCATCCGCAGCGCATAATCCTGCAACTGCACCAGGCTCTCGACATAAGTCATATACCAGGCAAGCCCATGGCCCGCATGCTGCATCGCTTCAAACCTGGCGCTATCAATCTTGCCCTCAGGGCCGCTCACTTTGCTGAGCACATGCGCCTTTACCTTCTCACCAAGGCTACGCACCAGCAGCACGGCCTCACCCGTAACATCCAGCAGGTCCGGCAACAGGCCATTTTCACTAACTTGCTTGTCTTCAACGGCAACGTTCATAAAGCTCTCCAAAACCTTTGGGCTTAAAAATGCACCAGCTATCCAATGTCAGGCATAGAAAAATCAGGCGCATAAAAATCTTGTTTCCAACACCACCATGACGGCGGCAGTTTGCCAGCAAAGCTTTACCAGCCCCGGCAACAATCGGCAAGAAACTGCGTTAGGATTTTAGACGAATTTGCCCCTGAAAGCCGGGAAGAATCGCGGCAAAACGGCGCAAATCGGGCTTTTGCAGGAGAGATTCAACGATGCACAGCGGCGAAAGACCTGCCTCAGACGCAGCAAAATCAGCCAAAGCCGCCTGCCACTCTACTCGTCATCCTCGACAAAGGAGCGCTCAAGACTCTCGGCAAATTTGCGCGCCCGCATGCGAAACCCGTCAGATACACCATGTTCATCCCGAGGCTCATCCGGCCCCTTGCGCCGGCGGCGATCCCCGCCATCGTCAGAGGGCGGCGCGCCGCGATTAATTGGCACGCCATCAGGCAGACGAGCATGGCCAAAGCCATTTGGAACACCCGGTGCTGGCCGGCCCATTTGCCTGCCCATTTGCGGCCCCGGTTGGCCGGGCTGCGGCACAGGCTGCCCCTGAGCAACTTTCTGGCCCGGCGGCATTTGCCCCGGTGGCAGAGGTTGACCCGGCATCCCGGGAGGGCGGCCTGGCGGCAACGCACCATTGGGAAGGCGCGGCATCCCATTTGCCATTTCATGCGGCGCTCCGGCGCCTCTTGCTCCCGGCCCGCGCGCGCCCGGCGGCAATATATGCGGCGGCATCGCACCTGGATGCAACGGCGGCGGCCCATCGGTCGCAGCAGCCGGTTCATCCTCATCACGCTCTGCGGCAACAGGCACATCCAGCCCGCGCTTGCGCGCAAGATACTGCCCCAATGGCTGAGAGTCTGCCGCCTCATCTGAAGCTTTTTCCAGTCTGTCGCCGCTCGGTTTATCTGTTTGCTCTTTTTCAGCGTCTTCATCCGGTTGCGCGGCCTGCTCATCAGGCGCGCCCGTATAGGAAGAAGGTGGAGCGGGCGGTGAGGGCGGGGCGCCCAAATCCGCAGTGGCATCTGCAGCTAAATATAAATCATCTGGCGAACGCGGCAGCATGCCGCTAGCGGCCCCTTCATCGCCGCGCTCTGTTACCGTTTGCGCAGCTTCCTGCCCGGCAAGCGGCAGGTCAACCGGCCCGCGCTGCACGCCATTCATTGGCGGCACAGGGGGTGGCCCGGCGCTCGGAGTGAATGCCGGCCCGCCATTGCGCGCATGGGGGCGCATGCCGTTACCCGGCACGCCACCACCCGGCATCAACCGGGCACCTGGCAAAGGCCGCAGCCCAGCTGGCCCTTTCGGCCCCAGCGCTCTTGCACCGCCACCATTCTGTGCGGCGGGATCTGGCGGCATTTGAGTTGGCGGCATGTGAGGCGGGCGAATGGGCGCCGGCCCCATTTGAGCAGGTGTCATCTTGGCAGACGCCCCCTGCTGCAGAGCATGCGGCGGTCCGTCTACATCCGGCAGGGGCGGTAGCGGCTCACCGACTGACGGCGGAAATGGCAGAACGTCACCGCTATTTGCGCTTTCATCACCTTCAGCTTCAACAGCGGTTTCCGCGCCGTCTTCAACCTCGATCTCGTCTTGCGTATGATCCTTATTCTCAGCAAAGGCCCGGTTTACAAATTCATCCTGCTTTTCGCGGGTTTTGGGAGTCGTGATGCCAAGGCTGTCATACCCCTCCAATGCTGGCGGCGGCACGGCAGCGTCATCACGCTCAGGCGCTGGCGCCCCCGCAAAGCCAAAGGCGGCCGCCAGATCAGACAGGTCTTCATCATCATGACCATCATCACTGTGCTCATCGTCACTGTGCTCATCATCACTATGCCCATGCATGAGCGGCGCATCCTCGTCGCTCACCTCTGATGCGCTGTCTCCCAGCTCTCCGTCCAAGTCAGCATCAACGAAGTCCTCATCATCCACCACCGGCGGCACATAATCCGGCGCTGTGGAAACCTCCTCATGCCAGATCGCCCCATCACCGCTATGGGCATCAACATCCGCCCGCTCAAACTGCGCTGCTGGCAGTGGCGCCGCATCCTCTTGCTGAATAAACGCCGCTGAAAACGCCAACGGCTCTTCTATATGCGCATCTTCCATCTCAACAAACACAGCCAACGGCTCAGATTGGCCCGATTCAAATTCATCTGCTTCCACCGCGTCTTCTGCGGCGACTTCTGCGTCATGCCCTGCTAACGCCGGTTCAGCACCATCGCCAGCATCCAGACCAATATCAGCATCGTTATCGGCAGCGCCATCGGCGGGCGCCGCGCCAACATTGTGCGCCGCCAGTTGCGCCCGCAAATTGGCAAGCTCCGCCTCCAGCAAATCCCGCTCGCTTTGGATCAGCGCGCTCTCTGCCAAATCGCCTTCTGCGCCGTCGGTCTCACTCGCTTCGTCTTCTGCCACCATGCCGATAGGTATGGCCGAGTAAGCCTCATTAAAGGACGCCCGGTCAAAAACCGCCGCGTCCATCTGCAATGCTGAATATTGAGTTGGCACATCGCCCATCAGCAGAGCCGCCTGCTCGATCCAGTTTTCCCGCGCCACCCGCGCCGGATCATCAACCAAGCCGGAAACCGCCTGCACATCATCCTCGCCAAAAGCAGCAATCTGCCTGAAGCTGGTCACCTTCAGCCCGGCCAGCGCCGCAGCCACATCATCATCAATGCCCTTGATCAGAGTCAGGTTATTGACCTCATAAACCGGATCTTCTTCCGCCGGCACATTGTCTGCAACCATCTTGTCATCTGCGATATCGGCAGATTTTTTCGTCTCAACCGGGGTAATAATCAGCGAAGGTTGAACATCGCCTGCAGCGCCATCTTTTTCAGCGCTGTCCTGCGGCGCACTGGCAACCGCCATGGTCTCGGTTGATATCTCGTCCGAACCCGCGTCGACGCCCTCGCCCGATGCCGCATCATCGAGCGTTTCACCGTCATCGTAACTGGTGAATAGCAGACTGTTGATCTCCTGCAAAAAGCCAGCGACCTCACCGGCCTTTTCAACCGCGATGTCTTTTTTCTCATCGTCAATATCGGGAGCACCGCGAATTTCACCAAGCAGGCGGCCAACAGCTTCAACAACATCGTCAACTGAACGAAGAATTCTCTCGTCGGAAGAACTCATAAAACAACGCCCCTTTACACATAACTCTTCTGCAAATCACCAAACCGCAGCAGCGGTCCTCCGGCATTCACAATCAAGGTCCGAATATAATTTCACACGCCATAACCCGCTCGCCAATATCGCAACCTGCCGATATATAGCCAGCATGCCTTGTTTGCATGTCCAATCCACTCTGTCAGCATCGCGCCGCCCATTTTAAACAAGGCGGCAGCGCCCTAAAGCCAACAACCAGCACCAAACTTAATGGTCCCGGGTTTCATCACCATGCAACAGCGTTAGCAAGAGCTTAACGTCAAAATATTGACGAATTGAAAAGCTCTCCAGGAATTTTGCGTCAGATTAGTGATCACATCATGGCAATGCCGCTTTTTCAGCGCTGCGCCTATCCGGAGCCAACCCCCTGTTCACAAGGTGATAACAAAAAAGAGCGCCCCCTTCAGGAGACGCTCTTTTCAAATCTTAATTTATCACGCTTGACCAATTTTAGGCGTTGCGCGCTTCTTCCAGCGTTTTCATACCTGGCTTTTTCGCGCCAACCAGGCACGACATGTTGCCTGGAAGATGCTGGTTGTTCAGCATCTTCATATGCGCTTCAGGAATGCGATTCCATTCAAACACCTCTGACATACAAGGATCCACCCGGCCCTCAATCACCAGCCGGTTGGCCGCTGCCGCTTGCGCGAGATGCGCAAAGTGAGAGCCCTGAATGCGCTTCTGGTGCATCCAGACATACCGGGCATCCATCGTCAGGTTAAAGCCCGACGTACCAGCACAAAAGACAACCATACCGCCACGCTTCACCACAAAAGTGGAGACGGGGAATGTCGCTTCACCGGGATGTTCAAACACCATGTCGACATTCACACCCTTGCCGGTGATGTCCCAGATGGCCTTGCCAAATTTGCGCGCTTCCGAAAACCAGCTGTTATACTCGTCGCTGTTCACTGTGGGCAATTGGCCCCAGCAGTTAAAGTCCTTGCGGTTCAAAACGCCCTTGGCGCCGAGGTCCATCACAAAATCGCGCTTTGAATCATCGGAGATAACACCAATCGCATTGGCACCGGCTGCCTTGATAAGCTGCACGGCAAAAACGCCAAGCCCGCCAGAGGCACCCCAGACAAGCACATTGTCACCAGGCTTCACCTCATGCGGCATATGTCCAAACAGCATCCGGTAAGCGGTCGCCAGCGTTAGCGTGTAGGAGGCCGCCTGTTCCCATGTCAGATGCTGCGGGCGCGGCATGAGCTGCTGCGCCTGCACACGGGAAAACTGCGCAAAGGACCCGTCAGGCGTTTCATAGCCCCAAATCTTCTGGGTGGGCGAATACATCGGATCGCCGCCATTGCATTGCTCATCATCACCGTCGGTCATATTGCAATGAACAACAACCTCATCGCCGACTTTCCAGTTTTTTACATCCGAGCCAACGGCCCAAACAACGCCGGAGGCATCAGAACCCGCCACATGGAAATCATTCTTGTGAACATCAAACATCGAGACAGGCACACCGCGAGAGGCCCAGACACCGTTATAGTTGACGCCAGCCGCCATGTTGAGAATAAGCACGTCTTTTGGACCCAGCGTCCATGTCGGCACGGTTTCAACCTGCATTGCTTTATCAGGCGCGCCTTCGCGCTCGCGGCGAATAGCCCATGCGTACATTTTTTCAGGCACATGACCAAGCGGCGGAATCTCACCTACTTCATAAAGGTCTTTTTCTGACATCACTTATCCTTTTATGTCTCCCAGCAACAAACCTCCCGGCCAGGCGCCCGGCATGAGCCGCCCGATATACTGGCCGATAAGGCGCCGGCAACCGGTGATAATCCATTAAACAATAGCATCACCCGGGCCCGGCAAGGTCCGGTGATAAAAGCTACAGCCGGTCAAGTCAACTCGTTTATATGGCAAATTTCATCAGCCATTGCAGGCCAGACAGCCAAAAACACCGCAGGCCGATATTAAGCCGCCAGGAACCGCAGCGGTTTTTGCCCCCGGTTTAAATAAATCGAAACCCCTTAATGCTATAACGCGTTGTAATCGTTAACGGGTTCAACGGGAGACTTTCTATGCAGCAGTCAACTGCAACCGGCAGGGGCACACCCGCTTATCTGGCGCGGGCGCGCTATTGCCCTCTCACAACCAGCATCGCCATTCTTCTCTCCCTGACGCTGACAGCCCTTGTCGGCTACCTCGCCATGAATGGCCGCAGCTTCCTCTTTCATGCCGGCATAGATTATCAGCTAAAAATTATGCTGGAATTGGCCTTCATTGCACTTTGCACCGCCGCTGTCTGGAAACACGCGCGCCAATCGTAAACAGCCACCTTCTGCCTGGCAGCAGTGAATGAAAAAAACGCCCGAGCCGTTAACCGGTCCGGGCGCTTCAGTCACATCACTTATAACTTCAAAAGATCTGAGAACTACTCTTTGGGAGCGTCTTCAGGTTGCTCTTCCTGGTCAGCCGCAGCTTCTTCCTCAGAAGGCATTTCTTCGTCTGATGGGGCTTCTTCGTCTGAGCCTTCTTTTGGTTGCTCATCGGTATAGCTGTCATCAGCCGCATATTGCTGGTCGCTCGGATCATCAACATAGATATATCCGTCTTCCAGAAGGGCAACTTCATTGCCTTCCATTGAATATTCCTGACCGTCCGCCAGTTTAATGACACAAGCATTGACGCAAATGTCTTTCAGCGTTTCACCAGCCGCGATGACAACAGGGGTCTCTTTGCCATCTTCAACAATGACAACATTCTGGTCTGTTGCTTCGCTGTTTGTCAGCTCAAGTGCATAAACCGGAGATGCAATGGCGATAAGTCCAACTGCAACAACAGATTTAAGTACAAACTTCATTAAAGTGATCCTTCCAATAAGGAAATAGGTTTTGACACTGGTTGGCCTCGCGTCGCCGGGCTTTGATGCCAACGGCCTCAACCACAAATCATTCCTGAATTTGCAGGCTGAAAAGAACGCGAAAGATTACCTCGTCGCACCACTTTTCAGGATTTTATAAAATTGAAAAGCAAAATTTATCGCTTGTTATTATCGAAAAATACGATAGATAAAATAGCGTCATTTCAAGCGCTTATCCAAGGCAAAGGCCACCCGCTCAGCCCCCTGAAACAGAGTGGCCAAAAAGAGGCACCGGCCAATGGACATTAACCTGATCAAGACCTACCTCGCCATTGTCGAAACCGGCAGTTTCATCGAGGCCGCCGATCGCATCAACATGACGCAATCGACAGTCAGTGCCCGCATCAAAACCCTGGAACAACAGCTCGGCAAGCCATTGTTTTTACGATCAAAAGCCGGTGCCAGCCTCACAACCACCGGCGAGCAGTTTCACAAACACGCCATTGCGCTGTTGCGCGTCTGGGAGCATGCCCGCCTCGATGTTGGCCTGGCCGCTGAGCATGAAAGCCACCTGACAATCGGCGGCCAGGTGAGCCTGTGGGATGGGTTTTTGTTAAAGTGGCTCGCCTGGACCCGCAAAACCTTCAACGAAGTCGCCATCACCGCCACCATGGGTCATTCCGCAGACCTGATGCAGCGCCTTGTCGAGGGCACCATCGACATCGCCGCCATGTACCGGCCAACCCAGCGCCCGGGGCTGATATTGGAGCATATCTATGATGAAGAGCTTGTGCTGGTAACAAGCGACACAAGCAGTGACCCGGCAGAAAAACCGGGGCCAAATTATGTGCTGGTGAATTGGGGCCCGGAATTCCTCGCCGACCACGCCGCTGCTTATAGCGAGCTGAACTGCCCGGCAATCAATCTGGATCTTGGCGCCCTGGCCATAACCTATCTGATGGAGCAAAACGCCTCAGGCTATTTTCCGATCCGAAGCTGTCAGAAATATCTGAGCCAGGGCCGCCTGCGCCAGGTCCCCCGCGCGCCGCGCTTCGTCTACCCGGTCTATGCCGTTTATAGCGAAACAGTCGATGCCGCCGCCTTCAGACCGATGCTGAAAGGTCTGCATGACCTTGCCGCCACCCTCTAACGAAACGTGCTCACAAAGCTGAAAACACCAGGCAAAGCGCTTTCACTCACTCCGGCATTTCCCCCCGGCATTTCAGGTGTTTTTGCCAGAGGTCGCCCCGCCGGGTGCGGGTCAAAGCTTCTGCCTGTTGCTGGCGCCATTGCTCGATCTTCGCATGGTCACCATTGAGCAAAACATCCGGGATCGACCGCCCTTCAAACTCCCGCGGCCTTGTATAGTGCGGATGCTCCAAAAGGTGATTCTCAAAGCTCTCATTCTCAAGGCTTTCCGCCGCCCCAACCACACCGGGGAGCAGCCGCACCACCGCATCCAAAATGGCAAACGCCGCCATCTCGCCGCCGGTCATCACAAAGTCACCAAGCGAAACCTCTTCAAGCTGACGCGCTTCAATCACCCGCTCATCAAGCCCCTCAAACCGCCCGCACAGCAGCAAAAACCCCCGGCGCCGCGCTCAACTCTCTGGCAAAGGCCTGATCAAAAACCCGCCCCCGCGGCGAAAGATAAATCCGCCGCGCCTCTGGTGCCGCCGCCAGCCCGGCATCAATAGCTTTGCCAGCAATGTCCGCCCGCAGGACCATACCCGGCCCACCGCCAGCCGGCCGATCATCC
This sequence comes from uncultured Alphaproteobacteria bacterium, assembly GCA_942490955.1. GTDB lineage: Bacteria > Pseudomonadota > Alphaproteobacteria > Rhizobiales > HXMU1428-3 > HXMU1428-3. The sequence continues at coordinate 81,421 of CALNZE010000069.1, forward strand.
ACAGTGCGGTGCTTATCGCTGGCAAAATCCCTGAGGTTCAAGGCATCCAGTTGCCACAGCCCGGCGTTGAGCGCCGCACCGGTAACACTTGCGCCAAGCGGCCCCGGAAACAGCTCCGGAAAAAGCGTCAGGCACACCGCCTTGAATGGATGGGAATTATTCGTCTCAGGCATGAAATCATCTCACAAACAGATCAGCCGCTTTTGTAGCAGCCTTCTGCCTGTTTGGCCAAGCATCTGAGAAGGGCGACCATGTCACCCGCCAGCAAGGCAGGTTTCAGCCCCGTCATAAATTTTTTAGTTTGAATGTCTAAAGCGATATGAATAACGGGCAGGAAAGAGAGCGCAACAAAGCCTCCAGCTTTTTCTCACCCGTAATCAATTGACAGCCCGGCATCGAGAACAGCAAACCACTGTTGGTCCGCTCAATCTCCCACGCAAGGCGTGACTGATCAAACCGCCGCAATCCCTGCACGCTCACCGGGCCAGTAAAGTCATCCTCGACATCTTCAATCAGCGTTTCCCCTGCAGAGAGGAAATCACCAACGCAAAAAATTGTCAGCGAAGGCGCATTCAGCAAAAAACCCTGCAACAAAGGCAGCCCCCGCTGCCAGGCCTCCATGCCATCAACCACAACGGCCACCGGCCCTTTGGCATTGCGTGCCTTTGGCCCGGCCATCAATATGCCGCGCAAACCGCCAATTTCAGTGAGTTGCTTGAAATCGCGCACCAGCTGCCGCGCCGTCTGGTTTTCTCCCAGCACGAAGACATTTTCCTGCGCCGAGGCGTCACGAATGCGCTGCGGCCCATCGCCATTCAGCGCTTCAAATTCTGTCTCGATCTGCATGGCCTGCGACCGGCGCTGCACTTCCCGGCTCATCGCCCGCAGCGCGCTTCTCGTCTCACGGCGCAGCTCATGCAGCTCCAGGCCGCGCGTTGCGCCAAACATCCGCACTTCATTGGAAAAATGATAGCGCGATGCCTTGATCAAATTCTCATCTTCAAGAAAATAAGCCCGAACCGGTACGCCTGCGCCTCTGGCAAACTCAAAACCAGCTGTCAAAGCCGCATCGTTCGGACAACGACTCCCCAACTTGAATATTATCTGTTCTGTCATGCAGGCCTCTCCCTCAGGAGATGACCCTAGTTGATTCGGTTGATGAAAATGAAGAGGATAACTGAAAAAACAGTTGCAATCCGGCAACCCACTGAAAGTTTAAGGGTTTTCTAGCCGTCCTGGCCAATAAAGCCGCGCCGCATCACCGCCATATCGGCCAACCGCTCCTCAACACCCCGATTTACAGAGCCTTTCGGGAACAGCCGCCGCCGCCCGCGCTTGCCAGCCGGCAGCCCCGTCAATATCTCCAGCCCTTCATTGATATCGCGGATCGCATAAATATGAAATTTACCGCGCCCGCATGCCGCCAGCACATCTTCCCGAAGCATCAGATGCACCCGGTTGGCATGAGGAATGATAACACCTTGCTTGCCGGTCAAACCCCGCGCCTTGCAAATGTCAAAGAACCCCTCGATTTTCTCATTCACGCCGCCAATCGCCTGCATTTGCCCGAGCTGGTTGACAGATCCTGTCACCGCAATGCCCTGCGCAATTGGCACCTGCGCCAGGGCTGAGAGCAGCGCAAACAGCTCCGCTGCCGAGGCGCTGTCACCATCCACACCACCATAGGATTGCTCAAAAACAAGACTGGCACTCAGGGAAAGCGGCATTGATTGCGCAAAGGCGCCAGCAAGATAGCCCCACAGGATCATCACACCCTTTGAGTGCAGCGGCCCGCCAAGCTCGACCTCCCGCTCAATGTCAACAACCCGGCCGGATCCCATCCGCACCCGCGCCGTAATCCGGTTCGGCCGGCCAAAGGAATAATCCCCCAGCTCAATCACACTCAGCCCATTAATCTGGCCAACAACGTCACCATCCGTGTCAACCATCTGCAGGTCACGCATGACATTTTCTTTATACTGCGCCTTCATATGAGACGAGCGCTCTTCCCGAAGGCGCAATGTTTTTATGATGTCTTCATGCGTTGTTTTTTTCCGCCCGGCTTTTCCAGCCCAGTAATCCGCCTCTTCCAATATGTCCTGCAGGATGACGAAATTAATATCAAGCTTGTCAGAATCGCCAGCTTGCCGCGCGCTTTGCTCAATCAGCCGCGCCACGCCCACAACGTCAATCGGCTTTAACTTGCGCCGCTTCAATACCGCTGCAATCAGCCGCGCATAACCAAGTTCGCTTTCATCCGTCCTCTCAACCCGCTCATCAAATTCCGCCTGAATTTTAAACACCTGAGAAAATTCCGGGTCAGCCTCATTCAGCCGATGATAAAGCTCCCGGTCGCCAAACAGCACCACCTTCACATTCAGCGGGATCGGCTCCGGCTGCAGGCTTATCGGCCGCAAAACCTCACCGTCATCCTTTGGCGTGTCGATCCGCACGGCCCGCGCCAGCAGCGCCCGTTTCAGACCCTCCCATGCGGAGTCATTCTGCAGCAATTTGCGCGCATCAAGCAGCAGCACGCCGCCATTTGCCAGATGCAACGCCCCTGCCTTGATCATGGTGAAATCCGTATTCACCGTGCCCATTTCAGAGAGCGTCTCGACCGAGCCGACAATATGGCTAAGCGTCGGGTTCATTTCCTTGATGATGGGCGCGCCGCGCGTTTTTGTCCGCCCGATGGCATCCGTTGAGCTCACCAGCACATTCACCAGATAGCGCCGAAAGCGCGCATCATCATCAGTGGCAACTGTGCCTTTAACAACATTGGCAATTTCCTCGCCAACAAAAAGCCCGACATGGCGTATAAGATCAACCTCGACATCATCGAGATACGACTCAATCTTCTCATAGCCCTTAAACGCCCCGCGCACCGTAAACAGCGATGCCCGCACCGCCTTCAGCGCCATATCTTCGTTGAGGGTCTGTAATTTCTCGGCCCGCTCTTTTTGCTGTTGCGGCAGCCGGTCCATAATTTCAGCCAGTTGCCGCTCAAGATCCTTGATCTTGGCCTCAACAATGCGCCGCTCACTCAAGGGTTGGTTAGCAAACGCCTCCGGCTCGATGATCTCGCCATCCTCCATCGGCACCATGGTGAAACCGCTGGCTGTGCGCACAATCTGAATGTCTTTTGAAAGCGCCAGATCCACCAGGTTATCAATCGCATCTTCCTGATCGCTCTCAAAGGAAAGATCAATCACCCGCCGCCGCGCCGTATATTCCTCAGATTCGAACAAGGCCGGCAGACCAACCCTGAGTTCATCCACCAGATCCACCATCATGCCGGCGAATTTCGGCCCCTCACCAGCCGGTAGCTCGATCGCCAGCGGCTGGTGCGGCTGGCCAAAATTATTGACATATACCCAGTCCGACGGCGTCTTCCAGGAAGGGACAACCTTGTCCAGAACATCCTGCACGGCTGTCAGCTTGCCCGCACCCAAGGGTCCAACGGCAAAGATATTAAACCGCTCCGCCCTCAGATTCACACCGACATCAACGGCCGACAAGCCCCGCTCCTGGCCAAGCAGACCAGACAAAGGCTCCAACTCACTGGTTGAGAGAAACCCGAGCGATGCCGGATTGACCGCTCGGCGCAGCGCAGCAACTTCAATGCTGTCTTGGCCCTGGCCGCGTTTGGCGCCGCCCTGTTTCCCTTTAAAACCAATCATTCCCAACCCCCACTAAAACCGGCTGATGGCCCGAATAATTCAGGCATCCCATTTCCGGTGATGGCATGACCCCACTGTTAAGGCCCTGTAAAAAGCCACCCGATTCCCTGATAGCTAACCTATAGGAGAAGGCAAATTCTCAAGCGAATTATCAAGAAATTCCCACCCGTTACCCCCATATAATTTGTGCCAGAAGTGCCATCCGTCACACCAGGCCCACCGCAACGCAGCGCCCGGCAATTGCCAGACAATCATCTGACCCCAGCGATTTCAGAATGTTTCAATAATGGAAAGGGAAGATCGTCAACAACAAGCGCCGCGCCAGCCAGCTATCGCGGCGCTCTTTTCGCCAAGATACGCTGCAATGTCCGCCGGTGCATATTCAGCCGCCGCGCCGTCTCGGAAACATTGCGGTTGCACAGCTCATAGACCCGCTGGATATGCTCCCACCGCACCCGGTCAGCAGACATCGGGTTTTCGGGCGGCGCGGCTTTTTCACCGGTTGCCAATAAGGCGGCAACCACATCATCCGCATCAGCCGGCTTGGCAAGATAGTCAATCGCGCCAAGCTTCACCGCCGTGACCGCAGTCGCCAGATTGCCATAGCCCGTCAGCACAACCGCCCGCGCATCCGGCCGCGCCTCTGAGAGCGCCTCCAGCACCTGCAAGCCATTGCCGCCATTTAGCCGCATGTCAACCACGGCAAAGGCCGGTGGCGCTTCGCGAATCAGCGCCAGACCATCATCAACATTGTCAGCGGTTTTCACCTCAAACCCGCGCGATTCAAGCGCCCGGGAAAGCCGGGTCAGAAAGGCCTGGTCATCCTCAACCACGATCAAAGAACGGTCCTCAATTTCTGACCAGTCAATCGCATCCATAATTCAAAACAGCTCCGTTAATGTCTCTCATCCGGTCACACCCCAGCAGGTAGACCAGCAGTTGGGGCACAACTTTAGGCTGAAAGCTCTGCCATGTGAAGGAAAACATCCCTTTTTAGGGGTTTTCCGCCTAAAGAATAATCGCCCGTTACAGCGCCGGATTGAGGTGAATATCAATGACCCTGCGCGGCCATTCCACTGACACATAAGCCCCTTTACCCGAGCCCGCCACATTGCCAAACCGCATGATCGCTCCCGAGCGCTCCAGCAGCGTCTTGGAAATAAAAAAGCCAAGCCCCATGCCAAACTGCTCACCATCAACGCCATTGGTCTGGCTCAGCGCCCTTGTTGAAACAAAAGGCTCACCCAGTATCTTGAGCAGCTCGGTCGAAAAACCCGGCCCGTCATCACGAATATCAATCCGCAAAAAACCGCTGCTCCATTCCGCCTTCAACTGCGTATGATTGTTGGAAAACTCAACAGCATTTTCGACAATATTGCCCAGCGCATAAATAATCCCCGGGTTCCGCAACAACACCGGCTCTTCATCATAAGGCGGCTCAACCCCATCGGCTGGCCCGGCTGTCACCTCGATGCTGGCATTCAGCGCTTTCATTGGTTGCGCCACCTCCTCCAGCACATCCTCAATCGTCGAGGTGCCAACAAGCAGGTCGCCATCATCACCAACGTCATTGAGCGATTGCAGAATCTCCCGGCAGCGCACCGCCTGGCTGCGGATCAGCGTCACATCGTCATGCAGCGGGCTTCCGGGCTCGACCTCCCGCTCCATCTCCTTGGCCACCAGTGATATGGTAGAAAGCGGCGTGCCCAGCCCATGCGCCGCCGCCGCCGCCAGCCCGTCAATCGCTGATAATTTCTGCTCCCGCGCCAGCGTCGCCTCGGTCGCCGCCAGCGCCGCCGACATCAGCCTGCCCTCATTGGCAATCCGCCAGGCAAAGAAGCCGATGAACGTCATCGCGCAGATAACCGATACCCAGTTACCCAGCCGATAGGCCTCGGGAAATTCCAGCCCCCCCGCTGTGTACCAGGGCAGCGGCATGTAAAAAAATGAAATCAGCGTCGCAGAAATCAGCGCCAGCACAGAAAGCGTCACGGTTGATTGCGTCCGCAGCGAGGCAGCGGAAATCGCGATTGGCGCCACCAGCAGCGAGGCAAAGGGGTTGAGAATGCCGCCGGTGAAATAAAGCAGCAACGCCAGCTGTACGATGTCATAGGCCAGCATCCAGGTGCCAAGCTGGTTGGTCACCAGCTTGATGTCCCGAAAGAGATGATGCACCACCAGATTAATGGCAATCGATAGCCCGATCGCCAGCGACGCCAAAACAACGGGGAAGGAAAACCCCAGCCCGAAATAAACAAAAATCACCGCCGCCAACTGCCCGGCGATGGCAATCCAGCGCAGCCGCACAATGGTGCGCAGCCGCAAATTGCTTTTGGTAATAAATTCTCTATGTGCCATGCCAGCCATGTTTAAAGGAATTGCGGGCGGCGACAAGCCCTATTCACTGCCACACTTAATTACCGGTTTTAGCCGGCATCGAGGCACACCGTCGCGCATCGATGCGTCAATCCAACTCGGGCCCACCCCCTTGACGCTCCAAGCCCCCAACGAATAGTCTCCTCCAACCGCCAAGCGATTAATCGATGCGTCGAACCAAAGGTAACAACTGCCATGCGCGCCAATCAGATTTTCATAATTTTTATGGCCTTTTGTTTTGGTGCCCTCGCCGCCATATGGCTTTACGCGCTGGAAAATCAGCCCAGCCGTATCAAGACCCAATCCGCCGGCCAGGCGCTGATCGGCAAGCCCTTCACCCTCACCGATCAGAACGGCAAAATCCGCGCCAGCAGTGACTTTGCCGGCCAATATATGATGGTCTATTTCGGCTATACCTATTGCCCGGACATCTGCCCGACTGACCTCAACAAAATCACCCGCAGCCTTGAGCTGATTGGCGACAAGGCAGACCGCGTCCAGCCGATCTTCATCACCATTGATCCAGAGCGCGACAAGGGTGAACAACTTGCAAGCTATGTGGCCAACTTCCACCCCCGGCTGATCGGGTTGACCGGAACTGTCGCCGAAATCGAAGCCGTCAAAAAATCCTACAAAGTCTACGGCGTAAAGGTCGATAGCGATGGCAAACCCGCGCCGGATATTAAAACCGATGACTATTTAATGGACCATTCGCCGCAAACATTTCTTATGGGCCCCGACGGCAAATTCATTCGCTTTTTCCGTTTTTCTGAAACAGCCCCCGTCATCGCCAAGGCGCTGGACAGCATCATTCCGGCAGCCGCCAGCTAGGCGGCCATTGCCGGCTGCCGCAACCACGCCGGCTGCATTGCACCGCCAAAGGTGATCAACCAATTGTGAGTTGCACTGCACCGCCCCTATTTAAAACTTTATATTTTGGCCAACTGAATTCATGCTAAAGAAAATCGATTCGCAAGCTGGATGAAATCAGTCGTGTCGCAGCAACGGGGCGCACCTTCCACAAATACGGCCCCCAAAAGTTGGCCGTCAAAAAATGTGGCCACTTCACGCTTACCGACAAAAAGTTAGCCGTCCACAAGCAAGCCGTCACATCGACAAATTTCGAACGCAGTTGCGCTGCTAATATTTTTCAAACGTTGCACGAGTGAATTGCGCAATCATTTTAGGGGAGCGGCAGCACCGCAGCAGCAGCAAGCGCGGCCCGCACCAGGCGACCACAAAACAGAGCTGGCAGTCAGATCCAAAAACAGCGGCAACCACCGGCGCATCAACCCGGCGCTGGATTACCAGCAAAAGTTGTTCCCGCATTCGTCGATACGGCGTAGACTGAGGGCCAACCAACAAGAGGCACAATATATGGGATGGGCACCAGGCCGAAAATCCGACAAACGTAAAAATCTCCAAAACGGTGAAGTCATCGCACTGGAGAATTTTGAAGTCCCTATAAAATTTCGCCGTCACCCCAAGGCCCGCCGCCTGACCCTTCGTGTCAGCGCCACCAACCGCAGCGTCATCATCACCGCCCCGCCCTTTTGCAGCGATCACGAAACCATCGCATTCCTTGAGCGCCACCGCTCCTGGCTGCACCAGCAAATCGAAAATCTGCCGGAGCCCGCCCCATTTGCTGATGGCACCTGCATTCCGCTACGCGGCCAGGATCATAAAATCGTTTTTGCCGGCGACTTTTGTGGCAAGTCACGCGGCCGCGGCGTTGTCTGGGTCGAAACCGGGGCAAAACCAAAGCAACTGCCCGAGCTGCATGTAAATGGCATTGACCAGTTCGCCGCGCGCCGTCTGCGCAACTGGTTGATCAAGGAAGCCCGCCGCGATCTCGTCGAGCGCACATGCTGGCATGCCGAAAATCTCGGCCTTTCATTCAGAAAGATAATGATCAAGGATCAGCGCAGCCGCTGGGGCTCCTGCTCCTCGCGGGGAGTCTTGTCCTATTCCTGGCGGCTCATCCTCGCCCCGTCCCACATTCTCGATTATGTGGCCGCACATGAGGTCGCCCACCTGGCCGAGATGAACCACGGCCCCGATTTCTGGAAGCTGGTTGCCAAAACCCTGCCTGATTATGAAAACGCCAAAAACTGGCTGCGCGCCGAAGGCACAAATCTCCACCGCTACGGGGCGGAAGATTAAGCTAAGAAGACTAGGCCAAATAAGACTTAAGCTAAGAAGATTAAGCCGAGCACACCGCAAAGCGGATCATATTTCTTTATTTTCAGTATCTTATCGGACCACCGCCGCGCATCAACGGCTAACGTCATAAGCCGCCAGCGCCGCCATATTGACAATCTCACGGTCCTTCGCGCCAAGCGGCGCTAGCTGCACTGATTTCTCAAGTCCTACCAGCAATGGCCCGATGACCGTCCCTTCAGACAACTCCTGCAACATCTTCGTCGCGATGCTCGCCGAGTGGAACGCCGGCATAATCAGCACATTCGCCGTGTCCGACAACCGGCAGAACGGATAGGCCGCCATAGCGTCACTGTTCAGCGCCACATCTGCCGCCATCTCGCCATCATATTCAAAATCCACACCGCGCTCATCAAGCAGCGCCACCGCCTCACGCACACGGTCAGAGCGCTCACCCTCCGGGTGGCCAAATGTCGAATATGCCAGCATCGCAACCCGTGGCTCATAGCCAAACCGCCGCGACACCCGCGCCGCCTCAACTGCGATGTCTGCAAGCTCTTCAGAGGTTGGCATATCATGCACCGAGGTGTCCGCCACCATCACCGCCCGGCCGCGGTTAAGGATCATCGAAACACCAATCGGCCGGTGGTCTTCCTTGGCGTCCAGCACCTTGCAAATATCTTCAAAGGCAATCGAGGAATTTCTGGTCACACCGGCAACCATCGCATCTGCATGGTTATGCGCGACCATGCAGGCGCCGTAAACAATCCGGTCGGTATTCGCCATACGCAGACAATCACGCAGCAAATAGCCCTTGCGCTGCAACCGCTGATACAAGAACTCGGCATAAGTCTGGTTATGTTCCGAGAGCCGCGCATTTTGAATTTCAAACACATCGCGATACTCAATGCCGGCTGTTTTAAAGGTCTCGAGAATTTCCGGCTCGCGCCCGATCAACACCGGCTGGCCAAGCCCCATATTGTAAAATGTGTTGGCCGCCCGCACCACCTGCTCCTGCTCACCTTCAGCGAACACCACCCGGCGCTGATTCTTGCGCACATTCTGAAAAATCGTGTGCAACCACCCGGCAACCGGGTCAAGCCGGGCAGACAGCCGGTGGCTATATTCTTCCATATCAATGATTGGCGAGCGCGCAACACCTGAATCCATCGCAGCCTTGGCAACCGCTGGCGGAATATGGCTGATCAACCTCGGGTCAAAGGGCGCCGGGATAATATAGTCCGGACCATAACGCGGCCGCTGGCCATGATAGGCCGCCGCCACATCATCCGGCACATCCTCGCGCGCCAGTTTCGCCAGCGCCTCGGCAGCCGCAATCTTCATCGCCTCATTAATCTCGCTTGCATGCACATCCAGCGCACCGCGGAAAATATAAGGGAACCCAAGCACATTATTCACCTGGTTCGGATAGTCCGAGCGCCCAGTCGCCATAATCGCATCATCCCGCACCTGTGCCACATCTTCCGGGCGGATCTCCGGGTCAGGGTTCGCCATGGCGAAAATGATCGGCTTGTCGGCCATTGATTTCACCATCTCCTGGGTCATGATGCCGCCAGCCGATAGACCATAAAACACATCAGCGCCTTCAAGCGCCTCTTCCAGCGTGCGCGCGTCCGTCACCGCCGCATGGGCGGATTTCCACTGGTCCATACCACTGGTGCGCCCCTTATAGATGACACCCTTCCGGTCAATCAGCAGCGCGTTATTATGGGGCAGCCCCATTGATTTTGCCAGCTCAACGCAGGCAATTGCCGCAGCCCCAGCGCCCGAGCAGACCAGCTTGATGTCCTTAATATCCCGCCCCGTCAGATGCAGCGCGTTGATCAGCCCGGCCGTTGCAATAATCGCTGTGCCATGCTGATCATCATGAAACACCGGAATGTCCATCAACCGGCGCAGCTCCGACTCGATGATAAAACAATCCGGCGCCTTGATGTCTTCAAGATTAATTCCGCCAAACGCCGGGCCGAGATAGCGCACACAGTTTATGAACTCTTCCGCATTCTCGGTCGAGACCTCAAGGTCAATCGAATCCACATCGGCAAATCTCTTGAACAGAACCGACTTGCCTTCCATCACCGGCTTGGAGGCCAGCGCACCAAGATTGCCAAGCCCGAGAATGGCCGTACCATTCGAGATCACCGCAATCATATTGCCCTTGTTCGTATATTGATACGCCGCCGCCGGGTCCGCCGCGATCGCATTCACCGGCACCGCGACACCGGGGGAATAGGCAAGGCTGAGGTCCCGCTGCGTCGCCATTGGCTTGGTCGGCGTTATTTCAAATTTGCCCGGCTTGTCACCCGCGTGAAACTCCAGCGCTTCCTGTTCTGTGAATTGATTTTTTTCGGATCGTAATGGCATAGGGGAGTTGTCCAATCTGGTAAGGCGGGCAAGAGAATAATCGAAAAGATGAAAGACCATAAAGCGGACTGATCAGGAGAACAACATCACTTTCGCCCCAAATGCAGGAATAATCAGCCCCTGATCCGGCCTTTTCACCGGCCAGCGCCCTCAGAGCCGCAATCCCGGCGCGCACCGCCTAAAAACCCCACTCTCCCGCGTTAAATATGCGAATAATTCACTTTCCGGCGGCAAATCGAGTGGCAATTTGCCGGTGCTATAGCTAGGGTCAGGGACCACAACAGGTAAATTCCAGCCAAATCCAGAATGGAGAGAGAAACGTGGCGTCATCTCGCGGACAGAACCGGTCTCAAAACGCTGTCGATGCGCCATCTGGAGGCAACATCAAATCCAAAAACAATGACAAGGCCTCACCGGTCATCGCCCAGTATCTGGAATTGAAAGCCGTCAACCCCGGCTATCTGCTCTTCTACCAGCTTGGCGATTTTTTCGAGCTGTTTTTCGAGGACGCTGTCCTCGCCTCAGAGCGCCTCGGCCTCACCCTCACCAAGCGCGGCACCTATCAGGGCAAGGATATTCCCATGGCCGGCGTGCCGCTAAAGGTCGCTGATGACTATTTACAGCGCGCCATTAAGGCCGGGTTTCGCGTCGCCGTTGTCGAGCAGCTGGAAGACCCGGCAGAGACCAGGAAACGCGGCGCCAAGGCTGTCGTCAAGCGCGATGTCACCCGCCTCGTCACCCCCGGCACCCAGACAGAAGACAATCTCCTCGACCCCGGCGCCAACAATTATCTCACCGCCTTTTTTCAAAATCCAACTGACACGGAGTCACTGGCGGCAAATCCGGGCGTCATCTCTTTTCCCTCGCCAGCCTTGACCTATCAACCGGTGAGTTCCTTGTCACCGAGGTTCAGGAGGCCGATTTCCTCGCCGAGTTGACCCGCCTTTCCCCCAGCGAGTTGATCCTCTCTGATGCCATTCACGGCGAGCCCCACATCCGCGCCATCCTAACCGCCTTTGACTGCGCCGCCACGCCGGTACCGCACAGCTACTATTCCAGCCTGTCCGGAGAAGCCGCCCTGAAAGCCGCCCTTAAAGTCACTGAGCTGGATGGCTTTGGCGACTTTACCCGCGGCGAACTGGCCGCCATCGCCGCATTGCTCAAATATGTCGACATCACCCAAATCGGCAAGGCGCCGCTCATCAGCCCGCCCCGGCGCACGGTTAAAAGCGCCCATATGGTCATTGATGCCGCCACAAGAGCCAATCTCGAGCTGATAAAATCAACCCGCATGACCAGGAAAGGCAGCTTGTTTGACGCCATCGACCGCACCGTCACCAGCCCCGGCGCCCGCCGCCTCGCCGCCATGATCAGCGCCCCCCTCAATGACACCGCTGCCATCAACCAGCGCCTGAATGCCACCGAATTTTTTATCAGCAACAGCGCCCCGCGTGACACCATCCGCCGCATCATCCGCCGCACGCCGGACATTGCCCGCAGCCTCTCGCGCCTCACACTCGGTCGCGGCGGCCCGGCAGACCTTGGCGCCATCAAAGCCGGGCTGCTCGTTGCCCACCAGATCTCGGGTGAGCTGCTTGCCTTCCAGCCATCTCATCTCCCCGAACTGGTGCAGAAAACCAGCGATCAACTCACCCTTGCCGGCGGCCCGCTCACCCAAAAATTAACCCTCGCCCTCGATGATGACCTGCCCACTCAGACCAGAGACGGTAGCTTCATCCGCAAGGGCTACATACACCGCTCGATGAGCAGCGGACTCTGCGCGATGAAAGCCGCTCCATCATTCGCCAAATTACAGCCGATTACCGCGAGTAAACCGGGATCAAATCTCTGAAAATCCGCCATAACAATCAATTCGGCTTCTTCGTCGAAGTCACCAGCCTCAATGCCAGCCAGCTTCTTGACGGGACCTTGAGCGAAACTTTCCGCCACCGGCAAACCCTTGCCAACAATGTCCGCTTCACCACCACCGAACTTGTTGAGACAGAAGGAAAAATCACACTCGCGGCCGAGCGCGCCCTGGCTATGGAGCAACAACTCTTCGATGAGCTGCGCGATGAAGTGCTCACCGTTGCCCAGCAGCTCACCGAACTCGCCGATGCCCTGGCCGGGCTGGATGTCACACTCGCCCTCGCGCTGCTGGCCGAGGAGGAAAACTACGCCCGCCCGGTAGTTGATGACAGCCTCGCCTTCACCATCAAAGGCGGCCGCCATCCTGTCGTCGAGCAGGCCCTGCGCCAGGCCAAATCCGGCCCCTTCATCGAGAATGAATGCAAACTCAGCAAAACACCGGCCAATGGCAAAGGCCAGGACACCGCCTGCATCTGGATATTGACCGGCCCCAACATGGCCGGCAAATCCACATTCCTGCGCCAGAACGCGCTGATCGCCATCATGGCGCAGATGGGTAGCTATGTGCCCGCAAAATCCGCCCATATCGGCCTCATTGATCGCCTGTTTTCCAGAGTAGGCGCGTCAGATGATCTCGCCCGTGGTCGCTCGACCTTCATGGTGGAAATGGTCGAGACCGCCGCCATTCTCAATCAGGCCAGCGACCGCTCGCTGGTTATTCTTGACGAGATTGGCCGCGGCACCGCCACCTTCGATGGCCTCTCCATTGCCTGGGCCGCCGTTGAATATCTCCATGACAAGAGCAAGAGCCGCGCCCTCTTCGCCACCCATTATCACGAGCTTACAACCCTGGCCGAAAAGCGCCGCGACGTCATAAACGCCACCATCGAGGTCAAGGAATGGAATGATGAAATAATCTTCCTCCACCGCGTCATCATGGGCGCCGCTGACCGCTCCTATGGCATTCAGGTGGCACGGCTTGCTGGCCTGCCGCCCGCCGTCATCAACCGGGCTGAGCAGGTCCTCACCCGCCTCGAGGCAGAAAATGAAAAATCCGGTGCCATCAACCAACTCGCTGATCTGCCGCTCTTCTCCCTCGGTGAGCCGACAAGCGACGCCGAAGACACCTCGACCACGCCCAACGACCCCGCACCCAAGGACCCGGCGGCTGAAAATATTCGCCAGCAATTGGCATCGCTCAATCCGGATGATATAACGCCTAAAGCCGCCCTTGAGCTGATTTACCGCTTAAAAGCCCTCACAGATCAGAGCGATTAGCAGCGCCGCCAATATTGGCCCCGCCGCAAACCTGGCCCACCGCAATTGAGGCGAGAATAACCCGGCATAGCAAAACACCGCCATCACCCAGCAACCCAGACCGAAAATTGACCGAAGCAGTTAGATATCACCCAATGGACAAACCCGTCGCCGAAAAGGCACCCTATTTCAACCCCGACGCGCTGCGCGAAGAGCTCTCCACCATCTGGAAAGAGAACCAGAGCCAGGAGCAGACCCTGCGCGCCCTTGTCCTTGAAAAACTCAACGAGCTGAAAAAACACGCCCATAGCGAAGCGGAACGGGCGCTGATCACCACTGGCGATGGCCGTGCCTGCGCTGAGGGTCTCTCAACCTTCCAGGATGAGCTTATCCGCGTCATCTATGATTTTACCGTCGCCTATATCTACCGCGCCAGCAACCCCACCGCCGCCGAGCGCATCTCGATCGTCGCCACCGGCGGCTATGGACGCGGCGCCCTTGCCCCGGGCTCCGATATCGACCTGCTTTTTCTCCTCCCCTATAAGCAAACAGCCTGGGGGGAGAGCGTCATAGAATATATGCTCTATCTCCTGTGGGACATGGGCTTCAAGGTCGGCCACGCCACAAGATCCGTCGACCAGACAATCCGCTTTGCAAAAACTGACATCACAACCCGCACCGCCCTGCTGGACAGCCGCTTCTTATGGGGCGAGCAGAGCCTTTATGATGATTTTGTCCGCGCCTTCGGCCAGCAGGTCGTCAAGGGCACCGCCCGAGAATTTATCGAGGCCAAGCTTGAAGAGCGCGACGATCGCCACAAGCGCTCCGGCTCATCGAGATACATGGTCGAACCCAATGTCAAAGACGGCAAAGGCGGCCAGCGCGACCTCCATACCCTCCATTGGATTGCCAAATATCTTACCTACGAGCAGATGGACACGGAAATCGAGAATTTCGGCTTTTTCACCGCCGAAGAAGCAAGCACCTTCAAACGCTGCGACGAATTTTTATGGACCGTGCGTTGCCACCTGCATTTCCTCACCAACCGGCCTGAGGAACGCATCTCCTTCCAGTTGCAAAAATCAATGGCCGAGCGCCTTGGCTACCGCAAACGGGAGGGCATGCAGGCGGTCGAGCGCTTCATGAAGCACTATTTCCTGATCGCCAAAAAAATCGGCAATCTGACCCGTGTCCTTTGCGCCGACCTTGAGATGAAACAACTGAAATCAACACCCAAGCTCAACAAGCTCCTCGACCAGCTTGGCTGGCAGCAGCGCGCCGCCGTCCGCAAATCCAGCGACTTTCGCATCGAGAATGGCCGCATCAACACCGTCCATAAAGACAGCTTCCGCCACGACCCCGTCAATCTCATCCGCATCTTCTCGCTGGCCAACCGATACAACACCATGTTGCACCCCTCCGCCCTGCGTCAGATCCGCCGCTCATTGCGCCTCATCGACAATGACCTGCGCGAAAACGCCACCGCCAACAAACTGCTGGTCGAGTTGATCTCTTCCAAGAACGACCCCGAAAAAACACTGCGCAGCATGAGCGAAGCGGGCGTGCTTGGCCGCTTCATCCCCGAATTCGGTCAGATCAATTCGATGATGCAATTCAACATGTATCACCACTTCACCGTCGATGAGCATCTCATACGCACAGTAGGTGAATTGGCCTGGATCGACCGCGGCGAGGCGGGCGAAACCCTTCCCCTCTCCCATGATGTCATCCACACCATCAAGAACCGCCGCGCCCTCTATATCGCCGCCTTCCTGCATGACATCGCCAAGGGCCGCCCAGAGGATCACTCCATCGCTGGCGCCGAAGTTGCCCGCGAGGTCTGCCCCCGCCTTGGCCTGACCGACGCCGAGACTGACACCATCGCCTGGCTCATCGAGGAACATCTCACCATGAGCCAATACGCCCAGAGCCGCGACCTCAACGACCCGCAAACCATCAAGGACTTTGCCAAAATCGTCCAGAGCCGCGAGCGGTTGAAGCTGCTTGTCATCCTCACCGTCTGCGACATCCGCGCCGTCGGCCCCGGCACCTGGAACGGTTGGAAAGGCCAACTGCTGCGCACCCTCTACAGCCAAACAGACATCCTCCTCTCCGGCGGTCATAGCGGCGAAACACACCGCAGCCGCATCGCCAGCGCCATTGCAGATTTCCGCAACGAAATGGAAGACTGGAGCGATCAGGAGATCGAGACCTACACTGAGCGCCACTTCCCGGCCTATTGGCTCAAGACCGATTTAGAAACCCAGGTCGCCCACGCCAAACTCATTCGCTCCGCCGAGACCGAAAATAAAAACCTCGCCTTTGAGGTCACAAGCGATGCCTTCACGGCACACACCTCAATCACCATTTTCGCAACCACCCACCCCAAGCTGCTGTCGATGATTGCCGGCAGCTGCGCGTCGGCGGGCGCCAATATCATCGACGCGCAGATCACCACCACGCAGGATGGCCGCGCCGTTGATACCATCTGCATCAGCCGCGAGCTTGACCGCGTCGAGGATGAGCACCGCCGGGCAGAAAACATCGCCGCGACCTTGGAAAAACTATTGCGCGGCGAGCTTCACCTGAATGAGCTGGCCCCGACCAGCCGCGCCGCAAAAGGGCGCATGGCGGCATTTCACGTCGCGCCCGATGTCACCATCGACAACACCCTCTCAAATGACCTCACTGTTATTGAGGTGCGCGGCCTCGACCGACCCGGCCTGCTTTTTGACCTGACCACCGCAATTGGTGATTTAAACCTTGATATCTCCAGCGCCCACATCGCCACCTATGGCGAAAAGGCCGTCGACGTTTTCTATGTCACTGATTTGTTGGGAGATAAAATCAGGCGCGATACCCGCCAGGAGCAGATTAACAACACCCTCGAAGATGTCCTCGCTCCGAAAAGCATAGTGCCAGCCTGAGGTTGATCGCGCCAAAAAGCGCCCGCCGACTTCGCCTGCCAAACGAATAGAGACCAATAGAGACCAATAGGCCAGGGCCAGCCCGTTAACCGGGCAAACCGCTATTCGACAAGTTCGGTATCCCAGTAGAGATAATCAAGCCAGCTGTCATGCAGATAGTTGGGCGGAAACAGCCTGCCATTTTTATGCAGCTGAAACACCGTTGGCCGGTAAGGCTTCTGGCGCGGGATCATCTTGGCAACCTTGGGCATCTTGTTGCCCTTGGCCAGGTTACAGGGGGCGCAGGCCGCCACCACATTGTCCCAGCGCGTCAGCCCACCCTTCGAGCGGGGAATCACATGATCAAAAGTCAGCTCGCTCTTTTCCCCGCAATATTGACAGGTGAACCGGTCCCGCAGAAACAGGTTAAACCGGGTAAACGCCGGGTAGCGCGCCGGGTTCACGTAATTTTTAAGCGCAACCACACTGGGCAGCCGCATGGAAAAGGAGGGGCTATAGACCTGCTGGTCATAAACCTGAAGGATGTTTACGCGTTCAAGGAAAACGGATTTGACCACTTCCTGCCAGCTCCAGAGCGAAAGCGGATAGTAGCTAAGCGGGCGAAAATCCGCATTTAGAACCAATGCCGGGCAGGCATCAAGAGCACGTGTATTTGGCGTCACGAGCGTCATTCCTCACTTATCTTAAAAGTGGAACGAAATACGCGATTTTTCAAACTCCAGCGTGAACTAACAATGATCCATGACATAACGATGACGAGGATGTCCCATCTCTCCGATAAAGTAAAGAGCCGCCACCACTTTCTCAAGCGCCGTGATTCCCTGGCCACAAACCCCCGTCTGAAGGTGCTGCAACCGCGACAATCTTCGGGCAAAGGACGGGCTCGGTCACCGCGGCAGGCGGCCAACCAGCAGCTTTGCGCCTAGCTCCAGCCCCTTCATGTCAATGCCATGGCCAAGCCCCGGCGCGACATGGCTTGTTGTTGTCACACCCACCGCATCAAGCGTCTGCCTGGCCTCATCCAGGGAGGCAACCGGCACCACATCATCAGCATTGCCATGCACCAGCAACACCGGCGGCTTCGCGCTGATATCAGCCTTCAGATTCTCCGGCCCGGCCAGCTTGCCCGAATAGCCGACAATCGCCGCCATCTGTTTTTTGCGCCGCAAGCCCACATGCAATGCCATCATCGTCCCTTGCGAAAAACCAACCAGCGCCATGGCACTCTCATCGAGCCCATAATGCGTAAGCTGCTGGTCGAGAAATTCATTCAGCACCGGCGCCGCCTTAACGACACCGCGCCAATATTCGGTCGGATCACGAAAGGTCAGGTCAAACCACTGGAAGCCGCCAAACGGGTTCATCGCGCAAGGCTCCGGCGCATCCGGCGAGACAAAGGCCGTGTTCGGCAAAATCCCGCGCCACTGCTGGCCAAGCCCGATAAGATCCTGCCCGTTGGCGCCATAGCCATGCAGCAACACAACCAACGATGTCGCGGGCTTTCCATCCGGCTCAAGCCGGTAAACATTTTTAAGCAAATTCAGTCCCCGTGTTTAAAAGTTAAATTCCACATCACCTTAAAGGCAGAATGCCTTTTATCATTTTTACAATGGCTAGCCCCCCGGTTGCGGCACCGCACCACCCGGCACGCCAGCCGTCTCGCCGTCGCCGCCATGCACATCGGCCGGTGCCAGCCCCGGCGTCTCCGTCTGCACGATCCGCGCCGCGCCGCCATCACCCCCCTCGGCGTAACCTGGCGGCACATAGCGCGTCTCGACATCAGGAAACAGGGTGTTGAAATTCAGCGCCGCGCCGGTGTCCTGCACGATCCGGCAATGGTTGCGTCTTAGGTCCCGCACCTGCCCCACCCCGCAGGAATGGGCAATCAACGCCGCGCCGTAATGAATCTTGTTGGCAAAATTCGCCACCCTGACGGCCTTATCCGCCGGGTCCAGCCCCTTTTGCAGCCGCCGGTTATGAGTTGTAATGCCGGTCGGGCAGGTGTTTTTATTGCATTTAAGCGCCTGAATGCACCCCAGGGCAAACATGAACCCGCGCGCCGTCGAGACAGTATCCGCCCCGGCACAATAAGCCCAGGCAACCTCAGCCGGGGTGATCAACTTGCCCGACGCATTCACCTTGATGCGCGGCCTGAGCCCATATTCATTCAGCTTGTCGACCAGCAGCGGCAGCGCCTGGCGGATTGGCAGACCGACATTATCAATCAGCGGCATCGGCGCAGCACCGGTGCCGCCATCACCGGAATCAACCGTGATGAAATCCGGCGCCGAGGCCAGCCCGCGCCGGTGGATTTCTTTGGCAAAATCGTCAAACCATTCCGTGCCGCCGATCACCATTTTGATGCCAACCGGCTTTTTCACCAGCCGGCGGATATTGGCAATGAAATCCAAAAGCGTTTCAACGCTGTTAATCTCCGGGTGCCGGTTAAACGAGATGGAAGGCTCCCCGACTTGAATGCCGCGGATGCGCGCAATCTCCGCCGTCACCTTCGCGCCGGGCAATATGCCGCCCTTGCCGGGCTTCGCCCCCTGGCTAAGCTTGATCTCGAACATTTTGACAAAAGGAAAACTGCCAAGTTCCTCCAGCTTGCCCTCATCCAGCTGGCCGGAAGCATCACGCACACCATATTTCGCCGTGCCAATCTGGAAGACAATATCCGCATTGCCATGCAGGTGATAAGGCGAGAGCCCGCCCTCGCCGGTATTCATCCAGCACCCGGCCAGCTCCGCCCCCTTCGAGAGCGCCTTAACCGCCGGAGACGACAGCGCGCCAAAACTCATGCCGGATATATTGATGATCGATGTCGCCGTATAAGGGTTTTCACCGCCCTCGCCGAATACCACCTGGGCAGGCTCCTCCGCTTCCGTATCGAGCAACGGAAAGGCCGCGTTGTTAAAAATCACCGTCCCGGCGACATTCAGATTTTTTGTCGAGCCAAAGGCTACCGTGTTATCGACACCTCGTGAAGATTTATACACCCACTCCCGCTCCGCCCGATTGAACGGCATCTCCTCCCGGTCCATGGCGAAGAAATATTGGCGGAAGAACTCACCCAGCTCAGAGAAAATGTAACGGAACCGGCCGATCACCGGATAATTGTAACGGATGCTGTCTTTGGTCTGGGTCTTATCCACCAGGAACAGGATAATTCCGTAAAGAACCATCAGCCCGAGCAGAAAAATGAAAAGGGCAGAGAGATAGACCAGCCCGGCCATCGCATATTGGAAAAACACATTCATCGACATGATAACCACCCCAATCGCTTATCGGCTTCGTATGATATGCCAAAGCTTACGAAAACAAGGGCTGCTTGTCACTTCACAGTCCGGTAAACCCAAGATCAGGCTTTGGTGAAGCTGAGGGCCTGCTCACCGACGCATGGTGGCACACGCTCCCCCTGCTATCGCGGCAAAGCCCATCGCGCTAACGAGGCAGATCGACCAATGAGCCGGATTTAACGAATGCGCCCGACCTCATGCACAGGATTTCAATGAACCCGATTTCATTAATGCGTAAGATTGGTCACCTGCACCCGCCGGTTTTCACCGGATTCCGGATCATCCGGATCTTTCAGCATCTCTTCGCCATACCCAACGGCCACCAGCCTGGTATATTCAAGGCCGAAATTTTCGGAAAGAAACGACTTCACAGACATCGCCCGCCGTTGGCTGAGGGTAAGGTTATAATCATCGCTGCCTCTGGCATCCGTGTGCCCGCCAACAAGGAAGGTGCCATCCTTCAATTCTTTATCGGTCAATGCCCGGCCGAGCTTAATCAGCGTCGGGATAGAGGACGGCGTGATATTCGCTGAGTTATATTCAAAATAAATCGTCAGGTCGATCGTCGGCAGCTTGTGCTTCTCAACGATTTTCGCCAGCTCTTCCCGGTCCTCATGGGTCTGCTCTTCAACCTTCTTTTTAGCAACCTCAATCACCAGCCCCCGGCTCCTGATCAAATCCGGATCAGCCGGCGGCTGGCCAATGCCACGCGTCAGCCGTTTGACCGGCGCCGCCTTCAGCGAGCGCACCATGTCTTCTGTTGAGCCAGCATCCTCGGCAACAGCAGCACCGGGCGCGCCGCCCAGCATCAGCCCGCCAGCAACCAACAGGGTAAAAATTCTGATAAAGTGAGCCATCTCGCCCCTCCCTGTCTTCACAGCCAATTCTGGCATCTGATTTACAGCGCTGCGGCGGCCCGAACGTCGCCAATCAAAACACTGGCAAATCAACAAATCCAAGTCCTGATTATACATAGTAAGCACTGTTTGCGCAAAAGCATTAAGATTACAAAATTGTCACAAACGAAACAGCCTATCTACCTGAAATAACAGGCATACCCCGGCAAACCACATTACCAATATTTAATACTATATTGCTTGCACGGCGCAGGGCCCGGTGGTTACTATAAAACCCGCTTGGGACACGCTAATAGCAACGCACTTGGCAACAGTAGGAATACACTTAGCATTAAGAGTTCGGGCTTTTCCCCGGCAAAACTTAACAGCGTTGAGTTGAATTTAACCATCCCTTTCAAAAATGGCTGCCAAATTGACTGGCGCCGCGCATAAAGGGAAGGGCTGCAAGCCCTGATCTGGTGACGACCAGAGGGGATTAATGAGGGAGATTATAATGACCATGCCACTCACGAATAGCGCCATTCCGAAATGTGCCAGCCACAAACCCGGCCGCCATTCCGCCGCGTCTGCCGGTTTTATCCCGCCTCTCCCTGCTGTCGGCCGTCGCCGCCAGCTTCATAATGACCGCACCCAATGCCAACGCTCAGGAAAATGCCGACCTTGAGAACGGCAAATATATGTTCACCATCGCCGGCTGTGGTTCCTGCCACGGCAAAAAGGGCGACCCCACCCAGCTAACCGGTGGGTATGAGATCAAAACTGACTTCGGCACCTTCGTCACCCCCAACATTTCAATGGACCCTGAAGCCGGCATCGGCAAATGGTCCAAGGCGGATTTCTACACCGCGCTGAAAGAAGGCATCTCCCCCCGGGGCAGCCACTATTACCCGACCTTCCCTTACGCCTCCTATGCCGGCATGTCGAAAAAAGACATTTTCGACATTTTTGGCTATATCAAAACCCTGCCCGCCATCGCCGTTAAAGCCGTCGATCATAATCTTTCCTTCCCCTACAATCTGCGCAACAGCATCGGATTATGGAAAATCGCCGCCGCCCTGCCGGACAGTTTCACCCCCTCCGCTGGCGAGAGCGAGCTTTACAACCGCGGCAAATATCTTGTTGAGCATGTTGCCCATTGCGGCGAGTGTCACACCCCCCGCACCTCGCTCTTCCAAACCCTGGATCAAACCCGCCGCTTCGAGGGCAACACCTTGCCAAATGGCGAATCCGCCCCCGGCATCACCGCCAAAAAACTCGAGCGCAAAGGCCTCGATGCCTTCCTGAAATCCATGACAGAAGGGCTGACCCTGCGCGGCAAGCCAATGGAAGCCAAAGGCATGCTCAAGGTCGTCGAAAACATGAAGAAACTTTCGCAGGAAGACCATAAGGCCATCTATCGCTTACCTGTCGGAATCCGATCCCGTCGAAAGCCTGAGCCGAGTTGTCGAGGTCACCCCGGTCGCCCTGACTGCACCCCCGAGCCCGTTATCGCCTCCACTGATAATGTCCTGACCAACGACACAGAGCAGTTCTTTGCCAAATATTGCTCAAACTGCCACGGCTCTGGCGGCAAGGTCGCGGCCAGAAAAGACTTTAAATACACCAACCTGCAAAACCTCGCCCTCGATGCCTCGCTCATCACCCCCGGTGACCCTGAAAAATCAGACATCTACCTCTCGGTTGTCGATGGCACCATGCCCAAACATGGCGAGCGCCCAACACCGCAAGAAGTCGCCGCCCTCGGCCAATGGATCAAGGACCTGAAGAAACAGGCCCCTGAAGAAAAAGTTGCCAAAACCCCCGCCGCACCCGACGAGCCGGAACAAGACCCCCTCGCCGCAGCAGAAGATAAAGCTGGCGGGCAGGACGACGAACAGCAAGTTGCTGAAAATGAAGCCGGTGACGATGGCGCCGAACCCGAGCAGCAAGTTGCCGAGCGCAGCTTCCTTAGCGACGAAGACATCCACAAGGCCATTCTGAACGACCTCATCGAAGTCTCCGAATTCGACCGCAAAACAACGCGTTACGTCGCCCATACCCATCTATACAACGCCGCACCGGAAGAAGTAACAGAGGCGCAGATCCAATCGAACCTCACCTATTTCAACCTTGCCACCGCCAAGATGATCAACTCCCTCTCCAATGCACCCAAGCTGCATAAACCAGAGGTCGTTGAAGGCACAAATGGCACGGTCCTGCGCATCAACATCCATGACCTTGATTGGGACGCCGATAAATGGAGAGAAATCGAAAAGCTCTACCCCTATGCCGTTCACGGTGAAAAAGGCGACGCCCTCAAGCAGTTGCAAAACATCACCCACAGCGTCGCGCCCATTCTTCGCAGTGACTGGTTCGCCTTCACCGCCACCCGCGCCCCGCTTTACAACACCTTGCTGGACTTACCGGACACCCTCGACGGCGTCGAGAAAATGCTCGGCATTGATGCCAACCGCAACATCGACAAAGGGGACGTTATCCGCGCCGCCTTCACCGATGGCCAATCCGGCGTCTCCGATCATAACCGCCTGATTGAGCGGCATGACCTGCCGCGCGGCGGCTATTACTGGAAATCCTATGACTTTGGTGGCAGCGACGGCGAACGCTCGCTGTTGCAACACCCCTTCGGCCCCAAGGGCGTCCATAACCTGCCAGATGGCGCCACCCCCTTTGTTCATGATGGCGGTGAAGTTTTCTGGCAGCTTGCCAATGGCCTGCAGGCTTATTACCTCGCCGATGGAGAAGACAAGTTCATCCCCTCCGGCCCGACATTTGTCGTGCGCGATCACACCCGCCCACCAGGGCTTGGCATCGAGGTCGTGAACGCCGCCTCCTGCATGTCCTGCCACGCCGATGGCATCATCTTCAAGCGCGATGAGCTGCGTGAATTTGCAGACAAATCCTCAAGCTTCTCCGTCGATCAGATGAAGTTCCTGAAAGAGCTTTATCCCGGCAAGGAAAAGCTGCGCGAAATCTACAAGGAAGATCAGAAAGATTTTGTCGCCGCGCTCCTTGAGCTGGGCATCGGCCGTGAGCTGGAAGATGGCCGCTTTGAAAACATCTCGGTCATCACCGAGGGCGCCAAGAACCCGCGCGAGATCATCGGCTACTTGGCGGATCAATATCAGCACTCTATGGATCAACAACGCGTCGCCGCTGAATTTGGCCTCGAGGCGGATCAGTTCAACAACCGCATCGAATCCATCCCTTCCCGGTATAGCGACGCCTTGAGCCAGGGCCTTCGTGTCCGCGACCTGCTGCGCAATGGCCAGCGCCTGATGCGCAACCAGTTCGAGCAGCTCTACCCCATCATGGTCGCCGGCATCACCGGGCTTGAAACCGCACGGATCCATGTCGCCAGCGATGACGCATCAAAAGACGATGGGAAAATTGAAAAGGTCGTCCTCACCGCCAAAGACCGCATCGAGAAAAAAACCAAACGTTTGAACCTCGTCGTCAAGGTGCCCAAAAACACCTTCCACTTTGGCGAGACGCTGACCTTCACCGTTTCAACCAGCAAAACCTGCGAACTCAACATCATCTACAAACAGGCCGATGGATCCATCGTCACCCTGCCACCGGAGATGAGCGGCGAGCAGGTGCTCGGCAATCCGATCCTCAAAGCCGGGGAGACACGCCACCTGCCTGTCTCCGATGCGGTCAAGCTGCGCTTCGCGCCGCCAGCCGGTGACGAGGAACTATTCGTGCAATGCCGCGCCGGCGGGTTGAAAGAACACCGCGTCGACGAAAAGAAAATTGAGAAAATCAAACAGGAATTTACTGATGAATATGCCACAAGAGGACTTCGCATCGAGATCGACAAACATGCCGAACCCGAGCGGAAAATTCACGACGCAACGTCCATCAAATTCCACGTAACGTCGGGCAAATAATTACCCAACAAACCTGAACTCTGGAGACAAGACATGAAAAAACTATTCGCCCTTTTTGCCCTGCTTGGCGTTATTTCGCTGGGCGCAACCGGCCCCGCCGCCGCCAAATGCTATGACTGGAAAAAAGTCTGCAAACCGATTTTCAAACATAAAGTCGTCTGGGCCACCTGCCACGATAAATATGGCTATGCCTACAAATGCAAAAAGAAACACAAAGTCAAAGTCGGCCACAAATGCCACAACAAATGCATTAGCTGGAAGCCGAAGCATCACGGCTACAAGAAAAAGCATTACAATAGCTACCAGAAGAAATCATACTAAGCGGCACCGATAAAAAGCAACGCCCACCCAAAGTTAAAAAAAGCGCTGCGGATCAGGCAGCGCTTTTTTATGTTTAATCATATGGCCTTATTGGCTTATTCGACCACCGCAACCTTGCGCGGCGTTATCGCAACCGGCCCGCTCTGGCGTTTCAGATAGCCGCTCACCACATCCCATATCGGCGGCCCGCTCACATCCTCATTGACACTCGCCCAGCCGGCAACGCTGTAGGTCTTCTCGGCCTCAATCGGTGTGTCATCCGGCAACCGCCTGATGTCAGAGATCCGCCCGCCCGCCTTGCCATCCGGGTCAATATGATAAGAGAGCCCGCCGACCCGCACCATGTCGCCCCCCTGGGCGTAGTAAGGATCCTCATTAAATAAATTGTCCGCCACATCCTCCAGCACCGCCTTGATGGTGGCACCGGTCATCTCATTGCGGTAAACCGCCGGGTAGGTAATCCCCACCTCATTAAATAGATCTTCCCTGGTGATCGCTTGGCCCGGCAGCAACGTCGTGCCCCAGCGGAATCCAGGCGAAAGCGCAATTTCAGCATCCTGGCTCTCCATCAAGGCATCACAAATCAGATCATCAAATGTGCCGTTGAATGTCCCGCGCCGATAAAGCAAGCTCGATGTCTCACCAATCTCTTGCCCCAGCTCATCCGCAAACGGCGCCCGCACCTCGTCTATTTTGGCAGCCACCGCTTTATCGCCCGCGATCACGTCTGAAAACACCGGAATGAGCTTAAAGGCAAAATCCTTCACCGCACCCCCCGCCACATCAAGATCAAGCCGAGAGACAAATTTACCATTCGAGCCCGAGGCAACAAGCAGCGTCTTGCCAACCCGCTTCACCTCCGGCAAGGCATCATGGGTGTGCCCGGTCAGGATCACATCAACGCCCTTGACGCGGCTGGCCATTTTTGCATCGACATCAAAGCCGTTATGGGAAAGCAGCACCACCAGCCCGGCACCAGCGCCTCTGGCAGCGTCGACATGCGCCTGCACCGTTTCCTCGCGAATGCCAAACGACCAGTCAGGCATCATCCAGCGCGGATTGGCAATCGGTGTATAGGGAAAGGCCTGGCCAATCACCGCTATCTTCACGCCGCCGCGCTCGAAATAGGCGGTCGATTCAAACACCGGCTCGTCCCATTCGGTATCAAACACATTGCCGCCAAGAAATTTATAGGGCAGCGCGTCTATCGCCTCCCGCACCCGGTCTGCACCATAGGTAAACTCCCAATGCCCTGTCATCGCATCAGGCTTGAGGAGCGCCATCACATCAATCACATCCTGGCCTTGCGTCTTCAGCGATGTATAACTGCCCTGCCAGCTATCGCCGCTATCGAGCAGCAGCGTATTGTCTTCCCGCTCAGCCCGCACCCCCTTGATGATCGTCGCCATCCGGTCAACACCGCCCATTTTGCCATAGCTTTGCGCAAGCGCTGTAAACTCATCCGCCGTGAGCGCATAGGCCGCGCGGCTGCCGGGTTTTATTTTATAAAAATCCAGAAAATCGCTGCCCGTCAGATGCGGCACCAAATCGGCTTTGCCGCCGCTCCCCAGATTCAGGGATGGCTCGCGGTAATAAATTGGCTTTAGCTGCGCGTGAAGATCTGCAAAATGCAAAAGCGTGACATTGCCAACGGGCTTAAAGGATAACAAATCATCCTGGCTGAGCTTTTGCTGCGCGGCCAGCCGCACCAGGCCGCCGCCACCATGTCCAAAAGGAAAGGTGGAGGCCATCGCCCCGGTTGCAACCGCCGCCTGCAAAAACGCCCGACGCGAAATCATCCACACACTCCCTCACCTTTAGTCTCTTATCAGCAAATCGCTTTTGCCCATAACTATAGGCGGCCAGCAACGCCCCAGCAATTCAATCTCAAAATTAAAAAATTAATTTGTAACGCCCGGAATAGAAGGCTCACCCGGCAGAGGCATCCGCCTCGCCGTAAACCTCATTTGGCGGCCCCGCCTGACTGCGCCGCTCAATGCCGTCAACCACATTGCAGGTGTCATGCAATGCGCCCGAGCAGAAGCTGCCAAGACTCCGTTGCCAGGCATCGGGGATAATCCCCTCAAGCACATCATAAATATCCTGATGCGGGTCACTTGCCAGCCCCCACCACGCCGCGAACTGGGCGATTGAGCCCGCCGCAATCACACTGCGCCGCTCCGCTTCATAAGGGTTGTGGCTGCCGCCAGCGCTCTGGTCGATCAACAGCGAAACCCGGCGCGAGCGGTCAAGCCGCACCGGCGCCTTTTCCTGATCCGGCGCGCCAGTCATGTCAGTTGTCCGCGTCACCTCAACGCCAAATTCACCGCGAATATCATCAGTAATTTCAAGACACGCCGCGACAAACTCTTTGACATAGCTTTCATCCGGCGCGCGCACATCAACACTGCTGCGCACCTTGGCTTGCATCGCAATCTCGTTGACCGCTTCACTATGCTGATCATGCAGATCACCATTGCGGATCATCGCCGCCAGCGCTTCATTGAGCCCGGATTCAATCTCCGCCCAGCAGGCAACGCTCGCGCCTGGTCCAACGATGCCAAGCGCCACCGTCGCTTCACCTGGAATCACATTGCGGCTCTTGCCTGGCAAATAATCCACGTCGCCGATAACCGGCAAAATCACCGCGTCCTGATCATTGGCCTGCTGCGCCACCATCTCGCGGAATGTCTTTTGCAGTTTCGCGATCGCGACGCCAGCATCCAGCCGGTTTTCCAGCGATGTTGCGCCCGCATGGTTGCTCTCACCCTTCACGACAAACAAACAGCCATGATCCACAGCGACTGACGGCGCCTCCTGCTGGCGCTGCCACAGCCCCATGGTCAGCCGCGAATTGGCAAAGGCATGGCGAATCTCGCGCCCTTCCTGCAGGCCGCGGATGCGCCGGTTCATCTCAAGCGCCGCCGCCTCGGCCCGGACGCCAGAGAAATAAAAGTCCTCCTGATAAATACCCATGATCGCCTCAGCCTGCACCAGCGGCACGCGCGCATTCATCAGGATATTGGCCTGCTCGCAGTGGCGCTCAATCGAGTGCTTCGGCAAAAACCAGGTCGGTGATGGCAGCTTGGAAAGATCCTCAGCGCTATCATACATCTCATGGGTCAGTTTTAAGAGCCCGGCGTCAATCAGCCCCTTCATTTCACCGGCAAGCTCCACCAGCTTGTCTCCAAATCCATCGCCATCCGCATTGCGCATCCGGTATACATCCTCAGGCGAGGCCAGCCCGGCAACGGCCGCACTGCCCGGCATGGAAACACCGGTAAAACTCATTTCCTCATTAATATAGGCCGAGACAAGTATCGGGCAGTTGCCAAGCTTCTCATCAAAATCAATTTCATTTGCCGCCAGCGTCAGATCCCGCACAATATGGGCAATTTCAACACCAGAAAGCACCCCGAGCCGGCCATCATATTTGCCGCCATTCGCCACCGTATCGATATGCGAGTGAAACCCGAGCGCCTCTTCCGCCGTCTGCCGCAGCCGCTCAACGCGTTTGGCCAATGGCACATCGGGATCGCGCAACATTTTGTTCGTCGCATCATCTGCGAGCAACCCATGGACATTGCCCACCTGATCGAAATAGACAGACATGCCCGCCTCTTCCATCTGGCGGATCAGCGAAATCGTCGCGCTGTTAAACTGCTTGTTCAAGGTGCGGGCATCAATCTCACCCTCATCATTGCGGCTGACATCAGCCATCCGCTCAATCCTGTCGCGCAGACGAATGCCAATATCCAGCAGCGCGCTGGCATATTCTTCGTTGTAAAGCCATTCGATGGGGTCGCCTTCGTCTTCAAGCCGCTGGGCAATATCCGTCAACGCCTTGTGATAAGCCGCGATATTCACCAGCACTGTCAATGGCGCCAGCTGCCGCTCCGACCATTTCGCATCCCGCTTCACCACATCCGGAATTGTCAGATTCGCATCGCTATCAAGCTGCAGACCAGCCGCACATAACCGCTCAAATTCCTCATAAAGCGGATTGCTGACAGTGACCTGCTTGGAAGGCTCATCGAGCCCGGCAATCAATTCCTTGGTTTTCTCAGCCAGCTGCTCGCGCACCGGTGATTCAGTCACGGCCTGCTGCGTCTGAACGTGCAGCTTATCGACATAAGAGGCGTTCTGCGAGTAAAGCCCGGGGATGTTATTGGCATAGGTCCAGGTTGCCGGGTCACCCAGCGTGCCCTTCGACGCCCCGCTCAAATGGCGATACAGCGCCCACTCATCTTCAAGCTCGAGCTCATCAAAACTTCGCCCCTGTAGCCAGGCACTCATGGTCGCCCGCTGCGAACGCGTCAGATCCTGCACACGAAGGCGAAAGCGATCACCAAATGTTGAGGAAAAAATATACGCCTCTGGCGCCTTTAACTTGGTGCGTATTTCATTAACCGCGAATGTCCCGTTGGGCGCCGCTGTCGGGTCAATCACCCGCTCTGTGACTTTCTTTTTGTCCGCCACCCAGAATCTGACAATCGGGAAAATATGACTGCGGGAAAAAACAAACTGCACCCAGGGTTTGTGATGCAGCGTATATTTACTGGCGCGAACCACCCGCGCCTTGCGGTCAACCTCAATGCCGGCATTCTCGAACCGGCGCAGCAAAAATTCATCGTCAAAATCGAGGAGGTCATAAATCGGGTTCGTCGCCCTGAGCGCATGCGGCCGGCGCAAGGCATTCTTCTCAGCCAGAGCCGCATCGGACATATCATTCTCGAGAACCATGCCGCGCATCAGCGCATGCAGGGGAATGCCCAGATCATAAAGCTGCTTGATAATGATACTGACCCGCTTGCCGCAGCCATATTCCGCCACGCGAAACGGCAAATGCAAATAAGCACGTATCAGCTCAAAAATTTTATATTGTTCGGAGAGTAACGGCAGGCCGGTATCCGCATCCATGCGGATATGAATATCAAAAAGAATATGTGCATTATCTTCTCGTTCCATATTTACCTTTTGCTTACCGAATCTTTTCATTCATCTGATGAGAATCTATCACCTTAACCCTCAAAGTATATAGCCATCTGCGGCTTCTGCCCCCCCTTACCAACAGGGATATTGGCCACCAGCGATGATGGCAGATACTGGTCAGTCCTCAGGTCACAGGCTCCCAACCAAAGCACCAGGATCTCTAGCGTCCAGTTCTAACGCCCACCTTTAACGCCCAAAGGGCCAGACCTCTCTAACGCCAGAAGTCCCAGACGATTGAGGCCCGGAAGAGTTGAGGCAACTCCACAACAAAATAGCCGCAGGATGCCATCAAGTTTCCATTTGAAACCTCCCCCTGCCTCATCAAGAGAGCAACATTGTTATCAGTTTTCAATTGGGTTTCAAGCTGTTACGCAGCGCTCCGGCCGGTTTTTCATGCGCTGCAACCTCTTAAGGTCCGCCAACCCTGCAGCTGAGCCCACCTCACCGGCAAGCGCCGCCTCGACAAGCTGTGCCTGCCAGCCCGACAATTTTGGATTGACCCGAAAAAACACCCACTGCGCCTGACGCCGCGCACTGACAATACCGGCATCTTTCAACAGCGCCATATGCCGCGAAACCTTCGGCTGCGCCATATCCAGCGCCTGCATCAGCTCACAAACACAAAGTTCACCCTCGCCAGCCAAAAGCTGCAGCGCCCGCAGCCGCGTCTCATCACCAAGGGATTTTAAAATTACAATTGGATCCATCTTTACAATATGCACTTATATGAATATGTTGTTGCTCGAATATGCGCATAATTGCATATTAAGCAAGTTAACGACAGCCGATAAACGACCATCATAGCTTCAAACCAGAAAAATAACAGCCGGGCAGTTTCCATCGCCCAGCAGAAATTCAGCTAAAAGAGTATCAGCTTAAAGGGACCTCCCATGTCAAATAGCCCCGACCAAAACCAGACATATAACGTTTTGTTTCTCTGCACCGGCAACTCCGCCCGCTCTATCATCGCAGAAGCTGCCCTCAACCGCATTGGCCGGCCAAAATTCCGCGCCTTCAGCGCCGGCAGCATGCCAAAAGGCGAAGTTCACCCCTACACCCTCCAGCTTCTCAAAAACCAGAATTACGACATCAGCGATCTGCGCTCAAAGAGCTGGGAAGAGTTTGAGGGCGAAGGCGCACCGGAGCTGCATTTCGTCTTTACCGTATGTGACAACGCCGCCAACGAGACCTGCCCCGTCTGGCCTGGCCAGCCGATGACCGCCCACTGGGGCGTGCCAGACCCGGCCGCAGTCGAGGGCACTGATACTGAAAAGCACCTTGCCTTCGCCGATACCATGCGCATGCTCTTCCAGCGCATCAGCATCTTCACCAATCTGCCAATTGAATCGCTTGATAAGCTCACCCTTGAAAAACAGCTCAAGGAGATCGGCAAAACCCGCCATGAAAGCAAAGTGACCAGCTAGCACCGGCGCTTGCATCTGGGGCGAAGCACCGGGTTAAGAAGACCCATCAATTCAGCCCTTACATCGGCAACCAACCCCGGCTGGCCAACACGGTCAGCCGGTCGGGTTCATCGACACCCTCTTCCTCATCTGCTGATACGTCGCGAGATCTTTCAGCATTGGGTACCGCAGCCGCCAGTCGCTCTTCGGCAACACCGGCTTCACCGCGCTTATCGGCGCCCGCCAGCCCCTCGCTATCAAGCCGCAAGCTGCTGGTGCCATCACCTTCCCCATCGCCGGCTTCACCGTCCGCATTGCCGGCTTCATCGACAACACCCGCGACCGCCTCACCCGGCCGCTCATCATTCAACGCAACCTGCCCCTCTTGCGCCCCATCTCCCAGCGCCGCTTCGGCCCGTTCGGTCGCAGCTTTTAGCTTCTCCCGCTTTGCCATCGTCTGGGTGAAAAAATCTTTCATCGCGGCAACACCAACCGCCGCGTCAGTGTAATCCTCATCATATTCATTCATACCATCGAGATTGGCCAGCACACTGTTCGAGCGCCACAATTGCCGAAGCCCCCGCCGCCGCAACATGTCCGGAACGTCATCCTTTATAAAGCGGGAGAAGTCATACCCCGGCTCCAGGCTTTCAATGTCAAGGTCGACAAGATCCTCAGGCACCGGCATCTCAGCTGTCTGCAAGCCCTCATCACCAGACTCACCCGCAGCCAGCAGGCTGACATCATCAGCACCCTCGTTACCTTCATGGATTTTGCCAGCGGTGGCTTCCGCCCCATCTTCAGCAACAGCCGCCTCACCGCGCGCCTCTTTTTCCTGCGCTTCCAGTTTCATCCGCGACCAGCGCGCAAACCGGCTTTCTTCTGTTGCCATTGCCTAAACTCTCTTTTTCATGATTTATACCGCCAACGCGCTAATGCTTTGTCGGCGGCGCCTCGCGCAGAAATATCGGCGTGTTGCCAAATTTCTCATCCGTCAGTTTCACCTTGTCGCGCTTGCGCTTCTTAAATTCGGTCGGCTTGAAATGAAAATCAACAAAGCCCCGCAGCCAGTCCTCATACCCATCCGGTAGCAACAACCGCTCCACCTGCTCATCACCGCTATCGAGATAATCCTGCGCTTCGTAAGGGGAGAGCGTCGCCAGATGGACATGCCGCTCGCCTTCATCCGGCCCGTCATCACCACGCAACACCAGAAACAGGCTCGGCTCCGGGCTCTGCAGGTTATAAATATAAGCCTCCACATCCGTGGCAAAAAGCGTGATCTCACCCTGCAGCACCCGCATGTCCGGCTCGACCGGCAACGGGCTCGCCGCGTCTGAAACCTGCTCCACCCGCCACTCCTTTTCAGCCAAAGGATGGCTCGGATTGTAGAGTTTGAGATAGACCAGGATCGGCCGCCTTACTTCGCGATCAATATTCATAAAACTTCCCAGGTTGCCCGTTAAAATTGCCGGTCAGAACTCTCTGCAATTTACCCTTGCGGCATTAACTTTAGTCTATAGGATCAAGGGGCGAAAGCCAAGCAATCCGGTCTCGAATCCTGTCGCGGCGGGGGCTCATTCAACAAAGGCAAACTGTATGCAAAAACAACGTAAGTTATTGATTTGTAATTGCGAAGAGACAATGCCACTGAGCCAGAAAGCGCTGGATGAAACCTTTGGTGACCAGCTTGCCGCGCCGCTTGCCTGCAATCTTTGCCGCACCGAATTACACAGCTTCCAGGACGCCATAAAAAAAGGCGATGATATCGCCGTTGCCTGCACCCAGGAGCGCAACATTTTTGAGACCCTGCGCAATGAAATCGCGCCCGAAACTGACCTGACCTTCTACAACATACGCGAGAATGGCGGCTGGAGCATCGAGGGCAAGAAAACCACACCAAAAATAGCCGCCCTCACCGCCCGAGCCCGGTGGGAAGACACACCAACAAGAACAAGAGAAATCATCAGCGACGGCATGTGCCTCATCTACGGTGAAGGCCAGGAAGCTCTCGATTTCGCCAAGCTGCTTGAAAAGCACATCCCTGTTGCCATCCTCCTGCGCAAGGCAGACAGCACCCTCCCCTTCCTCGATGGCAATATCCCCATCGCCAAAGGCAGCATCAATCAACTCACCGGCAGCTTTGGCAATTTCAACATTCTGGTCGATAACTACGCACCGGCAAAAGTCTCCAGCCGCGATGAGCTCAGCTTCGAGCCCGCCAAACCGCAATGGCGCGCCACCGCCTCCATCGTGCTCGACCTTGCCACCACCCCGGCCTTGCTCACCGGCAGCGATAAACGCAGCGGCTACTTCAAGCAGGACGCCGGTGCAAATAGCGAAATCTACAAATCCCTACTTGAGATTATCGACCTCGTCGGCACCTTCGAAAAGCCGCTCTATGTCGATTACCGCGAAAATCTCTGCGCCCACAGCGCCAACAC
Organism: uncultured Alphaproteobacteria bacterium; assembly: GCA_942490955.1. GTDB lineage: Bacteria > Pseudomonadota > Alphaproteobacteria > Rhizobiales > HXMU1428-3 > HXMU1428-3. The sequence continues at coordinate 115,281 of CALNZE010000069.1, forward strand.
CATCATCGCCTGCACCAAATGTCTCGACAATTGCCCCATTGGCGCGGTCACCCCGAACGGGGCAAAAGTCGCCTTTAACACCAACATCTGCGAAGGCTGCGGCAGTTGCGCCGCTGTCTGCCCGACCGGCGCCGCCTCCTATAAATACCCGGCCTTTGAAGATCTGATCGGCCAGCTTTCCGCCATGACGGCAGCCTATGCCAAAGCCGGCGGCGAGCGCCCGCATCTGCTCATCCACAACCGCGAAAAAGGCAGCGCACTTATCGAGGCCCTCGCCCGCTTTGGCGACGGGCTTCCAGCCCATGTCTTACCCTTTGACATGCATCAGGTCACCATTGCCGACCATATTTTCATGACCTATGCCCTCGCATCCGGCATCGCCAAAGTCACCATCCTCGCCCACCGCTCCATGGCAGAAGAACTCACCCCTCTCGCCCACGAAACTGCGTTGGCCAATCATTTTGCAAATGCCTTTCTTGCCGATGATACCGCCAGCCAACCGGACCGCATCGAGACCATCATCACTGATGACCCGGATGAGCTCGCCGCCAGCTTGTGGCGCGACGAGAAACCAGCCCCCCTTGCCGCCACCCGCATGACAACCAACGGCGAAAAACGCCAGATCCTGCGCCTGGCCGCCGCCGCCCTGCATGAAAATTCAGAGTTTCAAGGCGAGACAATCCCGCTGCCAGCCGGCGCGCCCTACGGCAAGGTCAATGTTGACCCGGATGCCTGCACCCTCTGTCTTGCCTGTGTCTCCGCCTGTCCGACCAACGCCCTTGGCGACCATCCCGATAAACCGCAGCTTACCTTTATAGAAAACGCCTGCGTCCAATGCGGCCTCTGCAAAAAGACCTGCCCCGAAAGCGCCATCAGCCTTGAGCCGCGCTACCATCTCACCAAAGACGCCCTCGCCCCCGCCATATTGCATGAGGAGGAGCCCTTCCACTGCATCCGCTGCAACAAGGAGTTCGGCGTCAAATCAACCATCGAAAAAATCACCGAGAAGCTGGCCGCCAAACACTGGATGTTCGAGACCAGCACCCAGATCGATCTGATTAAAATGTGCGAGGACTGCCGCGTCATTCACCTTGCGGAAGAAGACACCGGCATTGAAACCGGCCGCCCCCGCCCCAGAACCACCGACGATTACCACTAGGGCCAGTTTGCAAAAACCAGACACCCTCCGCACATAAAAAACGCCCCGGCAGAAATGCCGCGGCGTTTTTTAGTCTTTATATTTTCAGGCTTATGACCTAAAGCCGCACCTGCGACCCGGTTAACGCCGTTTGCGTTGATTGGTCAGTTACAAGTGTCACACCGTAACAGACAAAGGCGATCACAAATAACAGCAGGATTGCTGAAAGGAATGCTCTCATGTTTTCGTCTCCCCGCGCTGCATTTCCTCAACCCAAAGGCTGTGATGCTCACGCGCCCAGTTTTCATCAACCTGGCCATCGGCCATCGCATCAAACGCCCCTTCCATACCGATCGTGCCGATATAGATATGCGCCAGAATAACCAGCACCATGAACACCGCCAGAATGGCATGCCACATCTGCGCCAGCTGCGTTTCCTGTATAACCGTGAGATTGGTTGGCAGATCAAAGCCAACGATGTTGAACAGCGCATTGGTATGCGAGAAGAGTTGCCATTCAAATGGCATCATCAGGGCCAGCCCGGATATGCTGAGCGAAACACCGCCAAGAATAACCAGCCAGAAAATAATCTTCTGCCCGGCGTTAAACTTCTTCGCTGGCGGATGCTTATCACCCACAATACCACCGCCCGCCTTCAGCCAGTTAAGATCGAGCTTCGAGGGAATGTTATGCGCGACCCAGCTGATGAACGTCCACACCAGCGCAATCATAAAGGCAAAGCCCATGAAATTATGCAGCCACTTACCAATCATCGTCAGGCTGGCAAAACCACTCGCCCCGATCACCGGTAGCACATAGGCCCGGCCATAAACCAGGTTAAGCCCGGTTAAAGCCAGCACGATGAAAGACACCGCCAGCGTCCAGTGCATCATGCGCTCAATAAAGGTGAAGCGCTCAATCGTTCGCCCGCTCATCCCGCTGGCAACGCGAACCCGCCCGCGAATGATGTAAAACAGCGCAAGCAAACCCACTGTCACCGCAATGGCAATTGCCGTCCATTGAAACAGCGTCTCGAGCCGAAACACCCGCCAGTCCTGACCGCCGGTCTGAATAAGGATCGCACTCTTCTGATCAGGTATCGAGACCTTGCCAGCCTTGCCGTCCTTAATCGCCCGCCACTGATCAGAGATCGAGCCATTGTAAAGATTCTGGCTCGCATCGGTTTTCGCTTTTGCAGCTGGATTGGTACCGCCAGCATGAACAACGCCAGTACCACTCACCACAACCAGCAGGCAAAGGGCAGCAAGTCCGCCAGCCCAATGCCAAAGTGGGTTACGCTTTCTTTTCATAAGCTTTGTCCCACCCTAGTTTCGCACTGCCAAACCCGCGCTTGACCACGCGCTCTCTGAAGATATCGGCAACTTCATCACCATCACCGGCCAGAAGCGCCTTGGTTGAGCACATTTCCGCGCAAAGCGGTAGCTTGCCCTCGGCAATCCGGTTGCGGCCGTAAGCATGGAACTCGGCATCGCTCATATCCTCATGATCGGTACCGCCAGCACAGAATGTACATTTGTCCATCTTGCCTCTGGAGCCGAAATTTGACGCCTTGGGATATTGCGGTGCGCCAAACGGACAGGCGTAAAAGCAATAGCCACAGCCAATGCATTTGTCCTTTGAGTGCAGCACAATGCCGTCATCACGAATTGTGAAACAATCCGTCGGGCATACCGCCGCACAGGGCGCGTCAGAGCAATGCATACAGGCAACGGAGAGAGACTTCTCCCCTGGCTCACCATCATTGATGGTAACAACCCGCCGCCTGTTGACGCCCCAGGGCACCTCGTTTTCGTTCTTGCAGGCGGTCACGCAGGCGTTGCATTCAATACAGCGATCTGCGTCGCATAAAAATTTCATTCGTGCCATTTCAACCTCCCTTATGCCCGCTCAATTTGACAGAGCGTGGCTTTGGTTTCCTGCATATTCGTCACGGAGTCATACCCATAAGTCTGGGCAGTGTTTGATGCCTCACCCAGCACATAAGGGTCTGCCCCTTCCGGGTATTTGTGGCGCATATCCTTGCCTTCCCAATAGCCACCAAAGTGGAATGGCATGAAGGCAACGCCCCGACCAACCCGTTTGGTAATCATCGCGCGGACTTTAATTTTACCGCCCTCGACACCATCCCAGTTCGGCGGTGCTTTCACCCAGATCATGTCACCCTCACGGATGCCGCGATCATTGGCGTCAGCCGGGTTCACTTCACAGAACATTTCCTGCTGCAATTCCGCCAGCCATGGGTTTGAGCGGCTTTCATCGCCGCCGCCCTCATATTCAACCAGCCGGCCAGATGTCAGCACCAGCGGGAAGTCCTCGGAATAATCCTTTCCTGGATTGAACTGTGGTAGGTTGCCAGGTAGCGATACATCCGTTTGTCGGAATAGGTGCCGTCATCCGCCACCAAATCGCGCTCATGGTATACAGCGGTTCCCCGTGCAGCGGCACCGGATCCGGGAAGGTCCAGACAACCGTCCGCGCCTTGGCATTACCAAACGGCGCGCAACCATGTTTGATCGCAACCCGCTGGATGCCGCCGGAGAGGTCGGTTTTCCAGTTCACGCCAGCCGCCTTCTCGTCAAAGTCAGACGGCGTCTCGCTCATGCTGGATTCGCCAACCTCCGGATCACCGGCCTCCATGCCGTCAATGCCGGCAACCGCGCCAATGGCCCGGCGCTCCTTGTCCGTCAGGTCACCCGTCCAGCCAAGTTCGACCAGCATCTTGTAGGTAAATTCAGGATAGCCATCCTTAATCTCGGACCCCATCGGATAGGACCCCTCCGCCAGAAGATTCTCACCTTCCCGCTCGACACCAAACCTGGCGCGGAAACAAAGCCCGCCCTCAGCCACTGGCTTCGAGGTATCATAGAGGTTCGGCGTGCCGGTATGGCCCATTTCAGCCGTACCCCAGCATGGCCATGGCAGCCCGTAATATTCACCGTCACAGGGGCCACCCTCCGCCTTCAACGTTGTCTTGTCGAAGGTGTGCTGGTTTTCCATATGCTTCTTGAGGCGCTCGGGCGATTGACCGGTATAGCCAATGGTCCACATACCCTGATTGAACTCCCGGGTGACATCCTCAACATTCGGCGTGTCATTGCCCTTCTTGTCTTTCTCGATCTTGACCTTTTTGAACATCTCATCAGCAAAGCCAAGCTTCTTGGCAAATTTGTAAATGATGGTCTGGTCAGGCAGCGATTCAAACAGCGGATCAACCACAGTCTCTCGCCATTGCAACGAGCGGTTGGAGGCCGTCACTGAGCCATAGGTTTCAAACTGTGTTGAGGCTGGCAGCAGGTAAATGCCATCCTCCCGGTCCGGCATGATCGCCGACATTGTCGGGTAAGGATCGACAATCACCATCAGCTCAAGTTTTTCCATCGCCTTTTTCATTTCCGTCAGGCGGGTCTGTGAGTTTGGCGCGTGGCCCCAGAAGACCATCGCCTTCAGCGTGTCGTTCTGGTCCATATCGTCTTTGGCTGTCAGCACGCCGTCAATCCAGCGCGATACCGGAATGCCTGCCGATTCCATCAGCTTGTCTGAGGCAAAGCGACCAAGCATATAGTCATAAGATACGCCCCAAACACGGCACCAGTGCTTCCATGACCCCTTCTTCAGCCCGTAGTAACCAGGCAATGAGTGGGAGAGCACACACATATCTGTCGCGCCCTGCACATTGTCGTGGCCGCGGAAGATATTCGCACCGCCGCCCGCTTTACCCATATTGCCCATAACAAGCTGGAAGATGCAGTAAGCCCGGGTGTTGTTGTTGCCGTTGGTGTGCTGCGTGCCGCCCATGCACCACACAAAGGTGCCCGGCCGGTTGTCTGCCATAAGTTTGGCGACCCGCTTCAGCTGCTCGCCAGGCACACCGGTGACATTCTCGACAATGTCCGGCGTCCATTTGGAAATCTCGGTCTTGACCTGGTCAAGCCCCCAGACACGCTGGTTGATAAACTCTTTATCCTCCCAGCCATTCTCAAACACATGCCACAGAATGCCCCACATCAGCGCCACGTCTGTGCCGGGCCGCAGCCGCACATATTCGGTCGCATGCGCTGCTGTCCGGCTGAAGCGCGGATCGCACACAATCAACGGCGCGTTATTCTGCTCTTTTGCCTTCAGGATATGCTGCATCGAAACCGGATGCGCCTCGGCCGCATTCGAGCCGATCATGAAAATCGATTTCGAGTTGTGAATGTCATTATAGGAGTTTGTCATGGCGCCGTAGCCCCATGTGTTGGCCACACCCGCCACAGTCGTTGAGTGGCAAATCCGCGCCTGGTGGTCACCATTGTTACTGCCCCAGAAGGCGTAAAGCTTGCGGAACAGATACGCCTGCTCATTCGAGTGTTTCGCCGAACCAAGCCAGTAAACACTATCCGGCCCCGACTTCTCGCGAATGTCGAGCATCTTGTCGCCGATCTCGTTGATCGCTGTTTCCCAGTCGGTACGCACCCATTTGCCGCCAACCAGTTTCATCGGATATTTCAGCCGCCGCTCACCATGCGCATGCTCGCGAACAGAGGCGCCCTTGGCACAATGCGCACCAAGGTTAAACGGGCTTTCATGCCCGGGCTCCTGGCCCACCCAGATTCCATCCTGCACCTCAGCCATCACCGTGCACCCAACCGAGCAGTGCGTACAAACCGACTTTTTAACTTCCATCTTACCGGTCGCCTTGGCGCCATCCGCCGCCCGCGCCCTTGTTGATGTTCCAATCGGCAATTGCGACAACGCCGCCAACCCGCCGGCCGTGACACCCGATGCCTTAAGAAAGCTGCGCCGGCTCACCGTCTTTGGTGCCTTGACAGCAATATGCGACCCGGTCTGATGTCCGGATCTCCCGGCAGTTTTCGATGTTTTTTTCAACATGCCACTCTCCCTGAATTTTTATCTTGCCCGGCGTATCATTCACCGCCGTATCTTGGTTCCGATCGGGTCGCGCTTGTTCTTCAAGCTTGTCACCCCCTGAAAACTAGTCACACTGCTAAAACAGCCAAAGCGCCGTCTAAAACCGCGCCAACTCATAAACCTTGCGGATATGCGCCGTCTCCCGGTACTGCCCGTCAGATTTCTCTTCGCTTTCCGCCTCGCTGGCCGTGGCGGCACCGCCTGTCACCAGGCCGATCGCACCGCCCACAACGGAGGTTGCGCCAAGCTTCATAAATGAGCGCCGGTCTGTGACGCTCTCTTCACCCCGGCCATCTTCGGTCTTTTTCTTCGCCATTTGCCTGTTCCTCTTATTGCGTAATCATCAGTTAAGTTACTGCGCTTTATGCAGTCTCCAACATTCCAAAACCGTCATTTTCCAGCGCCAGAAACGCCGCGCCAACACCGCCCAACGCCGCGTAAAGCGCGCTTTCCTCGCCCTCCCCTTCAAGGTCCTTGAAGAAGTGCGGCATCCAGCTATAAACCTGCTCGTTGAAAAATTTCTTCTGCTCAGCCAGCGGAAATTCCCGGCCATAGCGCTGGTCAATCAGCCCGCTCATAATCTCCATCAGGCTGGCCGCATGGTCCTCAGGCTCACTGCGCGCATCATCACGCTCAATGCCCATTGCCGCCATCGTCTGCCGCAGAACCGCCAGCGGTTTCTCGTTCAAAAATCCTGTGAGATAGAAAGAGCCGTAAGGCACCAGCTTGCCCCGCCCAAGGCCGATGAACAGCAGTTCGTAGGCGTTTTGCTCCGTTTTGACATCGGCTTTGCTGGCCGCCTCTGCGAACCGGGCCAGCGCCGCAGCGATGTCGCCCGGCCCCTCATGATTGGGTGCGGCGACAATATCAAGATGTTACAGTTGGGGGCGGCCCATAAAAAACTGGCTGGAGGAGATTATATTGCGCGCGCAGCACATCCTCTCCGGCAATGGTCGCTCGCGCACCCTGAAGCGGCGGACCATTCTGATGCGTTGCTACTTTGGTCGCACGTTCCGCGCCGGCCAAATCCATTCAACACCTCCCAATGCCAATAAATTAGACTAAAGCTTAGTGCGACATTATGTACGAGGCAAGCACCGCCAAGGCCCGACCTGCGCGCGACTTGATAATGAATGATTATCAACACTGACCAGAATTGCTGTGAATTTCCTGCATTAATTAAGCGGGCAAAAATGCTCGCCGCGACAGACAGACCTCGCAGTGCGCCGCCACTGAAGAGACGAAGTGGGCCCGAAAAATGCAGCACGCCAGCCAACCGAATTTGTTAAACAATTTCAAAAACAAACACGTCAAAGCGCATCTGGTAATTTTTGCGCAAATGCGTCTGTTGTAAAAATGAATGACATGAAAATGCAATTAATTGCACCGATGATTCCGCCGTTTCTCGGCGCCCCCTCACCCTTCCATAAAAATACAATCCGAAAAATTTTTCCGCCCAGCCGACAGTTTCAAATCACGCAAATCGGCGCTCTCACACCGCCGAAAAACCACCCGCAAACAGCATGAAAATTGGCACCCCTCGCCCCCGAAAAATTAACGATTTCTCACCCTCCGACACCCGCCCGCACTGAAAAATCACCAGCAGAAATCACCCCTTAAATTCACGAAAATTTGCGAAAAAAATATTTTCCGGCGCCGAAAATCAGCATCACCCACCGGAATCGGATTTGATTCCGCTTGCCCTTTCGCCTTCCGGTTGAAAATACCCACAGCATCGGGCCGCAATCCATGGCAACGCCCGCCAAAATCCAGCGATGAAAAAAGAAAAAATTCGAGCGCAAGAAACGGATCGCGCGCCGCCGCAAAAGCCTTGAATGTCGAGCACAGTTGTCCAGCAATTTTCAGGAAGCAGCGATGAACATTAAAATAGCAGGCATACCGACAAGCGCATTTGAAACCATCCGCAACGGCGGCGGCGATGCATATGGCCAACCGGCTTTAAGGCGTATTAGTGAAGGCGCCGCCAACCCCTGCCGCCACTGCCTGCAGCTGATCAACCAGGGCGAGGAAAAACTCGTCCTTTCCTACCGCCCCTTCACAAGCGAGCAGCCCTATGCGGAAATCGGACCCATTTTTCTCCACAGCCACGCCTGCGAGCGCTATGTCGCAGGCAAACTCCCGCAATGGTTCGCCTATCTCGACCCCGCCCTCATCCGCGGCTATGACAATAATGACTGGATCAGATATGAAACTGGCCATGTCGTGACCGGGAGAAACCTCGAAGCCAAAAGCCGAGAAATCCTCAGCGATGCCACCATCGCCTATGTCCACATCCGCTCAAAGTTCAATTGCTTCCAGTGCCGTGTGGACAGGGGTGTCGTCGAGGGATAGCGATTAAAGAGCAAAGCTAATAAAAAAAAGAAAGTTACAACCCGCGCAGATAAGCGGGACGGAGGCTGTTGGCCCCATTGTGCGCCGCGTCAATTTCGCCGAGCAACCGCGCCCGATCGCGCGGCAGGTTGCCGGCCAGCGCCAGGCAGTTGGAGGCATGATTTGAGCGGAAGATAACCGGCGACGGCGGGTCGAGCAGTGACAGCAGCAATTCCTGCTCGGCCAATATCCCCGCATCATCCTGCATTTGAAAATCCTCCGGCTGCTTGCTCATGAAATCCTGATAGGAGCCTTCGTCTAACGTGAGTTGCAACGTCGAAAGATAAGTCGGCGGCGCCTGATTGATCAACCCAGCCGTGCCCTCAATATGCGCGCGCCAGTCCGCCCGGCCACCAAGGCCCAGGATCACCGTCGCAGAAATTTTCATATTTGCAGCCCGCGCCCGCTCAATCGCCTTGGCATGTGTGGTCTGGCTCGCGCCCTTGATGATCCGCTTCAGGATCACGTTCGCCCCGGACTCAACACCGAGATATAAAAGCTTCAAGCCCTTCTCCCGCAGCAGCGCCAACTCGTCCGGCGACTTATCGAGAATATTCTTCGGCATCGCGTAAGATGAAACGCGAGTCAGATGCGGAAAACGCGCACTGAGGTGATCCAGCAGCGCCGCCAGATGATCAACCGGCAAAACAAGCGCATCCCCATCCGCCAGGAACACCCGGTCCGCTTCCGGCCACATCGCCGCCATCGCATCAATCTCGGCGCAGACAACATCCAGCGGCCGCGCCTGATAATCCTTGCCCTTATACATCGAGCAGAAGGTGCAGCGGTTGAACGAGCAGCCAAGCGTCGCCTGCACAATCAAATTCCGCCCCTCACTCGGCGGGCGGTATAGCGGCTGGTCATAGGTGATTAGCAATTGGTAACTCTCCGAAGATTCAACCACATCCACTAAACCCCCGGTCCGCGACATTGGCTTGAATGATGATGCGGCGGCGGACTTGCTCGCGGTTGATGGTGTTGGGACCGCCGGACTCATAGACTTTCGCCACCGCGGAAAGCGGGACTGTTCCCCCGCCGGGAAGTTCGACCGAAAGCCGGCGCAAGGCGTGCAGGTTTTCGCGAAACTCTTCATCGAACCGAATCAGCAAATCAAATGTTTTTTGCCCGATCAGTACTTCCGAGACCACTACGCCGTTCATCGCGGTTTCCACGTATTCGCTGACTTTATCCGGCGTTAAACCGTAGGTCAGAAGTTTATCGCGATCCACTTCGACGCGGAGTTGTGGAATGATGACCTGCGGTTCCACCAGCGGATCTTTTACGCCTTCCACATCGACCATCGCGGCTTTGATTTCCTCGGCCTTGGCGCGAAGCACATCGAGATCCTCACCATAAAGTTTGATCCCAATTTGGGCTTTCACCCCGGAGATCATGTGGGAAATCAAATGCGCCAGCGGTTGTTCGACCGTTGTGACGATGCCGGGGATTTCCTGCATTGCCTCGCGAATTTCCGCCAACACTTCTTCGCGGGATTGCTCGCTTTCGGGATCGAGATCAATGATGATTTCACTGGCATTCACGCCTTCGGCATGCTCATCGAGTTCGGCTCGTCCCGTGCGGCGGGCAATGCGTTTCACGGCTTTGATGTCCATCAATCGCCGCTCGACCATGCCCGATATGTTGTTGGATGTCTCTAGCGAAGTCCCCGGTGGCAGGATCACGTTTAACTGCACCGTGCCTTCGTTAAACGGCGGCAGAAAATCGTTCTCCAATTGCATCAGCACCAAACCGGCAAACAACACGCCAACCGCGGCCAACGCCAAAATCGGAACCGCCAACCGAGTGCTGAGATGAATCACAACCCCGGCGAGGAATTTCAACGATTTCAAAAAGAGGCCTTCTTCTCCGTGTCCAAAGCGGTCCTGCCAGGTGATCAACAACCACAACACGGGCGCAACCGCCACCGACCAAAACAACGCGGGATTTACCGAACCATCAAACACTTCCCACGTAAAGAGACTGATGGTGAATCGCAATGGAAACACGGGGCCGGTCGGCATCAAACTCGGCCAGTGGAAGCTCTCCGCAAAACGGGGCAGAACCCAATAGAAAATTGAACAGGACATTCCGAGCGCCATCAAAGGCGCCACGACTTTCCACAATTCCCGGCGAGCCAACAGCAGATATGCAAGCACCGGCGTGACTGTCAACGACACCACCAACGAAGCCAACAAAGAAACCATGTAGGCCAATCCCAACGGCACAAACAACCGGCCTTCCATGCCTTGCAGAGCGAACAACGGGACAAACACCAACACCACAATCATCGTGCCGAACACGATGGAATTGCGAATTTCCACGCTGGCCTGAAACACCACCAACAGCGGGTTTTTCTGGGTTTCTTTTGGCTTTAGGCGATTTTCTCCCAGACGGCGAAAGATGTTCTCCACATCCACGATGGCATCATCCACCAGTTCTCCAATCGCCACCGCCAACCCGCCCAGCGTCATGGTATTGATCGACAATCCAAAGGCGGCGAAAATCATGGCCGTGATCACCAAGGAAAGTGGGATGGCCGTCAAAGTGATAAACGTGGTGCGAAAATTCATCAGAAAGATAAACAACAACACGACAACCAACACCCCGCCATCGGCCAAGGCTTCGACCACGTTATGGATCGCCCGGTCGATAAATGCCCGCTGTGAATACGTGGTTTCGATTCGCACATCATCGGGCAGCGTTTTTTTCAAATCCGCGATGGCGGCGTTGATGGCATCGGTGACTTCGCGGGTATCGGCGTTGGGTTGTTTGTTGATTGTCAACACCACCGCCGGTCCGCCGGTGAATTGATTCCCCTCTCCCCGAACAAACGCGGAACTATCCCCGCGTTTGACTTGGGCGCCTTCCACAATGGTGGCGACTTGCTTCAAGGAAACCGGGCGGTCATCGCGAATGGTGATCACCAGTTTTTCGAGATCGGCCACACTTTGCACGCGGCCCAACACGCGCACCAAAAACTCGTTGGGTCCCTGTTGATCCAGATAACCGCCCGTGGTGTTCTTGTTGCTTTCCATCAGCGATTGTTTGACATCGTGGAGCGTGACGCCGTATCGCAAAAGTTTATTGGGATCGACCAGCACTTGAAATTGCTTTCGCCCGCCGCCCATTGTGAAAACTTGCGAGACGCCGGGAATTGTGAGCAACCGCTGTCTGACGACCCAATCGGCATGGGTTCGCAATTCGATGGGCTTGGTTTCGCCGGTTTCGCTCCACATGGCGAGCATCACGATTTGCCCCATGATCGAGGAGATGGGCGCCAACGTGGGTTTGGCGCCGGGAGGCATTTGTTCTTCCGCCAAGGCCATCCGCTCGGCGACAATTTGGCGATCGGTATAAATATCGGTGCCCCAATCGAATTCCACATAGATCACCGAGATGCCCACGCCGGAGGAACTCCGAACGTCTTGCACACCATTGGCCCCATTGAGCGCGCTTTCCAAGGGAAACGTGATTAGCGTTTCGACCTCTTCCGGGGCCATGCCGGGGGCTTCGGTCATCACCACAACCCGCGGACGGTTGAGATTGGGGAAAACATCAATCTCCATTTGCTGCGCTTGCCAACTGCCGTAACCCAAGAGAAACAGAGCCAAGGCAATGACCAGCATACGCTGCCGGAGCGCGGTTCGGATGATGGCGTTCAGCATGGGAAAAGCTTAGAGCAAAGAGCGTATCGCGGAGAGCCAGCAGAACAGTTCCGCCAGCGATTGATTGGTTGGCGTTTTTTCAGAGGCGAGTCTGGGGCGGCGTATGCCCCATGATTTCACAACCTATCTGAAATCCCGAAGTCGCACAGAATCATGGGGTTTACACTCCACGCTCGCCTTGTTGATGCAGAATGTTCAATGGGTATGCCCCGCATGAGGATCGACGGCGCCGCCGGATTTGTTCTTGATGCCGATTTGTAATTGGTGGGCGCTGTTGAGGGCCACCGTTTCGCCCAGAAACAGCGAACCATCGTTGGCGATCACGGCATCGTGTTGGTCTCGAAAAAGAATGTGAACTTCGCGCCGATCGAAATGATCCCCGTTTTCCACGAATACGAAATAATCCAAACCTTCCTGGGCAATGGCATCGACCGGCAAGACGATCACCTTCTCCCATTGCTCCACCTGCACGCGGACTTGCATTCGTTGTCCCGGTTTGAATTGCCACGTCACGAACTTATGGTTTCCCCGTTGGCTTTCGCGCACGATTTGGTTGGGAAGGTTGACATAAAACGGCAATACGCGGGACTCGCGTTCGATCTCATTCGCGATATGCTCAATCTCTAAGTGTTCCAAATGCGAGGGGCTGCCCAGGCTCGGTTGTTCTGGGAATGCCGAGACCACGCGATCCGCGTTGGCCGCTCGAATAATATCATCTCCATCTTGCTCGAAGGCTCGGCCTTCCAAATACAGTTGACTGTAATCGGTAAGCACGCAGAGGGTTTGTCCCGTCTCGACGGCTTCGCCCATGTGGACTTTCAATTGACTGATGACAAACTGCTTGGAGCGCGTGTGAGGATCGTGTGCCGTTTCGGAATTCTTGTCTTGTTCACCGTTGGTCTTCGCGGAATGCGGAGTTTCGGCTTCGCTATGGACAGTGGAATCCGCATGCAAAAACGGCACGATGACTTGCATCTCGCGGATCAAATGTCGTTGGTTGACGATTTCTTCCACTTGCTTTTCCTCCAATCCGTGCAAAGACAAGGAGTGCCGATGCGCTTTGAGCACGGATTCGAGTTTGTCGATTTCGTATTGCCTTTCCAGGAGAACTTTTCGGGCCACGATTCCCGTGTTGATTTTTTCCAGCCGAGCGAGTTCGGCCCGTTCCACGTCCAACCGACCAAGCAGCGTGAGAAACTCCGTTTGGGCCTTGACCAGATCTTCATGCGTGAGCCGGAGGTGAAATAACACCGTGCCGGATTCCACCATTTCATTTCCGACGACATTCATGCCCGTCACCACGCCGGTAATGGGGGCGACCACCTTTTGATGGGTTCTTCCCGGACGCTCGGTCACAATCGCGGGGACCGTCACGAATTTGGGATAATCGCGGGTTTGCACTTCTCCGGTTTTTGAGTCCGACGTTCTTGCGAGCCTGCGGCGAGAGCTTGATGGATTGCATCTCGTCATGCGCATGACTAGCGTGATCATGTCCCGCATGGCTATCAACGGTTTCAAGCTCCGCGGCTGATCCCGGCTTTTCCATCACGCCTTGAGCCAAGGAATTGAGCCAAGGAAACCAAACCGGAAGCGCGACCAAGCCGATCAGAAAAACGAATCCACCGCCAATGGCCCATAACCACTTGGGTGGGAGATTTGCGCACCAGGATGTGAATCGAGAAATCTGGGTTTTCATACCCGACTCCATTGCTAGAAAAGAGGAAACCAGGAATCCGTGCTACGGCACGGTGGAGAAGTGTGGGACGCCAAAGCATTCCGCTCTATGAATTCGCGCAACGCGAACGAGTGAAGGATTCGAGAGGCGGTCCCAAAGAAAGATGCGCAATTAGATCAGCGCGATTTGCGTCAAATCGCGGACGCAAAGATTCCCCGTGTTGAGCGCGGAACAAGAAAGCCACTGTAAACCCCTGCGGTCAACGGAAAGCCAATTTCTATCCGTGCGGCTCGGCAAGGTTCCGACAACCACACACTTGCCAATCCAGGAAGGCAACTCCACCTTCGCATTTACAAGGTATTGGCATTGCCCATCCGGGCAGTGGTGGGAATGGTGATGGCAGGGGCCATCGCACGGAAACGAATCCTCATCCGTCGCCAAGGGAGTTGGAACGGGATGTTGATCTCGATCAGAAGGCTTTGCGTGGTTTCCGTGTCTGCAACCACAGACAGGATTCTCGACAACAACTTGTAGAGTGGCAGCGGGAGTCTCTTCACCAATCGCGGGGGGCGTGGAATGTTCGTGATGCCAACAGCATCCGAAAATCCCATGCACCCCTGTCGCCAAGAGCGTTATGATTGTGATAAGAGAATGAACCATAATCCAGCCAGTCGTTAAATTGTGCTTATGGTTTACTATCTTGAACGCAAACAACGGAGTCAATACAAAAGGCAAGGTTTGAAAGATTTGAGGGACCAGAAATAAAAACAGAGCCAACAAATGAAATAAGCATTTGTTGACTCCGAAAGGGCTGGCAGACATGGTTATGACGGAATTGGTTTTCGGGGAAACTCAATCATCGTAGTCCACATACACGATGCCGTTTTTGGAAGTGATTTCAATTTCGTAGTCCCCGTAGTCGTATTCGACTTTGCTATGATCCTTGCGTTTCACGTCGAAGCGAAATTTATCGCATGGCGGAACGCAGATCATGACATACACGCAAGGCGGAGCGCAAGAACCACAAACAGACGGACGGGCACAAGGATCTTTGACGGCGACGATTTTCTTCACCGCGCACGGATGCACGTTTCTGAGATCCTCATATTTCACCCGATGGTAAAGTTCCACGGTTTGAAATTCCCCGTGAGAGGAAAAATGCGGATCGGGAATGGGAGCCAATCCGGCATGCGGAACAGGAATGGGTGCTGGTGCGGGGGAGAAATACTCTCCCGGTGGGCCAAGCGGAGCCGGCGTGGGAACGACTTCTTGAAACGAAACCGGTTTCCCGAACACATCCCCCTTGGCGGAGACGAGGCGAATTCGATACCGCTTTTCCCCGGCTTCCAAAGGAAGAGCGAACGCGGCCAAAAGCAGGGCGGCCAATCCCCATTGAAGTTTTTTCATGGCGTGGTTTCCTGTTGTGAAAGGAGTGAATTGTCCCAAGAGCTTCCGCTCCTCCTTAACGGAATCCCCCGCCGGTTCCGTGCGGGCATCTCAGACTTGAGTGTAATCGTGCGGGCAGCGCGATCCCAGGCGACTTTGGCAAAATCCCAGGATTCGCGGAGATTCGCTGTGTCACGGGTTGAGTCCTTTCAACAAACGAAACCCCGCCGATGTTACGGGTTTTGTCGTTGTCGGCGAAGTTTGCTAAAGGACAACTTGGGAGGGGGCGTCGTTGAGGTTTGGGGCAGTTTTGGGGAGACAGCCGACTTTCGGAATTTTGGCGGCGAGGTTTCTGGCGCGGGTTGGAATCGCAATGCGCGGACGGTGCGGAGCGGCAACATTCCACCATCGCGTTCAAAAAGATCTTCAGGCAGGCATCGCAAAACCGCTCCCGCAAAACTGCGATGAAACCCCGCATGCGAGGGCACGCCGATTATCGTGTTGGAAAACGCGACCCGGATCCCGGCGGCAAATAATCCACTCGCGACGGGCGATAATAAGTGCGGCAACAAGGATTGGCCGTAATCTTTTGAGCGAGACTGGTCAAATGCTAAGTCGCGAACATTCCATCGGCAAAGCATCGGCCCCAATAACAGGTCACTCCACCGCTCGGCGGTTCGGCGAATGCGATCCAATTTTCGCACGCCCGGATTTTTGGCATCCGCCATTTCGACCATCTGCAATAACGCCGAGCGGCGGGCTTCTTGATGATCGTTAAAAACCGTCATGGCTGTTCTACAAATCATAGCCGAGCCGTGGAGCCGACCCTGAGCCATTAACAATCCCACGGTTACTCTCGTCAACATTTCCGCGACCAGAATCTCTTCAATCAACCGCCCCCGGGAATCTTGGCTCTCTTCGTAAAGCGATGACCAACACGCCGCCCCCATCGAAAGAGTGTTCATCCGCGACATCCAAGCCTCGGCTCGATTTCGAGAGGCCTCTTGCAGCGAAGTCAAAGAATCGGGAGCGATCCCCCAAGGAGATTCCACAATCGGAATCGCATGAACCGCCAGCACTCCCGCCAGTTCTGTCAAATGGTTGACGTTCAAAGTGTCTCTCCGGGAATGGGGCATCTTTGGGATGGGGAATGTTGCGGTTTCCCTGACTCAATGCAAATCCAATACCACGCGGGAGGTTTCTTGTCCTGGCAAACCAGCAGCCAAAATCTCCCTGAAATAAGCCACTTGGAATCGCTTTTCTCTGTTCAGAGAGTTGTTTCTCCACCACTCACTTTGCTGCCAATCCGCAGCGCGCTCACTCAATCCGCAGTCCTGCCGAACCGGCGGGAATCCGAATTGTGAAATTTAGGGGGACTGGGCAGAAAATCGCGAACAGCGTGCCGGTTCTGGTTGAATCGTTCATCCCTTTGGCAACGAATGTGGGGATCCGCGCGGGAATTCTCCGATGACCAAGGAGACCAGCCTTAGTTTTCCCAAGAAGAAGTCAAACCATGAGACAACCTCAAGCCAACTCAATGCCATCTCGCATTGCAAATTCTTGCAAACTTGCGATCGCCTTTAGTTTGCTAAACGCTCTGGTTCTGAGTGGTTGTCAAGGACAATTCACTTGGCAAATGGGGAACACCGGCTCGGCTTGGCAAACGGAACGTGTTTCGTCCTCCGGCCAAGTGGTCGAGTACGCCCAACCTTTCGCTCGCGTTCCGATGGGGCAATCCGCCTCTTCCAATCGTCAAACAATACAACTGGCCAGCGCGGAATTCGCGCCAGCGGGTCTTTCGGTGGAACAAGTTCGCTGTCAAGCCGCGATGACCGCCATCTTAAGCCAACTCACCGAAATGGAACGCGGATTGGCGGCGGAGTTTTACAACGAGAGTCGTTGTATCTCCGACAATATGAAATGTTTGCAGCAAGAACTGTTGATGCTTCGCACGGCGATACGGGGAAATGAAGCCTCCAGTTCCGCGTTGGAAGTGTACTATCAACTCGCCGAAGCTCAAAACCAACGCCCAATTCTTGATGCGACGTTACAAGAAATCGCCTCGATGCAATCGGATCTTCAAGAACTGAAAATGCACGATTTGCCGGTGCCCCAAGACCGGGGGGTATTGGATCGGAAGCAGCTTCAAATTCAATCCCGGCAACAAACCTTGGACGCTAGCGTCTCCCAAGGCTGGGCCAAATTGCGGGTGTTATTGGGAGAGAACAACCATGCTCCCCATCTGCCCGTCTTGGAATGCGGAACCGAATCGCCCGCGTTCCCGCCCGAACGCGGAGCCGCGATTCAAAAGGCTTTGGAATCCCGCCCGGAACTGCAAACCTTGCGCACCATGATTCACCGCAACTCGCCGGAAACCGTGCCCCTCGCGCGGGTGATCTTGCAACAATACGAAGGCAGTTTGGGAACCGTGCAGCCGGTGGGAATCGGTCTGAAGATCAAACAGTTTCTCGGTCCGATTTTCTTCTTCGGTCCCAACCAATGTCCCTTGGATTCCGAACTTCGCGAGGTGGAAGTGCGCACGATTCAATTGGCCGAACTATTGACCAAACGCGAGGCAGCCATCATGGCGGAAGTGGATGCCGCGCTCTTGGCGTGGCGAAAAGCCAACGAACAATGGGAATCGGCCAATCAGCAATTGGCAAGTTGGCAAGGGCAGCTCCATCGCTTAACAGAAAAGAAACCCGTGGATGATGAGATCACTTCATTCGATCTCGCGCAGGCCCGCCTCGGAATTTTAGAAGCCAAAGCCGATTTGATCAAAGCCTCGTTCGCGGGACGACAAGCTCAAGTTCAACTTTGGACCGCGCAAGGTCTCACGGCGAGTGGTTGCGGATTACCGGGACATGATCAACCGGTAATGACTCAACGGGCAGCACCTCTCATGCAGTTTGCACCAAGTCCCAGTGTGGTCAATCCGGTGATGCCTACTCCCATCATGCTGCCAGATAGTAAACCTCAAATGCCAAAACTCCCGTTGGCACCCGCTCCGAAGATTCTCCCGATGAGTGCGGATTTCACGCCATCGGGGAAACCCGTTGTCCCCTTCAATCGCTGCCGCCCCCTCACCAAACGGAGTTATTAAGTCGCCAAAAATTGCTGCTCAAACGCGGCGAGGGTCGTGGGCTGTTTTGCACGATCCAACACGGCGAACACCACGGTCTCAAACGCATTCCGAAAGGTTTCGTTTTCCACCAAATGGTAATGAAACCAACTGGCGACTTGTACGGGGTCATTCTGAAACACCCCGCAACCCCAAGCCCCCAGCACCAAGGTTTTCTGTTGATGCACCACCGCGACGGAAAGAAGTTTCTCGATGCGGCGGAGCATGGTTTCTTGGATTCGCGGGATGTTCTCCGGTTCATTTTTCTGAACCGCCCCCGCATTCACCGCCGGAGCTGTCAAAATCGAAATCAACCACGCGGAATCCAACAGCGCATCGTGGTCATCTCGAAACACCGGCACCAAGGGGGAGTGGATTAGATGATCGGTATATAACGAAGACCGATAGCGTTTGTTGGTTTCATACATCGTTTGCAACGGGTTGATGCAGGCATAAAGTCCCGAAGCCCGGGCCAGGCTTTCTTCTTGGGCTTGGCTGCCGTTCAGAAACCCGCCGCCCGGATTTTTGGCCGAGGCAAAATTGAGGCACATCACATCATCTCGGCCTTCTTCGACCAAACACCGACCCGCCGCGAAGGTGGTTTGGTTAACCACTTCAAACCGCGTCTCGCCCGGACAGGGAACCGCCGCCAACCGTTTATCCCGCAGTGCAAAGACTTCGGGAAACTGTTGCGGGGCATAAAGCGTGGAATGCGTGATGGAATGCTGTAACGCCGAGGCGATATTGACCGAGTGGTGATTGGGGGATTCATAAGCACCCGTTTTTAGAATCTTCAGCGTCTCGCGCGCAATCTCAGCGCGGCCCTTCCGACTGGACATGGATCGTGTCTTTACTTGAGTTGATAAATCACCGGTTTGCGGCGTCTCCGATCAAACCCAGTGGCCCATAGGGAAAATTCGCGCAAGAGCGATCCCCACTCCAAAGACGCTTCTCAACGGGGCCTGGTTCCCCAAAGATCGAGAAAATTTGCGGTTTTTCTCAATTGGTCACTACGAGGTAAACTTAGCGTTCCCGCCAAAGCATTGTATCGGGGATCGCGAGTTTTTCTTGCGCCAGTTTTATGTCGGATCGAAACCGGCGGGCGTCCACGGGATAACCTTTTGTGGGCTTGATGCCCGGAACATGGAGCGCCCAAAAGTTGTTGAAACAAATCATCGCGAGTTCTCGGAGGTATTTGGAAATCATGGAAGCCACCGCGACCGGGAAGTGGCTTTCGGCCTTGGTCTGAAATCGCAATTCCGTCTTCCCCACGCGATAACGACTCAAGGGCATACCTTCTTCCAATCGAAAGATAAACTGATCGTCCAGCACCTCCGCAAGCAGCCCGTCATAGCGGTTTCGCCCGCCATGCTTGTCGGCCAAAACTGAGGTTTCCATGTCCCCATCGGGATCCCAAAGCGTGCGCAACAATTTCAAGCTCAACCGGGATAACGTAAGACCTTTATTCTCGTACAGAGAAATCAAGTGATTATAGCGATTGGTAAAGACCACATCACTGGCTGCCCCGCGAAACACAATGCCGGTTTCCTGACATAAGGCTTGCCAGCGCTCAGCAAGTCCCCCGGGAATTGAACCCGCGCAGGGAATCGCGAGTTCTTCTCGATACCAAGCCGCATCGAGTTTCTGTTCTGCATCGTCAGGAGCTAAACAAGTTCTTAATTCTTGAAAACTAACAGGCGGTGGAAACAAGGGAGTCAACAGTGTTAAGACGGATTGTTCCAACAGTTCGATCCCTTTGGCGGGAGTATAAACCTCTTTGGAATCTCCCACGAACATCTTGCTAGGATCTTTTGCCTGTTCACTGGTTCTGGCAACCAGGGAGTCTAAATCTGTCCAAAAGTCTGTTTGAGTAGGAATACCGGGAACTTCCCAAGCGGTGACAGTAATCACCAGTGGACCAAGATTGGGACCATATCCCGCTTCATCCATCCCAAAGACAAGGCCCATTTATGTTCCTTTTTCTGTATGAGCGTGTAGGGTGGGTGGAGGCTTTTGCGGAACCCACCATCATTCGCGGTGGGTTCCGCAAAGCCTCCACCCACCCAACAGCGAACTTGTTTGTTCAATATTGCCATCGAGGTTCAATGGAACCGCACTAGCCCGAAAGATTCTGGTCGAGGTTTAGAACCGGATGCCGCTGGCCAACCTTGATTTCCCACCGCGGGCATTGTGCGAACGATCCCCATTGCCCAGGTCAGTCCCGGTTTCGGGGTTTGCGGCACGAGTTCGTTAAAGGGGATAGCCGCTTCGATCCGCCAACGAGTTTCATCAGCTTCCGCGGCGACGTACCATTTGGGATTCCACGCCTTATCGCCCCAACATTGATCGCTGGTCCAGCCGCGTTGATCGACTTCCAGTGTGTACCAGGTGGCGTAATCGCGATCCGTATCAATCGCGAGCGAGATGCGATCGAACAGTGCGAGATCCGCGTCATGCGTTCGTCCGCCAAGTTGCACGCCTTCGTTGGGAAGATGTTCAGTTCTTGGAATACTGGCTGCCACATAGAGGAACTGATCATCGTAGCTCATCATCACAAACCCGCCCTCATCAATAGAGGTTGTGTTTTGTGTGGATGCGCCCTCGCCTGGGTTTTTTAAGGTGAGAATTTTCGCGGCTTGCCAACAGGGATCGGACAGCACGCCATCCAGTTTCGGTCTTTTGCTGGTCATTAAACAATGAATAATAGGCCGCGGCGGTTCCGAGAGGGGCTGGGCCATCCAAAGTTCCCCAGCCGCTACGCCTTTCCATTGGTCTTTATCACCGAGTCTTTGATACCTTCGATAGTAACTATCTGAAAGCCGATAGACTCCCCGCTGGCGCATTAAACTGGCGAGCGGAAACTGAATGTTCGGGTCGAGAAATAGCCCGGGCGATTGGGTTTGGATCAGACTTGCAAGTTGCACGGCTTGTTGTTGCCAGTTTGCAACCGTGCCTGTGCGCCAGTCTTTATCTTTTGTGATTTGCATCGCGCCAGGGTTTGCCACAAACTGCACGGGGTTCGGACCTGTTTGCGGTCGCTGATACTCGGCATGTTGAACTTGGGGTTGCGTGGCTTTTGCCAGGGCGTTGTTGATTCGCTCTTGAATGGCATGCGGGTCGGTTTGCAGCGTGCCTCGAGAAACGCTTTGCTTTTTTGCGCGTTGCCAAGCGGGTTCGGCGGCGGTCCAAAGCTGAAACAACCATCGCATGGCTTTGTGTGCTGCCGGTTCGTGCGGATAGCGTTCGACGAGTTCGACAAGTGTGGACTCGACTAAATCCCAACGCGATTGGTTGCGATACTCTTCCGCAAGCCGAGCCAGTTCCAATGCCGCCTCGCGATTTGTTAAACCCGTCGTGACTTGACGGAGTTGGGCGATGACTTGGCTGGCTTGACGAGGGGTTTGCATCATGCGTTTTGTATAGGCATGAAAGTTTCGTTGCCGCTCCATCACCTTTCTGCGCTGGGCATCGAGTGCGGGATCAATCGGCAACAGTGCCCGACGCGCGGCAGAGTTGGGAGGAATTGACAACCCTGCAAAAAACGCTTTCGAGAGTCCTGTCGCATTGGCCTGTTGTGTTTGGTCGAGAACTAACCGATAGGCTTCCCGCGTGGTGGAATTCTCCGTGATCGACAGCACCTTGGCACTTGCTTCCGTCGATGCTGTCTGTAAAGAAGTTTTCAGGCGAGGCAGGTATTCATGCAGATCGAGATGATCATCACCCACACTGTTCTCCGGCAAGCGTTGATAGATTTTGCGCACCTGCCAGGGCCGCAATCCCGCGTGTTCTTGGAGAGAGATCGTGGAAGTGGGATCGGCGGCTTGTTGCACCGCGCGGGTGATGGCTTCGTTGAGTAACTTTGTCAGAGCATCATCTTGACTTGCGGCATCCAGAATGATCACATCAGGCCGCCAAGTCCGAATTTCCCGCACCAAGTCTTCCAGGAATACGGAGGCAAATTTGTTCTCCGTGCGCAGATTCCAATCGGCTAACAGTCGGTCCCTGTTTTTTTCTAAACCGGGAATGGCAATCGGCAAGCGCCAGTTGCTTTCGGCAAATGAGCCGCCCGCGGTTGTGACAGCTTCCCTGAGTTGATGATAAAGGTGGGCATGGTCCACGGCATCGGCTCCCACATCGCGGCGGGCGGGCAAGTAGACGGTGCTTCTGTAACCTTCATCGCCGCTGAGTTTTGTCAGCAGCGAAAACGGGACTCTCGAAGGGCGGGCGGGAATGGCCATCACGGCGACTCGGCGGTTTCCTCCCCGCACAACTTGCCAAGTTTCTCCGCCATCGCGGGTGTTTAGGATCATCCCCATTGCGCCCACGGCCCAACCGTTGGTTTCCGAGGGGAATGTCAACATTGAAATGGGCTGCGGTTGCCCGGTGAATTGCTTTCGCCACGTTTGCCCGTTGTCGGGAGAGTGCCAAACTACGCTGCCGGGGTGTCCGGCGATCCAAACTTTCGGTCCTTTAGCCGCGACCGCTCGAAAGTTGATTGTGTTTTCGGCATTTTTCGGGAGAGTGGTTTTTGGCGGTTGCCAAGACACGCCGCCGTTGTCGGTTTGCAAAATCAATCCGCCATCGCCCACCACCCATCCGTTGTACTTTTGATTGATGTGGACTGCCCGCAAATTTTGCATGCCAGGCGTTCCCGCTTGGGATGGGAGCAATTGTCCGTTGCCCACAAGTTTTACCCGACCAAGATTGCCCGCGACCACGCCGACTTCGGGACTAAGAAATTGTGCCGTCCGCCAACCCGGCAGGCGATCTCCTTCGAGCGGTTGCCAAGTTTTTCCGCCATCTTGGGTGGTCACGATTCCGGTGGGATGTTCCTGCGTGGATTCGCCCACGGCCACGCCTTCGTCCAAGCCGAAAAACTTAATGTATGACAGGGGAGGAATCGTGTCCTTGGCGATGACCTTCCACGATTGACCGGCGTTCTCGGTGTAGAGTACCACGCCATAATTCAAGCGGGTATGGGGCGTGGTTCCGCCGCCGGCAATCCATCCCACACGGTTGGTCAGAAAACAAATACTTTTGAGTGGGCAATTGACTGGACAAGGAACAAAGTCCCAGGTTTGCCCAGCGTTGGTGGTGTGCCAAATCACACCATGATCACCCGCCGCCCAACCAATTTTCTCGCCCACGAATTGCACATCATGCAGGGAGGCATCCTCTTGAAAAGGCAGCACTTGGGCGTTGATGACGGAAGGAATCGCGAGAACCGCGAAGCAGAAAAGTCCACGAAGGAATTGCGAGTTCATGGTTTCGTCATTCTGTTTTGTCAGGCAGAGAGGAATCGAGCGAGTCCACGGAATCAGGGGGCTTACGCCGCCCCGCTCGCCTTGGCTTCAAAACGGCGGGATTCTAGCGAAATTGGCCGTTGGCGATAGAGGCAAATTTCGGGATTGACCGAATTGGGTCTGCTTGCCATCATTCGCGGCCTTACCCTTTAGGATACAATTTCGGCGGGAACGGATTTCCCCAAGCCGTTTGACGAGGATCGTCTTTTATCATGTCCAACCAAATGCCCAATCATCTGATTGACATCGTGCAGAATTTGGGTCGGCCCCGAATTTTGGTGATCGGAGATTTGATTCTCGATCGCTATGTGTGGGGCGATGCCGAACGCATCAGCCAAGAAGCCCCCGTGATTTTGCTGCGCGAGGAATCCCAAGAAGTCCGCTTGGGCGGAGCGGCCAACGTCGCGAATTTGCTGCGCGGGTTGGATGCCGAAGTCACGATGGCCGGCGTGGTCGGCACCGACTTGGAAGGCCGATTGGTGCGGTTGGAACTCGAACGCGAAGGCGTGGATTGCAGCGGCGTGGTGTGTGATTCCCATCGCCCGACGACGTTGAAACAACGTTACTTGGGCCGAGCGCAACATCGGCATCCGCATCAGATGATTCGCGTGGACCGCGAAGTGCGCACGCCGTTGTCTGCCGACTTGGTGAAGGAAATGCTCTCCGGCGCGCTGGCGAATCTGGCAAATTATGATGCCGTGCTTATCTCGGATTATGCCAAAGGGGTTTGCACCAAACAGGCCATGCAACAGGTGATTTCGCGGGCCAAGGAATGTCGTGTGCCGGTGATTGTCGATCCGCCGGGTTCGGGCGATTGCCGATCTTATGTGGGAGCCACCGCCGTCACGCCGAACCGTTTGGAAACTCGCCGGGCGACCGGAAAGACGATCAATTCTCCCGAGGATGCGTTTTCCGCAGGAAGAATTTTGTGTGCCCAATTGGATTTGGAATACGCATTCGTCACGCTGGATAGCGATGGCATCGCACTGGTCCGAAAAGACGGCACGGGGGAAATGTTCTCCACGCGAAAACGCGAAGTTTACGACATCACCGGCGCGG
The DNA here is from genome assembly GCA_942490955.1 of uncultured Alphaproteobacteria bacterium. Lineage (GTDB taxonomy): Bacteria > Pseudomonadota > Alphaproteobacteria > Rhizobiales > HXMU1428-3 > HXMU1428-3. The sequence continues at coordinate 139,952 of CALNZE010000069.1, forward strand.
GCGATATGGTGTTGGCGATGATTGGCATGGGGGCTGCCGCCGGAGTCGCCCCGGAAAATCTGGCCCGCTTGGCAAATGTGGCGGGCGGTTTGGAAGTCGAACAAATCGGCGTGGTGTGCATCAACCGCGAAGAAATTCTGACCGATTTGGTCACGCATGATGTGCATGGTCAATCGAAAATCCGCAAGCTGTGTTCGCTGGATGAACTTTCGCGGCATGTGGACGCCCGGCGAAAATTGAATCAACGCGTGATCCTAACCAACGGCTGTTTCGATGTGCTGCATATCGGGCATGTGAGTTATCTCCGGCAAGCCGCCGAGGAAGGCGATTGTCTGATCGTGGCCATCAACAGCGATGAAAGCGTGAAGCAGTTGGGGAAAGCCCCAGATCGACCGATCTTTTCCCAAGACGAACGCGCCGCGATGTTGGCGGCTTTGGAATTCGTGGATTATGTGTTGATCTTCGATGAACCCACGCCGCACGTTTTGCTGGATCGACTCAAACCGGATCTATTGGTCAAAGGTGGCACGTACTCTCACCAAGAGATTGTGGGTTGGGAATTGGTGGAATCTTACGGCGGGCAAGTGAAGCCGTTGGCGGAAGTTCCCGGTGTCTCCACGACGGAGATTCTGAGGCGTTTGCGCGGGGAGGAAACTCCCAAGACGCTCCCGCATCCATCGAGTTCCACTCCGAATCTGGATCCTCAAACCCCTGAGCGGAAAGCCGGATGAAGATTGCTATCTTTTTGCCGAACTGGATTGGCGATGCCGTGATGGCCACGCCGACGCTTCGGGCAATCCGCCGTCATTTTCTCGATGAGGAAATCGTCGGCGTGATGCGTCCCACGGTGGCGGATGTGCTGGAAGGGTTGCACAGCATCGACCGCACGATCTTGTTCAACCCGCGCGGCAAAGTGGCCTCGCAGCGGGGTTGGCAGGTGATCAGACAATTGCGGCGGGAGAAATTTCGGATGGCGGTGTTGCTTCCGAATTCCTTCCGCACGGGTTTGATGGCCAGCTTATCGGGAGCGCGTCGCCGAGTTGGGTTTCGGCGGGATATGCGTGGTTGGTTGCTAACCGATGGCGTGTCTCCCAAACCCAAAGCGGAACCGCATCCCGTGTTGGATGAGTATCTGCGCTTAGCCGAGCACTTGGGTTGTGCGGACCGACCACGCCGCATGGAATTGGTCACGTTGCCCGCGGATGAGAAGCGGCTGCAAGAGTTTTGGAGCACGCAAGATCCCCGGCTGACCACCCAGGGTTTGATTTGCTTAAACCCCGGCGGCGCTTTTGGAGCCGCCAAGCATTGGCCCGCCGAACACTTTGCCGAGTTGGCGCGCCGACTCGCGGAAACCCAACAGAAAACCGTGTTGGTATTGTGCGGACCAGCGGAACGCGATCAAGCACGGCAAATCGTGCAAGATGCGGGTCATCCTTTTGTCACCAGTTTGGCGCACGTGGAACCGGGCATCGGGTTGACGAAAGCCGCCGTCAAATCCGCCGATCTGCTGATCACCACCGATTCTGGTCCAAGGCATTTTGCGCCGCCTTTTGGCGTGCCGGTGGTGACGTTGTTCGGACCCACGCATATTGCTTGGAGTGAAACATCCTACGAAAAAGCCTTGCATTTGCAGTTGGATATGGAATGCGGTCCCTGTCAACAACGGGTCTGTCCGCTGGGCCATCACGATTGCATGCAGCTTTTGACGCCTGACCAAGTGTTTCATAGCGCTGTGGATGTCCTGAGCCGATTTCGTTTTCCACCGTCCGCCGCTTCCTGATTGGCCATTAACATGCACATTGCGTTGGTGAAAAAACGGTACTCGCTGCGGCATGGCGGGTCGGAGCGGTATTGCGTCAACTTGGCTCGGCAGTTGCTGAACCGCGGGCACGAAGTCACGATTTTGGGCGAACGAATCGATGAAGAACTTGCGGGCGAAGTCGGGTTTTGCAAAGTGCCGGTCAACCGATTGACCTCTTGGACGCACAACCGTTCGTTCGCGGAAAATGCGGGAAAAGCCGCCGAGCATGGGCGGTTTGATTTGGTCTACGGGTTGGGGCGGGCGTTGGGTTTGGATGCCGTCCGCGTGACCGAACGCCTGCAATCGCATTGGGTGAATGTCAAATACCGGCACCCGGCCAAGCGTTGGTTGCAACGGCTCAATCCCCGTCACCGCACGCTGATCGATTTGGAACGCACGATTTACCGCGCCGATCAAACTCGCCGCGTGGTCACGCAGTCGCGGCTGGATCGCGAGTTGGTGCAGAAGTACTATCAAATCCCCGATGAGAAAATTCGCACGATTCATAACGGCGTGGACCTTGCCGCGTTTCATCCAGGTTGGCGCGAGGAATCGGAAGCGGTTCGCGAAGAGTTTGGGATTTCCCCCGAGGAACCGCTGTTGGTGTTTGCCTCGATGGATTTTGAAGGCAAGGGTTTGGGGTCGATCCTAAAAGCCGTCCAACAAACGCATCACCGCGACTGTCGGCTTTTGGTTTTGGGCACGGGACCAGAGCGGAAGTTTCAGCGGATTGCCAAGGATTTTGGCGTGGGTTCGCGAGTCGCGTTTGCCGGTCGTCGCAGCGATATTGCCCGCTTTTATGGAGCGGGCGATTTGTTTTTGCTGCCCACGGCGTATGAACCCTTTCCCAATGTCAATTTAGAAGCGATGGCCTGTGGTCTTCCGGTGATGACCACCACAACTTCGGGCGGGGCGGATATCGTTTTACAAGGCGAAAATGGGTATCTCATTTCTGATGTGCATGCCGTCGGCGAAATGGTGGATTGTTTGAACGAACATTTCGACCGCTCGGCGGCGGCTCGGCAAGAGATGGCAACTTCCTGTTGGAACACGGCACAAGAAATGACTATCGAAAAAAACATCGAAAAGACGCTCGAACTCTTTGAGGAGGTGCTCCATGAAAAGTTTCGAGTTTGAACGCTGGGACCAAGGGCAATTGGTGATCAACGCAGATTACGCCAAGCTGCTCAAAGGACACGCGCTGACGACTTACTCCGACCTGATGAATTTTGAAGGCGGAGAGGTTGCCAAGGATTTGCTGAGTCAGCGTGTAACCACGCGGTTTGAATTGAAACTTCCCCAGGGCGGGACCGAAGCGTTTTATATCAAACGCCACGGACCTTCGCCGATCAAGGAATATCTGAAACCCCTTATTCGTTTCCGAAAACCCATCTTAGGGGCCGAGAACGAATGGAACGCGATTCTTCGGTTTCACGAAATCGGGATTCCGACGATGACTCCCGTGGCCTATGGGAAATCGGGCACCTCTTCGTTTCTGGTCACCAAAGCCATTGAAGGCTGCGTGAAACTTTCGGATTGGGTGGAGTCCCGCTTTCCGCGTGAGTTGGCGTCCCGACCCTTAAAGTTAGGGGATGTGCCCAGTGAAGTGTTGATGCAATCGCACGCCTTTGCCAACCGCGTGGCCGAGATCGCGCGGACAATGCACGGAGCGGGGCTGCATCATCAGGATTTTTATCTCACACATTTGCTGGTGCCCCGCCAAGATATGCTCTCGCAAATGTATGTGATTGATTTGGGGCGAGTCAGGCAACGCCGACGGCTGCGCTCTCATTGGGTGATCAAGGATTTGGCCCAACTGCATTACTCCTCCCGGCGACTTCCCGGCGACACTTGGCAACGCTTTTTGCACGGCTACTTTCAGCGTTCGTTAAACGCGCACGATGAAACCTTTCTGCGCCGCGTCACGAAAAAATCCCAAGCCATCGCAAGGCATTCCCGCAAAAACCGACTGTAAGGCAGATCTCACAATTCTCTCTGCCTATCAACCGCTGATTCCTACTTCCAGAAGCCGCCGCGAGAGTGATCAAATTGGGCTTCTTGGCCGTTTGGGGTTTCGTCGAGTTTGCCATCCGAAAACACCAATCGTCCGCCGACCCAAGTTTTCACGGGCCATCCTGTGAGCGTTACACCATCCCAGGGCGACCAACGGGATTTGGTGATTTGCTCGGCATCGCGAATGGTCTGCTGTTTGTTCAGATCGACCAACACCAAGTCGGCATCGTAACCCTCGGCAATGCGGCCTTTATTCACCAAATCCCACACGCGAGCTGGGGCATCGCACATCCAAGACGCGATTTGCTCCAACGTGCATTGCCCACGGTTTGAAGCATCCAACAGGAGCGCCAACGAGTTTTCCACGGCGGGCAAACCGGAGGGGGATTGCGGGTAGGCCTGCGTTTTTTCTTCCAAGGTATGCGGCGCGTGATCGGTGGCGATCACGGGAATCACCCCATCCCTTAGCGCTTGCCAAAGGGCTTGGTTGTCGGCTTGGGTTTTGATCGAAGGATTCATTTGCACCCGCGAACCCAAGCGTTCGTAATCCTCGATTTGAAAGAACAAATGATGCGGGCAAACCTCGGCGGTGACTAACTGATGATGATTCTTCAAAAGCTCCACCTCATCGGCGGTGGAAACGTGCAGCACATGAAACCGGTGTTGATGACGAACCGCTAAATCCATTGCCCGTTTCGTGGCGATCACGGCGGCGGCATGATCGCGAATCTTGGAATGATCCGCATGAGTTTTCCCGCCCTCTATCGCTTCGGCATTGGCTCGCACGGTGGCTTCATCTTCGCAATGGGCGCAGATGGGCAATGTGGTTTCCGCAAAGATGCGTTCCAATGCCGCTTGCTGATCCACCAACAAATCGCCCGTGCTGGACCCGATAAAAATTTTGATCCCCGGCGTGCGGTCCACGGGTTTCAGTTGTTCCACGTTATCCGGCGTGGCTCCGATATAGAAGGCGTAATTCACCACGCATTTGGTTTTGGCCAAAGCGAGTTTTTCCAGCAACCGTTCCCGTGTGATGGTCGCGGGTTTGGTGTTGGGCATTTCAAAAAACGTCGTCACCCCGCCTTTGGCGCAGGCCAAACTACCGGTGTGCAAATCTTCTTTGTGCGTCAAACCCGGATCGCGAAAATGGACTTGATCATCAATTACGCCGGGAAGCAAATGCAAACCTTGGGCATCAATTGTTTCCTCAGCCGAGGCGTTCGCGGGCGGATCAAGCCCCAATATTTTCCCGTCTTCGATCAACACCGATCCGAAGCGGATCCCGCTGGGCAAGACGCAGTTCGCGTTTTTGATCAAGGTTCGCATCGCGGCTCCCTTCGTGAACAGACATTTGGAAAACAGACATTGGAAAAAGTGGCCAGCTCCATCTTTTTAAGGATGAGGAAAGATTGCAACCTCCCCCGAATGAAAGACCACGGGCAGACCAAGTATTTTCCCCATCGTCAACCAGCAATCGCGTGCGTAAAATGCAAGAAACCCATCCCGCAAATTTTGAAGGAGACGAAACCATGTCAGTGGATCGCAGTCATTGGTTGGAAGATGTGGAAGCGGTGGTACGGTCTCGGCATTACAGTTGGCTGCCCGAAGGTTTGGGCGGCGAGTCGGTGGATGTCGCGATGACGTTTTTGTTGGCGGACATTATGCACGTCTGCAAACTCACCGGGATTGCCTTTGAAAACATTCTGCAAATCAGCCGAGAACAATTCCGCGAGGAAGAAATGCAAAGACAATCCGAAGCCGCCGACTCGGAATAATTCTTCGCGGAAAAAATGAGGAATCGCGGCGGACTCCAAATCCAGGTAACATCCCAACGACCCCCGTGATACGATCTCCCTTTCTCAATGATCAAAGAGATGTTTCCAGGATGGGGATGAATGCGGATAACGACTTGGAATGTAAACGGACTGCGGGCGGCGCTTCGGAAGGGGTTTGCGGAATTCTTGGAGACCATCCAACCGGATGTGTTGTTGCTTCAGGAAATCCGCGTACTGCCCGAACAACTGCCCGCCGAATGGCGCGACCCCGACGGTTGGCATGTGTGGTGGCATCCCGCCCAGAAGCGGGGGTATTCCGGGGTGGCGGTTTGGTCGCGGGAACCGTTGGAGATTTTGGGCACGGGGATGAACCAAGCCGACCCCGAAGGCCGACTGCTTCGCGTAAGAACTTCGGAGGTGGAAATCGCGAGCGTGTATTTGCCTTCCGGGTCATCGGGGGATCATCGCCAAGAGCAAAAAGAAATTTGGATGCGGGATTTTCGTCCCTGGGCCTATTCCTTCTTGCAACAAAACACCCCTGTGATTTTAGGAGGCGATTTGAATATCGCCCACACCGCGCAAGATATATTCCACGCCAAATCCAATGAAAAGACATCGGGGTTTCTGCCGCACGAACGCGAGTGGTTTACGGAGTTGCTCGATGAGGGTTGGCGAGATTTGGTTCGCGAACACTTTGGCGACCGGGATGGTCCTTATTCCTGGTGGTCCAATCGCGGACGAGCCAGGGAACTGGATCGCGGATGGCGGATTGATTATCTGTTGGCCAACTCTGCCGCCGGGGAACGGTTCGAGTCTGCTATTATTCACCGCGAAGGAGGAATGTCCATCTCCGACCACGCCCCGGTTTCCGTGGATTTCCGCGATCTGTAGAATGCGTTGATCCGAAATCTCGCGCATTGAGTTTGTTCAAAGTCGATAAGAAAGCACGGCATGTCCACGAATTTGCCCGATCAACAAGAACGCCCGCCCAAAACCGAACGCCGCACCGTCCGACCGGTGGCGGTGATTGATGTCGGCACGACTTCGCTTCGCATGGCGGTGGCCGAGATTTATTCCACCGGCGAAGTGCATCGCCTGGAAACGCTGACTCGCGCGGTGAGTTTGGGCAAAGACACATTCACCAAAGGACAAATTTCCAAATCCACGATGGAAGCTTGCGTCAACGTGCTGAAAAGTTATCGGCAGTTGCTGAAAGAATATGACATCACCCAATCCGATCAGATCCGCATCGTGGCCACCAGCGCGGTTCGCGAAGCGGAAAACCGATTGGCGTTTCTCGACCGCGTGTATTCCGCCACCGGATTGGAGATTGAACCCATTGATGAAGCCGAGGTCAGTCGAATCACGTATCTTGGAATTCAACCGCATCTGAAAGCCGATAGTGAATTGGCCTCGTCGTGTTCGGTGGTCGTCGAAATCGGCGGGGGGAGCACCGAAGTGCTGGTTGTCCATCAAGGCGAAGTGCTGTACTCGCACACTTATCGCTTGGGTTCGTTAAGATTGCGGGCCAGCGTGGATTCCATTCGAGCTTCCCGAGCGCAATCCACGCGGATTATGCGCAGCCAAATCGAACGGACCGTGAGCGAAGTGTTGCAGCACGTGCCCGATGACCGGGGACCCGTGGAGTTGGTCGCCCTGGGCGGTGATGTACGATTTGCCAGTTCGCAATTGCTCCTGGACCGAGACCCCACCGAATGGGGCCGACTGCCTTTGAAAGAGTTAACTTCGTTTACCGAGAAAGTTCTCGAAACCTCAGCCGACCAGTTGGTGCAAAAACATCACATCGGTTTTCCCGATGCGGAAACCCTCGGCCCCGCGTTGCTGGGATATGTGTTATTGGCTCGCGGGTTGAATTTGAACCATATCCTGGTCAGCAACACCAACCTCCGAGATGGGCTTCTGGAAGACTTGGCCGCCAGCCAATCTTGGACGGAAGATTTCCGGGAGCAAGTGTTTCGCTCCGCTTTGGAACTGGGGAGAAAGTACGATTTCGAGGAAGCCCACAGCCGGCACGTGGCCAAACTTTGTAACACGCTGTTTCATGCCCTCCAAGAAGAACACCAACTCGATTCCCGCTACGAAATGCTCTTGGATCTTTCGGGACTATTGCATGAAGTCGGGCTGTTTCTCAGCAATCGGGCGTATCATAAGCATTCGTTCTATGTGATCATCAACAGCGAACTGTTCGGGTTGGCCAAGCAGGATATGCTCTTGGTGGCGTTGGTCGCGCGGTATCATCGCCGGGCTTCGCCCAAACCCAATCACGAAGGTTATGTCACCTTGGACCGGGAACGCCGAATCGCGGTCTCGAAAATGTCGGCCATGCTCCGCGTGGCGGATGCGTTGGATCGTTCCTACACGCAACGAGTCGATGAAATCCGCGTGTTCCGCGAGAAATCCAAACTCGTGATCGAAGTCCCCAACGTGGATGATTTATCACTCGAACAACTCGCGTTAAAACAAACCGGCTCGCTCTTTGAAGAAATCTTCGGCATGCCCGTGTTATTGCGCACAGTGAGGAGTTGAGATTACAGGGTTCAGAGGTCAGGGTTCGGAGGCCAGAAAAGAGACGGAAAAATCTGGTTTTTCCCAATTTCTTGCTAAGATTGAGAGTTCTCCTGCGAACAGGAATCAGGGAAAAGCCGGTTTTCGCAGGCAGGCTTTGTGATTCTGATTCACTCTTCCGAAGGCACTCACATGGCAATCTTACATCCTACGGACCGCCGATTTTCGTATGCGGAAGGTGATCGACCGCTTTCGGGTTACACGATTGATCACCCCGTGGGCCGAGGCGGGTTTGGCGAGGTGTATGCCGCCCATAGCGAAGGCGGGAAAGAGGTGGCCTTAAAGTTGATTACCGAAGGCGATCTCAGCCGGGAAATGAATGTGCTGAACCTCAGCCATCCCCATTTGGTGCCCATGTTCGATGTTCGCCAAGAAGCCGGCGAAAATTGGATCGTAATGGAATATCTCAGCGGGGGGACTTTGGCAGATCTCTTGGATGCCAACCCGCAGGGGCTTTCCGAAGAAGAAGTCCTCACCATCATGCGCGGGTTGCTGGAGGGCTTGGACTATCTGCATCAAAAGAACATCATTCACCGCGACCTCAAACCCGGCAATTTGCTGTTCGATGCCGAGGGCCGACCCCGAATCGGCGACTATGGCCTTTCCAAAGCCCTCACGGATAGCCAAGGCAGTCGCGGCACGCGGGAAGTGGGCAGCATTCACTACATGGCCCCGGAAATTTTCAACGGAAAATCCGGCAAACCCAGCGACATTTACGCCTGCGGGATCCTTCTGCACGAACTGCTCACGGGAACCGTGCCCTTTGTTGGGGAAACCCAAGCCGAGATCATGCGCAAACATTTGATGGATGCCCCGAATCTCGAAAATCTTCCCAAGGCTTGGCAACCCGTGATCGAAACCGCCTTGGCAAAAGACGCCCAATTGCGTTACGGAAGCGCGCGGGAAATGCTGGAAGCTATCGAAAAAATCGCCGGCCAACCTCCAACCGAACGCGCCAAACCCATTCAAGTTCCCGTTTCCAAAGTCCCGCAGAAACGCGGCTGGTTAAACAGCTTATGGTGTTCCCTCATCGGAGCCGAACCCGAAGCCCCTCAACGTGAAACCCGGACGGTGTCTTCAAATTCTTCGCAATCGGGCAGCATCGTGGGCGGGTTAAGAATCCCCAAAGCCGAAGGGGATTTCCTGTGGACTTGCCGAAAATACAACAAACTCTGCCAGCAAAGAGATGTCCAACTCAAGCAATACCGCATGGACAGCCCGCACCTAAAACCCCTCAACGACGAAATCGCCACCCTCGAAGAAGATGTGAAACGCACAGCGCTGGAATATCACAGCCTGTTGGAAATCAAGATCCAAGAACTGGAAGCCGAAAAACAGCGATTGATCGCAGAAGAGGGGTTTTTGGAAACCGCAAAACCCATCGTGCGGCTAATTCAGAAAATGAAAACCCTCAAGGAAAGGCAACCGCCAATTCATCAGGATACAGAAAAACTCGTCGGGTTTGTGACACCGAAAACCCAACCTGAACAAAGCGAGGCGGAGAAAAAAGAGGAGGAATTAGAACGGACCCAGAAATTTATTCGTGCATTTTGGGTTTCGATGGGATTGTTGTATCTATGTGAATTTTGTTGGTTCTACTCAACTCACGGATGGGATTTCCACCCGTTGATGTGGGGGCATGAATCAGGAAACAGTATGCTAAGCATAATGATAATTGTCCCTTTGATATTCGCAGTTATTCCGGCAAAGTTATGGGTTTCTCTGTTTCAACCGATGTTTCAAAGTGTCTTTCGCTTTCTTCGACATAAAACAGTGAATCTCCTTGTCGCTATGCTGCCCAAATCGGAGGTTTAGCATTCTGGAGTCTACATTCCCACACCCGCCTTTCCCCCTGGTCTCTGGCCTCCGAATCCTGACCCCCGAAAATCCGATCCTGGCCTTGCCTGTTTCAGATTGAAGTTCCTACAATGCGCGAACTGCCCTCTGGGTTTGGGTGTCCAAGCTCAAGATTCGGGGGAAAAGTTGGATAAATCTTAGTTCGCGCGTGCCGATGTCCCTTGAAAGGGGCAGTGGCGTTGTTATATTCACACAATCCTGCGGCTCCTTGAAAATAAGACAAAAGAGAAAGGCCAGTGTAGCTCAGTTGGCAGAGCATCGGTTTTGTAAACCGAAGGCCGCGAGTTCGAATCTCGCCGCTGGCTTCCACGGTGGTCAGTTGTGGCCCCATTGAAGATGTAATCCGGACGTCGTCGGTTCAAATCCTTTCGCATGATTTTCCACAGCGACCTGCCGTGGTTCGATAAAGAAAGTGTTGACACAAAGCACAAATAACAGGGGGAATACCCGAGCGGCCAAAGGGGCCAGACTGTAAATCTGGTGGCAACGCCTTCGCAGGTTCGAATCCTGCTTCCCCCACTTTTTCAACATGAGAGAATTGATCGAGAAGTCGCGGGTGTAGCTCAATGGTAGAGCCCCAGCCTTCCAAGCTGGTTGTGAGGGTTCGATTCCCTTCACCCGCTTCCCCAAAACATCGTCGAGAATGTTAATGACAAGGCCCAGTGGTGAAACACAGCTGCTGCTGTAGCTCAGTCGGTAGAGTGCGTCCTTGGTAAGGACGAGGTCATGGGTTCGAATCCCATCAGCAGCTTTTTAGGAATTCGTCTGCTGTGTCAACCCCCTGGAATCGATGGTTTGTGGTTCGTCGCGAAAGCGGCGAGCGGTTTGTTTTTTTACTTTCACCTTCACTTTCACAGCAACCCAAAAGGTTGTCAGCATTCAATCGCTGAAATCACAGGGAGAAACCCAAACAATGGCTAAGGAAACTTTCGAACGAACAAAACCGCATGTCAACGTCGGCACAATCGGCCACATCGACCACGGCAAAACCACTTTGACCGCGGCACTTCTGGCGGTTCAAGGAGCCAAGGGGTTGGCGAAATTCAAAAGCTATGCCGACATCGCCAAGGGCGGAACCGTCCGTGATGAAACCAAGACCGTGACCATCGCCGTGTCCCACGTGGAGTACGAGTCTGAAGATCGGCACTATGCCCACATCGACTGTCCCGGCCACGCGGACTATATCAAAAACATGATCACCGGGGCCGCCCAAATGGATGGCGCCATTTTGGTGGTCTCCGCCGCCGATGGCCCGATGCCCCAAACTCGCGAACACATTCTCTTGGCGCGCCAGGTGAATGTGCCCCGTTTGGTGGTGTTTCTCAATAAATGTGACTTGGTGGACGATGAAGAGTTGCTCGAACTGGTCGAAATGGAAGTTCGCGAACTTCTGACCAAGTACGACTTCCCCGGCGATGACATTCCGGTGACGCGAGGCAATGCCAAAGGCGCTTTGGATAATCCCGAAGACCCGACTTACAACGCCTGCATTGGCGCGTTGATCGATACGCTCGACAGTTACATCCCCGAACCCGAACGCCTTGTCGACCGCCCGTTCTTGATGGCGGTGGAAGATGTGTTCTCCATCGAAGGCCGCGGAACCGTGGTGACGGGCCGGATCGAAGTCGGGACCATTAAAGTTGGCGAAAAAGTGGCCGTCATTGGTTTGAAAGATACCATTGAAACCACCTGCACCGGCGTGGAAATGTTCAACAAGACCCTCGACAAAGGGGAAGCCGGCGATAATGTCGGGATCCTGCTGCGAGGGATTAAAAAGGAAGACGTGGAACGCGGGCAAGTGCTCGCCGCCCCGAAATCCATCACGCCGCACACCAAGTTTCAAGGCGAAGTTTACGTCTTGAGCAAGGAAGAAGGCGGTCGCCACACTCCGTTCTTTAGCGGATACCGCCCGCAGTTTTACTTCCGGACAACGGATGTGACCGGCACCGCGAACTTGTTGGGCGATGCCGAAATGTGCATGCCCGGCGACAACGTGAACCTCGAAGTCGAAATGGGCAAGCCGATTGCCTTGACGGAAGGCAGCCGGTTCGCTATTCGTGAAGGCGGTCGCACCGTGGGTTCCGGCGTGGTCACCAAAGTTGTCGAGTAGTTTTTGACGAAGCAAAACCAGCCCGAAGCGCAAGCGAGGGTGAAATACCATTAAGAAAATCAAATCCCGCCCGAATCACAACCGGGCGGGGTTTGTTCTCATTCAATCAACGAACGAATTCAATCCGCGAAGGGTTTTTGAACATGGCACGCGAATACGTTTGGCTCGAATGCACCGAGACCGGAATGCGGAACTACCGCGTCAGCAAGGAAACCCGTGGCACCGAGCGATTGGAACTCAAAAAATACTGCCCCAAACTTCGCAAGCACACCGTGCATAAAGAATCCCGCAAGAAGTAGTGGTCTTAAAACTAGTGGTCTCAAAACTAGCCCGAAGCGCAAGCGAGGGATGAGGCGGAGTTTTTTTCGTTCGCACGGAAACCAAACGGGTGTAGCTCAATTGGCAGAGCAGCGGATTCCAAATCCGCAGGTTGGGGGTTCAAGTCCTCCCGCCCGTGTTTTTCACATTGTAAAATTCCGAAGGGCAAGAGAAACATCATGGCGAAGTCCAAAACAGAATCCTCATGGACGGCGGAACTGTGGAGACTCACATTCTACAAACGCAGCCAAGGACGGTTGACTCGGCAACTCACCGCCATCGCCATTGCCTCCGTGGTGATTTTGGGCGCGTGGACGCTTTCCCAAGGTCCGTTGAGCGGTTACGAGCGTCCCGTGCGGCAGGGCATTCCCGTGGGAGTGTCGTTGCTGGCGATTTGGTTTTCGTTTCGGCTGGTGAATGTGCCCCGCTTTGCGGATTTTCTCATCTCCGTCGAAGCGGAAATGGATAAAGTCACCTGGGCGGGCCGTGAAGAGCTTCAACGCGCCACGATTGTGGTGATTGTGACCATGACATTCATGGGCGCGGTTCTTTTAGCCTACGACCTGTTTTGGGTGTGGTTCTTCACTCTGATCAATATCTTAAAACCCATCGTATAAGTTCGGCAATTTCCCAGACCAGCCCGAAGCGCCCGCGAGGAACGATTGTTTCTGTTCCAAAAACCCCTCGCAGGCGCTTCGGGCTGGTTTTGAAGACCGTGAAATCCATCAAAACCCTATAAATTACGCCGCAGGGAGTGGTGGCCGTTTGGTGAAAAGTATTGGGTTTCCAAGCGTAAGTGTATGGAGGCTCAGTTTGGCTTTTCCCGTTTTCCACTCGCCTTTTTCTTGGACAATCCCCCGATGGCTGACGACCAAACACCCCCGGAAATCAATGAGACTGATGAACCTGCCCGCAAGATGGAATGGTACGTGCTGAAGGTGCAAAGCAATCGCGAAAAGTCGATTCGCACCTCGCTTGAGCGCCGCATCAAACGCGAAGGGCTGGAAGATTGCTTTGGGGAAATCGTAATCCCCACGCAAAAAATCCGAGAGACCAAATCCGGGAAAACGCGGGTCACGGAACACAAACTGTTTCCCGGTTATATGATGATTCAAATGGAACTCAACGATGAGACCTGGTATCTGGTGCGAGATACCACCGGCGTGGGCGATTTCACGGGAGCCGCCGGCAAACCGATTCCCATGCGGCCCGATGAAGTCAAAACCATGCTGGGTGAAGATGAAGCTGGCGAGAAAAAACCCGAAGTGGAGCCGCTTACCAAAATCGATTTGACTGTGAGCGAAATGGTGAAAATCAAAGAAGGCCCGTTCGATGGGTTCGAGGGCACTATCGACAGCATTGACCAAGCCAGTGGGCGGGTCATTGTGTTGGTCGATATTTTTGGACGATCCACCGAAGTCGATTTAGAGCACTGGCAAGTGGAAAGGGTTTGAAAGAAGGGGCGGAGGCTACGGAGGCCGTAAGTGTTGAGCTTCGCCGTGTTTCGGCTAGGGGATGTTGCAATTCCCCAACAGCTCGTCTTTTCCGCCGTGTAAAGCCTTGGCCTAGGGTTTTGGGGACCGGAAAATCAACGGTTATTCTTTAGAACTTTGAAATTTTTCCTAAGTTTCATGCCCGTTCCATTGCGTTTTTTGCGCAATTCGCGAGAATTTTCCCTTCCCCATTCTCGGATCTTCCCGACACAACCAATTTTGGGGATTGGGGCAAATTCCCACGGGGCACACAATATCGGATCCCCCAAATGTGGATCCTAAGTTCGGACGGCTGTCCAAAGAAAGACCATAGGAATGGCCAAACAGGTAGTTACGCAAATCAAAGTGCAAGTCAAAGGCGGCCAAGCCACTCCTGCTCCTCCGGTGGGAACGGCCCTTGGTCCGCATGGGGTGAATATCGGCCAGTTCGTGCAGCAGTTTAACGAACGCACCCGCGAGATGGCGGGGACCACGGTGCCGGTCGTGATCACGGTTTATAACGACCGCTCTTTTGATTTTGTCGTCAAAAGCCCACCTGCGGCGGTGTTGTTGAAACAATATGCCAAGGTCGCCAAAGGGGCCAGCAACCCGCGAACGGATCGCGTGGGCTCGGTCACTCAAGACGATTTGATCGCAATTGCGAAAACCAAGTTCGAGGATTTGAACGCTCCAAATCTGGAACAGGCTGCGAAAATTATCGCCGGGACCGCCCGCAGCATGGGAATCGAAGTGTTGAGTTAGCCAAGCTGTCGGCGGGTTTTTGTTAAAGCCCGCCCAAATCGCAATAGCCGGGGCGATGCCTTGGGGTTTTCCTGCTTGGGTTTCGAGCTGGTTTTGATGGTATTCTCGAAGAATTTTTAGAAACATCCGAAAGCAATTCAGTCATGGCCAAACGATCGAAACGGCTTGAGTTTTTGCGAAAAAAAGCCACCGAATTGGGAACGCTGCCGCTACGGGATGCCGTGCAATCCTTGAAGGGGTTTGATGCGTCCTTGCCCAAGCATATTAAGCCCTGCAAAATGGATCAAACCGTGGAAATCGCGGTGCGATTGGGGGTGGATCCTCGTCAGGCCGACCAAATCGTGCGAGGCTCGATTGTCTTGCCCCACGGGATTGGGAAAACGCAGCGCGTGCTGGTTTTTGCCCAAGGCGACAACGTGGGCGTAGCTGAAGACGCCGGAGCCGACCACGTGGGGGGAAAAGAATTGGCGGACAAAATTAAAGAGGGTTGGCTAGATTTCGATGTGGCGATTGCCACTCCCGATATGATGGGCGTTGTCGGTCCGTTGGGTCGGGTGCTTGGTCCGCGTGGATTGATGCCTTCTCCTCGAGCGGGCACCGTGACGCAAGATGTGGCCAATTGCGTGAAGGAATACAAAGCCGGGAAAGTCGAATTTCGCTGCGATTCCGGGGGTAATGTGCATTGCGTGGTCGGGAAACTGTCCTTCGAGGAAGATCAGTTGGTCGACAATATCGAAGCGATCAGGAAAATGTTGATGCAACTGCGACCGACATCCGCCAAAGGCGTTTACGTGCGAAACTTCGCGGTTTCCGCCACGTTTAGTCCCGGCATCTCGGTGGTGGCCTAGTTTTCGCAATGGCTGCGTTTGTGGGTTGAAATGAGAAAGCGAACGGTTCGTTTTCAGGAATTGATTGAAAAACCGTTGTGATGGCGTCGTAAGTGTTATGAGCAAATATGTCAAAAACATGATGATTTCCGCGATCTCCGACCGCTTGGGCGAAAATCGCGACATGCTGGTAGTGGATTGCTCGAGGCTCGATGCCATTACTGCCAATGTTTGGCGTTTGGCACTTCAAGAAAAAAATATCACGGCCCTCACCGTGCGAAACACCTTGGCTCGCAAGGCGCTTCACAGTGCGGGAGTAACTTCGCTCGATCCCATTTTGGAAGGCCCCTCCACATTGATTTGGGGGAGCGAAGATGTGGTGGCTCTGTCCAAGGAGATCACTCGTTGGGCCAAAGAGTTGGAGCCGTTGGAAATCAAAGGCGGCACCGTCGAGGGAACCACCCTTAATGCCGCCGAAGTAAACCAACTCAGTAAAAGCCCCAGCCGGGAAGAACTCATCGGGCAAATCGTGGGGCAAATCCTCAGTCCGGGGGCCAACTTGGCGGCAGCGCTATTGGGTCCAGGATCCACCTTGGCCAGCCAACTCAAAACAATCACAGATGCCGAAGGCGACGCGGAATAACGCAAAAACCAACACCCAACTCACAAGGTTTGGGTTCTTGATGGGGTGGGGCGGTCCTGTTCCAGAATTTACCGAATTGAACATTTTTTGTGGCTCAGCACAACACCTGTTACGGCCCGAAGTTGGGACGGTTGACTTCCAGGGTTGGGCGGATAAGACAAAAGGAACGAACAAATGGCAACTGCCGAAGCAAGCGAAGCAACCGTTGAGTACGATGCGCCGACCAAGGAATTGGGCGATAAAATCGTCGGCATGACGCTTTTGGAAGCAAAAAAACTGGCCGACTACCTGGAAAACGTGCACGGCATCAAACCTGCCGCTGGCGGCGGCGTGATGATGGCTCCAAGCGGTGGCGGCGACGATGCCGCTGCTCCTGAGGAACAAACGGAATTCACCGTGATGCTCAATAGTTTTGGCGAGCAAAAAATTCCGGTCATCAAAGTGGTTCGCGCGGCCACGGGTTTGGGTTTGAAAGAAGCCAAGGAATTGGTGGAATCCGCTCCCAGCGCGATCAAGGAAAACATTCCCAAGGAAGAAGCGGACAACCTCAAAGCCGAACTCGAAGCCGCTGGCGGTTCCGCCGAGGTCAAGTAGTTTGGTTGGAAAACCATTTTGCCACCCGAAAATTCTCGTGCGGCAAAATGGTTTTCTTTCCGTGTAACAAATGAGAATAGGTTCTCAACAAACAATTGTTTGTGTGCTGGTTTGTTGGAGACCAGGGCAGGTTTGGGGGGCGTGAAAGAGTTTGAGCGTTACGCTTGACTTTTTGGCGTGGAGTTGCACACAATTGAACTGCCGAGTCCGTTTTTTACTCGGTTGGCGGCAGTTGCCCACTCATCGGGCATGGGGGAATTCTGTGGGAAAGCGTTCCTGGAACGTATCTTCTCGGCAACCGGCAGTTGCTGCGCTTGGAGTGCGCTTGCACTTCTGGGTTCTCGGTCCCTCTTATTCCCACCACAAATGGGCTTTCCCTCAAAAGCCATATTCCCCCCAACTCCCTCACCTCGGCGGTCACGATCCCCCCACTTAGCAAGTTTTGGTTCCCTTCTTTCAATGGATTGATGCGGAGAAAACCCTGTGACCGTGCGAAAGACTACTCGAATTGACCAAATCTCCATCCCTCCTGTTCCTGTCGCCTTGGGCACTCCCTCTGGCTGTATCGACTTTCGCTTTCCCTGTTCGGGGATAATCGCCGTCCCCGCTCGATGATGGTCCCCATCCACCCTGTGGGGGCCATTTCCCGAACCTTGGTTACTGATTGTCTGTCCGAGAACCGTCTATCCAAGACTTGTCTCCCTTCGGAATAAAAGAGAACGACTCATGCCGATTCCCTCCACACGAATCATTGCTCCCGAAACGAAGAAAAACTTTGGCGTGATTCGGGCGGACATGGAACTGTCCGACCTGACCCGCATCCAAACGGATTCCTTCGCCCACTTTTTGCAACTCGACCGCCCGGCGCGCGAACGCAAAAACCACGGCTTGGAAGAAATCCTTCGCGAAGTGTTTCCCATCGAAAGCTACGATGAGCAATACCGCTTGGAGTACATCAAATACGAACTGGGCAAACCCCGTTACGATGCCACCGAATGCCGGCAACTTCGGCTGACCTATGGACGACCGTTTCGGGTTTGGCTGCGGTTGGTGAAAGAACAGCCGATCGAAGAAGAAGTTTATCTCGGCGATATGCCGATCATGATCGGCGGCGGGGAGTTTATCATCAATGGAGCCGAACGGGTGGTGGTGAGCCAGTTGCATCGCTCGCCCGGCGTGGATTTTGTCCGCACGGATGAACCCGGCGAAAAGAAGAATTTCTCTTGCCGAATCATTCCCGAACGCGGCAGTTGGATCGAATTGGTGATCAGCAAACGCGATGGCTTGGGCGTGCGGATCGACCAAAGCGGGAAGTTCTCCGCGATGACGCTCTTACGGGCAATGGAGCCGGAATACTCCACCGATGCGGCGCTCGTCAAATTGTTTTATCAGATCAAATCCGCGAACATCAAAAAAGGCGGCAACAACGAAGAACTTATCAAGCAAGTGGCCGCGGAAGATGTGATTTATCCCGTGGGGCACGATCGCTGCGGGGAAATTATTGTCGAATGCGGTCAAGCCATTACCGCCGAATTGGCGATTGAGCTGGGCGAATCCGGCATCAAAAAGCTGGAATTGATCGAAAACCCCGAAGACGAATTGGTTCTCAACAGCATCGAAGAAGACGGCACGGCAAGCCACGAAGAAGCCCTCTTGAAAATCTATCAACGCCTTCGTCCGGGAAACCCGCCGGCCTTGGATAAAGCGATTGATTTGTTCAAGGAAAAATTCTTCGATGTGAACCGCTACCGTTTGGGGCGGGTTGGGCGTTTCCGCATCAATCGCAAGTTTAATCAAGACATTCCCGACACCGAAATGACGCTTCGGGCCGAGGATTTCGTGAACGCGATTCGCTACCTGATGAAACTCCGCTCGGGCGACCAAACCGCGCATATTGATGACATCGACAACCTGGGCAACCGGCGTTTGCGCACGATCGATGAGTTGGCTCAGGATGAAATCCGCAAAGGGTTTTTGAAGCTCCGCCGCACCGTTCAAGAACGGATGCAAATGAAGGATGTCGAAGAAATGACGCCCCGCACGCTGATCAATCCGAAAAGCGTATCGGCGGCGATTGATTATTTCTTTGGGAGAAGTGAACTCTCGCAAGTCGTGGACCAGACGAATCCGCTTTCGATGCTTACGCACGAACGCCGATTGAGCGCGCTGGGTCCCGGTGGTTTGAACCGCAAACGGGCGGGTTTTGAAGTCCGCGATGTGCATATTTCCCACTATGGCCGCATCTGTCCGATTGAAACGCCCGAAGGCACGAACATCGGCTTGATCAGCAGTTTGAGCATTTTCTCCAAGGTGGATGATTACGGCTTTCTGATCACGCCTTACCGCAAAGTGGTGGATGGCGTATTGACGGAGGAGATCACCTGGTTGCGAGCGGATGAGGAATCCGAGGTGCATGTGGCTCCGGCGGATACTCCCGTGAAGAACGATAAAATCACCGATGAGCGCGTGCTGGCCCGCCACCAAAACGATGTGGTGTGGATCACGAAAAACGAAGTGGAATACTTGGACATGGCCCCCTGTCAAATGGTGGGGGTGTCCGCGAGTTTGATTCCGTTCTTGGAACACGACGATGCCAACCGCGCCTTGATGGGTTCCAACATGCAGCGGCAAGCGGTGCCATTGTTGATCGCCGAACCGCCTTTGGTGGGCACGGGGATGGAACAGTTCGTGGCGGAGAATTCCGGGATGCTGATCCGAGCGGAGAAAGCCGGCAAGATCACCTATGTTGATGCCAACGTGATCGAAGTGGATGGCCGGCGTTATCCCATGCGAAAGTTCGTCGGTTTGAATGAGCGTACGTGCCTCAATCAAACACCCATCGTGGAAATGGGGCAGAAGGTAAAAAAAGGCCAACTGCTCTGCGATTCCGCCGCCACAAAGCACGGGGAGTTGTCTCTGGGTCGAAACGTGCTTGTCGCGTTTATGTCGTTCGAGGGTTACAACTTTGAAGATGCGATTATTCTTTCCGAGCGTTTGGTGAAGGAAGATGTTTACACATCGATTCATATCGATGAATTCGATGTGGAAGTCCGCGAGACCAAGTTGGGCACGGAAGAATTCACGCGGGATATTCCCAACGTCAGCGAGAAGGCACTTCGCCATTTGGATGAAGATGGGATTGTGCAAATCGGCACGCGGGTTTCGCCGGGCGATATTTTGGTGGGCAAAGTCTCGCCCAAAGCCAAGTCGGAACTGACCCCGGAAGAAAAACTGCTGCACGCCATTTTTGGCCGGGCGGGTGAGGATGTCAAAAACGAATCCTTGGAAGTTCCCTCCGGCGTGGAAGGCATTGTGATTCACACCGAACGCTTTGCCCGACAGATGGCGCTCTCCGATTTGGAGCGCAAGAAATTCAAGATGGAACTCGACAAAACCGAAGCCGAGGGCAACGAAAAAATCGCGAGGGCCTTCAAAGTCTTCTTAGTCGAGTTTGAAACCGCCCTGGGCAAAAAGGTCAAGGATGACGATGGCCGCGAGATTGGCAAGCTCGAAGACAACAAAGCCGTGGCCGCTTTTGCGACGACCTTCAAGGATTATTACGAAAAACTGGACGAGAAAAGCCCGCAAAAGAAAGCGGAACTCGGCAAGGTGATGCAGACCGATTGGCCCCCCGTTGAGGAAGTGATCGACGCGCACGAACACGCCTTAAACAGCATGAAGCGCGGTGATGAATTGCCTTCGGGCGTGTTGCAAATGGTCAAGGTGTATGTGGCTTCCAAACGGCAGATTTCCGTGGGGGATAAAATGGCCGGTCGCCACGGAAACAAAGGCGTGATCTCCAAGGTGTTACCCATCGAAGATATGCCCTACCTGGCCGATGGCACTCCAATTGACATCATCTTAAACCCCTTGGGCGTGCCCAGCCGGATGAACGTGGGACAGATTCTCGAAACGCACTTGGGCTGGGCGGCGGAGAAGCTCGGCTTCCGTGCGATTTGCCCGGTGTTCGACGGGGCGGAAGAACAAATCATCCGCGATGCCCTCAGTGATGCCGGCTGCCCGCCGGATGGCAAAGCCGAATTGTACGATGGCCGCACCGGCGAAAAATACGAGCAAAAAATCACGGTCGGCCAAATTTACATGCTCAAGCTGCATCACCTGGTGGATGACAAAGTTCACGCCCGCGCCACCGGGCCCTATTCTCTTATCACCCAACAACCCTTGGGCGGAAAAGCCCGCTTCGGCGGCCAACGCTTTGGGGAAATGGAAGTTTGGGCGCTGGAAGCCTACGGAGCGGCGTACATCCTGCAAGAACTGCTCACCGTGAAAAGCGATGATGTGGAGGGCCGCACGAAAATCTACGAATCGATGGTCAAAGGCGAGAACACCTTGGAAGCCGGCACCCCGGCGAGCTTCGATGTCTTGAACAACGAAATCCGTGGATTGTGCCTCAATCTACAACTCGAAAAACACCCGGGTTAGAAGCTCACAGGCGAGCGTGGGGCGTAAGCCCCATGATTTCGCCGGTTGAATCTGACCTCATCATTTGTTGCAGAAATCATCATGGGGCTTACGCCCCACGCTCGCCTGTGAAAACATCGCGCGAAAACTTCTCACCAAACAAAGCCGAACAACCTTTCCCTATCAATGGAGAAAGTCATGACAATGTCTGAAAGCATTTATGATCGCGTGAATGATTACGGCTCGGTGAAAATCGGGTTGGCCAGTCCGCACGATATTCGCAGTTGGTCTTTTGGCGAAGTCAAAAAGCCGGAAACAATCAACTACCGCACCTATCGCCCCGAACGCGATGGGCTGTTCTGCGAACGCATCTTCGGTCCCGAAAAGGACTGGGAATGCGCCTGCGGGAAGTATCGCGGGATGAAATACAAAGGCATGATCTGTGATCGCTGCGGCGTGAAAGTCACGCATAGCCGAGTCCGCCGCAAGCGGATGGGCCACATCGAATTGGCCGCGCCCGTGGTGCATATTTGGTTCTTCAAAAGCATGCCCAGCCGTTTGGGCGCGCTTCTGAATATGAAAACCACGTCGCTGGAAAAGGTGATCTACTTCCAAGATTACGTGGTCATCGATCCGGGCGATACGCCCCTTCGACAGACCCAACTTTTGACGGAAGAAGAAGCCCGCGAAGCGATGTATAAGTACGGCGAGGAATCCTTTGAAATCGACATGGGAGCCGAGGCCGTCAAAAAGTTGTTGAACCGCATTAACTTGGTGGAAGAATCGGTTCAACTGCGCAAAGACCTGAGAGAAACCGGCAGCCAGCAAAAAACCAAGGACTACATCAAACGCCTAAAAATCGTGGAAGCCCTTCGCGATTCCGACAACCGGCCCGAGTGGATGGTGTTGGATGTGATTCCCGTCATCCCACCGGATTTGCGTCCGTTGGTGTTGTTGGATTCCGGCAACTTCGCTACCAGCGATTTGAACGATTTGTATCGTCGAATTATCAACCGCAACAACCGCTTGAAAAAGTTGGTCGATCTAAATGCGCCGGAAGTTATTGTCCGCAACGAAAAACGGATGCTGCAACAATCGGTGGATGCCCTGTTTGACAACAACCGCTGCAAACGCCCGGTTTTAGGTTCCTCGAACCGCCCGCTCAAATCCTTGACCGATATGATCAAAGGCAAGCAGGGGCGATTCCGCGAAAACTTGCTCGGCAAGCGGGTGGATTATTCCGCGCGTTCCGTCATCGTGGTGGGACCGGATTTGAAGCTGCATCAATGCGGGTTGCCCAAGAAGATCGCGTTGGAATTGTTCCAACCATTCGTGATCCGTCGTTTGAAAGAACTCGGCCACGCCGACACGATCAAATCCGCCAAGCGGATGCTCGAACGCCGCGATGAGGATGTGTGGGATATTCTGGATGAGGTGATCACCAATCATCCCGTGTTGTTAAACCGCGCTCCGACACTGCACCGCATGGGGATTCAAGCCTTTGAACCCGTATTGGTGGAAGGCAACGCGATTCGGGTTCACCCCTTGGTTTGCAAAGGGTTTAACGCGGACTTTGACGGCGACCAGATGGCGGTTCACTTGCCGCTTTCGATCGAAGCCCAAGTCGAAGCGACCACGCTGATGATGTCCACGAACAACATCTTCAGCCCCGCGGATGGTTCGCCGATTATTTCCGCCTCGCAAGATATTGTGATGGGTTGCTATTACCTCACGCTGTTAAAACCCGACCGCATCGGGCACGGCATGAAGTTCGCTTCGCCCGCGGAAGTGTTCATGGCGTTTCAACAGGGGAAAGTGATTCGGCACACGGAAATCGAAGTCCGCATGCCCAAGGACAAAAGCGTCAAAGGCGATGGAGCCGAGACTTATCGTCCGGGCGGTCTGATTAAAACGTCCGTGGGCCGGGTGCTGTTCAATGATATTCTGCCCCCGCAAATGCCGTTCTATAATATCACCATGACCAGCAAAGACCTGGCCAACGTGATTTCCGATTGTTACCTGATGATGGGCCGCAAGGCCACGATTACCCTGTTGGATGCCATGAAGGAAACCGGTTTCCACGAGGCCACCACCAGCGGGATGTCCTTTGGCGCGGGCGATTTGAAAACCGCTCCCAACAAAGACAAAGTGATCGGTGATGCCGAGAAGGAAGTCTTAAAGCAAATGAAGTTGTACGCTCGCGGGATTATTACCGATCAAGAGCGCTACAACAAAGTGCTGGATGAATGGACGCATGCCCGCGAGTTGATCACCGAGTCCATGATGCACGAACTCGAACACGACCACCGCGATGACGGCCATTATGTGAACCCCGTGTTCTTGATGGCTCACTCTGGTGCTCGCGGCGGGAAAGAACAAATGCGGCAGCTTGCCGGGATGCGGGGTTTGATGGCCAAGCCTTCGGGCGAGATTATCGAAACGCCGATCAAGGCCAACTTCCGCGAAGGGCTAACGGTGTTGGAATACTTTTCCTCCACGCACGGGGCCAGAAAAGGTTTGGCGGACACGGCATTGAAGACTGCCGATAGTGGTTACCTCACCCGCAAGTTGGCCGACATCTGCCAGAACATGGTTATCAACGAACACGATTGCCAAACCACGCAGGGTATCACGCGCGGAATTGTGTACCGCGGCGAAAAAGTGGAAGTCAGCCTGGCGGATGCCATTCGTGGACGGGTTAGCCGAACCAACATCGTGAACCCGATTACCGATGAAGTCATCGTGCGGGAAGATGAATTGATCACCGTGGACATCTCCCGCAAAATCGAAGAGATGGGCCTTGAGAAAATCCAAGTGCGAAGCCCCATGACCTGCGAAAGCACGCAAGGATTGTGCCGGCTGTGTTATGGCATGGACCTTTCGACCGGATCGATGGTGGAAGAAGGTTTGGCCGCCGGAATTATCGCGGCTCAATCCATCGGAGAACCGGGGACGCAGTTGACGATGCGGACGTTCCACATCGGCGGGGTGGCCAACAAGGAAGTCGAAGAAAGCGAACTAAAATCCAAACGCGCCGGGCGGGTGAAGTTCGTGCAAATTCGCAGCGTGGTCAACAATGACGGCCAAAACGTGGTGCTTACTCGTGATGGCCATGTGGTCGTGGTGGACCCCAAAGACCGCGAATTGGACAAATACCCGGTGCCCAACGGAGCCACGTTGTTGGTCAATGAAGACGAGGATGTGGTTTCCGGCCAAGTGCTGTGCCGCTGGGATCCGCACTCCATTCCGATTCTGGCGGAAGTCGGCGGGAAGGTGCGATTGGATGGCTGTATCGAAGGCCGCACGATCCGCACCGAAAAAGAAGCCACCGGCCACACACGGCGCACGGTGATCGAACACAAGGGCGATTTGCAACCGCAAATTCTCTTGGAAGACCACATGGGCGATGTGCTGAAATACTACAATCTGCCGGAACGGGCCAGTATTGAAGCCTTGGAAGATTCGGACGTCACGGCGGGCACGATTCTCGCCAAGACGCCGCGGGAATCTTCGGGTACGCAAGACATCACCGGGGGGCTGCCCCGCGTGACGGAATTGTTTGAAGCTCGTCGTCCCAAAGACCCGGCGGTGATTGCCGAGATTGACGGCGAAGTGGAAATTCTCCGCGAGAAAAAACGCGGGAAGCAAATCATCGTGATTCGCGGGGAAGACGGCACCGAAGTGGAACACGTGATTCCGCCGGGTAAGCAGTTGCTCGTGGAAGGCGGCCAGAAACTCAAAGCGGGCGTGGCGTTAATTCGCGGGCCGTTGGTGCCTCACGATATTCTTCGCGTCCAAGGGGCCGAGGAAGTTCAACAATATCTGCTGCACGAAATCCAAAACGTGTACCGCGCCCAGCGGGTGGATATTGATGATAAGCACATTGAAATCGTAGTCGCGCAGATGCTTCGCAAAGTTAAGATCGAAGATGTAGGCGACACCGAATTTCTGCCGGGCATCGTGGTGGATAAATTCGAATTCCGCCGCATGAACGAAGACCTCCGAAACAGCGTGAGAGTTCTGGATCCCGGCGACACGGAATTCCAAGAAGGCGACATCGTGCCCATCAGCACGGTGGAGGAAGTCAACGCGGAAATCGAAGCCGACGGCGGACGGCCCATCATCGTGGGCAAACCCAAACCCGCCGCCGCCAGCACGCAGCTTTTGGGCATCACCAAAGCGGCTGTGCAAAGCGAAAGTTTCATCTCGGCGGCCAGTTTCCAAGAGACGACCAAAGTCCTCACCGAAGCCGCGCTGGCGGGCAAGATCGACAATTTGGTGGGCCTCAAGGAAAATGTGATTCTGGGCCACTTGGTTCCAGCGGGCACGGGTTTCCACACCCATCAAGATTCCGAAGTCCGCATCCATCCCAACGCCTTGGAAGAACTGCAAGCCGAGAAAGAACGCATTCGCGCCAATCGCATGAACATCCTCAGCGAAGCCTCGGAAGCCCAACCCCAACCGCCTTCCACCCCCTCGCTGTTGGATAAAGTCACCCCCGACGAGTAAGCAGGGGTCAGGATTCGGAGGCCAGCGGCCAGAGAAAACCCAAGCCGACGGCTTGGGGTGATTGAAAAACGGATTCGACAACAAAACCGAGGGACGTGAATCCCCCGGTTTTGTTGATTTGGAATACATTGAAACGCTGTGCAAGTTATGTAGGGTGGGTGAAGGCTTTGCGAAACCCACCGCGAATGATGGTGGGTTTCGCAAAACCTACAAATTATTGCAAATGACTTCGGAAAGGAACTTTGTTGTGGCAAGCCCCTCATCCACCGTGGCTATCGTGGCAGCCATTGTGGGGAACTTTGCGATTGCCGTGACAAAGTTTATTGCCACCGGACTTACCGGGTCTTCGGCGATGCTCTCCGAAGGGATTCATTCCCTGGTGGACACCGGCAACGGGATGTTGTTGCTGTTGGGAATTAAACTCAGTCGGCGGCCAGCTGATGAAAAACACCCTTTCGGCTATGGGTCCGATTTGTACTTTTGGATCCTGATTGTCGGAGTGTTGATCTTCGGTCTCGGTGGGGGAATTTCGCTTTATGAAGGCGTTCGGCATCTGAACCATCCCGCACCGCTCAGCGATCCCACCGCCAACTATATTGTGCTGGGTTTGGCGGTCGTGTTTGAAGGCATCGCGTGGTGGTTGGCGCTCAAGGCGTTTCTGAAAATCAAAGGCGAAACCAATTTTCGCGAGGCCATCCGCGATTCCAAAGACCCCACCACCTACGCGGTTTTGTTGGAAGATTCCGCGGCCCTGTTGGGGTTGGTCATCGCGTTTTTGGGCATCTTCTTGGGCCGCTTGTGGAACATGCCCCGCTTGGATGCGGTGGCTTCCATTTTAATTGGTCTGATGCTCGCTGGCGTGGCGATTGTGCTGATCTATGAAACCCGCGGGCTGTTGATCGGTGAGGGAGCCGACCCGGAGGTTTTGAACAGCATCAATGAAATCGTCAATAACGATCAAGCAGTGGATCGCGCGGGGCGGCCTTTGACTTTGTATTTCGGTCCCGATCATGTGTTGTTGAATTTGGACATTCAATTTCACAATCATCTGTCTGCCGATGAAATCGAAGTTGCCGTCGATCGCTTGGAAAAACAAATTCGCACCAAACACCCGCAGATCAAGCAAATCTTTTTGGAAGCCGAGTCACTCTCGAAACGGCAGCGAAACCCTGCCTCTTAAAAATCATCGGCTTGGAACACACAATGCTCTCCCAAGTAAAATGCGTGGCGTTTGATGCCGTGGGCACGGTGATCAAACCCGATCCGCCCGTGGTGGCGGTTTATACGCAAATTGGAAACCAACACGGTTCCGCAATCACCGAAACCCAAGTGGCCAACCGCTTTGGTCAGGCATTTCGGGCGGAGTACGATAGCTCAAACTCTACCGATGAAGCTAACGAACGTCTGATTTGGCGGCGGATCGTGGAGCGGGTGTTCGATGATCTTTCCGATCCCGCTTTGGAAGTGTGTTTCGAGGAACTGCACGCGCATTTCGGAATGCCTGAGGCGTGGAGGTGTTTTTCCGATGTGGAAGTGGTCTTGTCGGAGTTGAAAGAACGCGGCATTGATTGCGTGTTGGCATCCAATTTCGATCAACGGCTGCATGCGATTTGTGAGGGGCACGCGGAACTCAATGGGTTTTCCGCGCGGTTTATTTCGTCCGAACTGGGCAGCTATAAACCAAACCCTTTATACTACCAAGCAATGTTAAAAAGCTTGGAATTAAACCGCGATGAACTTTTGATGGTAGGCGATGATTGGGCGAATGATGTAAACGGTGCGAAAGCCGTTGGCATTCCCGCCGTGCATTTGGATCGCTCACAAACCGAAGCTGTAACATGGAACGAGAACATTCCCGTGATCAATACGCTCACCACACTCTGGGAACTTCTGTCATGAAGCGGCCTTGGGTGGCGATCCAGCGTAACCCGCGTTCCGGTTCCGGGCCACGGACCAAAATTTTGCTGGAGTTGATTCGCGGTTTGCGAGCGCACGGGTTGCGTCCGCATTTGTTCTCCAAACGGGAACGCTTGGATGCTCGTTTGCAGGATCTTGTTCCCGAAGATCAACCCCGTTGTTTAGTGGCTGCCGGCGGTGATGGCACGGTGGGCGATTTAATAAACCGCTTTCCCGGCGTTCCGATTGCGGTTCTCCCGATGGGCACGGAAAACTTGTTGGCGAAGTATCTGGGCATCAAACGTAGCGGGCAATTTGTGGCGGATATGATCGCCGCCAATCAAACGAAAACTTTCGATCTTTGCACCGTGGGCGAGAGGCGATTTGCATTGATGGCGGGAATTGGGTTTGATGCCGATGTCGTTCGCCGCGTGGATGAATCCCGCCAAGGCCACATTCGGCATTGGTCTTATGTCCGTCCGTTTTGGCAAGCGTTTCGCCACTCCAAATTTCCCGAAATGAAGTTCTATCTGGATGACAACCCGGAACCTCGAATCGCCACGGTCGCGTTTCTGCTCAACATGCCGGTTTACGGATTCAGGCTGCCCATCGCCAAATCCGCCGACCCGCAAGATGGGCTTTTGGATCTCAGGCTGTTTCCGCCCAAGTCGATGTTCCAATTCGTCACGCATTTCGCCCGCATGCTATTTCGCCGCCACGAAAAGCACAAAGCCGTGCAATGCATGCAAGCGAAAAAAATCCGCGTGGAATGCGATGAAGAAGTGCCCGTTCAAGTCGATGGCGACCCCGCCGGCTTCACGCCCGTTACAATTCAAGTTCACCCCAAGGCCCTCACGGTTCTGGTTCCCTCCGATGATGAATGATCCCACTTCGCATGTGTTTGAACTCGGCAAGATGACGGTGTTTTACATCCCGTCCCATAAGCTGGACGATCCGCGGTTCTTTCATCCAACCGGGGAAGCGAAAGCGGAACACCATCAAACAGCCAGGGCGGCAATCCATGCGTTTTTGATTCATCATTTCCGGGCGTACACTCAAACGCCGACTCCCGTGAAAGGCTGTTGGGTCGATCCCCAAGGCCAATTAGTACATGATGTCATGGAACGCTTTGAAGTGTCCTTTAATGAGGAAGGCGACTTCGACCGCTTGATTGAATTCCTTGTGGAAACCTGCCGGCGAATCAACGAGGAAGCCATCTACCTCACCCGTGGCGACCGCAGTTTCTTGGTTCACCCCGGCAAAGCGTAAATTGTGGAAAAACCCTGTAACGAAGACTCGCGGAAGTGACATTCTTTAATAGAAATTTCCATCAATGGAAAAGCCGTGAACCAAGAGGTTAGAAATGAGAATTGCAAATCTGGGCTTGGCCATCGGTTGTACCGGTGCGATTTTGGCGATTGGAGATTGGCCAAGTAACAATGAACCCGCTTCCGCACAAGTCCAAACGGAATCCCAAGTCCAACCCGGTTCGCGAGTGCGCAGCGGCTTGATTGCGTTCTACGATTCTCAAGAGACCAGCGGTTCCTTGGTGAAAGATCGCTCCGGCGTGGGAATGCCCGTGGATTTGAAAATCGAAAACCTCAAAAACGTAAAACGCCATCGGGGTTCGCTCGAAGTGACTGGGGTGAATGTGATTCGCACAGAAAAACCCGCTTCCAAAATTTTTGAATCGATTCGGCGTTCGGGGCAATTGACGCTCGAAGTTTGGATTCAGCCCGCCAACACCAAGCAAAACGGACCCGCGCGAATTGTCACCCTCTCACAAAATTCCAACGAACGCAATTTTACGATTGGTCAAGAAGGCGACAAACTGGATGTGCGATTAAGAACCACCAAAACCAGCACCAACGGCATGCCCTCTTTGTCGTCCGACCCGAAAACGCTGGGCACGAAGTTAATTCATGTGGTCTATACCCGCGACCGAAGCGGCAACGCGAAACTTTATCTCGATGGTAAACTCCGCGAACAAAAACCGCTCGCCGGCAATATGGCCAACTGGAACAGCGGGTTTCGATTGGCTTTGGCGAATGAACTAAGCAACGATCGCCCGTGGCTGGGGACGTATCATTTGGCCGCGATCTATAATCGTGATTTGTCACCGCGAGAAGTGTTGCAAAATTACCAAGCCGGTCCCAATGCGGATGGAGCGTTATCCACATTGGCCGATGCCAGTGAGGAGGCGAAGTCGCGATTCTTCACCACAAAAGTTGCCCCCATCTTGGCGAACCATTGCCTCGAGTGCCACGATTCCGCCGTGAAGGAAGGCGGATTGGATCTCTCCAAAAAAATCGCGGCCTTCGCGGGAGGAGAAAACGGCAAAGCGATCATTCCCGGGAAATCCGCGGAGAGTTCGCTTTGGAAGCGCGTGGCATCCAATGAGATGCCCGAAGATCGTCCCGAGCTGTCCGCTGAGGACAAAAAAATCTTAAAACACTGGCTCGACAACGGAGCCGCGTGGACCCTGGATGTGATTGACCCGGCTGTATACGCCCACGGTTCCCAAACGCAGAACATCATCTTGCAACGGCTCACACGGGAGGAATATATCGAGACTGTTCGAAGCGCAGTGGGAGTCGATATTCGATCAGACGCCTTGAAAATTCTGCCGCCGGACCTCAGAGCGGATGGGTTTAGTAACACAGCCTATAACCTAAATGTGGATCTAAAACATATCGAGGCATATGCTCAACTCGCGGAAATCATTGTTAGCCGCATGGACGCCGAGAAGTTTGCAGCACGGTTTCAAAAAAGCAAAAAACTAACCGATGACAGTATGAGAGACCTGATCGCCAAGATGGGCAAATGGTTGTTGCGGGGACCACTGACAGAAACCGAGATTGTGACTTATCGCGGGATCTCCACCACGGTGGCGCATACCGGCGGAGACTTCAAAGAGGCGGTGAGTTTAATCCTCGAAGCCATGCTGCAATCGCCTCGGTTTATCTATCGCATTGAAAACCAAAAAGGCGATGGGTTAGCTTATCCGGTCGGCAAGTATGAACTCGCCTCGCGCATGAGTTATATCCTTTGGGGAGGCCCGCCCGATGCGGAACTGTTAAAAGCTGCCGAGACCGGGGAAATTCTAAACCCCGAAAAAGCCGCTGAGCAAATTCAACGCATGCTAACAGAAGATCGAGCCAGGAAGCGGTCTGCGCAGTTTATCTCCGAGTGGCTAAACCTAGCCCGTTTAGACAACCTTAACCCCAACCCGAAAAACTATCCCAATTGGAATTCGCAACTTGCGAAAGATATGCGCCAGGAAACCTTGGCCTATGCCGAGGAGGTGTTGTGGAAACAAAACCGCCCGCTTGCGGATTTGTTGAATACCCAAGTCGCGTTTTTAACGCCGGAACTTGCCAAGCACTATGGCATCCCTGTCAAAACAGATGGTCGAAAATATGATGTCTCAACAATCCCCTCGCGAGGCGGGTTATTAACCCAAGGCAGCATTCTTACCGTGGGCGGGGATGAAGGGTCAATGGTCACGCGCGGCCTGTTTGTGATGCAAGACTTGTTAAGAGGCGTGGTGAAAGATCCGCCGCCCTGCGTGGACACCACCCCTGTGCCCACCAAAGCCGGTTTAACACAGCGTTCCATCGCCGAGGCTCGCATTGCGAACGTCAACTGCGGCGGCTGTCATGTCCGCTTTGAACCGCTGGCATTCGGGCTGGAAAAATTCGATGGGCTTGGCAGTTTCCACGAACAAGATCACCACGGCAATAAACTCCGCGATGATGGAGAGATTCTCTTCCCCGGCGCTGCGAAACCCGTCAAGTATCAATCCTCCGCCGAGCTAATGAACCTGCTTGCAAAGAGTGACCGCGTAAAACAAAGCTTGACTTGGAAGCTGACCCAGTTTTCCTTGGGCCGTCCGCTCTCGGCAAGTGATGCCCCAGTGTTAGAGAAGGTGCATCAAACCGCCCAAAAAGCCGGCGGCAGATATTCCGATGTGATGCTTGCGATTCTCCTGAGCGATTTGGTCCAAAAAACCCGCACCGAGGCGGATCCGTAAAGGCTTCACGAACTCAGGGATGCTTGAGTGACACATAGTGTTAGTCATTATCCCTAGCGGTTTGATCTTGTTGATAGCCAATCCGTTGAGCTTGCCTGTCGTAGGCATCTTCAACCAGTTGATCGGGAGTGGAAAGCAAATCTTTTTCTGGGGTTTTCGTGAGTTTAAACAGTCTGCGTTCGGCTTGGTGTTGAGTTTCGGTTTGGTCTTCATCCAGGATATGAATGATGTCCAGGTCTTGTCTTAAAAAGCGGGAGATTAACAGCATGCGATGACAGGTCAACGGGTCGCGTTCCGCACACATTAAACCGATGGAATAGGTTTCTAGTCCCGTCTTGAGTCTTTGAATGCCTTGTTGAAAGAGTTTTGTTTTCATCACGGCAGTGTACTGAACTTTTCCGGCCTCATCATAACAAGTTTCCGCTTCGGGCCGGCCTCCCAGTTCCTGGCCAAGATACACGTAATGAATGCCGTGTTCCTTCAAGGACTCCGCGAATGGTTCTTTATTATAGTAGGGAGTATATCGACTATAAGGTGCAGACCTGACATCGCAAATCACAGTGATAGAATAGGTGTTGATCAGTGTAAGAAACTCTTCCCAGGTTCGCGAAGAGTGGCCTAGCGTGAAGAGTTGTTTCATCGAAATCGATTCCTTTACCAGCACCCCATCATGAAGGCGACAAAGCTGAATTGAGAATAGTTCATTTTCCATCCCGCATCCGCATGTTAGAATGTTTGGCATTCAAAACGAACAACATGAGTGAAGAAATCTCTAACGCATCACGATACGATTTACCATATCTGTTCACAAGGCTTTTCATTTCCAAATAGGAGAACTTCCCAATGCCCACAACACAAATCAACCGGCGGACCATGCTCAAAGGGTTGGGCGGCGTCAGCATTGGGCTGCCATTGTTGGAAGAGATGCTCCTGTCTTCGGCGGTGGCGGCGACCAAAGCGGATGTACCCACGCGGGCGTTTAATGTGTTCTTCGGATTGGGCATCCCTTCTCCACTGCAAACCGAAGGTTTCAAGGGAGTGCTGGAACCACTGGAACCCTTGAGCAAAAAACTGCTCATCATGCGGAACGTGGATCAGGTTCGCTGCGATGAACGGGGCATCAATGCACACTTTGATGGGGCTTCGGGCGCGTTCACCGCGGAACCTCCCAATGGAGAAGCGAAATCCGGCGGGCCTTCGATTGATCAAGTCATTCGCAATGCCCATTACCCCAAGGGCTTGCCCGCAGGCATGGTGCCGACTTTGGTGGGCGGGACGTTTTTCCGTCGCAGCCGAGTCAGCCGGTATGTGCATAGTTATAACCAAGATGGCACGGTGGCGGCGGCCATGCAGGAAAAACCCCGCGATGTGTTCGAGCGGGTGTTCGGTCAGATTGATTTCGCGGCGGGCGAAAGCGATGTTCGCAAACGTCGGCTCAAACGCAGCGTGTTGGATACGGTGGTCGATCAATATAAATTCTATACCGGTTCCGCTTCGCCTTTGGGGGCGGCTTCGCGAGCGCGAGTGTCCGATCATCTGGACCGCATCCGCGAGTATGAACAACGCGCCTATGCGATGAAGCATAAGAACCCCGATGCCCCGAACATGCCGCCTCGCTCGCGGTTGCTGCACGGCGGAAAAGCGGACCCCGGCGGACAGGGCATCGACATCACCTTGGAAGAGTTGACTACCGAATGGCGGTTGTTGGCCGACATCTATGCGCTGGCGATTCAAATGGATCGCGTGCGGTTTGGCTCGATCACCTTTTTAGCCGCGGGCGAGCGAATTCGTCTTACGGGGGATTACCATTACAATGGCCGCAAGGTGTGGACCTTCGACGATGCGCGTCAACAAAACGCATCCGGCGATAAAGGATGCAGCCATGAATGGTGGCATAAGTTCAACGAGAAGAAAAAGAACACCGAACTTCGCGCGCATGCCCACATGAAGATGCGCGAGATCGCGTATTTCTTGCAAAGATTGGATGGCAGCGATGCGCGGGAAGCCAACGGCAAAACGATTCTCGAAAACTCGCTCATCACCATCTCAACCGAATCCGGCGATGGGCGGCATTCCAATGTAAAGCGGGAACTGTCCGGCGTGTTTCACGCGATCACCGGAGCCAATGGCCGCTTCAAAACCGGCCAAATTTTGGACATCGGAGCCGAAGGCTTGGATGTGTATAACACGATGCTCGCCGGCATGGGGATCTCAAACCGACTCGGTCCCCAAAAACGAAGCGCGACAGCCATCGACAAAATTCGAGCGTAAGTCAAACAGTTCTCCTCAAGGCGGTCATTGTTGACACTCGCCCGAAGCGCAAGCGAGGCGGCGGAGATTCAGAAGTTGACCTCCTCGCTTGCGCTTCGGGCGAGTGTTTATTTCTCTCCACCCTGACAGGAGGTTTTACTTGACTGGTTCTACGTCTTGGGCGGTTTCATTAAGTTGAGTGACATACTCATCACACTTCTGCATCAGATTATTTCCGCAGCCCACCATATCTTCGCCTTCGTGGATTTTGTCTTTGAGGGAATCCATAAAGGCCGCCAAACCATCACGGTCCAGGTTGAAATCCTGATGAAGTTTGAATGCCGAGAGAAACAATTTTTCGGGGGTGGGATCAATAACTGCTGAGGCCAAGAGATCGGCGGTTTGCACAACTTGGGTCAGCGGTTCTTGGTTGGCATCCTCGGATTTGTGATGATGGGCGACGGCATTCACGACGGGATCGGGCACTTCCCAAAGCTCCAACAACCGCGCTCCCAAATGGGGATGCGTAAATTGAAATTCTTCTTGCTCGGCTTCCAACAGGGGCGTGCCATGTTCGTGGGTCGTGAATAAAATTTCATAGCGTTTGGTTTCGAGTTGCGCTAGGATCAAAATTCCGACATCGGCCAGCAGTCCGCTGGTGTAGGCATCATCTCGGCAATCGGGTGCATACTGTTCGCACAAGAGCGAAGCCGCCGAGGCCATTGTGAGCGCTCGCGGCCAATAACCGGCGGACAGGGGAGACTCGGAGCGCGAGGTCAATGTTTCGACCAAGGCAAATGTGATTGCGAACATGCGAAGCGAGCGTTGTCCCAGATACGCGGCTGCGTGTCGAATGCTGCTGACTTTCCTTGCCAAGCCGTAGCGAGAAGAGTTGACCACTCTCAAAATTCTGGCGGCCAAGGCGGGGGTCGTGTTCCAAACACCCGGCGACTTGGGCAATTTCAAATTCGGGGTTTTTCGTCAACTGCAACAGTTTTTGTGCCACGGTTGGCGAGGCGTGCAATTGTCCGACTCGGTTAATCAGTTGATCAATCGCGGCCACGGAATCAGGGGAGGAGGTCATATCATTTCAATTCGGCAGAGTTGGGATTGAGGGAATCTCGGAGTTGGCCCATGGGTGTAATTTGGTTTGGAATTGTTGTTAGGGACGGGACAAAATCAAAATCCCAAAGCAATCTCAGGAGATTCCCTCACGCGAATTTCCGATTGTGCGGGTTATTGGAATCCTGTGCCGCTGTTTCGCGGGATGTTTATGCTAGGCCGCTTCCAATGTCTTCACGAGAGAAAACGATAACCTAGTGTTTCTTTGAGCCGATGAAAAATGGCCGCCGTTTTCGCGTTAATGCGACGAGCGGGGTCATGCCAACTCCGTTTCATCGAACGCTTTTTACATCGAGACAAATTGCGGGCCGCATTTTTTGGGAGCAAACGTACTTCGATGGCTGGAATCCCCAATGGAAAGATATTAAAAACAATGCCGCTGCGGGCTTTGGTTGCCTATGCGGCTCGGTGTGCTCAGCGTGTGAAACCGTATTTTTATTTGCCGAGCGAACACCCCGAAACGGATGCCGCCCAGGAAGCCCTTAGCCTCGCGGTTCAGGTGTCTTTGGAATTTGTGAACGGTTCCCTGATTGATCCGCTGGCGGCGCAATCCGCCGAAGATGCCGTGGTGCGCGCCTTGCTGGCCGTCAGCGAGGGGGAATCCCCGGACACCAAAGCCGCCCTCAGTTGCAATGCGGCGTATGCGGCGATTAATGCCGCAGTGTTGGCGCTCAATTCGGTGAAGGCTCCCAGTCGGGCCACGGAGGGAAGCAAAGTCATCGCCGCTGCGGTCACGGCTTCCGATGCCGCCTTGGTGATCGATCCCGACATCAAGCACAAAATGATACGCGATTTTCAAATCCTGACCCGATTGCCGTTGGGCCGCTTTCCCGATTGGGGCCGCACCTTTGATGCCAGCGAACGTGGCACAATGGGACCGTTGCAACTCACGAAACACGCAGAAGCCGCGTTAAAACAACACGGATTGTTGCATGTGTGATTTTCAGAGGTCAGGATTCGGAGGCCAGAGGGCAGAGTTTGTCAGTTCGCGATTTGATCTTGAGAACGGAGTGTTGCTAGGGTAGAGAATAAGACTCATTCTTTCGGCCCGACATCCATGCCCTATCATTCGCCTCCGTTATCCGATTCCCCTTTGAGACGACCTTCTGCGTTTGTTTCGCAGAAGTTTGAAACGCTATGCCTTGGCGTCTCAATTGGGATTTCCCTCCTGCTTGCCTTGGCGGCGATTTTTTATCATCAAGGTTTTTGGAATCTGCTGACCTTTCAGATTTTGGATTGGCAGGCGCTTAAAAACGCACAGCTTTTCGCTGGCTATCAATGGATCAATCGAATTGAAGGATTGTTTTGGATCGTATTCGCGTTTATCTCCGGTTGGCGATATTTCAGATGCCAAAAGAGTCGTTGGGAACTGTTTTATGCCTTCGCGTTTTTGCTCTTTGGAATCTCTGATTTTATTGAGGCGATCCACTACCCCGCCTGGCTTATTCTTTGGAAAGTTTACAACGCGATGCTCTTGCTCTATTGCAGAAGCTATCTCTTGCGAACGCATTACCTGACTGCCAAACTTTATTAGGGCTTATCAATCACTAACGAGTCTGAAACAGGTTCCGAAAATCCCAGTTGGAAGGGAATAGGATGTCGCTTTTTCAGATGACTCTTAAATCGGGTCGAGAAATCCTTGCAATCGCTTCTCATCAGATGGAGACCTATGAGGGCGGTCTTGCAATAGGAAGGCATTCGGCAGAGCGAGTTGAGAAAAAAATTGAGAGTCTATCCACTTTTGCAAGCGCATTTATGTCTCTTCACCTGTTACGGTGCTCCTGCCATCTGGATTGGGAACAGATTCTCGAAGTTGGTGCCTGCCTTTCTATACGGTGATTACTTGGTTTGTGGCAAATTCGGTGCATGATAAGACAATGCACGGTTCGCATTTGGCAGTCCTACTATTTCAAAATACCGTTTATCCGCCCTTCACATCTGAAAACGAACTAGCGATCCAAGAGTTGGCTTGGGAAGAGTTGGCAAAAGATTTTCTCTACTGAGTGAAAGTCACGATTTAGGCAGCGCGGGTTTGGCGGGTGAGAAATTGGGCGTAATCGTCCGGGGTGTCGATTCCCACCGCGTAATGTTCGACCACGGCGACTTGAATGGATCCGCCGAGTTCCAGCGCGCGAAGTTGTTCTAACTTCTCCAACTGTTCCAAAGGCGAGGGCGGGTGTTCAGTCAACTTGAGCAGAAAGTCGCGGCGATACGCATAAATCCCCAGATGCAATTTCCAGGGCGAATTGTCGGCTAGCATTTCTTCGATTTGCTGTTCGCTGGCATCGCGACAAAACGGAATTTTTGCTCGGCTAAAATACAAGGCCCGGCCATCGGCAGCGCACACAACTTTGGTGCAGGAAGGATCTTCCAACACCTGCCGAGTTTGAATGGGTGCCGCCAGCGTGGCCATTTCCGAGTGCGGGTTTTGCTCCAAGGTTTCGATGAGAAGATCGATTTGCCGGGGATCGAGTTCCGGTTCATCCCCTTGCACGTTCACAAGTAACTCCGCGTTTGGACAGCATCGGCGGGCGACTTCCGCGATGCGGTCGGTTCCGCTGGCGTGTTCGCCCGTCATCTCGGCTCGTCCGCCGAAGGAGGTTACAACTTCACAAATCGCGGGGCTATCGGTGGCGATGATCACCTCTGAAAGCCGAGACGCTTGGCAGGCTGCTTCCCAAGTGTATTGCAGCAAAGGCTTTCCGGTTTCCGCAAGCAGCAGCTTTCCCGGCAAGCGGCTGGAGGCTTCCCGCGCGGGAATGATTCCAACTGTATCCATTTATTCAAATTCCTTGGGAGGGGGAAGTGAAAAGTTGTGTGTTCTAGCAGAAAACCGGGGGAGGAATCGAGGGCAATTTCGGGTAGCAAATCGGGAGAAATTCGCTCAGCCGTTGTAATCGCGCTCATGTGCAAAATCGCTTTTCGACGATTATCACCAAGGCGATTACCAGATATTCATTGCAGTTTTGCTGCCAATGAGCATGAACTTTTGATTTTTCAGCGGGGCTACCCCATGCGATTGGGATTCTTTCCATTCAAAGCATTGCGTTCTCTTCCTGGGGTGTTAGTACTTGCGGGAATGTTAAGTTCCGCGGGCTGTTCACAAAGCGGGGGGAACTTGGCGTTTCAACGGTTTTGGGGATTTGATCGAAACTCCAAGTCCCACTTGGCTGGAAAATCGTCCGGCAAGACGGGCTTGGTGCCCATGTTGTTGGGACAACAACCCAAAGGTCCCGATTGGACGAAAGATCCGTTTTTGAACAAGTCGTTCGATGGTCCTTCGGCGAGTTCCAGCGAAGCCTTGGCGGAAACCAAAGCCGTGTTGGATCAAGACCGAAAAGTTCCCACGCTGTTCGATGAACCACCTCGTCCGGCTGCTGGTTTCGATCAGAACTCGGTGGAAATCGTGGCCAACAACTCTTCCGCAAACCGCCCCACCGCAATCAAACCATCGGCAATCACAACACCGGCAGAGGGGAATCCCTTTCGGCTTGTGGATCATCAGGCGGAGGTCCAAGAAATTTCCTCCAACGAACCACCACCCGCGGCATTGCCCGATGCGCAGGCCAATCCGGTCAATGGGCCTGGACAGATCAATCGGTTGAAGGTGGCTCTCCATCGGGATGCGAAAACCCCGCTTCGTCCTCTATCAAAAATCGAAGGCAAAGAAGTCGCCCGGCAGCGGGTGGAAACCATGATGAAAACGGCTCGGCGACAACTGAAATTCGGAGAGTACAAAGTCGCTTTGGGCTGGGCGACGGCTGCGGAACAATTGGCCCAAAGTTCGGAATTGTTTTTCGGTCCCGAAGAAGATCCCCCCGCCGATTTGGTGCGGAGTTTGCAAGACCGTTTGAAACTGGCTCAACAACCGCAACCCTCGTTGGCTCAACCGAGCGTGGAGGAACAGCAATTGGCGGTGGCCACGTTGCCGTCTTATCCTCCCAGCACCGAACCCACGGAGTTGCCGGATCCAACCACCGATATTGCTGAAGAGCAGGCGCCCAGTCCGTTTCCGCAACCCTCGCAATTGCACACGACCCGTGCGATGCAACAAGCCGCGGTGGCTCCCGAAACGCTGACGGAAAATCCGCCGGAGACCTTGGCGGTGGCTTCGGTTCCCGAAATCGTGCCCGGTCAAAGGCATCCTCGATCTTTGAAAGTCGATGCCCGCCGCGTGAATGCCAACCAAGGGGCTATCGTGTCCGTGGAGGGACAATTAAATCCGCCGCCGGAATCGATATTGCCCCAGTTGCCACTTGCACCACCTGCTGCGGAACCCATTTCCGAATTGCCTCCTTTGGAGGTGGCCATGACGGAACCGGTCGCATTGCCGCTTCCCTCACCGCCACCGCTTCCCCCGCCGAATTCGGTGGCCACGCCTGCAGAACCTCAATTTTTGTACGCGGAAACTCCCACAATCCCGCCCCCAACGGACCCCGTGAAAAATGTCCAATGGAAAGATGCGGAACCAGCGGAAACCAAGGAAGCCCCGTGGAAAAGTTGGGGATTTCCGCTCGCCGGTTTGGTTGGGGGATTGCTCATTGGGTTATTACTTTGGCGACGCAAGTAAACTCATTGGTCGGAATTTCTAGCCGAGCGTGAGGCTTACGCCCCGCGCTCGCCGAATCCCGATCAGAATCTTTTCTTGACGATTCTTTGCCGCGCTTGGCTAGGGTACTATGGTTGTTGTTCAAATTCTTGCTAGGCAAGTTCTTGTCAACATTCCCTCCAAGTAAAGACGCGGCCACTTATGATGATGTCACCCTCCACCATTTCTCGCGGGCTCGTTTTGGGTCTTGTGTTCGGTCTGTCAGTCAATAGTCATCTCGCAGCCCACGCGGCCAAGAAACCGAATGTGCTGTTGATCGTGGCCGACGATTTGGGCTTTAGCGATCTGGGATGTTACGGCGGAGAGATTGCCACGCCGAATTTGGATTCCCTCGCCAAAAGGGGAATTCGACTCACACGGTTTTATAACACGGGACGCTGTTGCCCATCGAGAGCCAGTATTTTGACGGGGCAATATCCGCATCGCGTGGGGGTGGGGCATAAGGTCGAAGATCTGAATCAGCCCGGTTATCGCGGACGAATTTCCGAGGATGCCGTCACGATTGCCCAAGTGTTGAACACGTCGGGCTATCGTTCGTTTTGTTCGGGCAAATGGCATTTGGGAACACCCGACCCCACGCAAAACGGGTTCGAGGAATTCTACGGCACCCTAATTAGTGCGCAAACTTTTTGGGATCCCGATCACTACTTGCGAATGCCCGCCAATCGCACGGCCCGCCGTTATCAACCCGGTTCATTTTACGGGACCGATGCCCTGACCGATCATGCGTTGGATTTTCTCACGTCCGCCCGCGAAACGCCCGACAAACCGTGGTTTTTGTATCTTGCGTATCACGCTCCGCATTTTCCGCTGCAAGCCCGCGAGGAAGACATTGCCAAGTATCAAGAGGCTTACCACGTTGGTTGGGATGTGATTCGTGAGCGGCGATTGAAGCGGATGAAAGAGTTGGCCATCGTCCCCCAAAGCACGCCGTTGACCCCGCGTTCCCGGTATTGGAATTATGGCGAAACCAAAACCGGCGTGAACCCGGCTTGGGATTCGCTGCCTCAAGATCGCCGAGTGGATTTGGCCCGGCGAATGGCGATTTATGCAGCCATGATTGATCGTGTGGATCAAAACATTGGCCGCTTGATTGCCGATCTAAAACGCACCCAGGAGTTGGAGAACACCTTGATCGTGTTCCTCTCCGACAACGGCGCGTGTGCCGAGTGGGATCCGTTTGGGTTCGATCTGAAATCTTCCAACTTCAACATTTTGCACAAGGGCAAAACCCTGCAAACGATGGGCAGTGAAGGGGAATATCACAGCATCGGTTCGGGATGGGCCAACGCTTCCAATACACCTTGGCGATTGCACAAGCATTACAATCACGAAGGGGGGATCAACTCGCCTTGCATTATCCATTGGCCCGATGGAAAAATTCGGTCGGGAACAGTCGATGCCCAACCCGCGCATATTATCGATCTCATGCCAACCATCGCCGAGGTTGCGGGGGCGAAGTATCACGGAACGATTCCCTTGCCCGGTCAAAGTTTGGTGCCGTTAATGCAATCGGGGAAACAGCAACCGCGCACATTGTATTTTGAACACGAAGGCAACCGGGCGGTCCACGCGGGGGATTGGAAACTCGTTGCTCTTCGCGAGGAACCCTGGGAACTTTATCGCCAACCAAGCGACCGCGTGGAACTGAAAAACCTGGCCGATCAAAAGCCGGAACTGGTAAAAAAACTCGCCGCCCAATGGGATGCGTGGGCCAAAGAGAATTTCGTCACGCCCTTGCCCAAAGACTACGGCGTGAACTACCTGCGAAAACGCTGAACCCCAAAGGATTCCCTTGTCGAAAATCCAATTTTTGAAGTTGTGCTTGTTGGATTTCTGCCCCGAAGGGGCATCCACAAATCAGCCCAGGGCAACGCCCTGGGAATTGGAGGATGCGATAAAAGAAAAGCCCTGTAAGGGCGGTACAACCAAGCATTGTTGGTTGTACCGCCCTTTCAGGGCTTGGATGGTTCGAGGGATCGTTCACCCAGGGCGTCGCTTGTGGCTTACGCCACATCGCTTTGCCCTGGGCTATTTTGTTTTGCCCCTTCAGGGCAAATTCTTCAGAACCGCCCGTGGGGTGTGTTGTTGAAACGGATCGTTTATGGGCGATCAATACTCATCGCAGCAATCCGCGCCGGTTGTTTGCAGTTGATGGGATTCCGATTTTCCGTTCTCTTTCCCGAAGCGGTCGGCGATGTGTTGCTCTTTCAGCGTTTGCAGGGTCTCTTGAAAATCGTTCCCTAAACAACACACGCTGATGATCAACTCCGCGAGGCTGGCAAACGAAAGCCCCTCCGTTTCTTGGCTCCAAACTTCCCGTTCGACTTGGGGCAAGTGCGGGAGTTTGCGGGTGAAGTAGGCATCGCGTTGATCAACCGAAGGCAAGCCGATTTCCAGCACGCGGTCAAATCGGCGGGGACGAGACACCAACCGCGGATCCAACTTTTCCGGGTAGTTGGTGCTGGCGATATTCACCGCCATGTTGACTTGATAATTCCCATCCAACCACTGCAAAATTTCGCTGTCCCCATAGCGTTCGATGATGGCATCCACATCTTCAAACACGCACACGATGGGACGATCTTTTTCGACCCGGCGGAACTCTTGCACGCATTCCAAAAAGGAATAGGGATGAATGCAGAAGAACGCCACGTGCCCCGCTTCGATAATTTTCGAAACGATTTGATGAATCAAAGACGATTTGCCGCAACCTTGGACGCCATAAAACATATAGCCCCGACGATGCAGGAACCCAAACTGCTCGAACAAATGCCCGCGACCCCAAAAGTCATCGACTTCTCCCAACACGCGGTTGGCGAGGGAATCGGAAATGTCGATCAGATCATCGACTTGCAAATTTTGCCGCTTGAAGATTGGCGTGCCATCGCAATCTCTTTGACAAAGATACGCCCCCGCCGGGAGAGTTTCGCGGGTTTGGCCGCACACGGAAAATCGTTCGCCTTTGCGGACTTGCCATTGCTCGTAAATGTTTTTCATGGGGGGAGTTCGTTCTGGTTGGGGGAAAAGAATCCAATTGGGGAACACCCCTCTTTCTACGAAATCAAGCCGAGAAAAATTTAGAGAAATCCCCCAGATTTCTCTTCAATGGAAAAATTCCCGGCGGTTCGCAGACCGTCGTTTTCAATTCCCATCAGGATTTGGGCGGTTTTTCGGCGATGGCGGGTTTCGAGTTTTCTTCCGTTTTCGGGATAGGTTTTGTCACAGGTTTGGTTTTCGTCTCGGTATTCTCGCCTGGCTGTTTTAGGTGATTCAATAAAAACTGACTCTGCTTGACGTGTCGGCCTCGAAAATAGGTTTCTGATTGGGTGAGGTAATCGGAAAACTGATTACTGGCCGGTTGGGTTTCTCCCTGTTCCATCAAACAAATGCCAGTCCAGAAAAACGCATCTTCCGCCGCGGTGGCATGTCGATCTCGAATGGATTTTTCCACGCCGCTGGGCACGCGCGGATCGGCCATCCGCACACGGAGATAGCCTTTGATCGCCTCATCGTAATCGCCGGTGAGTTGCCTCGTGCGAGTTTTCAATTGCCAATATGTGGGCGGTCCGGTCACGGTTTGATTGCCTTCGGTTTGAAACGGGTGGGGAGCGCGAAAGGCGTTCCAGCGTTCTTCCAATTCGCCGCGAGAGGCCAATTCCTCGAATCGGGATTCGGGATAACTCCACGGTTTCAGGTCTTCGCGTTTCCAAGTTGCGTCTTTTAGCGAGGCCACTCGGTTGATAATCGAATCGGAATCCCCGGCGGGGGACCAAAGCGTTTCGGAAATCACCGCCGCGTTGTTGCCGGTCAGAACCTCTTGCAACTTGGCATTGCGAGCGCCCACAACACGGAATGCCCCACGACTTCAACAACCACCGATTGAAAATCTTTTGGAGACAGGCTTGGCTTCTCTTTGCCGGTCAAGGCATCCAAGACGTCTTGATTGGCCAGATCCGCCAGCGTTCCCGGTACGATCTTCGAATCGTTTTTGAGATCCAAGTTGGAGCCGCTGGGAACCGCTTGAGAACGCAGGGGGTCGAATAATCGCAGTTCGCCCTCCACCACGGCTCCCACAAACCACGGGGCCGGCGAAGTTTGGGAATGGGAGAACTTAACGATCACGGCGTCCTGTTTGATCTGTCTTAGCAACTCGGCAAACACCCAAGCCCGATCCGCGGCAGTGCCTTCGCCAAAGATCAACACTTCATAAAGCGACAACTGCAGGGCTTTGTCTTCGGGGACAAGATCGATGTTTCGCACCACGTAATCGAATAACGCGCTGGCCCGATTCATTTCGCCATCCAATCCCCGGGCCGCGTGATCGACAATGGATTTGAGCAACAGGCACGTGCGAATGTGTTCGGAGTCGAACGGATCAAAATTATCGCGGGCCGCCCGGTTCAGGGCTTCGGACGACAGCGCGGTTTCGAGC
Source organism: uncultured Alphaproteobacteria bacterium (assembly GCA_942490955.1). Taxonomy (GTDB): domain Bacteria; phylum Pseudomonadota; class Alphaproteobacteria; order Rhizobiales; family HXMU1428-3; genus HXMU1428-3. Next base: position 183,986 of record CALNZE010000069.1, read on the forward strand.
AACTTTTGGGATTCCTCCGGCAACGGGTCGCCGAACCGCTCTTTCTTTTCGGTTTCCAATTGGGCGAGCCGCCATTGATTGAGCAAATTCGCCGGCCCGGAAGGTTCGGTGTCGATCCCCAACCGCAATGGCTGCATTTCTTCCACGGCCAGCCCCAGCAATTCCTGACCCGTCGCCGAAAGACTGTTTCCGCCATCCGTCGCGCCGGTGGAAGATCCCTTTCGGCACCCAGTCAGGGTGAATAACCCAATCACCAATCCCAGCGATAGCCCCCAAAGAAGGATTTCCCGCACCCGATGCGTTGAAGCTCTGCTCATAACATCACCCATGAATTGATCAAAATAATAAAAGAACCGCCCTCAATCCGAGGGCTCGGCAAGAAAGTATCGAATATGGAACAAGGAATGTTAAAGGCAGGATTAACAATCGATTCCCCACCCATGCTACGAAAAAAGCGAGGGAATTGTGTGATCTTTGTCGCAGTTCCGAAAAGATCAAACCGTTATTCCTGCTGCAGCGTTACACTTTCCCAGGCTTTGATGGGTAGGGTCTTCGGCCTAAAAGGCAAAATCACTTCCCTTATAAATCGCACATCCCTCGCGGTAAAGACAAAACCAATCAAAACATTCGTTGAGTTCTCTCGGTCATGGGTTGCGGCTTGGCTGCACATGGGGACTTGTCAACCTCTCCTCTTGGAAATTTTGTGCAGGAGATTGTGGCATCTTAGGCGGATTCTTGGCATAAAGAGAGTTTGTGGGGTTGTGAATGCGTTGACCAACCCAATTTCCCTCTGACTCTCAAAACTTCCCTATGTCGCATCGGGCCTTTATCAGTTACGCCACCGAAAGCCAAACCGCCGCGGAAACGGCGTACGCGCTGTTGAATGAATCCGGCGTGTCCTGCTGGATGGCTTCGCAAGATATTCCGCCCACGGAATCTTGGATCAAGGCCATCATGGAGGCCATCAAATCTTGCGATGTGTTAATTCTGTTTTTGTGCGCCCATGCCAATGACTCCAAGCATGTGCTGACCGAAGTGGAGCGTGCGTTTCATTACGATAAGAAAATTCTGACCGTGGTGTTGGAGAACATCACCCCCCGCGTGGATTTTGAATATCTGCTTTCGCTGCATCAATGGTTGGATGCTTCGACCTCATCCGTCGAAGCGGTGCTGCCTCGGATGTTAGAAGTTTTCCAGGCGTTGGTTGAAGAGGTCGGGCCGTCCTCGGAAGCCGCTTCCCAAGCGGACTCAGAGGATCCCTTGGACGCCATGCCGCTGAAAGATCTGGTGGCCGAGGGATTGGCATTGGTCGCGGAAGAAATCCAACCCTTGGCCGATTCGGACGAACTCTTAACGCCCCGCGAAGTCGGCCGCGTGATGGATATCGCGATTCATTACGGTGCCCCGGCGTATAATCGCGGATCGGTGTTGGGATGCGCGGAAATCTATTGGTCCACAAGCCGCTTATTGCGATCGCCGCTCGAAGAGTCGCTCGCGGATTGCGAAGAGGCGTGGTTGGGTCCCTTTCAAAGATTGGCTCGGCAGTTGGCGCAAATTCACGCGGCCTATCCCCGGGTGGAAAAATCCGAAGCCAACGAAATCGCCTGGGCGTTACGGCATGCGTTCGACCGCTTCCACGCGGCCCGCGGGATTCAAGAAGTCGAAACCTTGATTAAGAAACTTAAGGCTTCGGGATTGCCCGGTGTGCGGGAAGTCGTTCTGTTGCCCTTGGCACTGGCGATTCAACATGGAAACCATATTTTCGATGCCAACGATATCGAAGGCTGCGCGGAATTGCACCACTTCACGGCTAAGCAGTTAAACCAATTCCTGAGCGAAGCCCCCAAGCCCTCGGCGGAAAACTTCGATCCCGAAGTGCCTGCGTTTCATCAGCAACTGCAAGGCCTCTTAAACACCTATCCCGCGGTGGAAAACCAATCGCACCAAGATGTGGCTTGGGCGTTCTATCAGCTTTATATCCGCATCTTAAAAGCGCCCGATAACCCAACATTCTGAAAACAAATCCAAGGGTCACGCTCGGCGGGATTCTTTCTCCAAACGCTCCGCGAGAAATTGCAGGACTTTGGGGGCCATTGTATTGAAGTAATCCCAAGAGTGCCCGCCTGCCGAGGTTTGAAAATCGGATTCAAACGGAATCCCGGAGGAGTAAAGTTTTAACATCAACCGTTCGGCTCCTTCAAACCAATACTCATCTTTTGGGTCGCAAACCAGGAGTTGATGTTTGGGCCAATTCAGAGGATGGATTTTGAGAATCGCGGTGGCTTGGCGAGCTTCCTCGGCAGAGGGAAACATCTCATCCAACGGAAGCCCTTGGCCCCAGCAGCGGTAAAAATCCAACGCGGGGGAAATCGCCGCCACCACGGGAAACCGCAACGCATCCCGATAGGCCCATTGCAAAACTCCCTGTCCGCCCATGCTCACGCCCAATAAACCCACGGCGGGCGGCTTGGCGTTCCATCGTTGTTCGATAAATTGAACGACCGAACCTCGCAGATATTGAAGCGGCGTGGTGACTGGATCGAACTCCGCACACGGCACATCCAACCACCAGGAACGCTGACCACGGGGACACACTGCCCGTAGTCCATAGCGTTCAAGTTCGGCGGTAAACACCGGATTTTGCGAAAGCCGTTCTTGTCCGTGCCCGTGAAGAAACACAATCACAAACGGCTCAACGCTGGGGGCATGCGGCTCGAAAATTTCCGCCGATTTGCCGGCGATGTCCACTTCACTCCAAGTCCCTTGTGAAGCCGTCATCGAATGCGTTGCCTTTGTTCTTCAAAAAAATCAGGGTTGTTCTTCAAACCAATCTTGGCGATAGATGGTGACATCGGAGTTTCGGCCTTGGCCAAGTTGAATGCGGTTGTAACGATAAACCCCGCGCACCGCAAACCCCGGCGTGATTCCCACGTAAGCCGGTCGGTAAGCAGTTCGCCTCTGGGGCGGAGGAAATTGTGCCCGATGCTCCAGAGGAACATGGTGGCTGTAATAAGAACGGCGAAACATCCAATCTTCCGCCCGCAGCGCGCCTGGGAAAAATCCCAATCCCGCGAACATGATCCCCAATAAGATTTTCATCGATGGGCTTCCCGTTGAGAAACAACAACATTCCCCGCCCGGTGTTTCCAAAAATCACCCATCCGCGAGGGAAAACTTCATCAACGACCAGAGACGCACACGGGATGCCAAACCAATCAATTCGCGTGCCAAGTCGCGGATTGTCGCTCAGTTCACTCGTCTCCGTTTCCTGCTAAGCGTCCTCATTGGGTTTGTTGAATTTATTTTCAAGGGCGGCTTGTTCTCTATACATTTTTATGATCATTGGAAATGTGATTCCAGCGGCAAGCACCCATAAAACGGCATGCAAACCTGTGCTGTCTGGAAGATGAAATAAAAAGAGAGCCACAAAATAGAACAAGTTGAAAAAGACACCAACAAGAATCGGAGCCACGATAATGAGGAGAAGGATCCGTTGAACCACGTTCTGATACCGAATAAGAAAAAATGGAAAGTAGAACTCATAAACCAACGCGACCAACTTTTCTCACATACCAAACTTCTCTCTCGCCGCCGCCTGCATTCCTACAATCCTACAGTCTCAGGACTCTACTCAACGCGGTCATTGTTGACGCTCGCCCGAAGCGCAAGCGAGGTGGCGAAGAGTTCGGAATTTCTGCCCCCTCGCTTGCGCTTCGGGCTGGTTTGGATTGTGTTATTTTTTACCGCGTGAAGTCTAAAGTCTAAAGCCTGATTTCACGGGGGAGCCGCGTGGAGTTCGCCGGAGGATTCCGAGACCTTGGGCGGTTTCTTTTTCTTCTTGCGTTTGTTGCGCGGCGGGTTGTCGGGGTCGTCTTCGTCTTCCTCATCGTATTCGAGAGAGGCTCGCCAAGCGAGACGGCCCAATAACCGGGCGGAGAGAAAACACCATCCCGCCGCCAAGGGGGCAATAAAAATCATTCCGAAAAACTGCGTGCTTCCGCTGCGGGAAGACATCCAAACCAAAGGCAGCAACCACACCAACAGAAGTCCGGCGGTCAATCCGTAAAACACTCCCCAGGCCCAGGTGACGGTTTTGAAACTTTTGAGGATCGGCATCGTCAAAGGGACGAACGAGGAGTTGGCTTCCATCGAGGAGAGGAGCACCACGGGATACATCAAATGCACCGCGATTAACCACACCACCCAACGCGGTCCAATGACGATCCCCAAAAGTTGCGAGACAAAAAACGCGAACACTTGGGTGATGATCATCATGTAAGACAGATACATCAAATCGAGGGCTTGCTCTTTCAGCACGGGTTCCGGCCAGTTGACGATTTTGTCATTCCCCGCGGAGGTTTCCACCAAAATGGGCAGGCTGCACGAGGTCACGTAGGACATGACCCAAATCGTGATCCAAATCAAAGGCAGGAAAAAACACCCCGCCGCCAAGACCATGTGGTCGTTGTATAAATTGATGCACAACAGACAAAGCCAGCCCATCAGGCACACGCCCAATGAGGCGAAAACCCAGCGCATGACCACTTCGGGGCGAATCAAAAAATCGGTCACGCCCGAAAAAAACGTCCACTCCGGCGGCGGCTCATCTTCCACTTGCCGAACTTCCGCCAAGGTGTCGGACAGAGTTTTCGCGGGCCTTTCCCGCGTGCTTGGGTTCTCGCGGGGTTCGGGTTCGGTGCGGGGTTTCTTCTTTTTGCGTTTTTTTCGAGGGGCAGGTTCCGGTTCGTTTGGCGCATCCGGGGAATCATCCCAAGGAATGTCGTCCGAGTCCTTTGGTTTCGGCGCGGAAGGTGTTTTCGGAGTTGGTTTTGGCGCTGGTTTGGGAATGTTCTTCGCCGCGGGAACGGGCACATCTTCCAGACATTCCGGGCACAAGACGACCTGATCTTGATCGGACACCGCAGGCTCGAAACTCGCGCTGCACGCGGGACACGTCACGCTCACATTTTGGGGAACCGGTAAAGAGGCGATCTCAGCTTCGCTGGGGTCGGGAGGATCCGCTTGGGATTGCGGTTTCGAGGGGCTTGGCGGGGGAGCAGAACTTGGTTTGGGACGGTCTTCGGGCAAATCGCCCCAATCGGTGGGCAGCGAAAGTCGATAAGTGTCCGGTTCCAGTTCGGGCGGTTTTTTTCGATCCGCTCGGCGATCGGGTTCGGAATCCGAATCGGGACCCAAACTCCAATCGTCTTGGTCCTCGCGATTGGAATCTTGATCGGCCCCAAAATTCCAATCGTCTTCCACCTCGGCGGCAGCGGGCACGCGGACCGGTTCGTAACATTCCGGGCACTTGGCGAAATACGGAGTCTCGCGGACTCCCGCCCGAAATCGTCCCGAACAGCGCGGGCAATTCAACAACAATCCGGGAACTTCCGAGGAATCACTCACGGCCCAACTCATTCTTTTCCGCGTGGGATCGGTTTTCTCAAAACTGTATTCTCAAGTTCGGTGCGGTAAATCGTCAAGTGCCCTTGCCGGAAAAGTTCCGGCTTAAGGAAAGCAAAAAAACGAGGCCGGTAGGACCGACCCCGTTTTAGAAATACATCAAGTGGGTTCTTCTTCAGGCGTTCCAGGTTCCCCTGGAGAAGTTTCCTCGGAAAGTTCGTTCGATGGAGGATTTTCTTCGAGACCCAACTTTCGCTTGGTCCGCCGAATCCGTTTGGCTTCGGCTTTCTCTTTTTTTTCCATCTCACGTTTTCGTTTGGCGAAGGTGTTCTGGTTTTTAGCGATGAGTCGCTCCTGAATCAAAACAAAGAAATACGAGGCCAAGACAAAATCGTCAAAGCCCAATCCTTACCCTTTGGGGTTCACACGTTGGCTGGCATGCGCCGGTTTGGGACGACGGCGTTTGCGTTTGGCTTGGGAATTTTCTCCCGAACCCGAATTGGAACTTGAGGCACTGGCGGAATGCCGGGAACTGGGACGCGAACGGCGCGCCCCCCTTGGGAAGGCCGTTTGGATCCGTAAGGCGATTTGTCGGAGGATCGCGAAGGAGCCGCGGCGGGTTGCGGTTCGCCATTTCGCATCAAGAGCCGCTGCCCGATCAAGCGTTCGATCGCGTGCAGTTCGCGGCGTTCTTCCGCGGAACAAAACGACAACGCCACGCCTTCGGCTCCCGCTCGCCCCGTGCGACCGATGCGGTGCACGTAGTTTTCCGGTTCGAGGGGCAGATCGTAATTCACGACATGCGTGATGCCATCAATATCAATCCCGCGGGCGGCCACATCGGTGGCGACCAAAACTTGCACTTGCTGGCAGCGGAACGCTTCCAGAGCGCGTTGCCGGGCATGCTGCGATTTATTGCCATGAATGGCTGCCGCTTTGATTCCCGATTTTGTCAGCTTCTCGGCCACGGTATTGGCCATGCGTTTGGTCTTGGTGAAGACCAAGGTTCGCTTGCTGTCTTTCTCGTTGAGAATGTCTTCCAAGAGCGCCCGTTTTTTGCCGTGTTCGACAAACAGCACCCGTTGCTCGATGCGTTCCACGCTGGTGGTTTTCGGCGTGACGTTGACCATGACTTCATCTTTGAGCAACTGCCGGGCGAGTTGGATAATTTTGGGAGGCAAGGTGGCCGAGAAGAACACCGATTGCCGTTTGACGGGCAGTTCCGCGATGATGCGTTTCAAGTCGGGCAGAAAACCCATGTCCAACATGCGGTCGGCTTCATCCAACACGAAGGTTTCGAGTTGGCTGAGATCCAGATGCCCTTGGTTCATCAAATCCAGCAAGCGACCGGGCGTGGCGACCACCAAATGCACGCCGCGATTGAGTGCCCGAACTTGGGGGGTTTGATTGACTCCGCCATAAACCACGGCTTGGCGAAACCGCAGAAATTGCCCATAGGTTTGAAAGCTGTCGCCAATTTGCACCGCCAATTCCCGCGTGGGGGAAAGCACCAAAGCGCGGGGCTGCCTAGAGACCGCCCGTTTGCGGTGCGTTTCAAACTGATGCAGAATCGGAAGCGCGAATGCCGCCGTTTTGCCAGTGCCCGTTTGGGCAGACCCAAGCAAATCCCGTCCCTCCAAGAGATGCGGAATTGATTGGGCTTGAATTGGCGTCGGCGTGGAATAGTTTTCGGCTTGAATCGCTTTTTGGAGCGGTTCGGCCAAGTTGAGATCGGTAAACAATGTGGGTTTCACGGGGGTTCCTAACGATGAAAACCAGCCCGAGGCACAAACTCCCAGAGGTGTCCCTGGTTTGCGATTGGGGCGAGTCAAAATAAAAGCCAGTCTTTTTACGGAAGAATGGCGAAGCGAACCGATGAATTTACGATGGGGTTGCCCACCAACTCACCGTCCTGGCGGGGGATTCCCACCAGACTGATTTGGTCCAACAATAACGAAAATCTGAGCCTGGTTGTGTGAGGTTTACACAACGGATAACGTGTTGATCCGGGGAAAGTCCTGAACACACAACCTATTTCGTTGTGGGGGAATGCAGTCCACGCACCGACTCCAGCAATCAAGTTCCCGCGATTGTCGTTGGGCGGGAGTTTTCTGGAGCCTCTCCGGCAACCGAGCGGTTGGGGCGCGCAGAGTATTCAGAGAGATTTGCTGGGCTTGCGATCATTGATTGAAGGAGGATCGCAAGCCCAGCGGAAAATTGAGGGGATCACAAAAATTGCGTTCCCGATGGTGTTAGTTTAGTAGTTGTTGCGACGACCGCCACCACCACCGGAGCGTTGTTCGCGGGGGCGAGCTTCGTTGACGGTCAAGGGGCGTCCTTCGTGATCTTTGCCGTTGAGGGCGTCAATCGCGTCGTCGCCGCCACTTTCCATTTCGACAAAGCCGAACCCGCGGGAACGGCCAGTTTCTCGGTCCATCACCACGGAGGCGGAACGCACTTCACCAAAGGCTTCGAACAGTTCTTGCAATTCGTCGGAGGTTACTTGGAACGACAAATTGCCAACGTACAGATTCTTACTCATCATCATCCTTCGCGAACCAAACAGGTTCTTCAAACAGAAAAGTCTTGCAACCTCAACATAGGGTTGCTGGGGGTCGAAGCGAACTGAACTCAAGAAAATCGGCAATGGTTGAAATTGTTGGTTGATCAAATCAACAATCCAACAGCCTGATGTTCGTGGCCCTTTTTCAAAGCCAACAAACTTTGGCTCTCGAACAATGCCAACTGAGATCTGGAACGCCGTGAGTGGAAGGACTCAGAGCAGAAGACCCTTATGGATCAGTCGAGCAGTGGGGGCACTTAAGTGCGATCTCTTCAAATCTAATCTGGCACATGCCGGATCAGAGTCGCAATTATAGCCGCAAATCCATTCCCAGCTAGAGCAGAAGTCAACTTTCCCAAGAGTTTCCCAAAGAAATTTTCCGCTTCGTTTTTCGTCTTCCGGGCGATCTTGCCAGGCAATCTGCGCTGTCTCAAAGCGAAACCCATCCCGGAAAACTCCACACGGTTTTCTTGGGCGGGTTGACCCCGCTTCGCAAAGAATACGCGGTGCCAGTGCTTATTGGGCGAAAATTTGGTATGATAAACCCATCGCCAAGCCCGCGACGTTTCACACGATTTCCTCTCCTGGGCTTGCTCTGCTTCTCAAGAGATTGGCATTTCCATGATTAACACCGAACGGGTTCACAGTTTGCTTTTGCGTTGGCAAGCCGCTTTAGTTCATCGGAAATGCGACCCCAAGTGGGAACAAACTCAAGCCACGCGTTCCATTATCCATCTGATCGAACACTTCCCGGAAACCCCCGCTTTAGAAGTCATGGATTGGGTGGCCGGCACGATCGAAAAAGGGGAAGGCCCGATGCTCTTTGGAGATCTGGCCGATGTGTGTTCCCCAATGGAATTGATCCGAAACGATTATCGCGGGTTTCGGATGGTGATGGCCTTGTGCCCCATTCGCTGTTAGACACATCTTCCACTCTTTGTTTCCAAGGCGAGCGTGGGGCGTAAGCCCCCATGATTTCCTGGAACAACCACAGAATCATAAGGCATACGCGGGCACCGACCGCAGGTTGGTCCGCTCGCTTTGGGTTCTTAAACCAATTCGTGGAGTGGCGAAAGGTTTTCACTGAGAAGTTTCAGCGGGCGTTCGGCGGAATCGCGGATGAAGCCTTTGGGATCGATGCCCAAGTTGTGATACAACGTGGAGTGAATCTCTTGAAACTTCACCGGGCGGTCATCGGGATATCCGGCATCCGCGGTGGTGGAGCCAATCACTTGACCGGTTCGCATCCCACCACCGGCGAGCATCGCGCAGTTGGCTTTGGGCCAGTGATCCCTGCCGGCTTTGCCGTTGATTTTGGGAGTGCGGCCAAACTCGCTGCAAATTAGCACGGTCACATCATCGATCAAATCGCGTTCTTTCAAATCGGTGATTAACGCGGACACGCCGTAATCCAAGATCGGCAAGCGTTCCCGCATTTGTTTGAAGTTCCCGCCATGATAATCCCAGCGGCCATATCCCAACGTCACGCAACGGACGCCGACTTCAATCAAACGTCGGCACAGGAGAATTTGTTCGTTCCAAATCGGCGGGCCATCGTCCACGTTTTTGTCGGAACCGCCCGTGCTTTGATTTCCAATGCCATAGCGTTTGAGAATTTTGGGATCTTCCTGGGTGATGTCCAAAGCGTTCAAAAGTGTGCTCGAAGTCAGCACATCGAAGGCTTGTTCGTAAATGGCATCGGTGCCTTGCAGAGTCGCGTTGTCCACATCGCGTTTGAAACCGTCAAACGCGGTCAGCAGTTTTTGACGATTTTTGAGTTGCTCCAGAGAAATGTCTTTGAGCTGCATGGCTTGGATGTCATCGCCATCCGGGCGAACCGGAGCATACGCGCGACCTAAACTGCCGGGGAAACCGATGTCGGCCCAGGGTTTGTGCCCGCAGGTTTTGGACAACCCCATAAACGGCGGCACGGCGGGGTCGGGGGAACCCAGCGCCTTGGCGATGAACGAACCAAAACACGGTTGATCCAGGCGTTGTTGATCGCCTCGGCGATAACCGCTTAAACATTGCGTGGCTGCGTGAGCGCCGTCGGAATCGGCAATGGAGCGGATGATCGCGAAATCATCCATCATCTGCGCCAAGCGGGGCATGTGTTCGCAAATTTCGATGCCCGGCACATTGGTGGGGATTGGTCGAAACTCTCCGCGAATATTATCCGCGGCTTCGGGTTTCATATCCACGAAATCTTGGTGTGAAATTCCGCCGGCCAAGAAAATTTGAATCACGGCTTTACGCGAAGACGGGTCGCCGGTTTTTCCAATCGAGGCTTGGGATTCGGATTGCAGAATTTGAGGCAAAGTCAGCCCGCCCATTCCCAGCGCGCCGATTTTGAGAAAGGAACGCCGATCCGAAGTATCGCAAAATCGCTGCTTGGACCCGAAAATTGTCAACATCGTGTTTGCCTCGAAAATTCAGACCGTGGAGAATATCACAAAACGCATCAAAACTCTGTTATAGATTACGCGAAGGCCAGAGTGAATATCAAGACCAAGAGCATCACCAGAACCAGCAAGGCAAATGGCCCTAAGAACAGAACCCCCATAATGGTGAGGAGGATTTTCTGCACCGACCAAATTGCTGAGTGGGGCTCGTAACTCCCCGGACTATACGAACGACGAGGCAAACTTGGTCCTCGGCGGGGTTGTCCGGGATGGTGTCCAGGTTGCGGACCGTATTGTGGAGCGTAAGATGGCCGGCCATGTTGCGGACCATAACTTGGCTGACGGGGGACATAGTCCTCGGCGTAGTCGTATTCTTGTTCCGGTTCGTAATCGTATTCATCGGGGTATGGGGAATGTGGGGAACTGGCAAAGTTTTGCGGTTCGGGGGCCTGAGCGTATCGGGCTTCCTTGTCGTCGCGATAATCCCAAACCGCTTGCACAAAGCCTGGGGAGACGTGATTGATAATTAAACCGTCGTCTTCGATTTTTTTGATATTCACGCGGTACAGCGGAATCCAATGCAATTTGCGATGCTGCGGGCAAACCGGCAAAGCCACATCCACATAGGTGTAGCGATGCGAAAACATGTGATGCGAGGATTGGCAAATCTGCCAGTCGGCCCATTCCGTCGCGGGAACCGCGCAGCACACGCAATAATGCGGAAGATCCTCGCGTTGGGCTTCGTCCCAAGTCAAAAACAATTCCGCCATTTGGGTCTCCCGCGATTGACTCCGCTTAGTAATCAAAAAACATTACGTGCTATTCTACCCAATCCCATTTCGCTTGGGAACAATCTGTTCGAGATCAATCATTTTGTTTGAGTGAACCCGGTTGGGTGAATATGATGCAGAACACTATGGCGAGCGTGGGGCGTAAGCCCCATGATTGTTGGATTGCATGTTTGACTCTGTTTAAAGAATCATGGGGCTTACGCCCCGCTCGCCTTTCTCATAACTAAAAATCCGTTGAGGTGATGGTGGCGAATATCTTAGACACAATTTTGGCGAAAACGCGATCGGCCATTGCACAGGCGAAATCGCGAATCCCCCAATCCGATTTGCAACAACAACTTGCAGGCGCTCCGCCCGTGCGGGATTTCGTGGCGGGTCTACGGAATGCTCAGGAAATTGGGTTGATCGCTGAAGTCAAAAAAGCCTCGCCCTCGGCGGGGGTGATTCGCGAGGATTTCGATCCCGTGGAAATCGCGAAGATCTATGCGGCTAACGGGGCGGCTTGTTTGAGCGTGCTCACGGTGGAATCCTTCTTCCAAGGGCATTTGGATTATCTTCGCCAAGTTCGCCAAGCGGTTTCGCTGCCGGTGTTGCGGAAGGATTTTTTGATCGATGCGTATCAAATTCTGGAAGCCCGCGCGAATGGCGCGGATTGTGTGTTGTTGATTGCCGAGTGCTTGGAAGAGACGCAACTTTCCGAGTTCTATCAACACGCCGAGGAACTTGGGATGTCCGCTTTGGTGGAGATTTACGATCCCGACAATTTGGAACGGGTGTTGAAACTCAATCCGCCCATGATCGGAATCAATAACCGAAACCTGAAAACCTTCGTGACCGATTTGGAACACACCAAACAATTGGTGCCGAAAATTCCGGCGGACTGTTTGATCATCAGCGAAAGCGGGATTCGCACCCGCGAAGATGTGCAAGGATTGGTAACAGCCGGCGTGAGAGGCATGCTGGTCGGCGAGACGTTAATGCGTTCCGACTCAATTGCCGCCAAGATCCAAGAACTGCTTGGCCGATAAACTCCAAACTAGCCCGAAGCGCAAGCGAGTGGGGCAGGTCAACAATTCCTCACCCTCTCGCTTGCGCTTCGGGCTAGTTTAGACAATTTTCTTTGCGCGCCGATGATTTGAATTTGAAGGATTTCGATCCATGAGTACGATTCTCCCCGTGGAACATGTGTTGGTGGTGCCCACCCTGCTATTTCACGAATTGGGCTATTTTCAAGGGTTTTGCGGAGAGGTGGATCGGTATTTGAACACGCTGCTCGATCCGGCTCACACCAGTTATCGGCCCCGCCCCGAAATGGAACACGATCCCAGTTACAAACAGTTGATCCCGTATTGCATCTTTCAATATGAAGACAAGGTGTTTTCCTATCGGCGGGGCAGCGACCAGGGGGAATCGCGATTGCACAGCAAACGCTCCATTGGAATTGGGGGGCATATTTCTTCGGAAGATGAAGCCGCTCCCAATGCGTATGAAGAAGGCATGCGGCGGGAAATTGCCGAGGAAGTCTTTTTGGATGCCCAGGTTCAACAGGAGTGCATCGGACTGATTAACGACGATGAAACCGAAGTCGGGAAGGTCCATTTGGGCGTGGTTCACCGATTTCGTCTGGACTCTCCCAAAGTTCGACCGCGTGAAGCGTCGATTATGGAGACAGGCTTTGCCGCGCCTGCGGAATTGTCGGCTTCGATGGAAGAATTTGAATCCTGGTCGCAAATTTGCCTGAAGTATTTGCTGGACTAAGCCGAGGCGATGGCCGAGTGCTTGGTTGGGATCGCCCGGTTGGGATGTGACAAAGGAGTGTCGCCCTCATGAAGATTTCTTCGCGTGGTTGGTGTGTGGTCGGGGGTTTCGCGGCTTTGGTCGTGGGCTTTGCAAGTTTGGCGTTTTCTCCAGGGATGGCGGCTCAAGATTCCGCCAACGGATTGACCGAGGAAACCCTGGGCCAAAAGCTGAATCAATTGGGGCTTCGTCCCAAAAAAGACCGCCAACGTTACGACTTTAGTTTCAAGTCCGACTATCAAGGCGAGGAATGGGAATTTACGATGTCCGCCGTGCTCAGTCAAAACGGCGAGACGCTTTGGATCATGGCGTGGTTGGATGAACTTCCCAAATCCTCCAGTGCCGTTCCCAAAACGTCGCTGCTTCGTCTGTTGGCCAACAATGACCGTTTGGGCAAAGGCAAGTTTTTTGCGTATGTTCACGAAAACCGCCGTTTCGTGATGCAGCGGGTGCTGCCCAATCAAAACATCGATACCCAAACCCTGCGGGATGTATTGAAAGATCTGGGCGGCAGCGTGGCGGAAACTTACGATTATTGGGCCGTCGAAAATTGGACCGAAGATGAAACCACCCACGCCACCGCGAATCGCTAACACTGCAATGAAAAAGGCGGTCGCGGGGTGTCAACCCCATGATTTCGTGGTGGGTTCTTCCAAATGGTTTCAAGAATTATCGAGCTGACGCCCCACGCTCGCCCGGCTCGACTTTTTAATTGAGCCGGGAATTTTTGCGTTCTGTGTTGCCAAAATGCCACCGATCCCGATTGGCTTTCCGATCCTTGCTGGTGGCCGGTTTTTGACTTTCGTCCCAGAACCGCTTCAAAATGCACTCCCATTTGCCTGGGGGAAATGATTAGGCTGATAAGAACTCGCGTGATGCGCGGTCTTCTCTAAACATTTCTTGAGGCAAATAGAATGAATCGCTTACAACGTGTGCTGTGTTGGGGCTGTTGCTTGGGAGTTCTCACTCTCACCACGTCGGCTTGGTCGCAGGAAGATTCCACCGACGAGAAACCCGAGGATGTGGACTTTCTGATCAAAGCCATGTGGAATCCCGAAGCACGGGTGCGGCAACAAGCCTCCGATCTGCTGGCGGGTTTGGAAGAAAAACCCTGGGATAAAGTTGTCTCGGTCTTGGCCACCGAACCGCAATTTCCCGCGGCCACCGCAGCGATTCTGTTGGAGAAAATGAAGAAGAAACTCAAGTCGCCCGAAGACCCCATTCCCGCCAAAACGCAAGCCGCCCTTTACGACATTCTTTCCAACCCCGCGACCGAACCTTGGCGATGGAACCTGACGGCGATTTTAATCCGGCGAATTGCCCCGGACTCGCTCAAAAACCATGTGGAACTTTGGACTTGGGGCGTGAATCATCCCGCGCCGATTATTCAGCTTCCCAGCTTACTCGCCCTGCAAGGGGCCGAGAAAGCCGGTCAGCCCGCGCAATATGCCGTGGTGGGTTTGCTGAAAAAACGCCGATTTCCGTTGACGAGTTTGGTTCTCAGTCCGCAAATTGTGACGGATCAATACATCGGTCTGGAACAGTCCATTCCGGCTTATGATCCGTTGATCATCTTAACAACGCTGGTCAAAATCGAAGCCGATCCCAATTTGATGGTCGGCCCTTTAACCCGGTTGACGCATCATGTGAGCGAGTATGTTCGCTTGGATGCCGCCGCGATGCTGGGGAAACTGAAAGTCGAACAACTGCCCGCCGATCCCCGTCCGTATGCCGCCCGCGTATTGGCGGATTTGGCCACGTTGCCTTGGGGAAAAGTCCGCGTGGCTGCCGTGATCGAGTTGGGGAAAGTGGGCAAACCGGCCACGGAAATGCTGCCCGTCTTGGTGAAACTCTTGAATGAGCGGGATGATGATATTCGCGTGGAAGCCGCGACCGCGATCGGGAAATTGGGAATCAACGCCCGCTCGGCGAAAGACGATTTGAAGAAGCCGCTGCGGTATGCCAAACTCGATCGCGAAAAAGCCGTCGAGGCCGTCACCGCCGCGATCAAAGCCATCGATGACGCCATCGCCAAAGAGAAGGCCGAGCAAGAAAAAGCCGAAAAGGAACAAATGGAAAAAGAAAAAGCCGCCCAGGACAAAGCGGAAAAAGAGAAGCTGGAAAACGAAAAGAAAGCCAAGGAAAAAGAAAAAATGATGACCTAAACCCCGAAAAACGGGAACCTCAAAAACACCCCCGGTTTGGTTTCACTTTTTGAAACCGAACCGGGAGTGTTGACGGTTTTAGGTGATCAATCACCGGCGTTTGAACAAACGGTTGAGTTGGTTTTCCAGTTCATCTTCGATCACCCGCCCGGTTGCGTTTTGGGCGGCTTGTTGTAATGCGGAGAACACGGCGCGGGTGTCGAGTTGCGGGCGGCTTAACGTGCCGCTGACGGGGATTTTCAGCGTTTGGCCTTTCAGGTTGGCCAGCAAACGGTTGTCGCTGACCCAACTGGCTTGGATGGGGATTTCGGCGGTCATCGAAAGGCTTTCATCCAACCCGACCGAACCGCTCGTGCTGATTGGCACATCGGACACCACAAGCGTAAGGTTTTGATGATAGACCCGCCCGTTGACCACTTGCACGTTGATGTTCTGTTTGTCGATTCGGACCAGCGATTGATCGGCCCGCATCGCCCGGCCTGCGGGTTGTCCGCGAACCACGCTTTTCACTTGTTGGACGACATCCAACAGCGCGTTGGCAAAGGGGCCGGGTTTCATTTGCGCGGATTCAATCGCGAGCACCCCGGAAGCCGTCATCGTCTTGGGATTTTCCAAGGGGAGGAATCCATCGGTTGTTAGGAATGCGGAGAACTCGCCTTGGATTTCGGTACTGTCCCCCAAAATCGGAACCGCGTATTTGACCCACTCGCGGGAAACTTCGGATGTCAAACGGATGTTCTCAAGCAGCGGACCTTTTTCGATTTGAAGCGTTAGCGCCGGGGTGTTGAGAGCCAACCGCGATTTGAGTTTCATGCGGCCCGTGCCGACCGCGACATTCAACGGCCCGAATTGCACAACGCCCAAATTTAGATCACTGCGAAATTCCGCTGGTCCCACGGGAATGCCGTACAAATTGATTTGCTGCCAAGGCACGCTCGCATACGCCGTGAGATCATTCGAGACCCGTTGGTTATCGCCGGCATCCCAAAGGGGGCCCCGAATGGTAAACGCCCGCGTCTCGTTCCCCACGATTTGAAACGTGCTCCCCAAGCTGCTGCGGAACCGCTCTGCGAGCAAGGGCAAGTTGCAAGTCAGGTTGCCGGTGATGTTCGCCTCGCCGCGCGTCCTTACGTCCTGCAAATTGCCGGAGACCGTGAGATACAGCCAAGGGGATTCCAATAACGTGGGGCGAAGCGTCAATTGGTCGCGAGAAAAATCATAAATCCCGCCGCCGCGAAATGCGATGCGATCTTCCGCCCACAGCGTTTCTTGGATGGTTTGTTGGCGGGTTGTGATCGGTTGAAATCTCCCGTTCGGAACAGGGTTCACTTTGGCGATTCTCGAAACGGCCGGGGTTTCGAGAATCACGTTCCACACGGCATCGGCGGCGTGATCGGTCATGGTCAATTCCACCTGACCTGATGCCGTTCCCGACAAACTCATCTCCGCGGGCAGGGAATCCTTGAGCGAAAACCAATTGGCCATCTGAGAAACTCCGCCGCGAAACACGATCTTTCCTGAAGTTCTCGGCGTGCCTTGGGGAGTCGTGAAATACTCCACATCATCGGCCCTTAGCGAAAGCGAAGGGCTGGCCCATGTGGTGCTGGGAATGCGAAGCGTATTCGTCTTGGCGATCCATTCGGCTTGGGTTTCCAAATGCACGCGGGGTTCGCTGAGGTTCACGCCGCTGGTTTTTACATTCAGAGATTGCACATCCAGCACGGCTTTATCCAGTTGCATTTTCGCGGGCGAGAATCGTCCGCTGGCGGTGGCAATGATGCTCCCGCTCATCGCCAAACCCTCCATGGAGACAAACGGCGTGAGGCGGTTTTTCCAGGTTTGCAATTCCCCCCGTAGTTCCGCGGAGAGTTTCACCCCCGGCCAAATTTCACCGGTTTGTGAAGGCAAGTTGACGGGTTCGGTCTGCGTGAGTTTGAGTTCATCCTCGCCGGAGGTGATGCGGACAGAAAGGTTTTGCAGTTGCCGGGGGTGATTGGGTTTGCTCACCAAATCCCCGCCTGCAGCCAAAACGAGTTGCGTTTCTTCCCAAGGAGAAACCGGTTTGTCGCTGGGCATGCTGAACCGAAAGTTTTTGATGATCGCGCTGGCCGCCCCGCGATGCAATTCCGGGCTGAGCCGCCTGAGCGTAAGACCCGCATCAATTCGCCCGGCCAAACGAAAACCGTCCAAATCCGCAAACCGGTTCAGTTCCTGCATCAGCTCATCCAACTTGCAGGCAGCTTTGATGGTGGCATTCTCCGGCGTGCCTTGTGCCCAGATCGAAAGGAAATCCGCCCGGCAAGTCAGTTCATCCAACGCGAAACCCGTGTTGGTATTTCGGGCTTGGAGATTCAATTCCAAGGGGCGATCCCAAAGAATCTCCCGCCCATCGGCCAAGGCCAAAATTTTCGAGGTGCTGATTTTTCCCGTTAGCTGTTGCCCGGCGGTTTGCGATTTGGCATCCAATGCGATTTGCACGGTTCCGGTCTGAAGTTCCAAACCCTTTTTGAGCCTAAGCGTTTCGGGAAGCATCTTGGCAATGCGGGCGATGTTGACTTCGCCGTTGAGATGGAAATCCTCCTGTCCTCTGGGAGCCGGGGTCCCAAGCCGTTCCGATTTGCGCGGGGTTGATCGCGCCCTGAGCCTCGCAAGTCAACACGTCCGATTTGATTGCCAAGTCCGTGAAATGCACTTGCCCGGCTTGATATTCGATCTGCCCTTGATGCGTGAGGTATTCCACCCGGAGCCGGTCGCGTCCCAACAATTTCGGGGCGGCCAAACTAAAGTTGGTCGCGTTGAGTCCGCCTTGAAGTTTGAACGCGGTCAATTCTTCGCCCAGCGTCCATTCCGCCGAGAGATCCGAAACCACGACCCCAGTGATGTTCCAAGTTTTCTCCACGCGCCCGCAAATCGCGGCAAGGTTTTCCAATTGCAAATCCTTGGTCTTCAGGCGAAGCGTTCCCATTTCGCCTGAGGCGGCATTTTCGGAATTGGTCAACCAACGGTACGAAACGTCAAAATCCAATTGTCCCGTTGAACCCGTGCCTGCCGAGTTTTGCACTTCGGCGGCACCGCGCACAATCACGGGGGCAGCGGGATCCAAAGGATAGCGAACATCCGCTTTGACTTGTTGCAATTCACTGCGGCGATTGGTGGCCGTGTCCACGATTTCAATCACCCCATCGCGGATATGAAAATCGGCATCCATCCCCTGCGGGTTTTCGACCGGCTCCAAAAACGGGGCGATCATCTCTTCCAGATTACTGCCTTGCTCGGTCACGCGAATTTTCAGATGCGGGCGATCAATCTTAAATCCGCCCACACGAATTTGATCCGCCAACAACGCGGCCAGCGATTTTTGACTGGTGATTTGTTCGATGTGCAAAATCGGTTCGCCTTGGGCATCGTAAAACTGCACATCCGACAACTCCACCGCGGACCACCACATCAACGAGGCGCTCCCCGTGGTGATTTCTCCCGCATATTCCGGCAGCAACATGGGGAGAATGCGATGTTTAAGCGGAGTTTTCGCCAAGATCATCGGCGCAAGCAGCACACCGGATAGCAAAAACAACCCCAGGAAGAGGAACATCCGCCGCCGAAACCGCTTGCGGAAATCCACGGGTTCCGGTTCCGAGTCTGTCTGTGGAGTGGGATTGGGATTTGAGTCTGATGTGCGGGGAGGAATAGCAGTCAACGAAACACCCGACGGAAAGAACTCGCGATCAAAAACAACCCGCGTGGAAACTCAAGAACGGTTTCCAAGAAATGGGTCTCGACTTCTTATAAAATTCGGATGAAAAATTTCGTCACTCAAGAGGAATCCCCCAGGCGAAAACCTAGTGGAGACAATTCTTTCCGGTGGGTGATGCAATCTTTGCAATCCTCGGCGTTCACGGCTCGGCCTTTAGGTCGCCCACGCGGTAAAATCCGAATCCAGGGCTTTCGACTGATTTTCCAATGCTCGCCGCTCCGAGAAGTTATACTGTATGCGGTGAAAAATGACACAATCCAAACCAGCCCGAAGCGCAAGCGAGGAGGCGGACGTTTAGAACTGTTAGCCACCTCGCTTGCGCTTCGGGCTAGTGTCAACAATGGCCGCGTTGAGGAGAGATACTGCCCTCTGTCAAAATAACAATGTCCATCAAACCAATCCGAAGACTGCTTAACGAAACTATTCCAGTTAACGAAACTATTCCAGGGAGTTTCCGAGATCCACTCAAAATGTGTTTTCTTCTTGGTTTGGAATGAGTTATGATGCAAGTTTAGGAGTCGAACCGATATTGTCGCTCGGTATTTTTGAATTAACAAACTTCAAGGGGCGCACAGATGGCTGTGTATTTAATTCCGGTGGATAAAGGACGCCCCATCGTATTAGACAAGGCGGTTGTGTTTATCGGCCGGCATCCCGAATGCGATGTGATCCTCAAAGCCAGCCGCAAGGTTTCCCGAAAACATTGCTGCTTGGCCCAGGTGGAATCTCGGATTGTGATCCGCGATTTGGGCAGCATGAACGGCATCCGCCTTAACGGTAAACGGGTCAAAATCGAAGCCACCGTTAAACTCGGCGATGAGATCACGATTGGCGATGTGACTTACGTGCTGAAATCCCGAGGCCGGGTTGATGCCGAACCCGCGCCCCAACAATGGGATGACCGATCGCACGAGGAGAGTTCTGATTCCTTGGGCACCGAATCGCACGGTTCGCGATCGGGCCAACACTCAAATTCGAACTCCCATTCCGTGCCCCCGCCGTTGCCTAATGTGCCGGGCAGTCCGCCACCGCAAGGCGTTTCCCCATTGGGGATCAGTCAGGATTTCCCCGTGCCCATCCCGGAAGATCCGCCCGAACAATTCGACGACGATCCTCCCCGCAAACCCAATCGAAAATCCTCAACCAACAACCCGCCCCGCTCCGAGTAAAGCGAAGATCCAAAACCAGCCCGAAGCGCAAGCGAGGAGGCTAAGTCTCTCCCCTCGCTTGCGCTTCGGGCTGGTTTTTCGCATTACTTGATCTTGGATTTCTTCAAGGACAAAATCCAACGGCGGAGCATGGCGACGGCTCTTTCATCCACAATGGCCGTCGCGAGTTGCGGCATTTGGCCTTTGTCGCGGATGCTCACGCGATGAAGCAAAACCGAACGCGCGGGGTCCCCCGGTGCAATCAAGCGGGCATCCTTGATGTTAAACTGATGATGCAGCGGTTTGACATCGAACACGTTCATAGCTTTGGCGTCCGCGGTAAACTCCAGTTCCATCTGCGCGTTTCCCCCGCCGGCTTTGATGTGGCACACCGAACAGTTGGCGTGCAAATACGATTTCGCACGGGCATCCAAGTCGGCGGATTCATCGTAAGGATCGACCAACGCGGTCAGTTTCTCTTTGTCTTTCACTTTCATCACGCCCAGTTTTTCCAGCATCTCCAACTGGTTTTCTTTGGACTTGCCGTAATCGTGGTGTTTGTTCATCTGCGGCGTGGAGAGCCCCAACACAAAATTCGCCGCCCGCGAGTGACACACCATGCACTCGGTTCGGCTGGGGAAGCGCCATTTCTGCGTGGTCTGTTTTCCCTGATCGGTTTCGATGGCAAAGGTTTGATCCCGGCCCGCTTTCTCGACCAACACGCCCTCGGTTTGCTCTTCATTCCACGCATAGGAATACCCCACCCACTCCCCTTGCTGTTTGGTGAGAAATCGCGTTTCAATCCAACGCCGAGATTGCGGGTCTCCCGGTTTGGTCTCCAAGCCGAAGGATTTCACCAGCACGGTTTCTTCGGGAAAATTCCAACCGCGTTTGGGGCGAAATTCAATGCTGGCCGGAATTGGTTTTCCCTCTTTTTCCATCGTGGGAGGCAATGCGATAAACCGGGATTTGAAAGAACCATCCGACCAAAGCGGAGAGTTGACCGAATACGGAATCACCCCGGCTTGCATTTGGTGGTCCTTCACCGATTGAAACAACCCGCTTTCGCTAAGCGTCTTTGGGAAATCCTGGGGATCGTAGCTCGGCTTGTCATTGGGGATCAGCGTATAAAACCCGCCTAGGCTTTTGCCTTGATGGTCGGCAATCAACAATTCCCCCTGGGCATCCAGCGCGAAGTTGGTGATGTTAAACGGGGTGTCCGTCAATTCGCGATGCCAAAGCACTTTCTTGCCATCGTGTTTGATGCCCCAAATTTTGCCCGTGGAATGATCGCCGTAAATGTAAGCTCCGCGAAGTTCAGGAAGTTTCGATCCATAATAAACCACACCGCCCGTGAGCGAACGAGATTCCGAATGCGAATGCTCCGCCGTGGGTTTGGAAATGGGATGCGGACCGGGTTTTCGCGTGAGATAAAACGGATGGCTGCCCTCGTAAATGCTCCATCCATAGTTGGCTCCTTTTTCGACGAGATAAACCTGCTCCCACAAATCTTGGCCGTTGTTGCCCACCCAAATATGCCCGGTTTTGGGGTCGGTTGTCATCCGCCAAGGGTTTCGAAACCCATACGCCCAGGTTTCGGGAGCCACGTTTTTTTGCCCGACAAACGGGTTGTCCTTGGGCACGGAATATAGTTTGCCTTTCGCGGGGTGATCCACATCGATTCGCAAAACTTTGGCCAACAGATGATCCAACCCTTGCCCGGTGACATTGTCATCGGAATCGGAGGTGCCATCGCCGGATGTGACGTACATCATGCCATCCAAACCAAACGTGATGGCCACGCCGTTATGCCCATCCGAATCCCATTCGATGATTGTCTTGACGGATTGGGGATCGAACGCCCACGTTTTTTTTCGATCAATCGTAAACCGCATAATGCGAGATTTCTTCGGTTGATCTTTCTCCCAAGCGGCATTGGCTCCCACGTAAAGATAGCCGTTGTGTTCGTAGTCGGGATGAAAGCAGAGAGAAGTCGCGATCGCGGTTTCCCATTCGAAGAGCGATTCCGTTTCCTCAGAGTCCGGGCCGTTTTTCGTGCGGGATAACGAGGTTTTGGCGTAGGGTTTGGGTTGGTGGAGAAAATACAACTCGCCCGTGCCCGGTTCGGTCAACATGCAGATCGGAAAATTCACGCTCAGTTTGGGAAACACCCGCTTGGTCGTAAAAGGCAATGGCGGTTCGGGAGAGCCTTTCACGCGGGAAGTTTTCACCGGGGACCAGGTTTTTGGATCAAACGAATTTTGAGAAACTTCCGCCAGGGGCGCATCAAACACGAGGACCGCGTAATCTTCATGGTGATGGAAGTCGGGTCGGGTTTTGGATTTCAACGGCGCGCACGTGGAGAGATCCGGGCCTTCAAATCCCACGGAATAATCGTAACGGCACAGCGCGAATTTCCATTTCCCCTTGGGCTTGGGTTTTCCACCGGTGACGGTGAAATCTTTCCAGGGAATCAAACCTTCCACGGTCCAACCTTGGTCCTTGTCTTGCCAGCGGTTGAGGGTTCCCTGATGCGTGACCTTGGCTTCGATGTGGAATTGATCCGCCGCGATAAACCGCCGAAACCCGCCCGCCCCTCGGCGCGGAATAAACATATCCATCACCGTGCCCGCGGCGTTGACTTGAAACTCGTAGTATCCCGGCTTGTCGTCTTGGGGTTTGAAGAACAACTCGAACACATCGTTGTACCAAGTTTCGCCGTCGTGTTCGGTGATGTCGGCGTAAAGGTCGCTATCCTCCAATTGGGCGGCAAAGTACAAACCCTTGTCGTTCCAAAGCAACCGGGCTTTGGTCGCGGTTCTTGCGGGGCGGGCGTTTTCCCGCAGCCACGGTTGATAGAAGTGGTCGATCAATTCCGCGTCTTTCCAGGCTTTTTCGTCGAG
>CALNZE010000070.1:0-21452 GCA_942490955.1 uncultured Alphaproteobacteria bacterium
TCATATCCCTGGGCCCAGAGAGAATCAGCTCCAACCATGGCAATGTTCCATTCACTAGCAGCACTCGCCGGCACAGCATCATTTACCAGCGGGACAGCCATATCCAACCGTACATCCATAAGTTCCGGCCGTGCGATTCAGGTATTCAAGGGGTATGAGGCTGGCGCGGTGGATTATATCGTCAAGCCATACACCCCGGCCATCCTGCTTGCAAAGGTGCGTGTTTTTCTGGATCTGCATCGTGTCCAGAGGGAGCTGTCCGACAGGCTTCTTGATCTTGCTGTCTCCGAGGAGCGTTATCGGGCGCTCGTGGCGACGATTCCGGACATCGTTTATCGCATCGATCCCAACGGTCGGTTCACTTTTTTAAACGATGCGGTCAGCTTTCTCGGGTACCATCCCGACGAACTGATTGGCCAGTCCTTTATGGAGATCGTTCATCCCGACGATGTGGAGAACGTCAGTTCCAAATATGTGCTCCCTGGCTTCGCCGACAAACGCACCGGGGACAAAGGGGCGCCCGGGCTCTTTGATGAGCGCCGCACGGGGGCACGGCAGACGTTGGCGATGGAAGTGCGCCTCGTGCCGCAAAGAGCAGGGCGAACCGTGTCTGCGGAATTGCGCAGGGGCGAGGAGCCCGTTTGCTTCGTTGAGGTGAACAGTTCCGGGTTGTTCAGCAGCACTGAGGGGCGACCGCCCATATTTCTGGGTACCGTAGGCGTCATCAGGGATGTCACCCAACGCAAGGCGGTGGAATTTGAGCTGACCCGATATCGCCGAAACCTTGAAGAGCTGGTGAAAGAGCGCACAGCGGAGCTCACGGAAACCAATGAACAGCTTCAACAGGAAATCACAGAGCGCAGGCGGGCGGAGGTGGCGCTGGCCCGTGAGAAAGCAGAACTCCAGGCCACACTCTACGGCATCGGGGACGCGGTCATCTCCACAGATGGTGAGGGGGGCGTGGCGCGAATGAACCCGGTGGCCGAGCAGCTGACCGGATGGACCGAAGAGGAGGCCGATTGCCGGCCCCTGGACGAGGTTTTTATCACCTTAGACGAGGAGACCCTCCGTCGTGTGGAGAATCCTGTGGGGCGCATGCTGTGCGAAGCCACTGGGGACGGATTGCCCGGCCATGCCCTGCTTGTTTCCCGAGATGGGCGTGAGATACCCATCGCCGAGGCGGGGGCGCCGATCTTTGATACGGAAGGGGACAACATTGGTGTGGTTCTGGTGTTCCGTGACCAGACAGAGGAGCGGTTGACCCACCGATTAATTGAAAAACGGCTTTCTCTGATTGAATACGCCGCCAGCCACACCCTGGACGCGTTTTTGACCCTGGCCCTGGATGAGGTGGGGGCGTTCGTCGAGAGCCCCATCGGATTTTATCACATGGTGGCATCCGGGCGGGAGGCTGATGTTTTGCAGCAGTGGTCCACCCGTGCACAGAGTGAGTTTCACCGGACCGGAGGCAGGGGACCCCACGGCGATATCGATGTGGGCCGGGCGTGGGAAGACTGTGTGAGTGGTAAAAAGGGCGTGATTCAAAACGATTATGCGACACTTCTTCAAAGGCGGGGCGTCCAGGGAGGCCCTGTCGAGATAATCCGTGAACTGGTGGTGCCGGTGATGCGTGAGAACGATGTCGTCGCCATCGTCGGGGTGGGGAACAAAGCGGCGGATTACACGGAAAAGGATCTTGAGATTGTTGCCTACTTCGCCGATGTGACCTGGGAGATCGTACAGCGCAAAAAGACCGAGGAGCAGTTCCGGCAGGCGCAGAAACTTGAATCCGTCGGCAGGCTTGCGGGTGGGGTCGCCCATGACTTCAACAACATGCTCAGCGTCATTATCGGCTATAGCGAAGAGCTTCTCGAGAATCTTCCACCGTCAGAGGCCTTGTGGGATTTTGCCAATGAGATCCTGATGGCCGGAAAGCATTCGGCGGCACTGACCCGTCAGCTTCTGGCCTTCAGTCGCAAGCAGCCCCTTCAGCCGGAGGTCCTGGATATCAACCACATCGTGGGGAACATGGAAAAGATGCTGCACAGGCTCATCGGCAGGACACGTGCGCCCTCCAGCCGCGTTTCGACCCGCGCTTTATCTTCGCGAACCTCCATCAGCTGCGCCTGCAAGCGGCGCAACGTTTTCTCATGCGCCGAAGCGGCGCTTTCAGCCTCCGCCAGCTTGTCGCCAGTTTCATTTCGTTTGGCTTCAGCCGTTGCCTTCTCCGCAAACAGCGCTTGTCGCTGCCGGGCCAGCTTGTCCGGCAGGTCAGCAAAAGCCGCCAACTCGTCGCTGGTCTTCTCGATCCGCGCGGTTAATTGCGCCACATGGCCTTCCGCCTCACCAACCCGCTCGCGCCATCGTTGCTGTTCCGCCCGCATCTCCTCAATGCGCTTGCGGTTCATCTCCTCCCGGCCAGAAAGGCCCGCCCATTCGAGCTGCGCGCCAGAATGAGCCTGGCGCAAATCCGCCGTTATATGCCGCTGGCTGGAAAGCGCGGCCTCTTGCATCTGCGCCGCTGGCAGGGCTGCAAAGGCAAGATTGAGCTCAATCGCAATATCAGCCGCCTGGCTTGTCTCCCGCGCCGCATTCGCCAGCCCCTCTTCAATCGCCGCCAGCCGCCGCTCGGCCGCCTGGGTTCTGGCCGCTTCCTGCCGCTGCGCCTGCTGCAGCTGGTTGTGCTGTTGCTTTAATTCGCCGAGCGTCCGCCGCGCCTCTCTCACCCGCTCAGCCAGCCGGTCGGCGCTGACCTTGGCTTTGGCAATGGCCTCTCCGCTCCCCGCCAGCGCTGTCTCCGCTTCATCGCGCGCTTTGAGGAGATCCGGCAAGCGGCCGCGCTCTGTCAGCCGCAGCGCCGGGGCCGCAGCCCCCTGATGCAGCAAGGCAAAAGCCATCCCACCGCCACATACCGCCCGATTGGGAGACCAGCCGCTGCCCGGGCAAAAGCTGCCCTTGCAGCCGGGCCGCATCCACCTCCGCCACCACGCCCGTATATTCAAGCCGCGCCATTAACGCCGCCGGCGCCCTTACAAAATCAGAAAGCGGCCGGACCCCGGCTGGCAGCGCCCGCCGCTCGGCATCAAAATGCCGCCAATAGCCGGTGATCTCACTCTCATTCACATCATCGAGGCTTTCAACAACCGGCATTTCAAGCTCATCGCCCACCGCCGCCCATAACGCCTGCTCATAGCCGCGCGTGATATCAACCGCATCCATGATAGAGGCCAGCCCACCGGTATTCTGCGGCGTCAGCAGTTTTTCGATCATTGCAATTTCTGTCGCCAGCGAGCGGCTATCGAGGGAGGCCTCCGTCTGCTTTGTGGTTAGCTGCTCAACCTCAAGGCGCGCCTGCTCCAGCGCCTGGGTGTCGTCCTCAAGCGCCGCCTCCAGCGCGGTAATCTCGGTTTCGCGCTGCGCAATATCATCGTCAATTTCCGCTGAAGCAGAGCTATCCACCTCGCCGCTTAGCGCGTCGCGTTCATCCTCCAACTGCTGGGTCAGGGTGGTGAAATGCCGTGCCCGCTCCTGCTGGCGTTTGAGGTCGGTCGTGAGGGCCTCGCGCCTGGCGCCAGCGGTTGCCACCTGTTGCGAAATCTTCGCCAGCTCTGCCTCGGCGGTTTCCAGCTCACTGGCCGCCGCCTCAACCTTGCCGCGAGCGGCGCCGCTCAGGGCACCAATTTTTGCCGTCTCGGCCTCAAGCGCCTTGATCTCACCATCAAGCCGGGTGGAAATTCCGGACCCTTCTTCGATCAGATGCTGGTCGCGCGCCAGGTCACTTTTTGCGTCATCAAGCGCCGTTGTCAGCTCCGCTTGCCGCGCCCTTTGCTGCGCCGCCTGGCGGTCCATTTCTTCTTCAGCCACCACCAGCCGGTGCAGCGCCGCCGCCGCCGCCGCTTCCTCATCGCGCAGCGGCTTGATGGCCTCAATCAACCCTTCCCGATCATTAAGCGCTTTCGTCTCCGCCAGCGTCTCGGCTGCCACCGTCTCCAGCACCGCGTTAAGATCTTTCTCAGCTGTCTCGACCGCCTCAACACTGCCGCGCCATTTAAGATAGTATACCAGCGCCTCCAGCCCGCGCAGCTTGTGGCTGATTTCCTTGTAGCGCTGGGCGTGCCGCGCCTGGCGCTTCAGCGAGGTGAGCTGCGCATCAAGCTGGCCCATTACATCGGCCAACCGCTCAAGGTTCGCCTCCGCCCCGTTCAGCCGCAGCTCCGCCTCATGCCGCCGGCTATGCAGCCCGGCAATGCCGGCAGCGTCTTCCAGTATCCGCCGCCGCGCCTCAGGTTTGGAATTTACAATCTCACCAATCTGCCCCTGCCGCACCAGCGCGTGCGAGCGCGCGCCCGTCGCCGCATCCTCAAAAAGCAGCTTCACATCTTTCGCCCGCACATCCCGCCCGTTAACGCGGTATGCCGACCCCTCGCCGCGCTGGATCAGCCGCGTGATCTCCAGCTCATCCTCATCATTGAATTCTGCCGGCGCGGTGCGGGCGCTGTTATCGATAAAAACCGAAACAGCGGCGCTGTTGCGCGGCGGGCGGCTTTGCGTACCCGCAAAAATCACATCATCCATTGCGCCGCCGCGCATCGCTTTGTAGGAGGTCTCCCCCATCACCCAGCGGAGGCCTTCTAACAGGTTCGACTTGCCGCAGCCATTCGGCCCGACCACACCCGTCAGCCCGGGGCGGATCAACAGATCCGTCGCCTCAACAAAGCTTTTAAAGCCCTGCAATCTGAGCTGAGTGATATGCACCGGAACCTCTCCACTGCCCTGAAAATAAAATTAAAACGCCTGAACCGCAGCCATGCTGGCCCGATAATTCAAGCCCCGCAATCAAACGCCTGCATTCAAAGGGGAATTCAGATACTTAACTCAAGTGAGGCGAAATAAGCTGCCGCATTTCCTGGATGGTCAGCGGCTTGCGCACTTTCTGGCCATTGATAAAGAATGTCGGCGTGCCGGAGACGCCAAGTTTACGCCCCCGGTCCTTCACCCATTTCAGCCCGTCTATCAATCGCTTATCCGCCAGGCATCTATCAAACTCGGCCCGGCTAAGACCGGACTTGCTGGCAACAGCATAAATCGCATCCAGCCGCACCTCCTGAGACACCCACTTGCGCTGGTTTGTCAGGAAAAGATGGATCAGTTTAAAGCTGCGTTTTTGATCGCCGCAGCGGCTGATGATTGCCGCATTACCGGCTGAGCGGCCAATCGGCGTCTCGCGCACGATGTAGCGCACCTTGCCACTGTCAATAAATTCGCGCTTGAACTTCGGATAAGTCTTCTGGTGAAAGGCACGGCAATGCGGGCAGGTGAGGGACATATACTCAATCACCACCACCGGCGCATCGGGCTTGCCGAGCGCCAGCTCACCCAGCGGGCCCGCCTTCATCAGGTCCGCCTGGCTGGGCAGCCCGGTGGCGCCAAGCCGCACCTCATCCGGCGCCAGCTTCTTTTCATCAGGCACGAGAGAAAGCTGCCCGCCAGAGCAGGATGCCAGCAGCGCCAGCACCGGCAACAAAGCCACTTTCACGATCACTTTCATCAAGGCAACGTCCCTCTAACTGGCGCGATTATCTGGCCCGATGGCCCGGCGCCTGATCAACGCGGCCAGCTACTCACCGGCAATCGGCTTGATCAGCTTTTCAAATTCCGCCAGCGGCTGCGCGCCCTCAAGCCGGGTGCCATTGACAAAAAATGTCGGCGTTGACCTGATGCGGAATTCCTCTGTGCCGTTATTCTTGACGGCCAGCACCTTGGCATAAAGCGCCTTGTCGTCAAGGCAGGCTTTAAAGCTTTCATCGGTGAAACCGGCCTGTTTGGCCAATGTCTTCAATGAGCCGACACGGTCTTCGGAATAGGCCCACTCGCTCTGGCGCTCATACAGCATGTCGATAAAATCGAAATAGCTGTCTTTTTTGTCGAGGCAGCGGCCAAGCATGAAGGCGGCCGCAGCCAGCTGATCCAGCGGAAATTCGCGCAGGATATATTTTACCTTGCCGGTCTCGATGTAATTTTCCTTCAGGCCTGGCAGCGTGTCTTTGTGAAAGACCGCGCAGTGCGGGCAGGTCATTGAGGAATACTCAATGATGGTCACCGGCGCATCGGCGCTGCCCATGACATTTTCCGGTAACCCGTCAGTCTCGGTAGTAACCTGTGTCTGGTCGGCCTTGTCGCCGCCCATGCCAAAATAGACATAACCACCCACGGCAACCGCCGCCACCAGCACCAAGCCGAGTATCAGGTTCAAACCACCTTTGTTACCATTCGCCATAAAACAACGCCTTTATCTTGAGCAAAAATAATAAATCCCGACCATCCACTGTATGGCAGCCAGCTCTTCAAATTAAATTTTCATATCTTTTTTATAGATTTGAGGCGAAAAACCAAATTACTTTTCCAAAACACGGCGGGAAAGCCTCAATTTTTTCCCTCATCGTTGATTTTACGTGACTGAATCCCCCGCCACAGCCGTTTTAGCGCCGTCTCCAGCTGGTCATCGACACCGGCAACCACCGCTTCCCTGTCAATCGGCGCATCAAGATCATAGCGCTTGACCTTGGCCTTGCCCGGCTTTCGGGTCAACGGCGCCTGCAGTATTCTGATGTCCCCCACCGCGCGAAAGCCAAAATAGCCGTTGATCCGCTCAATAATCTGCGGCGCCTGATGCTGCACTTCAAGCGCTGCCGGCCCCTCAACACGGATGACCAGCGTCGCACCGCTTTTTTGCCCGGCTTGCTCGGCATCCACCGCCGCATCGCGCCGCTGCGGCCACTTGATCTGCTCTGGCGCTGTGAAATGACAAAGCGGCTCACCGATGATGCTCTCCCAGTCCGTCAGCAATGCCGCGCGCTGGAAGCCAAATTTCTCGAACACGGGCCGTGTCACCTCAGCCATAAAATGCCCGACAGTCTTGGCGCCATAAGCCTGCTTACGTCTGCGGCCCGCTGGAAACCGGCCGCTCGCCCGATGTTTTCCGCTCTTACCCTGGCTCATCTCGATCTTTCTTATGGTTTCAAAACCCGCATCAACCCGGCAAACCGGACGGGAGGGAAGTGAAGGGATAAAACGCCTGTAAAAAAGGCCTGTATAAAAACGGCTGGGGGCAACCGCCGCCATGCCAGCCATAGCCCTTTCAGCAACAGCCATAATCTCATACCATGATGGGGATCGATTCGAAGAGGCCGCCATGACAAAATCCGCCGCCACCGTTAATCATGGGGATAACCTGGGCAACACGGCCCCACCATCCAGCAAAAAAAAAGCCGCCTCAAAAAAACACAAGCCGATTAAAAACACGGCCGCCGAGCCAATCGCCATGTCCTTGCGCGGTAAACCGCTCACCGCACTGCCTGCAAAATTGCTGAAATGGTATGACGATGAACAGCGCGAACTCCCCTGGCGGGCCAAACCGGGTCAGATGCCAAACCCCTACCATGTCTGGCTGTCAGAGATTATGCTGCAGCAGACGGTCGTCAAAACAGTCATTCCCTATTTCAACAACTTCATCTCCCTTTGGCCAACCATCACCGACCTTGCCGTCGCCACACAGGAAGACATCCGCCGCGCCTGGGCCGGGCTTGGCTACTACTCCCGTGCCGAAAATCTTCATAAATGCGCCAAACTCATTGAGAGTGAGTATGACGGCAAATTCCCCATCTTCGCCGAGGAGCTTGAGACCCTGCCCGGCATCGGCCCCTATACCGCCGCCGCCATCGCCGCCATTGCCTTTGATGAAACCGCCACCCCGGTGGATGGCAACATTGAGCGCGTTGTTGCCCGGCTTTTTGAAGTCACAGAGCCACTGCCGGCTGCCAAGCCGCTTTTAAAACAACATGCCGCCCGCCTCACCCCGCCGCGCCGCGCTGGCGATTTTGCGCAAGCCCAGATGGATCTGGGCGCCCGAATCTGCACACCAAAAAACCCGTCTTGTCTGTTGTGCCCGATCTCTGAATTTTGTGAAGGCTATCATCAAGGCAGCGCCGCCACCCTGCCGCGCCGCGCCGCCAAAAAGCCAAAACCCACCCGCTACGGCACCGCTTTTTTTGCGCTTAGAGAAGATGGCATGGTGCTGCTCCGCCAGCGGCCTGAGGGCGGCCTTCTTAGCGGCATGACCGAAATTCCCTCAACTGATTGGGTTGAGAATGCCGAAGTTGGAGAAAAGTTCAGAAAATCACCGCCGGTAAAAGGCGACTGGTGGCCAGTGCCGGGCCTCGTCAGGCACACCTTCACCCATTTTCACCTTGAGCTCACGGTCTTCCGCAGCGTCGTCGCCCGCGGCGCCGACCTCACATTATTTGCAGATGCCGGCCATTGCCGTTGGGTCCATAGGGACTCGCTCGCCAAAGAGGCATTGCCCTCCGTCATGCGCAAGGTGGTCAGTCATGCCCTCAATGGTGTTGGCTGACTGGCTGTGGAAACCGGATAGATTAGTTAAGTCCGAGCTGGTTGCGTGCTTCCTGGCGCAGGAGGTCAATCGGCTTCAATTCCCCATCCGCCTCAAAATGCCAGTAGGTCCAGCCATTGCAGGCATCCAGCCCTTGCACAAAGGCGCCCATCTTGTGGATCGAGCCCTGCTGCTCATTGCACTCTATCGTCCCATCAGCCCGCACCTCGGCGCTTTTCCGCTGGCGGGTATCATAGAGTTTCGTGCCGGCCTCCAGCAGGCCAAGCTCCAGCAGCGTACCAAAAGGCACCCGGGGCGCCGCGCGTTTCGGCTTCACCGTCGTCAGCGCATCCGGCGATAATGGCCGCACCTTGGAAAGCCGCTTTGTGGCCGCCGCAATATAACCCTCATCCCGCTCAATGCCGATCCATTTACGACCAAGCGCCTTGGCGACAGCGCCGGTCGTGCCCGTGCCAAAAAACGGGTCCAGCACCACATCACCCGGGTTGCTGGTCGCCATCAGCACGCGGTAGAGCAGGGCCTCAGGCTTTTGCGTGGCATGAGCTTTTTTGCCGGCCGCATTTTTCAGCCGCTCGCCGCCGGAGCAGATCGGCAATAACCAGTCCGAGCGCATTTGCAGGTCGTCATTGAAGGCTTTCATGGAGTCATAATTAAACGTCGGTCGCGATTTGTCAGACCGCCCGGCCCAGATCAGCGTTTCATGCGCGTTGCAAAAGCGCGTGCCTTTAAAATTCGGCATCGGGTTGCTCTTGCGCCAGATGATATCATTCAGCACCCAGAAGCCGAGATCCTGCAACGCCGCACCAACACGGAAAATATTATGATAGGAGCCGATCACCCACAGCGCCCCATTCGGCTTGAGAACCCGGCGACATTCCGCCATCCAGCCGCGCGTAAAAGCGTCATAGGCGGCAAAGCTGTCAAACTGATCCCAGGCGTCAGTCACCGCATCGACCTTGCTGTTGTTGGGCCGGTGCAATTCTCCATCAAGCTGTAGATTGTAAGGGGGGTCGGCAAAAACCAGATCAACCGAGTTGGACGGCAGAGCCTTCAGCCGCTCAATGCAGTCACCAACCAGAATTTCATTGAAAGGAAGAGTAGAGGAGACCGATGAGGAGGAGACAGAATCCGGGACGGAAAGAGACTTGACCATGATACGCTACGCTTTACTAAACACCACTAAATTACAAACCAGCCAGATAATGACTTGCACAGAGAGCCACTGACACTATGCCATTTCCCGGTCCAGCACCAGCCTGCATCGTGCCGCCAGAAGGGTTAACAAACCTTTAACACCGCTAAGCCGCAGCAGACAAACAACCCGCCGACACCACGCCACTCATCGCCCGTCACCACGGCAAAAATGAGTCCACGCCCCGCCACACTCACATCGCAAAAATGAGGCCGCGCCAGCACGTTAGCGGCGGTCCCCCATCACATCCCTGTCATCAACGAGCCGAATTGATGCTCCCCATATGAAAGGCTTGCAACTGACCAATGGATTATTTAGCTTGGCGCCACATATGGTGCAGCTTCGCTGCAAAATTAAGAGGCCGTCCCCGCTACCGGGTGAGCGGCCACCCCCGAGAGTTGAAGGAGAAACAAAGTGGCTTTAGAATTACCCGATCTACCCTATGCATATGACGCGCTTGGCCCGTATATGTCCGCTGAAACATTGGAATTTCACCACGACAAACACCATCAGGCCTATGTCAACAAGGGCAACGAACTCCTCGAAGACTCGGATTTGAAAGGCAAATCTCTGGAAGAGATCGTCAAAGGGTCCCACGGCAACAACGCCGCGCTGTTTAACAACGCGGCCCAGCACTATAATCACATCCACTTCTGGAAATGGATGAAGCCAAATGGCGGCGGCACCAGCCTTCCTGGCAATCTCGAAGCCAAAATCAACGAAGACCTTGGCGGCTTTGCCGGGTTCAAGGACAAATTCACAGCGGCAGGTGCCGGTCAATTCGGCTCAGGCTGGTGTTGGCTTGTGCTGAACAACGGCAAACTGGAAGTGACCAAAACGCCAAATGGCGAAAACCCGCTCATTCACAACCAGACACCTCTGCTTGGCTGCGATGTATGGGAGCACAGTTATTATATTGATTACCGCAACGCCCGCCCGAAATATCTCGAAGCCTTCGTCGATAGCCTCATCAATTGGGAATATGTCGATGAGCTTTACCAGGCGGCCAGTTAATCAGCCTGCAAAAAACCAAACAAACAAAAAGCCGCTCAATCAACGAGCGGCTTTTTTTATCTCCGGCTAGTGATGGCGCCATCCATTAGCGGCGCTGGCCGAGCAAAATCTTGATGATTGACGGCACGATCCGCCCCATATTCGTGCCAAGCGAGCGCAGCAGTGATTTGAAAAACGCTTCACTTGCCGATTGCCGCGTCGAGCGCCGCGAAGTCGTGCGGCGAGGCGAGCGGTTGGCGCTGCCCTTCGGCGGCACGCGAAATTCACCGTGCCTTACATATTCCGTATCCCGCCGGCCGGAGATGGTGCCGCCGACTTCCTCGCGCCGCTCTTCGGCTTGCTTTTTGCGCTTTTCCAGCATTTCATAAGCGCTCTCGCGGTCGACCGCCTTGTCATAGGTGCCAGCCAGCGGGCTCTCCTTAATCAAATCGCGCCGCTCATCATCGGTCAAAGGCCCGAGCCGGGACGAGGGCGGGCGCACAAGCGTGCGCTGCACCACAGAAGGTTGCCCCTTCTTCTCCAGCGTTGAGACCAGCGCCTCACCAACACCCAGCTCCATGATCACCCGCTCTGTATCCAGCTCCGGATTGGGGCGGAAGGTTTCCGCCGCCGCCTTCACCGCCCGCTGCTCACGCGGGGTAAAGGCGCGCAGCGCATGTTGCACCCGGTTACCCAGCTGGCTCGAGACAGTGTCCGGCACATCAAGCGGGTTCTGGGTGACAAAATAAACACCCACACCTTTCGACCGGATCAGCCGCACCACCTGCTCGACCTTTTGCAACAGCGCCTTCGGTGCTTCATCAAACAGCAAGTGCGCCTCATCAAAAAAGAACACCAGCTTAGGTTTCTGTGGATCACCAACCTCGGGCAACTCCTCGAACAACTCCGAGAGCATCCACAACAAAAACGTGCCGTAGAGACGAGGGCTTTGCATCAGCGTTTCGGCTGCCAGAATATTGACTATGCCGCGACCGTCCCGGGTGGTGCGCATGAAGTCCCTGATGTCGAGCGCAGGCTCACCAAAAAAATTCTCCGCGCCCTGTTCCTCAAGCACCAGCAACCGCCGCTGAATGGCACCAACACTCGATTTGGAAACGCTGCCATATTCACCGGTCAGCTCGCTGGCCCGCTCGGCCACATGCGCCATCAGCTTGCGCAGATCTTTCATGTCGAGCACCGGCATATTCTCATCATCGGCCAGACGGAAGGCGATGTTCAGTACCCCTTCCTGTGTTTCATTCAGATCAAGCAAACGGGACAGCAGGATCGGCCCCATCTCGGCAACGGTTGTGCGGATGGGGTGGCCGTTCTTTCCAAATAAGTCCCAGAAAACACAAGGAAATTCTTCATATTTATAATCATCGAAGCCAATGGTAGTGGCCCGCTTTTCCAGAAAATCTTTCGAGACACCCTTTGCCGCCAGTCCGGCAAGGTCGCCCTTCACATCGGCGCAAAACACCGGCACACCCGCCAGTGAGAACCCCTCGGTCAGGATCTGCAACGACACCGTTTTACCGGTACCGGTTGCCCCGGCGATCAGCCCGTGCCGGTTGGCGAGTTTAAGGTCGAGATACTCAGGCTTGGTGCTCTTGCCGATATAGACGGCGTCGTCAGTTAACATCTTAAATCCTCCGGGATGGAACCGCCCGCATCGGCGGTTTAAGGTCGACCAAAATTACCATATTGCCCTGTCCTGAATTCGGCATCCGGGCATGGACCCATTGATGCGTCTGACGCGGCACTACAAACAGTCTTTACATGGCTGTCTTCGTTTTGCAAATGGTTCAGTATCGACCGGGTGAGGTGGCTGTGAATACTGTCAAACCACCGTCATCATCTGATACCAACTGGTCCTGAGGACTTTTGGTGCTTGATTAATCGCGGCGATGATGTGTATTAAAGAATGAGTAAACGGTAGTGCAAATGGTCGACCAATTTGGTCGGGTAATTTGGTCGAGCCGGGCGCGGTACAAATGCTTAGCGCGCCCCGAAGTGACAACCGGTCATGCCTTGTGACCAGCGGTCATCAAAGCGCTCAACCAGGTTGGTCATTTGGTCAGATCGAAAGTTGACCAGGGACCATTCGCAAACGATCTCGATGTGAGAGACAGGTGATCGCTTTTTAACGCGGACCATCTGCGGTCATGTCGAGGATCAGCCAGTAAAGATGATCACCGGGCTGCCTCATAAAATTGGTCAGGATGACCAGATCAGTTGGGGTGAAATTTAGGGAAGCACTCATCACCATGAGGACTTTAACTCTGGCCAGGATCACCGCCACTGGACGCTGCTGGCAGAATGCCAACAGCAGTCAGCAAGGATTAAGAGTTCGGATAAGGGATTTTTCATTACAAAGTCGTGGAAGATACGTCGTCACTGACCGATTTGATGAGGTCCATCTTGCAGGTCAAAGACGCACAGGCTTAACTTTCATTATTGATTCGGGCTCCAGTAATTTTCAGAAAACATCTCATCCCTTCAGGTGAGATAAATTTTTTTAGCAGGGGAATCCTCACATGAGCAGTTACAAAATTGAAACCATCGAAGGTGTCGGCGCCAAATACGCAAAGATCCTACGCAAGTCCAACATCGCCTCAACCAAAGCTTTGCTTGATCGCGGTGCCACCAAAAAAGGCCGCAAGGAAGTCGCAGCCGAAACCGGTATTGACGAAACACTCATTCTGAAATGGTGCAACATGTGCGACCTTATGCGCGTCAAAGGCATCGCCGAAGAATATTCAGAGCTTCTTGAAGTTGCCGGTGTTGATACCGTCAAGGAACTTCGCAAGCGCAAGCCGGAAAATCTTCAAACCGCCATGGCCGAAGCCAACGCCAAGCGCAAGAAGAAACTGGTTCGTCAGGTCCCGGGCCTCAAGCAGGTTGAAAACTGGGTTAACCACGCCAAAGAACTCGACCCGATGATGAAATACTAAGCCAAGCCCATTAGGCGAAGCTTATATATTTCAATGAATTATCTGAAAGGCAGCGTCTTGATCGCTGCCTTTTGCTTATTCACCCCATGATTATTCAGGCATTTGGGCTTCTGACACGTGGGTCTTCTGATGCACGGGCCTTCTTACATATGTTTCTTCTAACATAAGTCCCCTTTGCCAATCCCGGCATTTACGATATGAAAAGCCAGGAGACGGCGCTTTCCCCTCCGCTATAATGAAAACAGGCGTCATGGCCGACCTTTAGGAATTCTGCATGTCGAAGAAATTTGAGTTACCGGGCAACCTTAAATCCGCCAACAAAGACGAGTGGCGCAGCCTTGTCGATAAAGCCCTTGGCGGCAAATCATTTGACGCCGCCCTCACCAGCAAAACCGGTGACGACATCACCATTCAGCCCTTATACGCAAAAGGCGACGCCCCTGAAGGGCTGGCCGTTCCGGCCGGCACTGACACTGAAGTCGGCGACCGCCCCTGGCAGATTATCGAGCTGATCGACATTCCGGATTTAAAAGCCGCCAATGAGCAGATCCGCCTTGGTTTTGACAGTGGTGCCTCCGGCCTCAGTATCGCGGTCAATGATGACATCCCCTATGGCAGCGCCGCCTTGCCGCTCAACAACGTCTCGGATTATAGAGCGCTTTTTGACGGCGCCGACCTGTCCGGCAAATCAATTTATTTTTCAAACGGCCAGACCAGCATCGCCAATGCCGCCGCTTTCCTCGCCTATCTTCAGGCCGAAAAAATCGACCCGGCATCGGTCAGCGGCTCCTTCGCCTTCGACCCCATCGGCCTTTATGCCGCCACAGCAATCTGGCCGGTTAATTTCATCGAAGCTTTTGAAGACTGGCGCGATGCATCGGCGGCCATCATCAACAACCCAACCATGATGACGCCATTCATGGCCACTGGCCGCGTCTGGCAACAGGCCGGCGCCACCGAAGCTATGGAGCTTGCCCTCACCCTCGCCGCCGTCCTCACTTACGCCCGCGCCCTTGAGGAAAGCGGCCTGACCATCGATCAATCCTTTGATGCCATCTCGGCCAGCCTTACCGTCACCAGTGACATCTTCCTCTCCACCGCCAAGCTGCGGGCAGGCCGCCTGATGCTTGCCAAAATCCGCAAGGCATCCGGCGCCAGTGACCGCCCGGCGCATCTGCTTGCCGAAATGTCCTGGCTGGACATGACCCGCCTCGACCCTGAGGTAAATATGCTGCGCGCCACCGCCGCCACCGTCGCAGCGGGCCTCGGCGATGCGGATGCACTGGTGCTGCTTCCTTATTCGGCGGCCCATGGGGTGGCCACTAAAGCCGCACGCCGCCTGGCACTTAACACCCAGATCATCGCCCAGGAGGAAAGCCACATTGGCGCGGTCACCGACCCGACCGCCGGCTCTTATTATGTCGATAGCCTGACCGCCACACTCGCCGAAAAAGCCTGGGCCCTCCTGCGCCGCATCGAGGCCAAAGGCGGCATCAAAGCCGCCCTAACCACCGGCATGGTCGATGAAATGATCCGCACCGCCCGCGCGGAAGAGGTCGAAGCCATCGCCACAGGCAAGCGCGAGATCACCGGCACAACCGTATTTCCAAACCTCGATGAAAAAAAACCGGATCTGATGGCCGTTGCAAACACGGCGGAAAATGCCCCAAATAATAAAGAGACAGACAAAAGCCAGGAAAACGCAGCCGGCGAGATTGACCTGCCCGCCGCAGGCAATGGCACTCAATTCACCGCAATGATCGAAGCTTTGAAAAACAGTGCCACCATCACCGGCCTGACCAACCAAATTGATCCGGCGGTTGAATCGACACCGCTGCTGGCTGACATCAACAAGCGCATCACCGATGATATCGAAACCCTGCGCGCCGCCGCAGAAAAGGTCACCGAAAAAAACGGCGCTGATCCGGCTGTGTTCCTCGCCAATCTTGGCCGCCCGTCTGACTTCACCGCCAGAGCCACCTGGGCCCGCAGCTATTTTGAAACCGGCGGCATCAAGGCCATCACCAACAATGGCTTTGAAGATCAAAGTAAAATGATCGCTGCCTATAAACAATCCGGCGCCAGCATCGCCTGCCTCTGTTCGACAGATGACCGCTATGGCGAAGACGCAGTCACCGCCGCTAAAAGTTTGAAAGAGGCAGGCGCCCAGGCTGTATACCTCGTCGCTCGTCCCTCGTTCCTCAAATCCGTTGAGGAAAGCGACCAGTCCGCCTTCCACGCGCTTCTCTATAAAGGCAATGACATGGTCGAGGCGTTGACCGAGGCTTTGAGCATCATCAACAGGGCGCGCAAAACAACCGGTTAGATAGCAAAACCCGCCTGCACCGGCCTGGTGCTTGTGGCGCTTCGAAAAACCATTATTCTAAATCTTGAGCAAATCATCATATGGCTGAGACAATGAGCAACATTCCCGACTTCTCCACCATGGAATGGCAGGACACCCCGCCGGTTTCAATCGCAAACCAAACGGAAAAGTCAGCCACGGCACACGGCGCCGAAACTGTCGAGTGGACCACACCCGAAGGCATTGCTGTCAACTCAGCGCTACACCAGCTTCCGATAGTGATGGCCTCTGCATTTCACCAGCACCTACCCCGGCGTTGCCCCCTTCCTGCGCGGGCCGTACCCGACCATGTATGTCCAAAAACCCTGGACCGTCCGCCAATATGCCGGCTTTTCAACCGCTGAGGACTCCAACGCCTTTTACCGCCGCAACCTGGCAGCCGGGCAAAAGGGCCTCTCCATCGCCTTTGATCTGGCCACCCACCGCGGCTATGACAGCGACCACCCCCGCGTGAAAGGCGATGTCGGCATGGCCGGTGTCGCCATCGACAGCATTTATGACATGCGCACCCTGTTCAGCGGCATTCCGCTCGATAAAATGAGCGTCTCGATGACCATGAATGGCGCGGTCCTGCCCGTCCTCGCCCTCTATATCGTCGCGGCAGAAGAGCAGGGCGTACCGGCAGAGAAACTCTCCGGCACCATCCAGAACGACATTTTAAAAGAGTTCATGGTGCGCAACACCTATATCTACCCGCCAGCCCCCTCGATGCGCATCATCTCCGACATTTTTGCCTACACCTCCGAACATATGCCGAAATTCAACTCCATCTCCATTTCCGGCTATCATATGCAGGAAGCCGGCGCGACGGCAGATCTGGAACTTGCCTATCACGCTGGCCGATGGCATCGAATATGCCGCGCCGGCGTCAAGGCTGGCATGCCGATTGATACATTTGCGCCGCGCCTCTCCTTCTTCTGGGCCATCGGCATGAACTACTTCATGGAGATCGCCAAAATGCGCGCCGCCCGCATGATCTGGGCCACGCTGATGAGCGAAGAGTTCAAGCCGGAAAGCCCCAAATCCTTGAGCCTGCGCACCCATTGCCAGACCTCCGGCTGGTCGCTGACCGCACAGGATGTCTTTAACAACGTCGTGCGCACCTGCCTTGAGGCCATGGCCGCCACACAGGGCCACACCCAGAGCCTCCACACCAATGCGCTCGATGAAGCCCTGGCGCTGCCGACAGACTATTCCGCCCGCATCGCCCGCAACACCCAGCTGTTCCTGGCACAGGAGACCGGCACCTGCCGCGTCATCGACCCCTGGGGCGGCTCACATTATATAGAGCGCCTCACCGAAGAGCTGGCACAAAAAGCCTGGCAGCACATCATGGAGGTCGAGGAGCTTGGCGGCATGGCCAAAGCCATCGACAAAGGCCTACCAAAATTGCGCATCGAGGAAGCCGCTGCCCGCACCCAGGGGCGCATCGACAGCGGCCAGCAAACCATCGTCGGCATTAACAAATACCGCACCAACGAGCCGGACAACATCGAGATCCTCAAGGTCGACAACGCTTCGGTTCGCACCCAGCAGCTCGATAAGCTGAAACGCCTGCGCGAAGAGCGCGACGAAGCCGCCTGTCAGGCTGCGCTCGAGGCCCTCACCAACGCCGCCGCCGGTAATGGCAACTTGCTGGAAATGTCAGTCGCCGCCGCCCGCACCATGGCAACCGTTGGTGAAATTTCAGACGCAATGGAAAAAGTCTTTGACCGCCACAAGGCCGAGATCAAGGTGATTTCCGGCGTTTACAAATCGGAGATGAACGCCATGGGCGACACCGTCACAAAGGTTCAGGAAAAAGTCGAGCGCTTCGCCGCCAATGATGGCCGCCGCCCGCGCATCCTCATCGCCAAGGTCGGCCAGGACGGCCATGACCGCGGCCAAAAAGTCATCTCATCCGCCTTTGCCGATATCGGCTTCGATGTCGACATTGGCGCCCTGTTTCAAACCCCCGAAGAAGCCGCCCGCCAGGCCATTGAGAATGACGTCCATATCATTGGCGCTTCATCATTAGCCGCTGGCCACCTTACCCTGGTGCCTGAGTTGAAAGAGGCACTGAAAAAAGAAGGCCGCGATGATATCATGATTGTCGTGGGCGGCGTCATCCCGCCAGAAGATTATGACGCGCTTTTTGAGGCCGGTGCCGCTGCCGTCTTTGGCCCAGGTACTGTCATCGCCGAAGCTGCCAGCGACCTTCTCGATAAACTCGCAAATCAGTTAGGCTACAATATCTAGCCAATAGCCGCACTCAGTAAATCCTATCTGCACTAAAATAAATCCGGATGGTCGAGTGAGGGGAGGAAGTAATGATGAGTTTTCAAACGAAAGCTCAAAGGCTTTCTTTTGAATAATGGATCGCTCATTACCTATAGATAATTATATACGATTGGCAGAATCCGAAAATATCTCCCTATACTCTCCCAATTAGCGAAATAAATGGCCCATTTGAGCCATTATGCAGAAGCGTGCATGGGAACTAAAAGCAACGTCACTAAAAGAAGCGTCACTAAAAGAAGCGGCACAAAAAGCAGCCAAAATCCATGATGCGCTGGGGAAAGGAGACAGAGATGTTCACTTTACATCAGGGGCTTACCTCTAAATCACCATCTGGAAAGCGGCCATTCAGCCAACCACGATTGCTAGCACCCAGGAAACCAAACAATAAAAACAGGCGACTGGCAGTGTTAAGCGCTTAGGGGCAGCCTTCATATTAACCGCGCTCCAGCGCCACACCCACCAGCGCTAACGATGCAAGCTGGGGTGAACTAAAACCCGTAATTTTTAAAGATAAACAACTGCAAACCGCCGCCGGCGAAATCACTTTAAAAGCCCCATACCGCGCTGCAGATGATCGACGTGTGCCCGTAACCATAAAAGCAGATCTTAAAAATGGAGAAAAAATCCGCCGCATCACCTTCATCAGAGATGAAAACCCAATGCCGGTTTCAGCCATTTTTGATATGAGCAAGCCGGCAAGCGATGCCAGCTTTTCAACCTTCATGCGCCTAAACGGCCCCTCAACCCTACGCGCTGTTCTCGAAACAGAGAGCGGCAAATATTATATGACGCAGCGCTTCGTAAAGACCAGCGGCCAGGGTGCCTGTGCCGCCCCGCC
The DNA here is from genome assembly GCA_942490955.1 of uncultured Alphaproteobacteria bacterium. Lineage (GTDB taxonomy): Bacteria > Pseudomonadota > Alphaproteobacteria > Rhizobiales > HXMU1428-3 > HXMU1428-3. Next base: position 19,033 of record CALNZE010000070.1, read on the forward strand.
AGTGGGTGACCCAGAAGAACTTCTGGTTGATCTGGGCAAAATGCAGATGGAGCAAAAACTGGCCAGTGATGAAAAGGTCAAGGCAACACGCATTAAGCGCCGCGCTCATCTTAAAATAAAACATCCAAATTTAACAGGCCTGCAAATGGACCAGATAACCCTGAGATATATTCTGGCGCGCTTCGTCAACAAGATCGAAATTGACCAGGGCGATGAAACCACTCTTTCACCGTCACAGGCAGCATATCATTTAGTGAAAATCCTGAGCTGACCTTCGATTATAATTTTAACGGCAGCGATACTCTAAAAGTTAAAATGGTAGATACAGATAAAGCCAGCTTCACTGAAACCTTCCCTGTAGGTATCGGTAGTTAACACGCTAGCAAATTACAAAATATAAGGCTCTCATAAGTGAACTCTATGAGGGGGAAATCTTAAACACGCTGCTCAGAAAATCTGGGCGGCGTTTTGTTATTCAATGAGCCAAACAGTAAACCAGCCAATAATCAAGATTTGTGAAACTGATTATCTGAAGTGCCGCTGAAAGGCTTTTTATGATCAGCTTATGATTAGAACCGAGCATTCGTCAGGAGAGAGATAGTCAGAAGGGTGAAGATTAAGTCAGGGTGTGAAGATAGAGACAAGGTGATTGATTTTAACAAAGCCTCAAAAAATAAAAGACCCCAAAAGGGGCCTTTTACAAATGATCACCAACTAGGTTGGCAGATCAAAATTTATGCACGGTCAAGTTCAGCTGGCATATAGCTAGTGACTTCCATACCTGTTTCTGTTTCAGAAACTTGTGGTGCTGTCCATGTCATATTCAATCCCTCACTCATTAGATCTTTATACGTCCGCTAGGTTCGATTTATCGATTATAATGCTGAACGTATAACGAAGGTTCCTCCCATTTGCTTGGGCACGTGCATATTAACAAAACTGCGACTAAGTGCAACACCTTCTTAGTAAAATTAGACCTTTCGCATTAATTATCATTGTCATTTTCTATTGCATTGTCTGAAATACAGAGAACAATGCAGCTTACAGTCCTGTGTTGTATTCAGCGAGCGGGGCGAAGCCACCAAAAAAACAACCTCTCAGCATTTAACGCATGAAAACACGATCAAGAAAAAGACGGCGCATGAGATGGTAGTGACATGAGATGAGTGCTAAATATAGTAATCTTGGGAGATGTTGGAAATGACGACTGATAATTTGGCGATGGACCCGACGGGACTGTCAGATCAAGAACTACTTGAAGTCTGTTTGGAGACCCCGTCTTCAACAGCCGTCGGATTAAAATTCCATCTTGAGCAGAAAAAGCGAGATAAACGCAGTTTCAAATTGCTTATCTGGCTCAGCTTTTGGGCCGCTTGCGCCGCGACCGCATCATTAATGCTCACCATAGCGCTCATCATCAGCAAAGCCGTCTGAAATCGTTGCAGCTAAAGCGCCGCCAAACTTCAAGGGGCAAAAGACTTCAAGGGGCCGCCAGACTTCATGGGCCAAACGCCACATGGGTCAAAGAAATACTATTCACTCGCCCGCTTGACAATACGCTCCAGCACGGCAGCAATCTCATCAAACACTTTCGCCACCTCCGGCTCCGCCACTCTTGGCGGCCGCCTGTAGCCAATCTTCACAACACCGTCATTGCCCTTTTGCTGATAGGCAAACACGCTTAACGGACAGGAGCCGATCGCCTTGGGCGAAAGCGCAAACAGCTTGTAGCCAAGCTTCGCCGAGCAGAACTGATAGATCATCGCCTTGGCATAGACCAACTCCACCCCGTCGAAAACATCCTGTGTACGGCTCATCATATCCGCCACATCCCCCTCATCCGAGATGGTCAGCCCCTCCTCCTCAATCGAGGATTTCAAAAAGGTCACAGCGGTTTCAAAGTCGTCATTCACCGTCACCACCCGCACCCAGTCATCCGGCGCGGCCACACTTGTCTGCCCGCCAAAGCCCGTATGGGCACCAGGCATAACCAGCGCCAGCACAAGCAGCGCGCCCGCCAACCAAAAATTATTTTTATAGATACCGACAAACTTCATAAATTCACCTGATTACTGCTTTAACCTTGAAACTTGAACCAGCTTAACCCCGTAACTATATATCCGGAAACGGCAATTACCGGGATAAATATTAAGCCCGATGAAAACCAAGCCAGTTATAACAGTATAACCAAAACACATCGGCGAAGATCAAACAGCTGCCACGAAACAACGGCCCCGCGAAACGAGTGCGATCAGACCATGACAGACCATCCAAAAGACGATAGCAAACCGCCCGTTTACACCGCGAAAAAACAGGTCGTCAAAAAATACGGCATCATGCACTCCATTTTCCAACCGCTTGGCATTGGCGCCGCGCTGCTCATTGGTGTCTATGCAATTGTCTCTCTCGGCACCAACTTC
>CALNZE010000071.1:0-4826 GCA_942490955.1 uncultured Alphaproteobacteria bacterium
CCTTTTATCGTGTTCGACGTGCTGATCTTGATGCCGCCGTTGATGGCCTCGATGGCATCCAAATACCGCAATTCAGGCCAGACCTGTATATGCGCCAACCGGCTTTATGTGCAATCGGGCGTTTATGATGCCTTTGTTGAAAAGCTGGCAGCCAAAGTAAACGCCCTTAAGGTTGGCAATGGCGCCGCCGACGGGGTGGTGCAGGGGCCGCTGATCAATACGGCGGCGATCGAGAAGGTTGAAGAGCATATTGCGGATGCCCTGTCCAAAGGTGGCGAACTGGTCACTGGTGGTAAACGGCACGCGTTGGGCGGTAGCTTTTTTGAGCCAACCCTGATCCGTAACGTGACCAAGGACATGAAGGTCGCACGCGAAGAGACATTTGGTCCGGTGGCGCCGGTGTTCCGCTTCGATGATGAAGCCGACGTGGTGGCCCAGGCCAATGATACCGAATTTGGCCTTGCTTCCTATTTTTATGCCCGTGATCTTGCCCGTGTCTGGCGGGTTGCCGAGGCGCTTGAATATGGCATGGTTGGGATCAATACCGGCATTCTGTCGACTGAGGTGGCACCCTTTGGCGGTGTCAAGCAATCCGGCCTTGGCCGCGAAGGCTCAAAATACGGCATCGAAGACTATGTCGAAGTCAAATATCTCTGCATGGCAGGGCTTTAAGAGTTAGTTGAGGAGGGGCATGGCCTTATGAGAGTGCGCGATTCCATACATGATGACCGGTTTCCGAATTCCTATTATGCGGCGACCTGCAATGATCTGTCTGGCTTTGAGCGCCTTGAGGGCAATATCAAAGTTGATATCTGTATTGTCGGCGGCGGGTTCACTGGCGTTGCGGCGGCGCTTCACCTGTCCGAGATGGGCTATGAAGTGGCGCTGGTTGAACAGAACCGCATCGGCTGGGGCGCCTCAGGCCGCAATGGCGGGCAGGTGATTGGCGGATATGGCCAGGCGCTGTCGGATTTTTCCAAGATCGAAGCATCCTTTGGCGCGAAGAACGCCGATGCCGTGTGGGATATGGGCGTTGAATGTGTCGATATCATTCGGGACTGGGTGGCCAAATACCAGATCGATTGTGACCTCAAGTGGGGGTATATCGACGCGGCGATGAAACAAAGCGAACTTGATGACCTCAAGAAAGCGATGGATGCCCTGCAGGCCCGTGGCTACCGCCACGAACAGACCCATGTCGGCGCTGACCAGATGAAAGATTATGTTGGCTCCGACCGCTATATCGGCGGGGTGACCAATATGGGCTGGGGTCATTGCCATCCGCTCAATCTGGTGATTGGCGAGGCCCGCGCGGCGCAGAAGCTGGGCGCCAGAATTTTTGAAGATGCCCGGGTCAGCAAACTGGAAGCGCGTGACAACGAAGTGATCGTTGATATGGATCATTGCCGGGTTACCGCCGACAAGGTGATCCTGGCGGGTGGTGCTTACTTAGGCAAACTGGTGCCGAAACTGGCCTCGCGGGTCATTCCTGCGGGCAGTTATATCATTGCCACCGAACCGCTGGACGAAGCATTGGCCAGCAAGATCATGCCCAAAGACTATGCGGTTTGTGACCAGCGCTGGGCGCTGGACTATTTCCGCATGAGCGCGGATCGGCGCATGCTTTTTGGCGGCCTGGCAACCTACTCGGGCCGTCATCCGCGCGATATTGTGGCAGCCGTGCAGCCCAATATGCTCAAGGTGTTCCCGGAACTGAAGGATGCACGTATCGACTATTCCTGGGGCGGTTATATGGGCATTGGCCTGAACCGCATCCCGCAAGTGGGCAAAGTGTCTGAGCGAATCTTTTATGGCCAGGCTTATTCCGGCCATGGCGTGGCGCCAACCCATATGACAGCGCGGCTGATTGCCGAAGCGATTTCGGGCAAAACCGACCGTTTCAATATCATGGCAGGCATCAAACATCCGCCTTTCCCTGGTGGGCAGTTGTTCCGCCAGCCAATGTTGGCGGTGGGCATGGCCTATTACCGGATGAAGGATGCATTGGGACGCTAGATGACCGCAGGCAGCAACATATCCGGCAAAATATCCGGGCCTCAGGCTCATAGCGCTGCGGCGCGGGGTGAACCGCGCATGAACCCGGTGCAGGCGCAATCCTTCCTGCGGCGCGGCTATGACGCCATGCGCCGCGGCAATTTCAGTGAGGCCGGAGCTTGCTGCAATCTGGTGCTTCAGCATTTTCCCCAAGCCAAGGAAGCACATTTCCTGGTTGGCCTTGTCGGGGTTGAAAGTGGTGAATGGTCGACGGCTAAACGCGCTTTCCGCAATGTGGTCAGCCTTGACGAAGGCCATGTGGCAGCCTGGGCGCAACTGGCGCGCTGCTGTGTTACCTTGGGCCAATATCAGTTGGCCGACGAAGCGCTGGCCAGCGCACGCGCTATCCCGAGTGAAGACCCGCTGGTGCTGGATGTGATCGGGAATGTCTATAGCCTGCTGGGTGACCAACAAGAAGCGCTGGCATGGTTTGACCGTGCGCTTGAAAAAACAAAATCCGGTTATTTTGAATTGAGCCGCGCCAAGGTTCTGACCTTTCTGGGCCGCTTTGACGAAGCACGGGAAGCGCTGGACCGAGTGTTGGCAGAAAAACCCGATGCGGGCATCGCGCACTGGATGCGCTCGCGGCTTGATAAAGCGTTGGATGGCAACCATGTGGCGGCAATGCAGGCCCTTGTTGCGCGCATGCCGGATGCTCACCCTGATCGGGCCTTTTTCCACTATGCCATTGGCAAGGAACTGGAAGACCTTGAGGCCTGGGATGAGGCTTTTGAGGCGATTGAAACAGGTGCCAAGGTGCGGCGCGACCGGATCAATTTTGATGAAGAAGCCGAGACGGGCCTTTTTGAGACACTGAAGAAGACTTTCGATAAAGGCTGGCTGGCGAATTGCGGCGACGGATGTGATGATCCGGCTCCGATTTTTGTTGTGGGTCAGCCGCGCACCGGCACCACCTTGATTGAACGGATCATTACCGCCCATTCCGAAGTGGAATCAGCGGGCGAATTGCAGCAGTTCGCCATGTCGGTCAAACGCTTGAGCGGGATCAGTTCACCGCTGCCGATGACAGCAGAGATTATTGATGCCGTCGCAGGCAAAGACATGGCGGCCCTTGGTCACCTGTATCTGGAAACCAGCAAGACCATGCGCGGCACGGCGGCGCGTTTTGTTGACAAGATGCCGGTCAATTATCTTTATCTGCCATTGATCATGGCCGCGTTGCCCAATGCCAGGATCATTCATGTCGCCCGAGACCCGATGGACAGTTGTTTCGCCAGCTACAAACAGCTTTTTGCCGATGCCTATTTTCATTCTTACGATCAGGAGGAGATGGCGCGGCATCATGTGCGGTACAGGCAACTGATGGACCATTGGCAGCACTTGCTTGGGGACCGTTTCCTGACGGTTTCCTATGAGCATACAGTGGCAGATGTAGATGCTAACGCACGGAAAATAATTGATTTTCTGGGACTTGAGTGGCAGGACGCCTGCGCTGAATTCCATATTCAGTCCAGTGCGGTGGCAACCGCAAGCGCCGCGCAGGTGCGCGAAAAAAGCGCATACACGGTCGGTGGGGCGCTGGAAAAGTTTGAACAGCATTTGGGACCGATGAAATCGGTGCTGATGATCGCTGGGCTTGTGGAGGAGCCCGCATAAACCGCTGAGCGCCGGGGTAACGGGGTTTGGCCAATTTTGTTAACATGAGAGCCGCAAACCGGACATGGGCCGGATCAGCCTGCGTGCTTGAAAAGCCTGATGACAAATCAGGATACCCTGAACGGGAGGAGCAAAAAATGAGACCAATTTCTAAACTCAGCATGTCCAGCGCCAAGGCCGGGGCATCGCTCGCGGCGATCATGCTGGCGGGTGGCGCCGCAATGGCGCAAGACGCATCCAGCGACAATAAGCTGGAAATTGAAGAAGTATTGGTAACCGCACAGAAACGGGTTCAGTCGACCCAGGATGTGCCGGTTTCGATCACTGCTTTTGATGGTGCCTTTGCCAAGCGTGTCAACCTTGACGACGTCAAGGACCTGGTCAAGTTTGCGCCGGGTTTTTCGGGCGACAGTAAAGACAGCTTCATCGATTATATCAATATCCGTGGTATCTCGACCAACGACTTTGGTGTGGGCGGTGACCCGTCGGTTGGTTTCTTCAAAAACGGTCTCTATCAGGGCCGTAATGGCGTTGTGGTAACATCGATGTTCGATATGGCGCGCGCTGAAGTGCTGCGCGGCCCACAGGGTTTCCTGTTTGGCCGGAACGCCATCGGTGGTGCGATCAGCCTTTACACAGCCAAGCCCAATTTTGACAGTTTCTCTGGCCATGTGGACGGCGGCATTGGTGAACGCGGCATCATGGAAGGCGAAGTTGCTGTCAATCTGCCGGTTTCCGATAATTTTGCGCTGCGGGTAGCGGGTTATCACAGCGAAGAAGATGGGTATGTGACCAATTTCTCTGATCCTGATAACAAGCTCGTCTGGCACAATAAAGATGCCGTTCGGGTGACAGCGGGTGCGCGCGGCGACAGCTGGGATGCGACCTTCATGATGGAATATGAAGACCGCAAACAAAGTGGTTCGATCTACCGTGCGCTGGATGACGATGCGGTTGAATATCTGGATAGCCTGAGTGATATCATCGGCGCTTCGGCCAGCCCACGGGGCGATCTGGGCGATGTTGATCTTGACCACGGCCTCGGCAACTTCGATATCGGCGAAGTCTTGTCCCTGAGCGCAGAGATCAACTGGGACCTGGGTTTTGCCACACTGACCTCGCTCACCGGTTACAAGGATCATGACTATACCTAT
>CALNZE010000072.1:0-2612 GCA_942490955.1 uncultured Alphaproteobacteria bacterium
TCAAGGGGAACGGTGGCGGTAATACGGTGAAAATGCGCAGGTGTCAGAATTTTGTCGTCAGACAGAATAAGGGCGCGGAACAAGGCATTTTGCAATTGCCGAATATTACCGGGCCAGTCATAGCCCATCAGTAGGGCAACGGCGGCTTCAGAAAGCGCCATTGCTGGCAAATGTTCTGCCCGGCAAATACGGGAAATAAATTGACTGGCGAGCGCTGGAATGTCCTCCCGGCGGTCTCTCAGCGGCGGAATATGGATCGGAAAAACGCTCAGGCGGTAATAAAGGTCTTCGCGAAAGGCGCCGTCTTGGACCTGTCGGGATAAAGTGCGATTGGTGGCGCTGATCAGCCGAATGTCGACCTTGACCGGTGCGCGGCCGCCAATAGGGTCGATCTCCCCCTCTTGGATGGCGCGCAGCAGTTTGACCTGCATATCCAGAGGCAGCTCTCCAACCTCGTCAAGGAAGAGCGTGCCACCGCTGGCTTCTTCGAACTTGCCGATATGCTTTTCACTCGCCCCGGTGAAGGCCCCTTTTTCATGGCCGAATAGGATACTTTCAACAAGATTTTCAGGGATGGCGCCGCAATTGACGGTGATGAAGGGCTTGTCGGCGCGGGCGCTGGCCTGCTGAATGGCGCGGGCAAAGACTTCCTTGCCAACACCAGACTCGCCCTCGATTAGGATGGGGATCATCGACCCAGCTGCACGGCGAGCGAGGCCTATGGTCTCCAGTGTTGCCGGGCTTGACCCAACCAGATCCTTAAAGCCGTTTGCGTGGACATCCTTGCTGACCTGGCCAATTTCGCCGACCAGTTGATCAGTTTTTATCGCCGCGGTGATCGCCGCACGAATGCGCTCAGCACTGGCCGGTTTTGCCAGGAAGTCATTGGCGCCTGCCCGCATGACCTCAACAACATTTAACACCGAAGACTTGCTGGTCAGTACGACAATCGGCAATGCCGGAAATTTGGGGCGGAGATGCTTGAGGACTTGCAGGCCGTCAACACGCGGCATCATAATGTCCAGCAGCATGACATCTATCTTTGGGGCGCTATTGTCTTCAACACGGTCAATGGCTTTTTGGCCGTCTAGTGCTGTTTCTGCAATGAAGCCTGCGCGGGTTACCACGCTTTCAAGCATTTTCAACTGTGTGATTTCGTCCTCAACGATCAGGACTCTATATGTCATGCCTGCACCCTCTTTGCCCAAATACCAAGGGGGGCCGGCTCGTCAAGCCAAGGAACCACACCTTGTCTGCGAGAACTGTATCATTATGAGACGGCTTATCCTAGGGGTGAATTGCGCCTTTTTAAAATGAGTGAACTGAAAAGCATTCTGCAGGGGAAATTGCGTCTGTCCCTTGACATTGGGTCCTGGCTGATTGAGGCTGCTGCCTAAAGAGTGGTGAAACAACTATTTTTCGGCTGGGAGAACTCACAATGAAGATTGCTGTGTTGAAAGAGCGTCGCTTACACGAGCGGCGGGTGGCCGCGTCACCTGAGACGGTTAAGAAGCTAACGGCGCTTGGTTATATGCTGTGTATTGAAAGCGGGGCCGGTCTAACAGCCAGTGTCTCGGATGAAGAGTATAAGGCCGCAGGTGCCTCAATTGCGGCGGATGTCAAAAGTGCTCTGAAGGGCGCCGCTATTATCCTCAGCATTCAGGGTCTTCAAGACGAAGAAATCGCGCTGGCCCCAGCGGGTGCCATTCTTCTCGGCGCGCTCAATCCCTATATGGAAAAGGCAAAGCTGGCGGCTTTGGCCAAAGCGGACCTCACGGCTTTTGCCATGGAGTTTGTTCCCCGTATCACCCGGGCGCAAAGCATGGATATTCTGTCCTCCCAGTCAAATCTGGCGGGGTATAAGGCGGTGTTGGATGCAGCAGCGCTTTATGGCCGGGCTTTCCCAATGATGATGACAGCAGCGGGTACAGTGCCCCCGGCGAAGGTATTGGTCATGGGCGCCGGAGTTGCGGGCCTGCAGGCAATCGCAACGGCCAAGCGTCTTGGGGCAATTGTAGTGCAACAGATGTGCGCCCGGCAGCCAAGGAACAGGTCGCCAGCTTAGGGGGCCGCTTCGTTATGGTTGAAGACGAAGAAACCGCGGCGGCAGAGACGTCCGGCGGGTATGCCCGGGAAATGTCTGACGCTTATAAGGCCAAGCAGGCGGCGTTGATTTCCGAAACACTCGCCAAGCAAGATATTGCCATCACAACGGCATTGATCCCCGGCAGACCAGCACCGCTATTGATTACAGAAGAACAGGTGAAAAGCATGCGCCCTGGATCGGTTATCGTTGACCTTGCGGTCGAGCAGGGCGGTAACTGTGCTCTGTCAAAGCCGGGGGAGATTGTCGAAGTGAACGGTGTAAAAATTGTTGGCCACCTGAATGTCCCATCACGGCTTGCGGCCGACGCCTCGGCGTTGTTCGCGAAAAATCTGTTCAATTTTGTCTCAACACTGGTCAAGCCGGTCGAGGGAAGCCTCGAAATTGATTGGGATGATGAGATCATTAAAGGCGCGCTGGTAACCAGAGGCGGCGCTGTCGTTCATCCGCAGCTACAAGGGGAGTAAGGGAAATGGTAGATCCGTTCGTACAGGAGTTTTCAGTCTTT
>CALNZE010000073.1:0-6767 GCA_942490955.1 uncultured Alphaproteobacteria bacterium
CGGTATAATGGCTGCGTGCGGCTTCGTCAAGCATCAAAATCTCATTTTCTTATCTCTCGCCGTCGCTGGGAAGTTGGCCCTGATGCTGGCGGGGATCACCGACCGGGCTAATCTTGTTATCTGCCCCATTTTCAAATATCATGAAGGAAGCTGGCCCATGGCCTTATTGGCGATTAGTCGGCAAGAAAGGGACACGATGGATATAATAGCCGAGCCTCCCTACAAGGACCCGAAGCGCTATCTGTGGCTGCTGCCAACGCCCCTGGCGCTCTTGCCCGTGTTGTCCATCTGGCTTTATGACCGCTATGAAATTGGCGCCTTGCTCTGGTTACAGGTGCTGTTCTTCTATGTTTTTGTCCCGCTGCTGGAGATGGTGATTGGCACTGACCGCTCCAACCCTCCCCCGGCAGCAATTGGGGGGCTGAGCCGCGACCTTTATTATCGCTATGCTGCCATTGCCGTACTGCCGCTTATCTATATCAGCTGGGTGGTTTGCGGTGCCTATCTTGCCAGCACCCCCTTCAACCTGAACAGTTATCTGGCGCTGACCGTCAGCATGGGGCTGGTATTAGCGGGCAGTTTGAACGCCGGCCATGAAACCGGCCACCGCCATGATCCCCTATCGCTCCTCGCCGCCCGGCTTTATCTGGCAATTAGCTGTATGGGCCATTTCCGCATCGAACATAATCTGGGCCACCACAGCAAGTTTGCGACCCCAGAAGACAGCGCCACCTCCATGATGGGGGAAAGCTTCTATGCCTTTACCCTGCGCGAGCTTCCGGGCGGCTACGTCCGCGCCTGGAAAATTGAATGCGAACGGTTGCGCCGCCGTGGTATCAGCCCGTGGTCATTACAGAATGAGCTCATCCAAAACTGGGGCTTAACCCTGCTGCTGAACGGCGCGATGCTGACGGTGTTTGGCTGGCAGCTTTTGCCCTATCTGATCGGCTCTGGCCTGCTTGCCAATCTAATGCTTTCCAGCGCCAATTATATTGAACATTACGGCCTGATACGGCGCTTGTTGCCAAACGGGAAATATGAGGTCGTGCAACCACGCCACAGCTGGAACGCCAACCATATCGTCTCTAACCTCATGCTGATGCACTTACAGCGCCACAGCGACCACCATGCTCACGCCGGGCGGCCATACCAGTGCTTGCGCCACCATGACAGCAGCCCGCAATTGCCTTTTGGCTATTTTACCATGTTCATGATGGCCTGGATGCCGCCGCTGTGGTTCCACGTTATGGACCCTTTATTGGCACAGGAATTAGGCGGTGACTTAACGAAAGCCTATATCCGAAAGGACAGGAAAGACGCACTCTTTGCCCGCTACCACCATCCCGTCAAACTGCAAAAAACCACTTAAGCGGCGAGACGCGTGTCGACACTGATGGTGCCGTTAATCCAGCCACCGCCGAGCAAACGGTCCCCGACATAAAAGACCGCCGCCTGCCCTGGCGACACCCCCGCTTCATGACCGTCAAAGATCACTACTGCGCTCAAGGGATCGCTGGCATCGCGGGTGATACGCGCTGGAACACCCGGTCGGGTCGAGCGGATTTTGGCCGTAACCTCAAGGCCGCCTGCGGGGATATCTTCCCCTATCCAGCTGAGATCCTTCACGCGAATACCTTTGGTGAGCAACGCTTCCTTCGGTCCGACGATGACCCGCTTTAATGTTGGGTCGAGCTTAACCACATACAGAGGTTCCCTCGGTCCCGCCGATCCCAATGCCGCGGCGTTGGCCGATTGTATAGCGCACAATGCCTTCATGCTGACCCAGAATATTGCCGTCCAGATCGACGATATCACCGGGCTCCAGCGCCCCAGGGCGCAGGCGTTCAATCACATCCACATAACCGCCTTCTGGCACAAAACATATATCCTGACTATCCGGCTTGTCTGCGACAATCAGGCCGTATCGTTCCGCCAGTTTGCGGGTTTCAGCCTTGATATGCCGCCCAAGTGGAAAGCGCAAGAAAATCAATCTGCTCCTGCGTGGTGGCAAATAAGAAATAGCTCTGGTCCTTACCGCTATCACCTTGCCGCGTGCCAGTTGGGCCTTGACCGTCAGCACCGACCAGGCGCTGAACATAATGACCCGTCGCCATACAGTCGGCCCCCAGGTCCTGAGCGGTTTGCAACAGGTCCTTAAACTTAACGGTCTGATTACATTTCACACAGGGGATCGGCGTCTCGCCTTTAATATAGCTGTCGGCAAAATCTTCCATAACCTGCTCTTTAAATCGGCTTTCATAGTCGAGCACATAATGGGGAATGCCCAGGGCTTCGCTGACCCGGCGGGCATCATGAATATCTTGTCCGGCACAGCAGGCACCCTTTTTCTGGATCGCGACGCCGTGATCATACAGCTGCAACGTAATGCCAATGACATCATAGCCTTCTGCCTTCAGCATGGCAGCAGTCACGCTGCTATCCACCCCGCCAGACATGGCCACAACCACCCGCGTATCGGCGGGGGCGCGCTTAAAGCCCAAACTGTTCACTGTTTCATTCATCGTCCAAATACCTATCCATGAGGCTATAAAATAGCATCTTTAGGCCCGGGATATAAGGCCTTACCTTCAGAAAGGCAAGTTCTTCCCTATAGGGTACCCCTTGCATAGCTGGTTGGGAAAAAGCTGCAGCGCTGCCCTGTCAACGGACCGACTGAGCGATAACAAAGCGCTTGAAAACACTAGGAAAATGCCCGTCCAAAGAAATTGGCCCAGCTTTTGCTTTAATATGAGCGGAAGACGTGGAAAGCCAGAAAGGCTGCTAACATCCAAAGCCCAAAGTGAGTTGGGTGAGTTTTGTAAAATGAGTGGAGCAGACTTTTTCGCCAATATGATGACCGCCCCAGGAATGGGAGCAAGCGGCATGTCGGCAACGATGAACGCTTTCATAGGCGGTACGCAGGCATCAGATGGCACAATCACCTCCCCCCTTCAGGGTCTGGCCGGCACCCAGGCTCAGAGCGCCTTCACGTCACAACTATCACTTCTGCAAGCCCCCACAGCGGTTACCAATGGTATGGGCACGGCGACAGCGCCAGGCCTTCTCGGTGATTTACCCGGTGGTCTGACGGCAACCAGCAAGCCTATGCTTTTGGCCAGCACTTCACTTGCAAGTGGGCAGAGCCTAAGCCATCCTGCCCTCGCAGCGCTTGTTGTGCCTGCCTCTGAAATGCGGGTCAATCTTAATCCATTAATGGCCGACCAGGGCGTCCAGGGGGTCCAGGGCGATCCTGGCCTTTTAAAGTCTCTCGGACAGCCCGTCCTCGCACAGGCACAAAACCCGCTTGCAAAAGTCGGGGCGCTGCCCTCCGGCCATCTCATCGATCCAGCCATTCACGATCAACTGGCGGGAAGTGGAAACCCGGCCACTGTTGCTGCGCTCCAATCAATAAAGGCACAGGAAGCAACCGCTGGCCAAGCCGTGCGTCAAATCCAGCCTGCTATCAGTCCAGCAGCTGGTGAAATTGCTGCGACCACCCAGAATGTGAAAACACCGCCGACTGTAAAAGTTGCGGTGGCCCCTGTTGTACCTTCTGCCCAAGTGCTTCAGGCCTCCCCTGCTGAACCGGCCACTGAAAGCCCGGGCATTAAAAACCCGGCCATTGAAAACATTGGCGGCAATGAAGACACTGTTACCGCACCCGTGCTTGCACCAGAGCTGCAGGTAGCCGCAACCCCCGCACAAGTTTCCGTTTCTTTGACACCGGCAGTGCCCACAATCACCGCCGGGGGCGCCCCAAGTGACATGGAACAAGTCAATGTCGCCCTGCAGGCAGCACCTTCTGCATTGGTTCCAAACGGTCTGTCGGCCCAGCCTCGGGATACTGCGCCTCTCCAGCCGCAGGCTCCCGAAGCTGTGATGCCGCTTGACGATGAAGCGATGGGCCTTGCTGCCCCGCTATTAGGTCGCGAAGGTATCGGTGCTTTCAGACCCCTCAGCCAATCGGTTACTGCCGGCACGCCGGGAGATGCTGACACACCCGTTGACCCGACAAGTGAGATGCAAGCCAGTGTTGGGCAGGCCGTCGCTGCGCAGGCGGGTAAAAAGCCGTCAAACATCAAATCTGGCCCTGCCAATCAGGTGGCCAAAATAGCCGCTGAAGCAGCGTCACTTGCCCAAAATAGTGCATCAAAACATGCCATCAGCCTGGCCATGCTCGATGCCACTGGCCTGCGACCCCTAGCCCAACCAACACCGTTGCCAGCCCAGACAAATTTTGCCTGGACACTGGAAGGGCTGACAGGGCAAGAGGGGCGTTCTGGTTTAGAACAGATCGCCACCGGTCTTGGCAATATTGGCAACCAGCCGATGCACGCCAGTAATGCTGCCCTCCTTGGTGGACGCCTCCCCAGTTCAATGACCCCTCAGATCAGCCAACAAGTGACGATGCAGGTCCACCGCGCGATTGAAAACGGTGAAAGCGAATTTACCATTCGCCTCGACCCACGGGAAATGGGGCGTGTGACCGTTAAATTGACATTTGCGACCGACGGCACACTTAAGGCCGCCGTTATGGCCGACAAGCCAGAAACGCTCGACCTGCTACAGCGGGATTCCCGTGCCCTTGAAAAGACCCTCCAGGAGGGGAACAAAGGCACCGAAATCTCGCTCGACTTTTCGCTGAGCCAACATGGCGGCGAAAGCGCGGGGCGCGCAATGGCGGAAGCCGCCCAATTGGACCAGCTCCGCGAAAAGATTGCCGAAGGGGAGAATGCTGAGGCAGCGCTTTCCGTTGGCGACGATATTACCGATATGTTTACCGATGCTGAAACGCTTGATGCCCTTTTACATCATGTCTCGCCGCAAACCGGCATTGATGTTCGCATTTAAGCAGCCCGTTAGAAGTAGGAAAGAAAAATGGACGTAAACGCAATTCCAACTGGAACCTCAGGTGCCACCGCTGACGGCAAGGCCGCCGGTGCGCAGACAAAGCTGTCTAATGACTTTTCGACATTTATGACGCTGTTGACAACCCAGCTTCAAAATCAGGATCCAATGGACCCCATGGACAGCGGTGAGTTCACTCAGCAGCTCGTCGCTTTCTCGGGCGTTGAGCAACAGATCGCCACCAACAAAAACCTGGAAAATCTTGCCAACCTGACCCAAATGAACAACATGGCGGGTGCCGCCAGCTTCTTGTCGCACGAGGCCCGCATCTCAGGATCAACAGCTACTTTGGACGGCGGCGACGCAGAATGGGATTACACGATCAGCACCCCCGCTGACTCTGTCGCTCTGGAAGTCCTTGATAGTGGTGGTAAGACAATTTACCGCGCAGGTGGCAATGAGCGCCTTGGCAATCACGCATTTAAATGGGACGGCACCGCGCTTGATGGCTCCAAACTAAGCGAAGGCACCTTCAGCCTCCGCATCACGGCAAAGAATGAGGCTGGCGAAAATCTGTCGGTGCCGATCTTTGTCACCGACCGTATTCGCGCCGTCGACACCCAGGGCGACGTTCCAATCTTTGAAGTTGGGGCAAACAAAGTGTCCCAAGCAGATATTCTAGCGTTGGCCGCAAGCGCCTACAACTAGACAAAAGACATCTCGCGATGAAATCGTGGGATTATTGCCGGAAGTCCGGCGCCGCAGAATGCTTTTAGTTACGCAATTGAGTTAGGAGAAAAACCATGGCATTCACAGCCCTTGCAGCAGGCGTATCCGGCCTGCAGGCCTTTAGCGAAGGTGTTGGCGTTATCGCAGATAACATCACCAACGTTAATACGATCGGTTACAAAGAAACCCGGTCACGCTTTTCAACCCTCGTGACGGAAACCGCCGCGATCTCATCATATTCCCCAGGCGGCGTTCGCGCTTTTGCCGAGACCAAAATTTCTAATCAGGGTCTCTTGCAGCCATCAAATTCTGCCACCGACCTCGCGGTTGACGGTGCTGGTTTCTTTGTCACCAAAATTGCCGAAGACGCCCAGTCAAACGGCGAGTTTGTTTTCACCCGGGCAGGTGCCTTTGGTCAAGACGATCAGGGCTTCCTGCGCAACACCGCAGGGGTTTATCTGATGGGCTGGCCTGTTGACGTTACAGGCGCTATTCCCACTAATCAGAACGACCTGTCTGAATTGCAGCCGATCAATATTTCAAACCTGAACGGCCTCGCACAACCAACTGAAAATGTCCGCGTTCGTGCAAACTTGCAGGCAAGTACACAAATCAATGCGACCTATACCGGTGTAGGCGATCTGGCCACAGGCACCGCGATTGCTGACTTTGAAACCAACGTCGAAGTCTTCGATTCCCTCGGTCGCGGTCACACGATGGTTATGTCGGTTGCCAAAACCGGCACAAACACTTGGGCAGTTGAAGTTTTTGCGTCTGACCCATCCGAGCTTGACCTGGCCCAGCACCCAGACGGAATTGTGCTTTCGGGCTCGCTGGTTTTCAACAAGGACGGGACGATCGACCAAGGGTCATCTAGCTATACGCCCTCGTCATCGCCAACAATCTATTTTGACCCAACGGATGTTTCGCTCGCCGAAGACCGCTCTGTCAGCTTCGATTTTGGTACGGACGGGGTCTCAGACGGCTTCACCCAGTTTGACAGTATCTCAACGGCAATTTCATCCAGTGTTGATGGCGCGCGCTTTGGTAACGTAACCGGGGTTAGCATCAGCACGATCGGTGATGTGTCAGCCCTGTTTGATAATGGTCTGTCTTTGACAGTATTCAAACTGCCAATCGCCACCTTCCAAAACCCCGATGGCCTATCACGCCGACAAGGCAACAGCTTT
>CALNZE010000074.1:0-18220 GCA_942490955.1 uncultured Alphaproteobacteria bacterium
AGGTTCGTCCATGATTTTAACACGATTTGATCCTTGACGAAGAACTTGCGAGTCCGCAGATGGCACTTGATAGCCCGCCGCCAACAGCCTGTTTTCACCTACAGACAACCCAACGACCAGTTCCTGATCTTATTTCTGCATCATAGTCTTCATCAATGTCATCGACCTGGTTGAAAACTGCCGATGAGCGATCGAACGCGATCGCCCCACTCGCTAAAAGTCCATAAAAGCCAGTTGCAGATCATCCGTTGATAATCATCGACTAACATAGTCGCTCGCCCGCGACAAGCGCGTCAATGACCAGGCAAACGTTCTCCCACTCACCGTTGGCCTCAAAAACTTCATTAATCGACAGGTACCGCGCCATCTTCGCCCGTCCACAGTACGCGCTGATCGTTACGTAGGCATCAGCCCTCCGGCTTTGTCTCGGCGCTGGCATTGTCCATGTTTGTAGCGCCTGTTTCAGGCGCTGGCGCCAGACCAAACGACCACGCGTAATGGCGTTAAACGCTGGCGGAGGTATGGCGAACATCAATAGACATCGTCATCTGCAAATCGCCTGCTGTTGCCGCATCAACATCACCAATCAGAACGCATGTTGGTGTAACGGCCGGGTCAATCCAGCGCGCCCCTTCCAGCCCGAATTGCAGGCGGGCAAGCTGCTGGCCGATTTCTGCCGGTATTTTGATCCCCGTAAACAGCCGCGGCATCCAAAACCTCCTCTCATTCGTTCATCACCTGATTTATGTTCACCGATCGCCCGGGCAACGCCGGGCGTAAAACCAGCAATTTTTCCTGTAAATCCGCAACTTTGCCTTCGAAAATCGTCGCAATGCCGCCCATATTGCGATAACCGCATGAACAAAGTAACGCTTTAAACCCCTGATAACCAGAATGCTTTTACCAGAATGCCGTTTTAAGCTATCGGTTGAAAACGCCTTGTCCTCAAAAGATGGTGGAAATGTCAGACGGTCCATCAGAACGTACGTACACCAGCCAGAGAGACGATCAGGCCCAGCGCATATGCCAGAACAGACCATATGATGTTTTCAATGCATTGATCGGTGTGTCGCTCAGAGCATTGCCAGCGCATAAATCGCGTTGCCTGTTGATGCGGCAATATCGCTGAAGATACCATCGCTTGGCCTGCTCATTGCGACAATTTCACTTTCACGCTTCAATAAGATGGCGGCGCCACGGTCACTTTCAGCTTTGCTGCGCTCATGGGTGCCTCGCTGTCATTTATCTTCATGGTCTATGGCGGCACCAGCATCGCGCGGGTGTTCTTCATCACCGCAGCGGCTTTTGGCGGTCTTAGCATCTATGGCTACACCACCAAGAAAGACCTCTCCGGCTGGGGTACATTCCTCATCATGGGTCTGATCGTGCCTGATCATCGTCAGCATCGTTAACATCTTTGGCTGGCTCTTCAGCCCTTCAGTGTGCTGTCTCCGTGCTCAGCGTGATGATCTTCTCTGGTCTCACAGAAACATATGATGCACAGCGCATCAAGGAAATGTCACCACATCATCCATGGTGCAGCAGCTCTGGCAAATGCGACACTATGGGCGCTTGGAGCCTCTACCTTGACTTCATCAACCTCTTCATCAGTTTGTTGTCACAGTTCGGCTCCAGAGACTAAGCTGATTGAATACAAAAAGCCCGGCGGGACCTATCCCGTCGGGCTTTTTTCATGCAACTGATTCTGAAATTCTGAGGGTGCAGAGATCACGAACCAAAGCGCGCCCGTCTACTCGACCAATCGCAGCTGCTTGTCAAAAACCTTCAGCACCTGCGCCAGCTCATGCCCGCGCTTTAATATGGTCCCCTGATCATTCCGCACAATGTAAGCCCCCTGTTTCTTGGCCAACTTCGGATGTTTCTCGACCCGGTAAAGTGGCCGCTCCGAGGTGTGGCGAAAGATGGAGAAAACGGCGCTGCTACGCCCCATATCAATAGCGTAATCTCGCCATTCCCCCTTGGCGACCATCATGCCATAGCGCGACAGAATTACGTTCAGCTCCGCCCGTTGAAACGAGACGATGGGCTCAGACTTAATCGGTGAGGTGGAATGAGAACGGGTAACAGGCGCGTGGCTTAGGCTGCCGGAATGGCCAGGAAAAGGTATAACCGGATCACGTGAGCTCAAGCGCGCCTCCATTCTGTCTGCAGGATTGCAGTAAAAACAGCGTCTTTAAATCATGCCTTGCCTCTCGCTCAAGATCAAGCAGCCCCCAAAAAAAATCATTAATTATCTGTAACATACAGCAATTTTAATCACGAAATCGCCTTAAACCCTTCAATTTCGCGCCGCAATACCTACCTATAACCTTACCATAGCCTGTTGATCTGATCGGGCGGCACCGGTTCTGAATATCAGCCCCCCAAGTCCCCCTTCAGGGCCAAGCCCCCGGTCAGGTCATACGCTATGTTCCCTCTCTGGCTTTACGCCATTGGGAGATCAAAAGGCGAATTAGTTCATACTGTTACGAGCAGTACCTAACATACCTTTAAAGAGACTGTTTGAGTTGCGGCATCCCCCTCCTGTATTCCCCCTCACAGGCGCCGCCTCAAACAGTCTTGATCGCCTTTTCCCGCGAAAATGACATCCCCCTAACATCTCATCAAATGCTTTAAGGCGCGCCAAAACACCAAAATCGCCCATAAAGGACAATCAGGCCGCAATCAAAAAACTGTGGGGATTTATAAAAGCTTCACCACTCGCTGGCAGTATCAGCCTTGCCCGGTCGCGGCCCTTGCCATATACTGGGAAGCGGTACGTCGTAATGCGTACTTATACGTCATAGAACGTATAGAAAATGTACCCATATATAGTAATGCGTAATGTACATCACTAATGTCATGTGAACTGCGTATTCGTTCATATAACATCATACTTAAGGGCTGATGCTTATCCTGTTATAAGTGTCAGCCCTTTTTATTTGGCCGCCCCTGCCGCCGCAAAAAGCCCTGTTAAACAGCAATATTATCGATCAACCGCGTTGCCCCGAGCCGCACCGCTGCCAGCAGCCGTGTCGGCCCATCATTGCCGGCCCGCACCACCGGTGCCAGCGTCTCGGCGGAGCGCAGCTCGACATATTCAACCTCAAAGCCATAATCGACCAACCGGCCTGAAGCTTTGGTGATCAACGGTGCCGCCTCTTCGCCGCAGCTCAGCTCCCTCGCCAGATCAGACAGCACCTCATAAAGCTTCGGCGCAATGGCCCGCCGCTCGGTGGAGAGATATTCATTGCGGGATGAAAGCGCCAGCCCATCCGGCGCCCGTTGCGTTGGCGCGCCGATGATCTCAATCGGCATGTCCAGGTCGTTGACCATCCGCCGCACCACCATGAGCTGCTGATAATCCTTCTCGCCAAAAATCGCCATATCCGGCTGCACCATCATCAACAGCTTGGCGACCACCGTCGCCATGCCCTCAAAATGACCCGGCCGCTCCGCCCCGCACAGCCCCTCACTGACGCCGCCCACCACAATCCGCGTGGAATAGTTCGCCGGGTACATCTCCTCAACGCAAGGGGTGAAAACCAGGTCACATTCCGCCCGCTTCAAAGCCTCGAGGTCCGCCTCCAGCGTCCGGGGGTAGGCATCCAGATCTTCCCCCTCGCCGAACTGCGTCGGGTTCACAAAAATCGAGCAGACAACCACATCCGCGTGTGAGCGCCCCGAATTTATCAGCGACAAATGCCCCTCATGCAGCGCCCCCATGGTCGGCACAAAGGCAATTGTTTTCCCCGCCGATCTCAGCGCCGCTATTTCACCGCGCAGCGCATCAACAGTGCTGACATTTGACATCTGATGGTCCATGATGAGCTCCAGTGAAAAAATGAGAAATTCAATAACCGCAGAATGATGCAATATCAGGAAAAAGCCCGTAAGTCATTAAAGGTCATGATGAAAGCCGGTGATGACAGGGCCCACACCGCAGCCCGGCAAAGGGACGGCAAAACATGCACTATGTCCTCGCCCTCAGCGTTATCACCGCATATATCTATTTCAGATTTGGCAAGAAGCCCCTCGGCATATTCCTTGCCATTTGCGCGGCCCTTGCAATGATCCGCGGGTTGATAGCCGTGGCCATCCCGGCCGCAATTATCGCCTATCTGCTCCTTAAAGGTGAGGCAACCCTGCGCCCGCGCATGAGAGGCCGGGGCAGGGGGCAAGATAGATTCAACGCCCCCATCGGCCAGCCGACAATTGCCGCGCCCGGCCTTGCCATTTTCCTGAATGGAGAGACAGGCGCCATAACCGGCCAGGTGCGCAATGGCCCGCTTGCTGGCAAGCAGCTTGCCCGCCTCAGCGAAGCCGATCTGATAAACCTGCTCGCCCGCTACCGCTCAACCGACAAGGAAAGCGAACAGCTCCTCATTGCCTATCTCGACATGGCCCACCCTGAGTGGCGCAAAAAGTCCGGCAACAGCGCCATCACCTCAACCACTTCGTCCGCCTCATCAGGCAAGCTCCACCCCCGCGATGCGCTCACCATCCTCGGCCTGACCAACTCAGCAGACGATGCCACCATCAAGCAGGCTCACCGCCGCCTGATGAAGAAATTCCACCCCGACCAGGGCGGCTCGCCCTTCCTGGCCGCCAAAATCAACATGGCCAAAGACCTCCTCCTGGCTCACCGCAACTAAATCGCACCAACCGCAAAGCAAAAAAAAGAGACCCGCTCCTGATGTCTCAGGAGCGGGTCTCTTTTTGTTGAGAAAATTCAGCTGGTGTCAGAACACCTAGTCAGCCGCAACCGCCAGACAATCTATTGATTTCTTTTTCAGCAGAGCGCAGGTGCGCCGCGCTTGCTGCTGGCTAAACCCGGCGAACCGCGCGCGGAAGATTTTTGCGTCCGGCACTGCCATGGTGAAGCTCTTATGCCCGGCAAGCAGAGATCCCGCAGTGGAGCCGATCGAGCGCAGCCGCCGCTCCGCATCCATCTCAGAGCCAAAAGCGCCAATCTGAATATGATAAGGCCCCTCAGCCGGCAAAGCCGCACCAAGTTTTTGGATGCGCTCTGGCGCCTTTTGCGTCGCCGACGCAACAACAATTGCCTTCGTCACTTTCTTTTCAGCAACAACCGGCTTTGCAGCAACAACGGGCTTTTTCGCAACAACGGGGGCCTTGTCAGGATTCTTCCAGGGCTTTGGCCGCCGCGCGATCGCAACATGCCGCTTCGGTGCGCCGTTTGATGCCTTGCGCAGTGAGCGTTTTAGTAGGCCGATCATGTAATTATCCCGCTTGCGCGAGGTCCGCCCGCCAAGCACAACAGCCACAACATGCTTGCGCCCCTGCCATACGGAAGATGTCAGGTTAAAGCCAGAGGCCCGCGTATAGCCGGTTTTGATGCCATCAACGCCCTTCATGCGAAAAAGCAGGCGGTTGTAATTCTTATAGCGCTTGCCGTTATAAGCAAACCGCTTGGTTGAAAAGAAGCCGTAATATTGCGGAAAATCCTGTTGCATGCGCTGGGCCAGCGTAACCATATCCCTGGCCGTGGATGTGTGCTTCGCATTCGGCAGGCCAGAGGCATTCATAAAGGTCGTCCGGCTCATGCCCATCTTGCGGGCTTTCCAGGTCATCAACTGTGCAAATTTCCACTCGGAACCCGCTAGATTTTCCGCCACCGTGACGGAAACATCATTCGCGCTCTTGGTGATCATCGCGCGGATCGCATCTTCAACACGGATCGTCGCGCCAACCTTCAAGCCGAGTTTGGAAGGCGCCTGCGCCGCCGCATGCTCCGTTACAACCAGCTTGGAATCAAGATTAAGCCGCCCAGCCTGCAAAAATTCAAACAGCATGTACAGCGTCATCACTTTTGTCAGCGATGCCGGATGATGCGGTTTGTCGATATTGCGAGAATAGAGAATTTTGCCCGTATGAGCGTCAATCGCCATGGCGGCTGATTTTGGTGCCGCCTGCACGCCCGCTACTGAAACTGTCATGAAAGTCAAAGTGAGAATAACACCAGACAGAAGATGCCCGGCTCGTCGATACATAAATGTTCGCATGTTTGTCTCTTTTTAAAAATTCCTGCCACTAACAAACAACCTGCAGTCATAAACCAGGAGAGAGCCCCTTATGTGAGCATGGAGACAACGCGAATACGCCCGTATTCGGTAAGGTCTCAATGGGATCGGGTAGCACATTAGAATAGGCCAAGCGACCGATCTGGCTCCCTGGAAAAAACCAGGAGAAATTTGCATTTTTTGGCGAGTGGTTGTCCTCAGCTATGAAGCAGAACATCACTTTAGGGCATGAATTTGGCAGTTGGAGAAGTGACCGATTTAGGTGTTCGGCCAGCAAATTCGGTGCCCTGCGCCAGTCACCATCCACGTTAACGGGAATGGTTTAGGGAAACGTTAAACCTAAAAATCAGATTTAATTAAAATTGAATCGATTCGCCTTTCAGCGCAAACAGCGCCCCACGCCTCAGCCGATAATCCACAATATTCCCCCCACCCATCCTCGCCCACAATACCAAGGCAACAGCAAAGCAGAGGATACCCCTGCACAAAAATTGCGCAATCCGCCCGCCACAGCCGCAGGTCGGCACGGAAAGAGCGTTGCCCATCACAAGGTTAAAAAAATTAACGCCCGCCCTTAAAATACCGTTTCACCGCCCTATTTATTTAAAGCAGACGAAAAACGACGGCCATTCTCCCAGGAGACGAGATGGCCAAAGGGACACGGCCAGCAATGGCACGGCATCTGCAAGGACAAAATATTCGGGACCAGGAAATCGCCAAAGTAAAAGCAACAGCAATTGCGCCCCAAAAGGTGAGAAGTTATCCTGTGTTAAATATATTGGAAATCAACTGGTGAAAATCGGTCGGCATTTTTAAGAATCTATGACAGACTTAAGAGAGGTCAGACTTAACCAGTACCTAGGTGATAACATAAGGCGCACCGCGCCAGTTCGAACAGCCACCGGCCAATCCGTCCGCCCTCAAGGGGCCGTACAGCAGAGCCAGACAATGCAGAGCGTAAGTTTTATTAATTCGATTATGAGAGACTCAAGGGGCAAATATAACGGCATCCTCCCCATTTTAGCCAATGATGAGGATGACAACGAAAACGGCGGTATTTCCGGAACCGGCCTTTCAGAAAAGGTTAAGGAAAAAACCAAGAAGCCGAACCTCTACAAGGTCCTGTTATTAAATGACGATTACACACCAATGGAGTTCGTCGTCCATATTTTAGAGCGCTTTTTCAGCAAGTCTCGTCAGGAAGCGGAGAAAATTATGCTTCATGTGCATCATCGCGGGGTCGGCGTGTGTGGCGTTTTTACCTATGAAGTGGCCGAAACCAAAGTAACGCAGGTCATGTTGTTTGCCAAAGAACACCAACACCCCTTACAATGCACTATGGAGAAGGAGTAACGTTCCATGCCATCATTCACTGAGAGCCTAGAAGAAGCCATCCATCGTGCTCTGGAATATGCGAGCGAACGTCGCCAGGAATTTGCCACCCTTGAGCATCTCCTCCTGTCCCTTGTCGATGACAAAGACGCCTCAGCCGTCATGCAGGCTTGCGGCGTCAATCTCGACACGCTCCGCAAACAGCTCCTCCATTATATAGACGTTGAACTCGATGGCCTCGTCGTCCCTGATCTGGAAGATGCGCAGCCAACAACCGGCTTCCAGCGTGTTGTTCAGCGCGCGCTGATCCACGTGCAGTCTTCAGGCCGCGAGGAAGTCACCGGCGCCAATGTGCTCGTCGCCATCTTTGCCGAGCGTGAGAGCCATGCCGCCTATTTCCTCCTCGAGCAGGACATGACACGCTTTGATGCGGTCAACTATATTAGCCACGGTGTCGCCAAACGCGGCGATATGTCAGAGGCCCGCGCCGCCAGAGGCGTCGATGAAGACGCAGCAACCGTCGAAAATGGTGACGACAGCTCCAGGGAGCCTGACGTCCTCGATAATTTCTGCATCAACCTCAATAAAAAGGCCCGCGAAGGCCGCATCGATCCGCTCATCGGCCGCGAAAACGAGGTCAACCGCACCATCCAGATTCTCTGCCGCCGGCAGAAGAACAACCCGCTATTCGTTGGTGAACCGGGCGTCGGCAAAACCGCCATCGCAGAGGGGCTTGCCCGCCGCATCGTCAATGGCGAAGTGCCTGAGGTTCTCAGTGATGCGATCATCTTCCAGCTTGATATGGGCGCGCTGCTTGCCGGCACCCGTTACCGCGGCGACTTTGAAGAACGGCTCAAATCCGTAATCCGCGAGATCGAGCGCACCCCCGGCGCCGTCATCTTCATTGACGAAATCCACACCATCATCGGCGCCGGTGCCACTTCCGGCGGCGCGATGGATGCGTCAAACCTGCTGAAACCGGCCCTCGCCAACGGCGCTGTAAAATGCATCGGCTCAACGACCTACAAAGAGTTCCGCAATTATTTTGAAAAAGACCGGGCCATGGTCCGCCGCTTTCAAAAAATCGACATTTCAGAGCCATCCCCGGAGGATACCGTCAAGATCCTGCACGGGTTGAAGCCTTATTACGAAAAGCATCACAACATCAAATACACTGTCGGTGCGCTGCAATCCGCTGTGGATCTCTCTGTCAAATATCTGCACGATAAAAAGCTGCCCGACAAAGCCATTGATGTCATCGATGAAACAGGCGCATCCCAGATGCTGTTGCCGCCTTCACGCCGGCGCAAGACCATCGGCGTCAAAGAGGTGGAGACAACCATCGCCACCATGGCCCGCATCCCGCCGAAAACCGTATCGAAGTCGGATTCTGAAGTGCTGCGCAATCTTGAGCGCGACCTGAAACAGGTCGTCTACGGCCAGGACCGGGCCATTGTCGCCTTGTCCTCAGCCATCAAGCTCTCACGCGCGGGCCTCCGCCAGCCTGACAAACCGATCGGCTGCTACCTCTTCTCCGGCCCGACCGGCGTCGGTAAAACCGAAGTCGCCCGCCAACTGGCGGACACAATGGGCATGCCCATTCTGCGCTTTGATATGTCTGAGTATATGGAAAAGCACGCGGTCTCCCGCCTCATCGGCGCGCCTCCCGGCTATGTCGGCTTCGACCAGGGCGGCATGCTGACCGATGGCGTCGATCAAAACCCGCACAGCGTTCTGCTGCTCGACGAGATTGAAAAAGCCCATCCGGATATCTTTAATATCCTGTTGCAGGTGATGGACCATGGCAAGCTGACAGACCATAACGGCAAATCAGTTGATTTCCGCAACGTCATCCTGGTCATGACCTCAAACGCCGGCGCGGCGGATCTGGCCAAAGCCGCCATCGGCTTTAACCGCTCCGAGCGCACCGGCGACGATGAAGAGGCACTTAACCGCATCT
Source organism: uncultured Alphaproteobacteria bacterium (assembly GCA_942490955.1). Classification (GTDB taxonomy): domain Bacteria; phylum Pseudomonadota; class Alphaproteobacteria; order Rhizobiales; family HXMU1428-3; genus HXMU1428-3. Next base: position 9,337 of record CALNZE010000074.1, read on the forward strand.
TCAGCCCCGAATTCCGCAACCGGCTCGATGCGATCATCCCCTTCGCCAGCCTGACAACGGATACAATCACCAAGGTTGTCGACAAGTTTATCTTCGAGCTGGAAGCCCAGTTGGCAGACCGCTCTGTCGCCATCGACCTGACAGAAGACGCCAAGCAATGGCTGGCCAAAAAAGGATTCGATCCCAAATATGGCGCCCGGCCACTTGCCCGCGTCATTCAGGAATATATCAAGAAGCCACTGGCGGAAGAGTTGCTGTTCGGTAAGCTGGAAAAAGGCGGCACTGTTGAAGTGTTTGTCCGCGGCAAAGGCGAGGAAAAATCCCTCGACTTTACGTACATCGAGCCAAAACCGGTGGCAAAACCAGTCAAGAAAAAAGCCAAAGCAAAAGCCAAGGCCAAAGCCAAAGTCGGGGCCGATGACGCACCGAAAAAATCGGTGCCCTCTCGGCGCAAGCCCGCAGCTGGCAGCAAATCTTCGGGTGGCACAAAGCCGGAGTAACGCCCGCCCATCACCAAATTGAAAAAGCGCGGCCCTCGGGGCCGCGTTTTTTATTGACCCCGCCCCTTCCGAAGGCAGAGCATTTCCCCCTATAATAAAATGTCATAAGTTCCAGCCACTTCGCGCCCGCGCTGCACCGCCCAACCGCACAATTAAGGACCCGCCGAAAAAATGAAAAAGCCAGTGTTCATGCAGGGCGCCAGGGCAGCGCTGGGCCCGCCCGGCCTCATTCTCATGGTCACGTTTTTCGCCTTCGGCACCTTCCTCGGCTCACTCAACTACCCGCTTCTCATCGGCCTCGGCCTGACCATCTCAACCTTCGCCATCCCCAGCCAGATCATTTTGATCGACGAGCTCTCAAGAGGCAGCAGCATCGTTGCCGCAACCATCGCCGCCTCCCTCACAGCCGTGCGCCTGCTGCCAATGACAATGTCTCTGGTCCCCGTGTTAAGGGGGAGCAAAACACCGCATTGGCAACTCTACGCACTCTGCCATTTCAATTCCGTCACCATCTGGCTGCAATCCCAGGAAAGCCTGCGAACTTTACCAAGAGATGATCGCCCGCCGTTTTTTGTCGGCCTCTGTTTCTGCCTGGTCATTCTCACCAGCTTCACCACCATCATTGGCTTCTATGCCGCCCACCTTCTCCCGCCAACGCTGCTTGCCGCCGCCTTGCTGGTCACGCCGGTCTACTTCTTCCTCTCCCTATTCAACACCGCCCGCGTTCAGGCCGACAAGCTCGCTTTCCTCTTTGGAACAACCCTCGCCATACCGCTCATGCATTTCGCACCTGATTTGGCTCTGGTTGGTGGCGGCCTCATCGGCGGTACAGCCGCCTACTTCCTTGGGCGCCGCAAAAACGACACCGCCCGCAAAGCTGATACCCAGGATAAAGGATATGGCGAGTGACAGATCATCTGCCCATCCTGCTCATCATTCTGCTGGGGTTTATTGCCACAGAGCCCTGGCGCTGGCTCGGCGTCGCCTTGACCAGCAACATGGACGAAGACCATGAGGTGATCAAATGGGCCCGGGCTGTCTCCACCGCGCTGATCGCCGCCCTCGTCGTCCGCCTGCTTGTCTCCCCGCCAGAGGATTTGGCCGTTATGCCACTCTGGTTACGCTTCGCAGCCCTTGCGGCATCGACCGGCTTTTATTTCGCCGTCGGTCGGCGCATTCTGCCGGCCATCGCCGGTGGTGTCGCGCTGTTCTTGATATTGGCAAATTTCACCTGAGCGCTGGCTTGATGCAAAATCAGGCGCCCATTTTTCCGCCGCTCTACAGCACGCCGCGGTATTTTTCTGCCGCCGCCACGAGCACTTCTGGCTCCGCCATTTCACCGCTATGCGGCTTGAGCGCGACCCCTTCAAAGCGCGGTAGAACATGAAAATGCGTGTGATACACCGTCTGCCCGGCCGCCCCATTATTAAACTGATGCACCGCCACCCCATCGGCACCAAAGCCTTTCATCGCCGCCTGGGCAATTTTTTGCACGGTTGCGATGAGCGGCCCAAGGCTCTCCGCCGGTGCGGTCAGCAAATTCTCAGACGGCAACTTCGGCACCACCAGCGCATGCCCTTCTGTTTGCGGCATCACATCCATGAAGGCCAGCGTGTCATCATCTTCATAGATTTTATGACAGGGAATCTCCCCCCGCATAATTTTCGCGAATATATTATCCGGGTCGTAAGCCATTGTATAATCGTCCTTTTTCTAATCTTCCCGTCGAAAAGGCAGATGCCGCTTCATGCTGTCATCATGCAATTCCTGAAACTGGGTTTCATCTTCAAGATACTCCGCCACCGCTCGCCGCAAACCAGGGTGGGTAATATAGTGGGCAGATAAAGTCTTCTTCGGGCTATAGCCACGAAACAGCTTATGCTCCCCTTGCGCCCCCGCTTCCACACGGGTCAGCCCATGCGCCAGCGCATAATCAATCGCCTGATAATAGCAGATCTCAAAATGCAGAAAATCATGATGCTCCAGCGCCCCCCAATAGCGCCCATAGAGCGTCTCGGACCCTTTCAGGTTCAACGCGCCGGCAATGTGCTGCCCGTCCCGCCGCGCCATGATCAGCACAATGTCATCGCCCATCGCCGCGCCAATCTGCTCAAAGAACCCTTCGGTTAAATAAGGATGCCCCCATTTTCGCGCGCCCGTATCGATGTAAAAGGCGAAGAAAGTCTCCCAATGCGCTGGCGTAATCGCCGCGCCCTCGATCCAGTCCACCTCGATTCCCGCCTCCAGCGCCCGGCGCCGCTCCCGGCGGATCGACTTGCGCTTACGCGACTGCAGGCTTTCCAGGAAGCCATCAAAATCGCCATAGCCATCATCCTCCCAGTGAAACTGCCGGTCCTCGCGGATCAGAAAATCACGGGCTTCCAGCACCCCGGTGGCATCGCTTTCAATAAAATTGATATGGAGAGACGATAACCCAGCCGTTTCCACCAGATGCACCGCGCCTTCAATCAGCGCGGCCATAACCTCACCAGCGTCCGGCCCATCACCCACCAGAAAGCGCCGCCCGGTCACCGGCGTAAAGGGCACCGCGCTCAGCAATTTAGGGTAATAGCGCCCGCCCGCCATCATGAAGCCCTGCGCCCAGCCCTGGTCGAAAACATACTCACCCTTGCTGTGCGTCTTGCTGTAAAGCGGCAAAATTCCAAGCACCACCCCGGCCTCGTCCTCCGCCACAAGATGCATCGGCGTCCACCCGGTCTCATCAATCGCCGAGCCGCTGGTCTCCAGCGCCAGAAAAAACGCATGCGACAAGAAGGGGTCATAGGCAGCATCTGGCGGGTTCGCCAACCCATCCCAGACTTCGGCCGGGATGCTCTTTAGCGAATGCATGGTTCTGATAATCAAACGTTCGGTCATAAATCCTGATGAACCAATGGCAACAACAGCCCGGCGGCCTCCGGCCCCTCAAAAATTGGCATCGCATTAGCGCTTTTTGCCGCCATGAGGTCCGCCGCTGTTCTGACTGTCCATGAAAAAAGCGGCACCCCAATGGCCGCCGCAACCTCTCCTACATGCCCCGCTTCAAGATCCTCCACATCATGTGCCAGAAAGGCCGCACCAATTTCGCGGGCTCTGGCAAACTGCTCCTCACGCCGCAATGGCGGCACATCAGCTGCCAGCGCTTTTCCGTCTGCAGGCCATCCTGCATGAGGCGTCGCCGCCGTGACCAACCCGCAAGGCAGGGCGCACCCCGCCGCTTGCATCGCCTCTATGATGGCCGGATCAAACGACATCACCCCCGCCGGGCCGCGATAGCTCTGCAGCGCCCGGCATATGGCCGCGCCATTAAATGGCACCTGCCCCCAGCGGCTCTTAATCTCAATTAGCAAAGGCACCCGGCCATCCACCAGCGCCAGGCAGTCTGCCAGCGTCATGATCCCATCGTCGCTATTGGTCAGCTTCACCCCTGCAAGACGGTCTGCGGCCATCTCGCCCACATCCTCTGCCCGTCCCGCAAGGCGCTGCAAAGTCTCGTCATGAAAAACAAAGGGCACATCATCCGCGCTCATCTGCACATCGAATTCAATCCCGACACCGGCCGTCGCCGCCGCCTGGATGGCACTTGCGCTATTCTCGACAGGACCGCCCGCGCCGCCATGCAAACCACGATGGGCATAGCCAACAACATCCAGCAGCGGCTTTACGTCCACGAGCTAACCCGGAACAGCGCCTCAACCTCAACGGCGCTATTCAGCGGCAGGCTGCTGCACCCAACCGCGGCGCGGCAATGCTTGCCCCGGTCCCCCAGCACATCAACCATAAAGTCAGAGGCGCCGTTGACCACCAGCGCGTGATCATAGAAATCAGGCGCCGCCGCAACAAAGCCGCCAAGCCGCACCAACCGCTCAATCCGCTCGAGATCGCCGATCGCCGCCTGCACCTGCGTGAGAATATTGATGGCGCATAATTTGGCCGCCTCCTGTCCCGCCTCAAGGTCAACCTCCGCGCCAAGCTTGCCCTTGTAAACAACATCGCCATCGCGAATGGGGATCTGCCCCGATATCGTCAGCATCTTGCCATCAAGGATATGGGGGACATAATTTGCAACCGCAGCCGGCGGCGCATCGAGGGTTATACCAAGTGAATCAAGCCGTTCCAGAATAGGTGAACTCATAAAATAAAGCCCTGTCGAAGTGAGAATTAAATTAATTATTCGTCATCTTAAAGCCATAGAAAAGAATTGAATAGATAGGAAGCAAAACATACCATGGTGACACTGCACCATATCAACTTACGAACGGATCAGGCACCAGCGGTATTCAATAGTCTCCCCCCAGTTTCAGCCAGCCGCCTACCGTCTTGATCGAAAGGTCGTAAAATAAAGGTCGATAATCGAGCTCCACACTAAAACCTCTGATAGAGGGTCGGATCAAGCGCCGCCATTGCCTCAAGGAAGCAATAAACACCCTTGGCTGTACCCAGGCCGTACACAAACAGACCGTACCCAGACTAACGGCACCACAGACAAGCGGCTCCATAGGCAACCGGCCAGATCAAACAAACACAGGATAGTTTACATGCCAACCATCTGCCCCCCCGACATTCACGCCACAACCAAAACCTCCACCAGCCGGATCAAGGCATTGGCGTCCGCGACCCTCTGTGCCGCCGGTCTCGCCAGCGCCCTGACCATCACAGCCCCTGGCAGCGCCCTTGCGGTCAACGTGCCGGAGCAATCCGTCAATCACGTCACGCCGCATCGCGCCATTTATGACCTCTCCCTTAAAAACAGCCTCTCCGCCGCCAACATCTCCGATGCCAACGGCCGCATGGTGTTCGAGGTCTCCGGCTCAAAATGTGACGGCTATCTGGTCAATATGCGCTTCATCCTCTCCGTGCTGGATAACAAAGGCGTCACCAACGTCACCGATGTGCGCTCCTCTAGCTGGGAAGGCGGCGACGCCAAGCGCTTTCGCTTCAACACCAGCCAATATTTCAACCAGAAGCTGGCCAAAACCACCGTTGGCAATGCCGAGGCCGATGATGAAGGCAAGAGCCTTTCCGTGAAAATCGACAGCCCGGAAAAGGCCAAAGCCAATTTCACCGAGAAAACCTATTTCCCGACTGAGCACACAATCTACGTCATTGAAGAAGCCTTGAAGGGCAAGAAGATCGTCAACGCCCCCATCTATGACGGCTCTGAAAACGGCAACACCCTTTATGACACCACCGCCATCATCGGCAAGCCGATGGAGTCCGATCAATCCGTTGAAAAGAGTGACATTAAAAATCTCGACAAGCTGAAGGGCGTCGCCTCCTGGCCAGTTTCAATTTCCTTCTACGATAAGAAGAAGAGCGTCAAACAGGACCTGCTTCCGGATTATGAAATTTCCTTCCGCCTGTATGCCAATGGCGTTAGCCGTAGCCTGCTTGTCGATTACGGTGATTTCGCCCTCGACGGCGAATTGACGAAAATCGACTTCCTGCCGGACACCAACGAAGACTGCCAATAGCAGCAGAGCGTTTTCGTCAAAGCGGCTATGGCGACAGCGGCCATAGCCGCGCCGCGCCGCGCACACCGCTGGTTGCGCCATATTTCGGCCGGCGGATATCGACAGCTGGCGCATCAGAGAATATATGCGGCCGCATTAAATCCGGCAGTTGCCCGTAAAGATGATCTAATTCGGATAGCCCGCCGCCCAGCACAATCACTTCCGGGTCAAAAACATTCACCACCATCGCCAGCCCCCGCGCCACACGGTCCGTATGGGCAAGAAGCGTCATTGAGGCCACGGCATCTCCCTCAGCGGCCAGCGCCGTAATATCCTCCACGCGCAAAACATTCATCCCCGCGCTTTTGTTGAACCGCGCCACCAGCGCCGGCCCGGATATCCAGGATTCAAGGCAACCCCGACGCCCGCACCAGCATTCCGGCGCGCCCGAAACCTCATCAGCGGAGGGAAAGGGCAGGCCGCAATGCCCCCACTCACCGCCAATGCCGCGCGGCCCGTCAATCAGCCGCTCATCAACCACCAGCCCGCCGCCGATGCCGGTTCCCATAATCACCCCAAACACCGAGGCCGCCCCCACACCGGCACCATCCAACGCTTCAGACAATACAAAGCAATTCGCGTCGTTGGCCACCCGCACGTCCCTGTCCAGGTGGCGGCAGATGTCTTGCTGAAAGGGCTGCCCATTCAGCCAAACACTATTGGCGTTTTGGACAAGCCCATTTGCCGGGCAAATGGAGCCGGGGATGCCAATGCCCACCGGCGCCTTGTCGCCAAGCTCACCTTCAACCTCACCCACAAGTTCGGTAATGGCGGCAAGCGTCGCCTCATAATCATGGCGCGGTGTCGCCGTCAGGCGCGAGGCGACCACCTGCCCCTCAACATCCAGCGCCTCAACCAGCAGCTTGGTACCGCCAAGGTCAACGCCAATGCGAATAGGCCCGCTGCCACTCATTCGATCGGGCCGGATAATTTAACCCGTGCATTTTCAATCTGCGCCGGGCTAAAATCTTCATGACTGCAAAAAGCCAGCAACAGGCTCTGATCGTTCGATAAAAAGTCGAGCACACCACCCAGAAAGCGCATATTCTCCCGCAGGCGGATGACATCAGCCGGGGCAAGGCCGGTAACGTTGAGAAATTTGATAAGCTCATCTGGGGATTGGGATATATAAGCCAGGGATTTTATGGCAATAAATGCCGCTTCCTTGTGGTTGATTTTGTCCATTTGAGCCACAGAGTCACTCCCCTTCATCGCAGCGCCGCCTCGCGAGTTAAACGTAAAAATGGCCTGAATTAAACGTTTATTTTACATGTTTAAGGCTAATGTATCCTGCTGGTGGAGTTTGCGTTGTAAAGCGGCAGGTAGCTGGTTATCACAAGCTTTGAATGGCAAAGGCAATAATAAAGTTGGAAGGCCTCAGTAGCGGTTATGTCAAAGACAATCTTAATCGTTGAAGACAACGAACTGAATATGAAGCTGTTTCATGATTTGCTCGATGCCCATGGCTACACGACCATTCAAACCAGGAACGGCAACGACGTGATGGACCTGGCAAGAGAATATAACCCGGACCTGATCCTGATGGACATTCAACTCCCGGAGGTTTCAGGCCTGGAGGTCACAAGATGGCTGAAGGACGATGATGAATTAGCCGCCATACCGGTGGTTGCTGTAACGGCGTTTGCAATGAAGGGTGACGAGGAACGGATAAGAGATGGCGGTTGCGAGGGCTACATCTCCAAACCAATTTCGGTTAGCCATTTTCTCGAGACAATAGGTCAGTTGATCAACTAAAAAACTGACGACAAGGACAAGTAAAGATGACGGCTAAAGTACTGGTAGTTGACGACATCAAGGCGAACGTTAAGCTACTTGAAGCGCGTTTAAGTGCAGAATATTTTGAAATCCTCACCGCCTATTCCGGTCCGGAAGCACTCGAAGTGCTGGAGGGAGAGCGTGTCGATGTCATCCTTCTGGATGTCATGATGCCAGGCATGGACGGCTTTGAAGTCTGCCAGCATCTCAAAAACAACCCCGAGACCCAGCACATTCCCGTCATCATGGTCACCGCCCTTGATACACCGCAGGATCGCCTGCGCGGCCTTGAAGTTGGCGCCGATGACTTCCTCACCAAGCCTGTCGACGACATCGCCCTTGTCACCCGCGTAAAAAACCTTGCCCGCCTGAAAATGCTGACAGACGAAATGACCATGCGCGCCGAAACCGGCAACCAGATGGGCCTGAACCAGCCCAACACACCCCTGTTCAACGAGGTTGATTGGGAGGGCAACATCCTCATCGTCGAAGACCAGCCCCGCTCCGCCGAGCGCATGTCCAAAACCTTGAGCCGTCGCCATAAAACCGTGATCGAGGCAAACCCGCAAGAGGCACTTTTCCGCCTCGCTGATCAGCAGTTCGATTTGCTCGTCATCAGCCTCGACCTGCAAGGCGTTGATGGCTTGCGCCTGTGCGGCCAGGTCCGCTCACTTGAGCGCACCAGAAACCTGCCCATCCTGATCATCGTTAACCCGGAGGATAAGGCCCGCCTGATGCGCGGCCTGGATATGGGGGTAAACGATTATATGGTCCGCCCCATCTGCGCGAATGAAATGATGGCCCGCGTCAACACGCAGATCCGCCGCAAAAAATACGCCGACTATCTGCGCAATTGCCTGGAGACTAGAGTTGAACTCGCCGTGACCGATGCGCTCACCGGCCTGCACAACCGCCACTATCTCGAAACCCATTTGAAAACCCTGTTTGAAGACGCCCGCTCACGCAACAAAAACCTTGCGCTGCTGATGACAGACATCGACTTTTTCAAATCCGTGAATGACAGCTTCGGACATGATGTGGGTGATGAAGTTCTAAAAGAATTCGCCCGCCGTATCAGAACAAACATCCGTAGCG
>CALNZE010000075.1:0-5957 GCA_942490955.1 uncultured Alphaproteobacteria bacterium
ATGTTTTTGGCTCTCTTGATTTAGAACCTGTTCTCTGGTCCCAGACCCGCTCTTTCACTCTTACTCGAGCTGCCCTGTTGGTAACGGATGAGTATTTTGTACCGTTTCCAGATGGCTTTGCTTCCCCCCCCCCTCACACCCGGCAGGGCTGGATGGACGGCAGGGCGGCTCGAAAATGTTACCGCCGCAGTCATTGGTGGCTGAGTTCAGTAAATGTTTTGACTGTAATTTACGAAATTTGGGATGGAAGGTTTCCTGATATTCTGCGTATCGAAAATCAGTGTTCCATCTCAGTGGCAAGCGATTCTGGTGTCTTGCTAACCCCCCCACGGGTGCACAGTCTAAGTATTGCGTTGTGTACGAACTTGACACTGAAACGCTTGCCACCCTTACCATTTTTGGGGCCGGCACTATTTTCGCAGGCCCCTTGAGGCGGGCATATGTCCGTTGGTTGAACGTAACGCGTAATAACAATAAGCGTCTTGTTTGCAAGGAGAGCCTTATGTCACGTCCTGATCACATTAACCCGGTTGAATGGGAGCTGGCCTTATCAATGGCGCGGGCGATCTGCGCCTCGCTTTTCAAGCAAGGCGGCACTGCCGAGGAAGCGCTAAAGCTTTATGACGCCCCTTATGGGCGCGGTCACGGTGGGCTGGCCAACTGGCAAACGGCCATTGAGGCCATTGCTTACGCCCATTGTCACCAAGTGAATTGCAACCAGGTCACCGCGCGCGCCGCGTAAATTTATGCCCTTTTCCATTCCCGCTCCCCCCGGTGATGGACAGGGCCTTTGAGAAGCGCCGCGCTTAGACTGATAAACCAGCAATGACACCCTCCTGCACAACCAAGGTGCAGGGGGGTGTTTTGGTTTTGTGGGTACGGTGGATAAGCCTTAAGATGCGTTGGCCAAAGGCCATGGCAACCGGGTTAGTGGATTTCGATTGAAGGTTCGAATACCCGGTGGCCATTTCGGCCCACGCCCTGCTCTGGCAGCGGGGCGGGCTGATTATGGTTCGGCGCGCCCGGGTTTACATCGCCAGGCTCTGCCTCGGACAGTTGCTGGCTCGGCTTTGTGTTGCTGGTGTTGCTGAAATGGGCGAAGTAACGCTTGTCGATGGCGGCGACCGGCATGATGATCATGATGTCCGTGGTGCCAAACTGCTGGTCGACGACCGCGCCATCGCCAATATATGCGCCGAGGCGTAAATAGCCCTTGATCAACGGCGGCAGGGCTTTCATTGCTTTTTTCAGCTCAATCTCTTCTTTCGGTATCATGTTCATATCGACAGCGTGGTGGCTGTGAGCTTCAACGCGCCAGTCAGCCGGGGCGCGGGCGTGGTGATGCAAAAAGCTGAGGGCAAGGGCGTGGGCTTTGGGGTCTGTGCCCTCAAAGCTGGCGCAGCCGATCATGACGTCAGCCTTCTGCTCCTGAATGTAAGCCCATAGGCCGTGCCAGAGCATTTCCACCGAGCGTTTGTTGCGGTAAGGCTTGAGGACACAAGAGCGGCCGAGTTCCAGAAATTTATGGGTTGGGCCTTTTCTTGCCAGCAAGGGGGCGAGGTTGTATTCCGACTCGGTATAAAAACCGCCATGGGCCGTTGCTTTTTCCTCGGTCAGAATGCGGTAAGTGCCGATGATTTTTGATTTGCGGCGAAAGGGCGTTTTGCTCGACCGGCTGCTATGATCGACCACGACGAGGTGATCACAGATCTTGTCGTAGGAATCGATGTCGCGGCGCTTCATCTTGGTTTGCATATCCGGGATGGCGGACATTTCCTTGTAGAAAACCTTGTAGCGGACCCGCTGGGCCTTTTTAACTTCGCGTTTGCGTGTGGCCAGCCGCACTTCAAGATTGCCGATGCGGTGATAGCTTGGGATCACGGCGGGTGCGCGGCGGCGCAGGCGTGACAGCGGGTGGGCCTTGCCATCAACTGCGGGTATGGCTGCGGGTATGATGCCGGCGGCGTCATGGCCAAGAGCGATGACCGGCGCGCTGCCGCCGTTGATGGCAGATGGCGGCACGGTGGCGGCTTTGATCAAAGTTTCTGTTGGCGTGCAGGTTGAAGGCAGGTCGGATGCCTTTGAGGCAGGTGATAAAACCTTTTCCCGTAACAGCATTGTAATGGCCTTTATATCTGGGGCTGTTGTCTAGCGCGCATGAGACGCCAACTTTTGTGCGCGGCTATGATCAGCATGATTGCTTCACTGATTGTCAAGAATCTGATGCCTGAATATCGGTTTATTTTAACAGAGAGATGACAATTTCCGCCATGAGTTTATTACCGAAGGCAACTGCAGCGGCTGTGATTTTTCAGGAATTATGCGGCTTGTTCACCCGGCGGAGGGTGATGTTAAGGCGGCCGGGGCCAAGGCCGGTGATCCGCTGCATATCTTCAACTGGCAGCGAGGCATTTGTGAATAAATCCGGTGGCGGGGATTTTAAAATCCGGTCAATGCCGTGAAAGCACATGCGGGCCTTGCCGCCCATCACCATCACATCGCCGGCATGGAGCGGGAATGAGCGGGTCGGGCTGGTGCGCTCTGCGCCGCCAAGACGAAAGGTTGCGCTCTGCCCCAGCGAGACAGAGACAACCGGGGCCTCAAAATCCTGCTCGTTGCTGTCCTGGTGCAGGCTCATGCGGGCATCGGGGGTGTAATAGTTAATCAAGGCGGCTTCTGGCGGGTGATCGTAGCTTGCGACCTGGCGCCAGATCTCGAGCAGCAGCGGCGGCATTGGAGGCCAGGGCTGGCCTGTGACAGGGTGGGCGGGCTGATAGCGGTAGCCGCTTTTGTCGCTGACCCAGCCTAGCGGGCCGCAATTTGTCTCCTTGACAGAAAAGGGCTTGCCGGTGCGCGGCATTGTCGGGGTGTAAAGCGGGGCTTGCTGCAGTACGGTTTGAACGTCCTGGAGCAGCTGGTGCTGTTGTGTTTCGTCCAAAAATGACGGGTGATGATCAAAGCCTTGCATGTCGGCCAATATAACAAATCAGAGGCGCAATAGAAGGCTGCATTTCCGGCCGCCAAACCCCAGTAAATCTTCGCGGCTTTCCTCAGCGCATCACGCCGCCCGTTGATCAGTTCATGGCGACGAAATTCTCTTTCCATTTTTGCGTTGCAACGCTGACGACTTCGGTCGCCTGGGCAATGGAATTGACGCTGCCAGTGATTTCATTGACGCCTTCTGCCGCTGTTTGCATGTTGGATGACATGTTGCCGGTGACAGCGGATTGCTCCTCGACGGCAGCTGAAATCATGGAGGAAATTTCGTTGATTTTGCCGATGGTTTCGGTGATTGACTTGATGGCGCTGACAGCGTCATCGGTTGTTGATTGAACCTGGGCAATCTGGTTGCTGATCTCTTCAGTGGCTTTGGCGGTTTGCCCGGCCAGCGACTTGACTTCGGAGGCGACGACGGCAAAGCCTTTGCCGGCTTCGCCAGCCCGGGCCGACTCGATGGTGGCATTCAGCGCCAGAAGATTGGTCTGTTCGGCGATTTTCAGAGATCAGGCTGACAACATCACCGATCCTTTGAGCCGCGTTGGCAAGGCCGGAGACGATGGTGTTTGTGTTGTCGGCCTGCTCAACGGCCTGCAGCGAGATGTTCAGAGCGTTGGTGACCTGATGATTGATCTCATTTACCGAGGAAGCCAGCTCTTCAAGGCCGCCGGCGACGGCCTGTACATTTCCGGTTGTCTGGGTGGACGCGGCGGCGGCCTCGGTGGCTTGTGAGGTGGCGTTATCAATCGCGTTTACAATGCCATCCAGATCTTCCTGGATTGAGGCCTGAACCTCCTGTTGTTTCATGCGGCGGTTGACGGCCTCGGTAATGTCAGATGCGAATTTGACGACCGACATGACGTTGCCTGACGAGTCAAAGACCGGGTTATAGGTTGCCTGAATCCAGATTTCTTTGCCGCCTTTGCCGAGCCGCTTAAACTCGCCTGCTTTAAACTGGCCTTTGCCTAAATCGCTCCAGAATGATTTATATTCGGATGAGTTTGCCAGTTCGGTTTCGACAAACATGCGGTGATGCTGGCTTACAATTTCGTCATCAGAATAGCCCAGCGCCGCAAGGAAATTTTCGTTGGCCTTTATGATGATTCCATCGGGTTTGAAATGGATGACCGCGTTGGAGCGGTTGATCGCATCGACCTGCCCCTGATTGCTAAAATAGGTCAGCTTTTGCATTGTGACATCGCTGGCGATAAGGACGACCGAGGAAGGCTTGCCGCTCTTATCGAGGACCGGGGCGTAAGAAGAGCGCAGCCACATTGCCTCGCCGCTCTTATTCTTGCGTTTAACCTCGCGGTGGACGATTTCTCCGGCTGTGATGCTGCGCCACAAATTCTGATATTTTTCGGATGAGGCGGTTTCGCTGTCCAGCAAAATGCGTTCATTCTTGCCGACAAGCTCTGAGATCTCAAAGCCGGAAATGGCAGTAAAATTTTCGTTGGCGTTCAAGATTGTTCCATCAAGCCCTAGCTCAAGGATGGCTTCTGACCGGTTGATGGCCGCGAATTTTTCAACGCGCGATTTTGCCTGATTTAGGGCTGGGAACATCAATGACGAGTCCTTATGACTGGTTAAAGGCGATTAATAATACGATGTCGGACGGATATAAATTTTGTCTTAACAAGCGTTTCGCTTCAGCTCATACTTTAATAGAACATAACCAATGATTTTATTCGATTTTAACCGCCCTATTCTCCCATAGGTAGTGATCTGCCTAAAATGCAAGCATTAATATTCTTATCGTTTTGTAATATTTGTTCTCGGGATGGCAGTTTTTTTGCAGCTCTGCTTTGGGATTTGCAAGCAATGAACGGTTTGAGGCGCCGATTCGTTGTATAAAAAAGCCCCCGGCAACAGGGCCGGGGGCGGGGTTTTGCAGTGGGGTCGACACCGGTTGAATTGGTGAGATGTTAGCCGAGAGCTGCTGAGTTTTGCTTTACTTTTTGGGTGGCGACATTGACCAACTCTGTTGCCTGGGCGATCTCGTTGACACCGCTGGTTATTTCATTGACGCCTTCGGCAGCTGTTTTCATATTGGCTGACATGCCGCCGGTGACGTTTGACTGTTCCTCTACAGCGGCTGAGATCATTGAGGAGATTTCGTTGATTTTGCCAATTGTGTCCGTGATGGTCTTGATGGCGTTAACCGCCTCCTGTGTGGTCGATTGGACCTGGGCGATCTGACTTGAAATTTCCTCAGTGGCGTTTGCTGTCTGGCCAGCCAGTGACTTGACCTCGGAGGCGACGACGGCAAAGCCTTTGCCCGCTTCACCGGCCCGGGCGGACTCGATGGTTGCGTTCAATGCCAGCAGGTTTGTTTGCTCGGCGATTTCAGAAATGAGGCTGACCACATCACCAATGCGCTGGGCGGCGACGGCAAGACCGGAGACAATGGTGTTGGTGTTGTCCGCCTGCTCAACCGCCTGGACGGAAATTTCCAATGCGTTAGAGACCTGCTGGTTAATCTCCTCGACCGAGGCGGCTAGCTCTTCGAGGCCGCCGGCGACAGCATGGACATTTTGTGAGGTTTGCGACGAAGCGGCGGCGGCTTCGGAGGCCTGCGAACTGGCATTCAGGACAGCTTCGGTGATGTCGCTCAGGTCGCTGTCGATGGTTTTTTGCAAAGCGTTTCTTCTGAACCGCTCCTTAACAGCGGCGGTGATATCGGTTGCAAATTTTACGACACTGATGACCTTGCCATGTTGATCGAAGATCGGGTTGTAGGTCGCCTGAATCCAGATTTCGCGCCCGCCCTTGCCAAGGCGTTTATATTCGTTTGACTGGAATTCACCGTTGGCGAGGCTTTGCCAAAATTGCTTATAGTCCGGGGAGGCAGCTTCTTCCGGGTCCATGAACATACGGTGATGGTTGCCAACGACCTCCCGCTGTGAATAGCCAAGGGTGCCGAGGAAATTTTCATTGCTTTTCACGATGGTGCCATCGGG
>CALNZE010000076.1:0-65431 GCA_942490955.1 uncultured Alphaproteobacteria bacterium
CTGAGCGCGTTACTCTCGTCAGATTGAGGCCGCTTCACGTGCGATGACCCGTCAGATGAAACGTGTCACGTGTCTGGATCAGAGTTCTTCCGGATGTGCCGGTGTCTAAAAAACCAACTGAGGTTCGGATGGTGAAGGCAAGGCTCCGTTGAATATTGGGCTGCCCGTGTCAAACCAGGTCGCATCATGTTCGAGATTGACGGTGTTCGATGTTGTGACAGCGAAAGCACTTTCGATTGTGCTCGGCGAAGTGCTGATCAAGACACGCATTGTCAAGCGTCTGTGGCATCCAGAGCATTCGAGGTATCTGATGAATGTTAGGATTTGAAGGAGTTCTTTGCCATGAAGGCAAGTGATCTAAGAGATAAAACACCAGATCAACTCGATGATGAGCTGATGAAACTGAAAAAAGAACAATTCACCCTGCGCTTTCAGGCAGCCACTGGCCAGCTGGAAAACACACCAAGAATGCGGCAGATGAGACGCGAAATTGCCAAGGATCAAAACAGTATTACATGAGAAACGAAAAAGCAAGCGCCTGAAAATAGCGCAAGTGCGGCTTGAGAGTTGAGGAACAGGAACTATGCCGAAACGAATTTTACTGGGCGAAGTAGTGAGCGACAAAACCGATAAGACAGTCATCGTAAAGGTTGAACGCCGCTTCACACACCCACTGTACAAAAAGGTTGTATGTCGTTCTAAAAAATACCACGCGCACGACGAAACGAACCAGTTTAAAGATCGTGATCAGGTTCGCATTGAAGAATGTCTGCCAATCTCCAAAAACAAACGCTGGATTGTTCTAACCGCTGAAGAATCCTTAAACGCCTAAAACCTAGTTGAGTTAACAGGCACAAACCGAACATGCGGTTTAATCCCTAAGCGGCCAAATGAAGGAAAGCGAAAATGATACAGATGCAATCTAATTTGGATGTGGCGGATAATTCTGGCGCCCGCCGTGTTCAGTGCATCAAAGTGCTCGGCTGGCGCAAAACGCAAATACGCCTCCACTGGTGACACCATCGTTGTCTGCGTCAAGGAAGCGATTCCTCATGGCCGCGTTAAAAAAGGCCAGGTGATGAAGGCCGTTGTTGTGCGAACAGCGAAAGGTGTGCGCCGTCTGGATGGCAGCCTCATCCGCTTTGATCGCAATGCTGCGGTGATTGATCAACCAGGCGAGCCTGTTGGCACTCGTATTTTTGGCCCAGTGACACGTGAGCTTCGCTCTAAAAACCAGATGAAAATCGTCTCACTCGCGCCTGAAGTGCTCTAGAGAAGGGCTCTAAAAAGAAAAATGGCTAAGTTAAAGATTAAAAAAGGCGACCGCGTTGTTGTTCTTGCCGGTAATGATAAGGGCAAGCATGGCGAAGTCCTGAAAGTCCTCCTCCGGGAAAAGATGGCCGCGCATTGTCAATGGCGTCAACATGATCAAACGCCACCAGCGCCAGACTGCATCTGAAGAGGGCGGAATTATCTATCAAAAGAAGCGCCCATCCATATCTCCAACCTCGGGCAGTTGAAGACCCAAAAGACGGGAAGCCAACACGAGTTGGTTATAAAACTCTGGATGATGGCCGCAAAGTGCGCTTTGCAAAGCGCTCAGGAGAAGTGATCGATGGCTGAGGCTAGTCTATACAGCCCCGTTTGAAGGCCTGACTATAACGATGTGGTCCGCGATGCGATGATGAAAGAATTTGAACTATAAAAACCCGATGCAGATCCCAAAACTTGAAAAAGCCGTTCTCAACATGGGTATTGGTGAAGCCGTGAATGACCGCAAAAAAGTTCAGTCAGCTTATGAAGACCTGACACTGATTGCTGGCCAATGACCAGTATTTACAATGGCGCGCAATCGATCGCTGGCTTTAAGGTACGGGAAGACATGGCACTTGGTGCCAAGGTCACACTGCGCAAAGCGCGTATGTTTGAATTCCTTGATCGCATGATCACCATCGCTCTGCCACGGGTGAAAGACTTTAGAGGTCTGAACCCAAAAAGTTTCGATGGCCGCGGCAACTACGCCATGGGCATCAAGGAGCACATCGTATTCCCCGAGATTGACTATGATAAAGTTGATCAGATTTGGGGTATGGACGTGATCGTCTGCACATCGGCTACAACCGATGATGAAGCGCGCGCGCTCCTTAAAGGATTTAATTTCCCATTTCAGGTGAAAAGCTAATCGCCTGAAAAGCGGACGGAGGACAAGATGGCAAAAAAGTCAATGATCGAGCGGAACAATAAGCGCAAGCGGCTTGTTGATCAGTATGCGGCAAAGCGTGCCGAGCTTAAAGAGATCGCTCGTAACAAGGATTTGCCTGCTGAAGAGCGTTTTAGAGCACAGTTGAAACTGGCTGAATTGCCCCGCAATTCAAGCAAGGTTCGGGTGCGCAATCGGTGTCAACTCACTGGCCGCCCACGCGGCTATTATAGAAAGCTTAAACTATCGCGCGTCGCGCTACGGGATCTGACCAACCAAGGTCTGATTCCCGGAATGGTAAAGTCAAGCTGGTAAGGAGAGACCTGTTCATGACAATGACAGATCCACTCGGGGATATGCTAACCCGTATTAGAAATGCGCAAATGCGCAACAAGAATAAAGTTGTAACGCCGGCATCCAAGCTTCGCGCTCACGTCCTTGACGTCCTTCAAAAAGAAGGCTTCATCCGTGGTTATGCGCAGGTTGATTATGGCAACGGCAAGTCAGAAATCGAGATTGAGCTTAAGTATCACAATGGTGATCCTGTCATCCGCTCAATCAAGCGCATTTCAACACCGGGCCGCCGCGTTTATTCCGCGGTGCGCAATGTACCAATGGTTGCCAACGGGCTTGGCGTCGCCATTCTGTCCACACCCAAAGGTGTGATGTCAGACAACGACGCGCGCGAAGCCAATGTTGGCGGTGAAATTTTGTGCAACGTATTTTAATCCACGTTGCTTCGATCTAAGGAAGGGTAAAGGCCATGTCAAGAATCGGGAAAAAGCCTGTCGCGATCCCGTCTGGTGTGGATGTCAAGGTTGACGGTCAGACCGTGTCTGCGAAAGGCCCAAAGGGCGAGCTTTCGGTCACACTGGTCAAGAACGTCACCGTTGAAATTACAGATGAAGGCGTTGTGGTATCTCCGGTTGGAAATAGCAAACGCGCCCGTTCAATGTGGGGCATGTCCCGCACATTGGTCGAGAATATCGTCATCGGTGTTTCTGAAGGCTTCAAAAGACATCTTGAGATCAATGGCGTTGGTTATCGCGCGCAGATGAAGGGCAAGAACCTCGGTCTGTCGCTTGGCCTCAGCCACGATGTTGAATATGTCTTCCCGGAAGGTATCTCGGTTGAAGTCCCGACCAACACGGAGATTGTCATCTCCGGCACCGACAAACAGGTTGTCGGCCAGGTCGCGGCAGAAATCCGCAGCTACCGCCCGCCAGAGCCTTACAAGGGCAAAGGCATTAAATACAAAGAAGAATACATCTTCCGCAAGGAAGGCAAGAAGAAGTAGAGACCATCATGAGCGCTGTGAAATCATCATTCGAACGCCGCAAAGCACGGGTGCGCCGCACCTTGCGCCGCGTGGCCAATGGGCGGCCAAGACTATCTGTTCACCGCTCTGGACAACATATTTATGCGCAAATCATTTGCGATAAAACCGGCAAGACCATTGCCTCGGCTTCAAGCATTGAAAAAAGCTTGCGGGGCAAAATCAAAAACGGCGGCAACAAACAGGCCGCTGAAGAGATTGGCGGCCTGATCGCAGAGCGCGGCAAAGCGGCTGGCGTAGAAGAAGTTATCTTCGACCGCGGCGGATACATCTATCACGGCCGCATCAAGGCCCTGGCGGACGCTGCCAGAGATAGCGGCCTGAAGTTTTAAATTTTCGAAAACTGGCATTTAGAAACAGCCAGATTTTCACTTTCTGAGAGGAAGAGCAAGTGGCACGGAACCCAAGAGACCGGGAAGAAAAAGACAGTGAGTTTGTAGACAAGCTCGTTCACATCAATCGCGTTGCCAAGGTGGTAAAAGGCGGTCGTCGTTTTGGTTTTGCAGCGCTTGTTGTTGTAGGCGACCAGAAGGGCCGTGTCGGTTTCGGCCATGGTAAAGCCCGCGAAGTCCCGGAAGCAATCCGCAAGGCTACAGAAGCCGCCAAGCGCAACCTGATCAAGGTGCCGCTCCGCGAAGGCCGCACATTGCACCATGATGTAAAAGGCCGCCACGGCGCCGGTAAGGTTCTTCTTCGTGCAGCGCCTCCCGGTACCGGCATCATCGCTGGTGGCCCGATGCGCGCCGTTTTTGAAACCCTGGGTGTTCAGGATGTTGTTGCCAAATCACAGGGCAGCTCAAATCCTTACAACATGGTCCGCGCCACATTTGATGCCCTCAAGGCAGAAGACAGCCCGCGCGGCGTCGCAGCCCGCCGCGGCAAGAAAGTCAGCGACATTGTCGCCCGCCGCCGTGATGGCGCTGGTGACAACCAGTTGCAGGCAGACGTTTAAAATTTGAAAAGCGTTGAGCGGGCCACCATATAAGCCTCTCAACTTCAGGAACCAAAGATTATGGCCAAGAAAACAATCACCGTCGAGCAGACCGGCAGCCGCATCCGCCAGAACAAAAAGCAGCATGCAACATTGACCGGCCTTGGGCTCACCAAGATGCACAAACGCCGCGAGCTGGAAGACACCCCGGCTATCCGTGGCATGATCAACAGCATCCCGCATCTCGTCACGATTGTAGACGACAAGTAATAATCCGCTTGGCACCGGCAGCGGTAGGGACGTGACCTTCGCCCCCCGGATGAGCAAGCGCAAACGAAGTAGAATTGCCAGAGGCAAAAAGGATTTTCCTCATGCGACTAAACGAATTAAAAGACAATCCAGGCGCCACGCGTGAGCGCAAGCGCATCGGCCGTGGTATCGGCTCTGGCAAGGGCAAAACCGGTGGCCGTGGTGTTAAGGGTCAAAAATCCCGCACAGGCGTCTCCATCAATGGTTTTGAAGGCGGCCAAATGCCGATCCACCGCCGCCTGCCGAAGCGCGGGTTTAACAACCTCTTCTCAAAAGACTTTAACGAGATCAATCTCGGTCGCCTGCAAAAAGCAGTTGATGAAAAAGTCCTGAAAGAAGGCGACACAATCACCAACGCTGCATTGGTCGAGGCCGGCATTCTGCGCCGCGCCAAGGACGGCCTGCGCGTTCTGGCCAAGGGCGAGCTTAAAGCCAAGCTGACCATTGAAGCAGCTGGCGCATCCAAAGCCGCTGTTGAGGCCATCGAAAAAGCTGGCGGCAAAATCGACATCAAAGCCCCGGCCGAGCCTAAAGAGCCAGGGAAAAAAGCCGCCAAAAAGGCTGACAAAGAGTAATCACTGAAATTGTCCGCATTGCCCGCTAAGGCGCGGCAAAACGGACAGATGGGATAAAAAGAGAATGGTTTCAGCTGCCGAACAGTTAGCCGCCAATTTGAATTTTTCTGCCATTGGTAAGGCGGAAGAGCTCAAAAAACGCATCTGGTTCACCTTAGCTGCGCTCCTTGTCTATCGGCTTGGTACCTACATTCCCATTCCAGGGGTTGATCTGGGCGCCCTGCGCTCAGTTTTTGAGGGCACCGGCAGCCAGGGCGGCACCATCCTTGACCAGTTGAACCTGTTTGCAGGCGGCGCCATCTCCCGTATGGCGATTTTCGCATTGAACATCATGCCCTATATCTCGGCATCGATTATCATCCAGCTGCTCACCACCGTCTCGCCGCATCTCGAACAACTTAAGAAAGATGGCGAACAGGGCCGCAAGCAAATCAACCAGTATACCCGCTACGGCACGGTCATCCTGGCCGCATTGCAGGCCTATGGCATCGCCGTCGGCCTTGAGGGCTCAACAAACGGCGTCGTTATGGAGCCGGGCCTGTTCTTCCGCGCCACCACAGTTATCACCCTGGTTGGCGGCACCGTCTTTCTGATGTGGCTTGGTGAGCAAATCACCGCCCGCGGCATCGGCAACGGCATCTCGCTCATCATCTTCGCCGGCATCGTCGCCGAGCTGCCTGGCGCCTTTGCCAGTGCCTTCGAGCTATCGCGCCGTGGCACATTGTCAACTCCAGTGCTGATTGCCCTGCTGGTTGGCGTCGTCGCCATCATCGCCGTCATCGTTTTCATGGAACGCGCCCAACGCCGCCTGCTGGTCCAGTATCCAAAACGGCAAATGGGCAACCGCATGGCGCAAGGTGACAGCTCTCACCTGCCATTGAAGCTGAACACCGCCGGTGTTATCCCGCCGATCTTCGCGTCCAGCCTGCTGCTGCTGCCCGCCACATTTGCAGCCTTCGGCTCTTCATCCGGCTCTGAATTCATGCAGACCGTCACCGCCATGCTGGGCCGTGGTCAGCCGCTTTATCTGGCCATCTATGTCGCGTTGATCATCTTCTTCGCCTTCTTCTACACCGCCATTGTTTTCAACCCGGAAGAAACAGCGGACAACCTGAAGAAATATGGTGGCTTCGTCCCCGGCATCCGCCCCGGCAAGAAAACCGCTGAATATATCGATTATGTTCTAACGCGCATCACCGTCGTAGGTGCAATTTACCTCGCACTTGTTTGTGTGCTACCGGAATATCTCCAGTCCTACACTGCGGTATCATTTGCTCTTGGCGGTACGTCGCTGCTCATCGTTGTCAGCGTCACTATGGACACCGTCTCGCAAGTGCAAAGCCATCTTCTGGCGCACCAATATGAAGGGCTCATCAAGAAGTCTAAATTGCGGGGAGCACGGCGCAGATGAACATTATCCTTTTAGGACCACCCGGAGCAGGCAAAGGCACACAAGCCCGCCAGCTGGAAAAAGAACGCGGCCTTGTCCAGCTTTCAACTGGCGATATGCTACGCGCCGCTGTGAAAGCCGGCTCAGAAATCGGCATGAAAGCCAAAGCGGTTATGGAATCCGGCGGTCTCGTCTCCGATGAAATCGTCATCGGCATTATCTCAGACCGCATCGACGAGCCGGACTGCAAGGATGGCTTCATCCTCGATGGTTTCCCGCGCACTTTGCCACAAGCCTCAGCCCTTGATGAGCTGCTGACCAACAAAGGCAAAAATCTCGACGCCGTTATTGAGCTGCGCGTTGATGACGAGAAACTCGTTGAGCGCATCACCGGCCGTTTCACCTGCGCTGAATGCGGCGAAGGGTATCATGACAAATTCCGCATGCCGAAAGTGGAAGGCAAATGCGACAATTGCGGCGCCAGCAACTTCACCCGCCGCGCCGACGATAACGAAGAAACACTGCGCAAGCGCCTGTTTGCCTATTACAAGGAAACAGCGCCGCTGATTGGCTACTATTTTGCCAGGAAAGCCCTGGTCACGATTGACGGAATGGCGGATGTCGCCGATGTAACCCGCTCAATCAAAACTGTATTGGACGGCGGCGCGTAACTTCGCTTCGCTGTAAATTTTCCGTGGAGACATGTTAGGGACTTGACGAAAAAGCGTTAAACCCTTACAAAATCTCTTTTCCACGGGAAGAATTGTGTGATTCCGGCAGAAAGCGCTGCAAAGGGCTTTCCGTTGGGTTTTGCCATAACCGGCCTGAACCCTTTGAATCACCTTTAAAAAAGGCCGTGGCGGCTCCTTTGTCCAGGATGCGCCCGACAGGAATGCGGTGCAGCACTTGGGCTTTTGGCCATTGCAGCATCATAAGAATTTGACGTTAAAACAATCAGGAGAGGCGGCAAAATCCCCTCTCACCCGTTAAGGAGAAGACTGTGGCTCGTATCGCAGGTGTCAATATACCGACAAACAAGCGCGTGGTAATCGCGCTAACTTACATTCATGGCATCGGCCACAAATTCGCACGCGAAATCTGCGAGGAAGTTAAAATCCCTGCAGAGCGCCGCGTCAATGAGCTCTCCGACGCCGAAGTCATTCAAATTCGCGAAGCGATCGACCGCGATTACATGGTGGAAGGCGACCTGCGCCGGGAAATTTCCATGAACATCAAACGGCTGATGGATCTTGGTTGCTACCGTGGCCTGCGCCATCGCCGTGGTCTGCCTGTGCGCGGTCAACGCACCCACACAAACGCCCGCACAAGAAAAGGCCCGTCAAAGGCCATCGCAGGCAAAAAGAAATAAGCTGAAATTAAAATAGCCGCGCTTCATTCAGGCGATAACCCAGCCGGCGGCTGGCACCGGCAACATATAGAGACGGAAAGTAAATGGCACAGGAAAAAACACGGGTTCGCAAACGCGTTAAGAAGAACATAGCTTCTGGCGTGGCCCATGTCAGCGCAAGCTTCAACAACACCAAAATCACCATCACAGATGCGCAGGGAAATGCAATTTCCTGGAGTTCTGCCGGCATGATGGGCTTTAAAGGCTCACGCAAGTCAACACCCTATGCCGCTCAGCTGGCTGGTGAAGACGCTGGCAAAAAAGCCATGGACCACGGAATGAAGACTTTGGAAGTCGAAGTGACCGGCCCCGGCTCAGGCCGTGAATCAGCCCTTCGTGCGCTCCAGTCCATCGGCTTTCAAATCACAACCATTCGGGATGTAACCCCCATCCCGCACAATGGCTGCCGCCCACGCAAGCGGCGCCGCGTATAACGGCAAACAGCCAACCGTAAAACGAGCGGGTTTTTAAAACATAGAGGCAATCCTCTCTCTGCAAATGGCCAACAAGAGCTTGATACAAACGAGCGGTGCATTTTGAGATTAAAAGGTGACGAGACGTGATCCAGAAAAATTGGCAAGAGCTTATTAAACCAGGCAAGTTGGAAATTCAGGGTGGCCGCGACCCCAAGCGCCACGCGACCGCGACAGCAGAACCGCTAGAGCGCGGCTTCGGCATGACGCTGGGCAACGCGCTGCGCCGTGTGCTTCTTTCATCCCTGCGCGGTGCCGCCATCACATCGGTTCATATCGATGGCGTGCTGCATGAATTCTCCTCCATTTCCGGCGTGCGCGAGGATGTGACAAACATCGTCCTCAACATTAAGGAAATCGCCCTGAAAGCCCACTCAGAGGGCACAAAGCGCATGGTGCTGCAAAAAACCGGCCCAGCCGTTGTCCGCGCCGGTGACATTGAAACAAGTTCAGAAATCGAAGTGCTGAACCCCGAGCATGTCATCTGCACCCTGGATGAAGGCGCGACAGTCCACATGGAATTCACCGCCGACACAGGCAAGGGTTACGTGCCCGCAGACCGCAACCGCCCGGATGACGCGCCCATCGGCCTCATCCCGGTTGACGCGCTCTACAGCCCGGTTCGCAAGGTTTCCTACAAAGTGGAGAACACCCGCGAAGGCCAGATCCTTGATTATGACAAACTCATCCTCGACATCCACACGGACGGCTCTGTCATCCCGGAAGATGCCATCGCGCTTGCCGCCCGCATCCTGCAGGACCAGCTCAGCATCTTTGTAAATTTCGAAGAGCCACAAAAAGAAGTTGTCGAAGACAAGCAGCCAGAGCTTGAGTTTAACGCCGCGCTGCTGAAAAAAGTCGACGAGCTCGAATTGTCCGTTCGCTCAGCAAACTGCCTGAAGAACGACAACATCGTTTACATCGGTGACCTGATCCAGAAGACGGAAGCAGAAATGCTCCGCACCCCTAACTTCGGTCGCAAATCCTTGAACGAGATCAAGGAAGTGCTGGCGGGAATGGGGCTGCATCTCGGCATGGAAGTGCCAAACTGGCCACCAGAAAATATTGAAGAACTCGCCAAGCGGTTCGAAGATCACTATTAAGTTCAAAGACGCCGGATCGAACAAAGCGGTCTGGCCAGGTTAGGAGACATCCCATGCGTCACGGACAAAAGGGACGGAAATTAAATCGTACATCAAGCCACCGCACAGCCATGTTCGCCAATATGGCAGCGGCGCTCATCAAGCATGAGCAGATTGTCACAACATTGCCGAAAGCCAAGGAAATGAAGCGCGTCATGGACCGCCTGATCACCCTCGGCAAGCGCGGCAACCTTCATTCGCGCCGCCTGGCTGTCGCCCGCATCCGCGATGAAGATATGGCGAAAAAGCTGTTCGATGTTTTGGCTGAGCGCTACAAAGACCGCTCCGGCGGCTATACCCGCGTGCTCAAAGCCGGCTTCCGCTATGGCGATAACGCACCGATCGCAGTTATCGAACTGGTCGATCGCGACGTAAACGCCAAGGGTCAAGACAGCGGCCCGACCGCCGATCGCGTTGCTGAAGAAGACGAGAATGAAGCGGTTGCCGCAGCGTAAATTAGCGACAAGCTTTTCGCGCAATTGTTAAACAAAAAGCCTGCCCTGATGTTTCAGCGGCAGGCTTTTTATTGTTTGCCAACTAGCAGATGGTTTGCCGCCGCCTCAGCAGATGCGAAATTCACTGAGCAGATACGCCATCGCCGGTGTTTGATAAAGCAGAAACGCAGCGCCAACCACACCGGCAAACAGCAGGATGATTGCAAATTTTAACGATGTAGACAGCGTCTTTTCGCCCATCATGTTACAGCTTTCTTCTCTCGCAGCCCGGCGGGGCGTTCCGAAATCGGCCAGTTCAGTATAGCAGATAGCAGGCTAAATCCAATCGCCAGCATCCATACCACATCGTAAGAGCCGGTCCGGTCATAAAGATACCCCCCCAGCCAGCCGCCGATAAACGAGCCAAGCTGATGCCAGAAAAATACGATTCCGCCCAGCATCGACATATGCTTCACCCCCCAGACGGAGGCCACCGTGCCGTTTGTCAGCGGCACCGTCGATAGCCAGAAGATCCCCATCAGAAAGCCAAACGCATAGGCCGAGTAATTGGTGATCGGCAACAGCACAAAGGCCGCGATCAGCAACCCGCGCAGCAGATAGACCCAGGACAGCAGCATCGGCTTGCGGTAGCGACCGCCCCACAGCCCGGCGTAATAGGTGCCGAATATATTGATCAGTCCGATCAGCGCCAGCACGGTCGTCGCCACATGCGGCGCCAGGCCTTCATCCGCCAGAAACGCCGGTAGATGCACGGCGATAAACACCACCTGAAAGCCGCAGGCGAAAAAGCCAAAAGACAGCAGCCAGAAGTCCCGCGCCGCGAGCGCGTCTTTCGCCGCCTGAAATGCGCTCACCTCCAGCGTGCCAACATCGCCCACCGGCAGCGCCTCCTCGCGCAGGCCAAAGGCCAGCGGCACCATCACCAGCGCCAGCATCGAGAGGATCACCAAAGCCCCCGGCCAGTCAAACCAGCCCAACAGCCCAAGGCTGACAGGCAGCATTATAAACTGCCCGAAAGAGCCGACAGCCGTCGCAATGCCCATCGCCATCGAGCGATATTCCGGCGCCACCAACCGGCTGACGGTGCCAAATATCACCGGAAACGTCGTGCCGGAGAGGCCAATGCCAATCAGCACACCGGCACCCAGAATAAAGCTCAGCTCATTGGCCGCGCTCGACATGATCCAAAGGCCTGCCGCATAGAGCAGGGCACCCATGATCACAATGCGCGGCGCGCCGAGCTTGTCCGCCAGCACACCAACGAAAGGCTGCGTCACCCCCCAAAGCAGGTTCTGCAGCGCGATCGCAAAGGCAAAGGATTCCCGCGTCCAGCCCTGATCAACCGTGATCGGTTTGAGAAAAAGGCCAAACCCATGGCGGATGCCAAGCGAGAAAAGCAGGATCAAAGACCCACAGGCAAGCGCGATGACCGCGCTCCGCCCAAGCTTGCTGACGCTGAAATTTTCTGACACGGGATAATATCCAGTCTCGCGAAACGCGAATAAGTGAATTTTTGGCGCGCACCGCTTCGGCGCACCGTTATTGAGACGCCAGACTATAGGCAGCGGCGCAAAGCTGGCAATTTGAAAATACAAAAAAAGCCGGCTCACACATCGCTGAGCCGGCTGATACTTTCGTTGATGATGCGTCCGGTCAGTTACTCGCCAGCCATCATCTTGGAAATGCTGGAAAGCCCACCTTCGTAAATACCGGCCACAATGCCTTCCACTTCCTTATCCGGCTTGCCATCAGCGTCAAAGCTGCCGGTCCAGATCACAACGGTTTTCTCATCGTCTTTTTCATCCGGCTCGACAGAAATCGTCGCCTCATAATTTTTAAACGGCAACGGGCTCTCTTCAATCGCATAGGAGTAGCTTGATTCATTCTCGCCAATCAGCCGCTCGATGATCTCACCGCCGCCGTCCAGCGTCAGCAACCGGCGCAGATTCTCATCGTCACGCGTCTCATTGCATTTGACAATGGCCGGGTGCCAGTCAGCGATGGCGCACCAGCCGCCAATCTTCTCCCATACCACCTCGACAGGCTTGTCGATCGTCACATTGCGCGAAACTTCAAGCGCCAGCGCCGGTCCGGCAGATATCACGGTTAACAGGCCAAAAAGCGCGGCGGTCCTTGCAATAACCTTCATCTTCCACTCTCCTAAATCCATTTTCATTTATTGTTTGTAAATTCTTTTCGCCAAGCGGCACCAGAGATATTATCTCCCATCGGCCCTTAGTGGTGATTGCATACAAATATCACAGGCAATGCAAATAAAAACAACGTCTCCTACCCGTAAGCCAAATTGCCAGCTATAAGAGGCCAAATGCTAAAATGCCAAATATAGTAAGGCCAAGAGTAATTAAGCCAGGCAGAAAAAGGCCAGACACAAAAAGGCCAATCAGAAAAAGGCCAATCAGAAAAAGGAATGACAGGGGCTGCCATTCACCATAAATTCGTTGTAAATTACTGCACAAATAGACACCAAATTAAGACAAAAACACCACCCTCACCGGCCAGCGCCGGCTCATCCCGGCTGCTTGCCGGGCAACCAGACAACTTTTCGGGAGAACAACATGAAGATCGGCAAATTGCGGGCATCAGGATTAGTCTTAGGGGCCATTGCAACCGCCGCTGTTGTCATCACCGGCCTAAGATCTGATGCCGTGCCGCCATCCGTCGCCAACCCGGCAACCGTCGCGGAGCTCGCCAAGGTTGAGGTGCCGTCCTCAGACGCCGAGATCAAATTGTCCTTCGCGCCCGTCGTGCGCGCCGCGGCCCCCGCCGTTGTCAATGTTTACGTCCGCCAGCGCGTCAAGAAATTCTCCTCACCCTTGATGAACGATCCTTTCTTCCGCCGCTTTTTCGGCCAGCGCCTGAACCGCAAGCGCAGCCGCATGCAAAATTCTCTCGGCTCCGGTGTTATCCTGCGGCCCAATGGCCTTGTCGTCACCAACTATCACGTCATTAAGGGCGGTGATCAGGGCGAGATTAAAATCGCCTTGCAGGACAAGCGCGAATACAGCGCCACCATCATGCTGACAGATGAGCAAACTGACCTCGCCGTCCTCAAGATCGACAACCCCGGCAAACTGAAATTTCCGTTTCTAAAGCTGGAAAACTCCGATGGCCTCAATGTTGGTGACCTGGTCTTGGCCATTGGCAACCCCTTTGGTGTGGGCCAGACAGTGACCAGCGGCATCGTCTCCGCCCTTGCCCGCACCAAAGTTGGCGCCGCCGATTACCAGTCCTTCATCCAAACGGATGCCGCCATTAACCCCGGCAATTCCGGCGGCGCGCTGGTTGATCTCAGCGGCCGGCTGGTCGGCATCAACACCGCCATATATTCCCGCTCCGGCGGCTCAAATGGCATCGGCTTTGCCATCCCCTCCAATATGGTGCAGCTAATCGTCAATTCCGCACTTGAGGGCAAAACGGTCAAGCGCCCCTGGTTTGGCGCCCGGTTGCAAAATGTCACATCCGACATCGCAAATTCCCTGGGGCTGGACAGGCCAAGCGGCGCACTCATCACCAATGTGCATGACGCAAGTCCCGCGCAAATCGCTGACCTGCAAAGCGGTGATGTTATTTTGAAAGTCGGTGAGCACACCGTTGCCGACCCGCGTTCCTTTCACTATCGCTTTGCCACCATGGGCATAGGCGGCAGCGCCCGCATCACCATCTCCCGGCGCGGCAAAACCCTGGTAAAAGATGTCAGC
Organism: uncultured Alphaproteobacteria bacterium; assembly: GCA_942490955.1. Taxonomy (GTDB): domain Bacteria; phylum Pseudomonadota; class Alphaproteobacteria; order Rhizobiales; family HXMU1428-3; genus HXMU1428-3. The sequence goes on from CALNZE010000076.1 coordinate 13,939, forward strand.
CTCATCGCTGCCCCTCTCACCCCGGCACCGAAAGACAGACGCCTGAAGGGCAACACCCCGCTGAGCGGCGCTCATGTCGCCAATCTTTCTCCGGGCCTTGCCGAGCAGATTGATGCCGACGATGTCGAAGGCGTAATCATCATGGATGTCGCCCCCGGCAGCTTTGCCGCCAGTGTTGGCTTCCGCGCCAATGACAAGCTTATCAGCCTCAACAACACGCCGATCCTCTCCGTCGATGAGCTGCTTGCCCGCGTGCGGGTCAAGCACCGTGTCTGGCGCATAGAGATCAAGCGCGGCAAACGCATCCTCAGGCTTGTGCTGCCGGGCGGCTATTGATCCGCCGTTTTAAGTCGTCAGCAGTATCCCTATAGTGAGTGCCCGGCCCTGCGCCGTCAGCGCAAAAAAAAACCTTAACCCAAAGCGGTCCCGACAATGGCAGATTTATTTGACGCAGCCGGCCTCAGCGATGATGTGCCCCGCCCCCTGGCTGACCGCCTGCGCCCTAAAAGCCTGAGCGAAATCACCGGCCAGAAGCACCTGCTTGGCGAGGCCGGCCTGCTAAGCCGCATGGTGGCACAAGGCCGCATCACCAACCTCATCCTCTGGGGCCCGCCCGGCACCGGCAAAACCACCCTCGCCCAGGCGCTGGCCAACGAGACCGAACTGCACTTCGAGCAACTCTCCGCCATCTTCTCTGGCGTCAAGGATCTGAAAGCCGCCTTCGATCAGGCCCGCATGCGCCGCAGCGAAGGGCGCGGCACGCTGCTTTTTGTCGATGAAATCCACCGCTTTAACAAAGCCCAGCAGGACAGCTTTCTGCCCGTCATGGAGAATGGCACCATCATCCTCATTGGCGCCACCACAGAGAACCCCTCCTTTGAGCTGAACAACGCGCTGCTCTCCAGATCGCAGGTGCTGCCCTTCGAGCGATTGACGGAAACCGACCTTGACGAATTGCTTGTCCGCGCCGAGCAGGAAATGCAGCGTCCGCTGCCGGTGGATGATGAAGCAAGAGCCCATCTCCTCGCCCTGTCCGATGGCGATGGCCGCATGATCATCAATATGGCAGAAGAGCTTTTCCTCGCCGTTGATGAAGGCACATCACTTGCCAAAAAAGACCTTGGCGCCATCCTTCACCGTCGCCGCCCGACCTATGACAAGGCTGGCGATGGTCACTACAACCTCATCTCCGCCTTGCACAAATCCATTAGAGGCTCAGACCCGGACGCCGCGTTATACTGGTTCGCGCGCATGCTTGAAGGCGGAGAAGACCCCGTCTTCATTGCCCGCCGCCTTGTGCGCATGGCGGTCGAAGATATTGGCCTGGCCGACCCAAGCGCCATACTGCAAGCCAATGCCGCCAAGGATGCCTATCTGTTCCTCGGCAGCCCGGAGGGCGAGTTGGCCCTTGCCCAGGCGGTGATCTATCTGGCGTCTGCGCCCAAATCAAACGCCTACACCGCCTATAAAGCCGTGCGGAATGCTGCCCGTGACAGCGGCACCTATTGGCCGCCCAAACACGCCCTGAATGCGCCCACAAGCCTGATGGCCGATCAGGGCTATGGCGATGGCTATATCTACGACCATGACACCGAGCATGGCTTTGCCGGACAAAACTATTTCCCCGATGAGTTTGATGGCCGCCCGCGCTATTACACCCCCGTACCCCGCGGTTTCGAGCGGGAGATCAACAAACGCCTGGAATATTGGGCCAGCCTCAGGGCAGGGCGCGATGGCGAAGGCAGCTAGGCCCACCAAACTGTTGCATGAGACCAGTAGCAATGGGCGCATCCCACCCTTTGCGCCGCAAGACGAAGTTATGTGCAATCCGTCCATTTTATGATAGGGCTATCGTGAGGCAAATGGCATAACCGGCGAGACAATAAGCAGCCGGTTTCCTTTTGGGCGTAGCGAGTTAAGGGCTGATAGTATGATCAAGTTTAAAGACCTCTGGAGAAGCCATCCGTTAAACAAGAGCGAGCGCTTCCCCTGCCGCATCGGCGGCTTTCCCACCTACCGAAACCAGTGCGCCATCCGCATGGCCATCGCCCTCAAAGGGGCGGGTGTCACCTACAATATGATGCCGCGCGGCCTCGCCATGTGCCGGGCCCATCCGAAGGAAGAGCTGCACTATATCCGCGCTGAGGAACTCGCCCGCGCCCTGGTGCGCGCCAACATTCCCGGCATTGGCAAGGTTGAAATTCTGCGTGACCCGAAAACCTATTACCGCGATCTGTTTGGCCGCACCGGCATCATGCTGATCAAGGATTACTGGCGCAGAACCGGTGAGACAACCCACGCCTCGGGCGATCATATTGACGTTTGGAACGGCAAGCGCACCTCGTCCGCCTGGCTGATCAACTGGTTCTTCTGGGCCGGCTATTATGGCAAATATGACAAAGCATCAGAAATCTGGTTTTGGGAGGTCAAATGAGAGAGTTAATCGAATTCCTGGGTGCCATCGCCGGGGCCGCCGCCGCTGTTTTCTACTTTGGCTCCATGGCCGCTGACGCTTTCGTCGCCAGCCGCACCTACACCAACCCCGATGACGTCATGACCCAACACACACTGGTCTACCTCGTCACCCTCGGTGCCGCCGTCATCGGCGGCTGGATGGTCGGCCGCGTCCTCGCCTATATGCTCATCCGCGACAAGCCGCGCGGTTAAGGCTTTGCGGTTGCGCTGGATGGATGCCAGCAGCAGATGCCGTTGCGGTTCAGCGCCGGTTGCTGGTTGGGTAACCAAAGGCGCGTTATAAAGCGCAACTGAAGGAGCGTTGAAAGACATGAAATTACTGCTACTGGCCGCAATGGGAGGCGCCATCGGCGCAAGCGGGCGCTACCTGGTCGGCGTTTTCGCGCTGCGCTTCCTCGGCCCCGGCTTCCCTTACGGCACCTTCATGGTCAATATTATTGGCGCTTTCGCTATGGGGCTGCTGGTCCACACCCTCGCCGTCAGATATGCCGGCTCGCCGGAGCTGCGCACGTTCATCGCCGTCGGCATTCTTGGCGGTTTCACCACATTTTCCGCCTTTTCGCTTGAGGTCGTCAACATGATCGAGCGCGGCAACTGGACACTGGCCGGGCTTTATTCACTCGCCTCAGTTATCGCCACTGTCCTCGCGCTTTTCGCCGGGCTGTTCATCGCCCGCCAGTTTACAGGAGCCCCTTTGTGAGCGGCGTCACCCACATCACGATCGAAGAAAAAGACGACGGCCTGCGCCTCGACCGCTGGTTCAAGGAGCATTACCCTGGCGTCAGCTTTGGCAAGCTGCAAAAGCTGCTGCGCACCGGCCAGATCCGCATTGACGGCAAACGCGTTAAAACGAGCGCCCGCCTCGAAGAGGGCCAGACCCTGCGCATCCCCCCGGTCAACGCCGCGCCGGAAGGCGAGCCGAGCAAGCCCACCCACCGCTACAACCAAAAGGATGCTGACTTCATCCGCTCCCTTATCATCCACGAAGACAAGCAGCTGATGGTGCTTAACAAGCCATCGGGCCTGGCCGTGCAGGGCGGCTCTGGCACACCGCGCCATATCGACGGCATGCTGCATTCCCTGGGCAAAAAAACGGCGAGCGCCCCCGCCTTGTCCACCGGCTTGATAGGGACACATCCGGCCTGCTGCTGGTCGCCAAAACCCGCAAGGCCGCCGCCAAACTCAGCGCCGTCTTCCGCACCCGCTCGGCCCGCAAAATCTATTGGGCCCTGACCGTCGGCGTGCCGCGCCCGCATCAAGGCGAGATCTCCGCGTTCCTCAAGAAGCAGTCCGGCCCCCATAGCGGCACGCGCGGTGAAATGGTTGAGGTTGTCCCGCAGGGCACAGAGGGCGCGCAGCATTCGCATTCTTATTATTCCGTCATTGAGCAGGCGGGGCAGAAGCTGGCCTGGGTCTCCCTCAAGCCGGTCACCGGCCGCACCCATCAGCTCCGCGTTCATATGGCAGAGCTCGGCACACCGATATTTGGCGACCCCAAATATCTTGACCTGCATGAATGGGAGGGCATAGAGGGGCTGGAGGACAAATTGCACCTGCACGCCCGCCGCCTCGCCATCCCCCACCCCGATGGCGGCACACTCGATGTCAACGCCCCACTGCCAGACCATATGCAGGCAAGCTGGAAAAACCTCGGCTTTGATCCCCACCGCTACGATCAGGCCGATGAAGATGCCGAAGGCCAATAACATAAGCCCCCAATCCACATCGCTGAATAACGGCCTTGGAAAACAGGGCGCGAGCCATTAAAACAACATCAACATTGATAGGCACCGCGCCCTTTTCTTCAAAAAAGGCACCAAAGGAAACCCTGTGGCTGACCCACATTTGATATTGTTTGATTGCGACGGCACCATTGTTGATAGCGAGGGCCTCATCGTCACCGCCATGACCATGGCCTTTGAAGACGCGGGCCTGCCCGCACCGGAGGGCCCCGCAATCCGCCGCATCATCGGGCTGTCCTTACCGATCGCCGTCGAAGCCCTCGGCGCGCCGCCAGAGCAGGATCTGCTGATGCAGATCAGCGAAGGCTACCGCATGCGCTATGGTGACCTGCGCGATCATCAGGGGTTTGAAGAGCCATTGTTTGACGGCATGCTGGCGCTGATAAAAAACTTCGCCGCCCGTGACGAAATCCTCCTCGGCGTCGCCACCGGTAAAACAATGAAGGGCGTCAATACGCTGTTGCGCAATTACGACCTGACCAGTCATTTTCACACCATCCAGACATCCGACAACGCCCCGTCAAAACCGCACCCCGCTATGATCACCCAGGCTTTGGCAGAAACCGGCGTCGCCCCGCACCGCGCCGTGATGATCGGTGACACCACCTTCGATATGGAAATGGCAGAAAATGCCGGCATCGCTGCCATCGGCGTCACCTGGGGTCACCACCCGCCTGAGGAGCTAACGCCCTTTCACCCCCGCAGCATTGTCAATAATGCCGATGAGCTGACAAACGCCATCAAAGCCGTGTTCCATGAACTGCGCCAGTGAACCGGCCACACATCAAGCCAAATTTCGAATGACAAAAGCAATGACCAAGCCAGACAACACCCCACCCAAAGCCGCCAAAAATACCAAACCAGATGACAGCCCCGATAGCCGTGTCGGCCCAAAACATCTGGCAAAAGCCGATGCCATCCGCCCGAAACCAAAACGCTTCTATAAAGCCGTTACCGTTGAAGAGCAGCAGGGCCGCTTCGCCATCCTGCTTGATGGCAAACCGATCAAAACACCCGTGCGCCAAAATTTCAGCGTTCTGGCAGCCCCTCTGGCAGAAGCCATCGCCGGCGAGTGGGAAAGCCAGCAGGAATATATCGACCATGAAACCATGGTCCACACCAAGCTTGCCAACACCGCCATAGACCGCGTCGCGACCCGGCGCGATGAAATCATCGCCGAGATCAAAAATTACGCCGGCTCGGATATGCTCTTGTACCGCGCCGAGCAACCGGCTTCCCTTATCGAGCGAGAAAAGCAAAACTGGGACCCTTTTCTCAAATGGCTCAGCCAGACCCACGCCATTACGCTCCAGCCCGCAACCGGCATCATTCACGTGACGCAAGACCCGGCCGAGCTCGACAAGGTCGAGGCCCTCTACCAGCCTCACGACGAATTTGCCCTCACCGCGCTGCACAATATGACATCCCTCACCGGTTCCGCCATTCTGCCGCTGGCGTTGATAGCAGAGGCCAATGGCTGGACCGCGGATGACATCTGGACCGCCGCCCACACAGATGAGGACTATCAGATCGAGCAATGGGGGCAGCGATGAAGAGGCCGCCCGCCGCCGCGCCACGAAACGCGATGAGTTCCTGAAAACTCACGAGTTTTTCACCCTTTCCCGCGTAAAAACCACCTGATTACCTGAATATTGAACAATTACTGCCCGACCATTTTTCAGAACCGGCCATCAAGACAGTTTGACGGCCCCTCGCCTTATGCTAAGACAGAAAATTCATGTTTTAAGCTGATCTGGAGACATCATGAACGACATCATCGCCGAGATTGAAAAACGCCGAGAAAACGCCCGCCTTGGCGGTGGCCAGCAACGCATCGACGCCCAGCATAAACGCGGCAAACTCACCGCCAGAGAGCGCATCGATCTGCTGCTTGATGAAGACAGCTTCGAAGAGTTTGACATGTACGTCGAGCATCGCTGCACAGACTTTGGCATGCAGGACAATAAAATCTCCGGGGATGGCGTCGTCACCGGCTGGGGCACCATCAATGGCCGCACCACCTATATCTTCGCCAAGGATTTCACCGTTTTCGGCGGCTCCCTCTCTGAAGCCCATGCGCAAAAAATCACGAAAATTCAGGACATGGCCCTGCGCAACCGCGCACCGATCATTGGCCTGTTTGACGCTGGCGGTGCCCGCATCCAGGAGGGCGTCGCGGCCCTTGGCGGCTATGGCGAGGTGTTCCAGCGCAATGTGCTCTCCAGCGGCGTCATCCCGCAGATCTCGGTCATCATGGGCCCTTGCGCCGGCGGCGATGTTTACTCCCCCGCCATGACAGACTTTATTTTTATGGTGAAAGACACCTCATACATGTTCGTCACCGGCCCTGACGTGGTGAAGACCGTCACCAACGAAACCGTCACAGCAGAGGAACTCGGCGGCGCCAGCATCCACACCACAAAATCTTCCATCGCCGACAAAGGCTATGAGAATGACGTTGAAGCCATGCTGCAAATGCGCCGGCTGATGGATTTCCTCCCCTCAAACAACCAGTCCGGCGTACCGGTGCTGCCAACCAAAGACGCCTCCGACCGCGTCGAGATGAGCCTTGATAGCCTCATCCCGGAAAACCCCAATCAGCCCTATGACATGCACGAGCTGATCAAAAAGGTCGTCGATGAAGGGGACTTTTTCGAAATTCAGGAGAAATTTGCCGGCAACATCGTGGTCGGCTTTGCCCGCATCGAGGGCGAAACCGTGGGCGTCATCGCCAATCAGCCGATGGTGCTGGCCGGTGTGCTGGATAGCGACGCCTCACGCAAGGCCGCCCGCTTCGTGCGTTTTTGCGATTGCTTTAACATCCCGCTGCTCACCTTTGTCGATGTTCCCGGCTTCCTGCCCGGCACAGCGCAGGAATATGGCGGCCTCATCAAACACGGCGCCAAGCTGCTCTTTGCCTATGCCGAGGCCACCGTACCCAAGGTTACCATCATCACCCGCAAAGCTTACGGCGGTGCCTATGACGTCATGAGCTCCAAGCACATCCGCGGCGACGTGAATTATGCCTGGCCCACCGCCGAGATCGCCGTGATGGGTGCCAAGGGCGCGGTTGAAATCATCCACCGCAAGGACCTTGGCGACGCGGATAAAATCGCTGAACACACCAGAAACTATGAAGACCGCTTCTGCTCACCTTTCGTCGCTGCTGAGCGCGGCTATATTGACGAAGTGATCCTGCCGCATAACACGCGCCGCCGGGTAAGCCGGGCGTTCAATATGCTCAAAAACAAGAAAGTCGAAAACCCCTGGAAAAAGCACGATAACATCCCGCTTTAGGCAGGAGCACACGCGCTGAGGGCCAATTGACACGGGGACCAAATGACAATTGTCGGCATAGATCTGGGAACCACAAATTCTCTCATCTCGATCTGGAGTGAGGACGGCCCGGAGCTGATAAAAAACGCCCTCGGGAAAACCCTCACCCCCTCTGTCGTTGGCGTTGATGAGGAGGGGCATATCCTCGTCGGTGAGGCCGCCAAAGAGCGCCTCATCACCCATCCCGAGCGCACCATTGCCGACTTCAAGCGCACAATGGGCAGCGATAAAGTCACCCGCTTTGCCAATGGCTATCAATTCCGCCCCGAGGAGCTCTCGGCCTTTCTCCTGCGCAGCCTCAAAGCTGATGCCGAGCAGCATCTGGGTTGTGAGGTCACCAAAGCCATCATATCAGTGCCGGCTTACTTCAATGACATCCAGCGCAAGGCCACCATCGACGCCGGCAAGCTCGCTGGCCTGGAGGTCGATAGCCTGATCAACGAGCCAACCGCAGCAGCTCTTGCCGGCCTGGGCGAAGTCGAAGACAGCCAGTTCCGCATATTCGATCTGGGGTGTGGCACCTTGGACGTCTCCATCCTTGATAAATACGACAACGTCATGGAGGTCCGCGCCACCGCCGGCGATAACTTCCTCGGCGGCAATGATTTCAGAGACTGCGTCCGCGCCGAGCTTGCTCGTCTGCATGAGATTGATGCGGATACATTGCCAAATAGCGAGCTGGCCCGCCTCACCCGCCTGGCAGAAGCCATAAAGCAGGAGCTCTCCACAAGGGAAGAGGCGCGCTACACCGCCACCATAAACGCCACCGAGATAACCGGCAGCCTCAGCCGCGAGCAGTTCGAGGAGCTCTCCAGCCCCCTGCGCCGCCGTCTGCGCGTGCCCATTGAGCGCGCCATTAATGACGCCACGCTCACCCCGGAAAAAATTGAGAATGTCGTGCTGGTTGGCGGCGCCTCCCGCATGCCGATGATCCGCCGCATGGTCGGCCGCCTGTTTCAAAAGCTGCCGCTCTCTCACCTTAACCCGGATGAGCTCATCGCCCTTGGCGCCGCCGTCCAGACCGGGCTGAAGTCCCGCAATGCCGCCCTTGATGATGTGGTGATGACCGATGTCTGCCCCTACACCCTTGGCACCTCGGCCGTCGTTGATGAAAATTACGAAAACCTCGTCATCGTGCCGATCATTGAGCGCAATGCCGTTGTCCCCATCAGCCAGAGCCAGTCTTTTTACACCATCCGCAACAAGCAAACGCGCATTCATCTCGATGTTTATCAGGGCGAAAATATGCGCCCGGCAGACAACATCCAGTTGGGTGACCTGACAATCGATGTCCCCCCGGCCCCGGCCGGCCAGGAGGGCGTCGATGTCCGCTTTACCTATGACATAAACGGTGCCCTTGAGGTCGAGGTCACATCGCTGAGCACCAGGGAAGTCGTCCGCAAAATATTCCGCAATCAGGCGAACCTCTCTGACGAAGAGCTCGAGCAGCGCTTCGAGGCACTGGCGGAGATAAAATTGCACCCGCGCGAGCAGGCGGAGAATGCCGCGCTGCTCGCCCGGGCCGAGCGCATCTATGCCGAAAGCCTGCGCGGCCAGCGTGATTACGTCCGCTCAATGATCCTTGAGTTCGAGGCCGCCATCACTGACCAGTCAAACCGCGACATTGCAAGCATCCGCAGCGCCTTTGGTGAAGCGCTGGAAGATCTGGAGCATAATCTTTTTGATATGGATTAAAGCGGCAACGGCCAAAGCCGCGCGGCAGCGATAAGGAGTGAATGAAATGTCCGCCTGGCAGACTTTGGGCCTTGAGCCAACAGAAGACCAGCGCGCGATCAAGCGGGCCTATGCCGCCAAACTTAAACTCATCCGCCCGGCCGACGACCCCGAAGGGTTCCAGCGCCTGCGCGAAGCCCGCGATGAAGCCATCTTCCTCTCCGAATTTGCTGGTGAGATCGAAGAGGATGCGTATGAACATTACGAAGATGATGACCAGCCAAATGTGCCCGTCACGGCCGATGCGGCAAGCCCCGCTCTGGACGAAAACAGCGATCAGGATTGGCTCGCCGCCATCAGCCCGGAGAACACCCCCAGCTCTAAGCCCGCCCATGACAATGATGATGAAAACGATGATGAGGAGCCGCCAGCGGACGCCGCCGGGCCAGATGGCCCTGCGCCGTTGATAGATGGGCGCCAACCACCATCAGAACCAGCCTCAATCCCCGCACCCATCACCACGGTCGCCGACCCAGACCCGGAAATTGGCGCAAAGGGCAGGGCGCGCGCTGTTGAGGTAACGGCCGAACACAATTCGCCGGCCGCCGCCTCCACCGGCAGCACCCTCACCCTTGATGATGTCGATAGCGAGCTAAACAAGTTAATGGGCCCCTGGAACCGCTGGGAAAAGCAGCGCTGGGCCCGCTTCATCGCCGAAATCCGCGAAAGCCCGTTTGAAATTTCAGCCTATGCCGAGCGGCAAATTCTCTATGCCTTAAGTGAGATCATCGTGCCGCTCACCCCCCGCTCCAGCGAGGAGCGTGACAACCAGCATTTTATCCTTTCCTACCTCGATGAAGAGTTCGGCTGGCGCCAGAATGACCGCCGGGTCTACAATGTACTTTCCGACAAAGAGGCCATGCAGCTCATGGACTTCCTCCGCGACCGCCTCTACGAGAAAAAACAACGCGACCCAACCAGCTACTATGATGCCGCCGGTTTTCCCATCCTGATGCCTGATGATTTCCGCGCCTATCTCGGCAAAAGTGACACCATTTATGAGCGATATTACCGCCAGTGCCGTGACAATGGCCGCGTCTTCCGCCCAGCCTGGTCCTGGGTGTCATTCCTTTTCGCCCCGCTCTGGCTCGCCCACCGCTGCAATGATGGGCTGGAAGCGCTGGTTGGCATCGCCTACACCATCGCCCTTGTGCTCATTGTTTATGCCATCAATAACGAAGGCAGCGCCTTGCTCTATGTCGGTCTGGCAATCCTCGCCGGGCTGCATGTCCTGATCGGCGTCTATGGCAAACGCCTGGTGATAAGCACCATGGCCACCGCCTTGACCGAGTTGGAAATGGACCTGGAAATGAGCGATGAGGAAAAATCATCGAAGTTGAAAAAGCTCGGCCAGGGGGGCAGCAAAGCCATTTTTGAACTCATCCTTGGCAATTTCGGCATTGCCGTCATACTGATCGTCATTTTGGCCATTTTCACGGGCGGCTAACGGCTTGAAAAACCTAAAAAATTTATACTAACGGATAACTTCGAAAGAATCTCGACAACTTTATTGAAAAACGGCTTTACCTCACTTGTCGCCCCTTTGTCTTATGTTTAAAAGAGTGACAGATAACAAACCAGAAGAAACAGATACTCTGCCATGTTTAAAAAAATCCTGATCGCCAACCGCGGTGAAATTGCCTGTCGTGTCATGAAAACGGCAATGAAGATGGGCATCAAAACAGTCGCTGTCTATTCCGACGCTGACAAGCGGGCCCTGCATGTTCAAATGGCAGACGAAGCCGTCGCCCTCGGTGGTTCAACCGCGGCAGAGAGCTACCTCGTTGCCGACAAGATCATCGCCGCCGCCAGGGAAACCGGCGCAGAGGCCATCCACCCCGGCTATGGCTTCCTTTCAGAAAATGCGGAGTTCGCCAAGGCCCTCGACAAGGCGGGCATCGCCTTCATCGGCCCCAATGTCAAAGCCATCGAGGTGATGGGTGACAAGATCGAATCCAAGAAATTCGCCAATGCCGCCAAGGTCAACACCGTCCCCGGCTATATGGGCGAGATAGCCGACGCCAAAGAGGCCGTCAAAATCGCCAATGACATCGGCTACCCGGTGATGATCAAGGCGTCAGCCGGCGGCGGCGGCAAGGGCATGCGCATAGCCAATTCCGTTGATGAAGTGGAAGAGGGCTTCAACGCCTCCAAGTCAGAGGCCAAATCCAGCTTTGGCGACGACCGCATCTTCATCGAAAAATTCATCGTCGAGCCCCGCCACATCGAAATCCAGGTGCTGGCCGACAAAAAAGGCAATGTCATCTACCTTGCCGAGCGCGAATGTTCCATTCAGCGCCGTAACCAGAAAGTGCTGGAAGAAGCGCCCAGCTCTTTCCTGGACGAAAAAACCCGCAAGGCCATGGGCGAACAATCCGTCGCCCTCTCGAAAGCCGTTGACTATGAAAGCGCAGGCACCGTCGAGTTCATCGTTGATAAAGACCGCAACTTCTATTTTCTTGAGATGAACACCCGCCTGCAGGTGGAGCACCCGGTGACAGAGCTGATCACCGGCATTGACCTTGTCGAGCAGATGATCCGCGTCGCTTACGGCGAGACACTGGCCATCAAACAAAGCGACATAAAAATCAACGGCTGGGCCATCGAAAGCCGCATCTATGCCGAGGACCCTTACCGCAACTTCCTCCCCTCAACCGGCCGCCTGCAGCGCTACCAGCCACCGGCCGAGCAAACGAAAGACGGCATCACTGTCCGCAACGACACCGGCGTTTACGAGGGCGGCGAAATCTCGATTTTTTATGACCCGATGATCGCCAAACTCGTCACCCACGCGCCGGACCGCAAATCAGCAATCGAACAAATGGCTACCGCGCTCGATAGCTTCTATATCGAAGGCATCCAGCACAACATCCCCTTCCTCTCCGCCATCATGCAGCATGAAAGATGGATATCAGGCAACCTTTCCACCAGCTTCATCGCCGATGAATACCCCGATGGCTTCGAGCCGCGCGAGCCTGATCTGGCGGAATTGCACACCCTTTCCGCCATCGCCGCCGCCATTGATTTTCTCGGCAATGAACGCCGCCGCGCCATCAGCGACCAGATGCACGGGCAAACCGTCTCCTTCGCAGAAACCCGCATCGTCCAAATCGACGACACCAACCAGATCCTGCGTGTCGAGAAGATGGCCGAGGCCGGTGATGAGCTTCATGTCAAATTCCTCAGTGATGATGGCAAGGAGCAGGACGCCGCCCGGCTCACCTCAGGCTGGTGGTTCGGCGACCCCATCTGGAAAGGCACGGTCGGTGACAAAACCGTCGCCGTTCAAACCCGCCCAATTCTGAACGGTTATGAACTGTCATATAACGGCCTGACGGTGGCGGCCTATGTCTACACGGCCCAGGAGTTCGAACTCGCAGCCCTGATGCCAGTTAAGGAGCCGCCAGACACCTCCAAATTGCTGCTTTGCCCCATGCCGGGCCTTGTTGTTGATATTCATGTCAGCGAGGGTGATGAGGTCAAGGTTGGCCAATCCCTCTGCATTGTCGAAGCCATGAAAATGGAGAATATCCTGCGCGCTGAACGCGATAGCGTCGTCACCAAAATCAACGCGGAACCCGGCGATAGCCTCGCCGTTGACGCGGTGATTATGGAATTCGAATAGCAGCAAACCCGGCTAACAATTTGAAAAACAACATAACAACGAGTTGATTTGACGCGCCGCAAACTGTGATGGCATCATGAGAGCTTGACCCCAATCCACCCCACCTTCAAGGGAGGACATTGCCCATGCGTCTGAAGCCCATCGCGTTGCTGGCCCTGTTGCCAGCGCTCGCCATCTTTGCCATCGCCGCCCCGGTGAACGCGCAAAAAATCGAGAAATGGGATCAGACCGTAAAGAAGGTACCGGTCAAATGCATCGACTATTATCGCCGCCCGGTTCTCAATGTTCGTAACGACACCCTGAATGATGTGGCTTTTTCCGATATGATGCGTCATCGCGGTGTGCATGTCGGCCCGATGATCATCATTAATTACAAGCTGCTTGCCGCGCTTTCAAAACCCTCGCAGCGCTTCTTCATTGTTCATGAATGTGGCCACCATGTCCTCGGCCATCTCTACTTCCGCCCGCCAGGCCCCCAGGCCGAGCAGGAGGCAGATTGCTACGCCGTCCGCACCCTCATTCGCCACGAGCATTTCACCTTCAGGGATATTGAAGCTGTCCAGAAAGACATGCGCAAATTCGGCCGCCAGACGGAGTATCACCTCAATGGCACCAGCCGTGCCAAGGCGCTGCTTAAATGCATTGAAAATTAACACAGCCTTGCCCGGAAATTGAATCGCCTGCCAATTTAATTAGCCGATGAAACGGCGCGCGAAGCTTGCCTTCAGCGCGGCATCAACCTCAGCCATGGATGCGCCTCTGCCAAGCTGATCAAAGCTGGTGACCCCATGCTCTGAAATGCCGCAGGGCACAATGCCGGTGAAATGCTCCAGCGCCGGATTGATATTCAGGCTCATCCCGTGAAAGCTCACCCAGCGGCGCAGGCGTATGCCAATCGCCGCAATCTTGTCTTCCCGGGCCGGGCCATTTTGCCCGTCACCATCCCGTTGCACCCAGAGACCGACACGGCCATCACGCCGCTCCGCCGTGATGCCAAAGGCCGCACAAACATCAATCGCCCATTGCTCAATCTCGCAAACCAGCCAGCGCACATCCCGCCGCCGCCGGTTGAGATCCAGCATGATATAGACAACCCGCTGCCCCGGCCCGTGATAGGTATATTCACCCCCCCGCCCGGTCTTGTAGACAGGGAACCGCTCCGGCGTCAGCAGGTCACTGTCCCTGGCGCTCGTCCCGGCGCTATATAGCGGCGGGTGCTCAAGCAGCCAGATGCACTCCGACGCGCCGCCGGACGCGATTTTAGCCACCCGCTGCTCCATAAATTCGAGCGCATCGGGGTAAGAAACCGGCGCAGCGCTGATTTTCCACTCAACTTGCTGGTCAACCAGCAGATTGTTTACCATCTGGTAACTAAGCTCCAACACAATCAAACCATGCGACTCGCGCGAGCGACCGCTCTGGCAGCGCGCGCAATCAATCTGGCATCAATATAGAGCAAACCTAAAGCCGATCAACAATACGAACGGCGGCAAGCGATCAAAAGGACCGGCCACTATGACCACCATCGATGGTGTCGAAATTGAACTCAGTGTCGTTATTGGCCGGCGCACCATGCCCATTCACCACCTGCTGCGCATGGGCCGTGGCGCGGTCATTGAGCTGGAGGCGACTGTGAATGACGAGGTCGAGATCCTCGCCAACATGATCCCCATAGGGCGCGGCGAAGTCGTTGTCGATGGCGACCGCATCACCGTTGAAATCACCAAAAAATACAACGCCAAAGATATCGCCGCCTGAGCAGCGAGTGACAAGGGCGCGGGCCACGCCTCACCGCCCTTTTTCCCACCGCCCTTTTGAAAAGGCGCTTGATATGCCGGGCCGAACCGCTTAAAAAGAGCGAGCCTTATTCGGGTCTGGCCTAAAGCGGCACACCCCTTTATAATCAGGCGAATTACCTTTTGAGTGCGGCTGTGGCGGAATTGGTAGACGCGCAGCGTTCAGGTCGCTGTGGGAGCAATCCCGTGGAAGTTCGAGTCTTCTCAGCCGCACCAATTTTTTGCGCGATGCCGCACACCAACCCATCGCGCCGGTTCCGGTTCGAGGAACGGCCTCAAACCTGCACCAGTTCACCGTGATTTATAGGTATTCCTTAAGCCCCGGGGGTGATGTAATGCGTTTCTTTCAAACTTGCCTTATTGGTCTTGTTCTGTCCGCCCTATCCGCGATACCGGCCAATGCAAAGGACTCCGATTGCTCGAACAAATCTGGCGATGTCGTCCTGAATGCCTGCTCAAAAATTCTCAAAACAAAACTCTACAACGGCAAGCCGCTTACGGATCATCAGCATTCCGTAACGCTCGACAATATCGGTGTCGAATATATGAGGCGGCAAAAATTTGAAAAAGCCGTCGAGTATTTTCAGAGCGCGCTTGCCAAAAACCCCCAGAATGTCAGAGCCAACAACAACCTTGGGTCAGCCTACACCAAGCTGGACAAAGATGATCTCGCCCTGGCCCACTACAACAAGGCCATTGAGATAGCCCCAAAATACGCGCTGGCGCTCAGCAACCGCGCGGTTCTTTATCGCAACAAGGGCGAGAACGAAAAAGCCTTGAGCGATTTCAACAGCGCCCTGACGGTCGATCCTGATAGCACCTATGATTACATCCAACGCGCCGCATTGCACCTGAAGCTCAAAAACTATGAAAAGTCGATTGCCGACTTCTCCGCCGCGCTGAAGAAAAAACCAACAGCCTCGAACCTTTATAATGATCGCGGCGTGGCTCATTATTATTCCGGCAATTACCAGGAAGCAGCACGTGATTTCACAGAGGCCCTGCGCCTCAATCCGGGTGACAAGGAAACGCTGCGCAATAAAAACGCGGCCCTGAAAAAACTGCAGCAAAACTAGAGCTGGAAGTTTACAAGTTTCTGGTTGAGACCCAAGGCTGGCAACCGCCCGCCTGATCCCCTTACCAAACCCAGGATATACCGACCTGGCCCGCGACCACCTCATCCGAGTTGTAGGTCATATATTCGGCATAGCCGATGCCAAAGGAGGCATCCAGCGTCATCCGATCGCCCGGCGTAAAGCAATCCCGGCACAGCACACCAATGGCACTGGCCGCAACCGCACTCGCCTCACCGTCAAAATTACCATAGCCAATACGGAAGCCGAAGTTTTTGTCACCCGGAAGCGTCGGTGACTTGGCCGCCATGGCAATGGCAACACCGGCCTGCAAGTTGGCAATCGCCGTAAAGGTCCGCCCCTGGTCAGACGCAAGATTGCCAAAGGCATCTGTCGTTGTCAGTTGCAGCGGGCCAAGCTGCCGATCACGGCTCTGGTCCGACGTCAGGCCGCGCATTGTGTAGGTGTTGTCAGCCGTGCCGAATACCTGCTGGTCTGTGAGGTCGGCAACCGCCCCTTGGCCAAATGCAGACGCGCCCTCAGCATTGGCCTGCGCATCCGCGCCAATAACGGTGGTGCGCTGGGCATTGGCCTCTGATCTTGTGCCAACAACAACAGATTCCTGCGCGCCATCAGCAACCGAGGAATTATCGCCATAAGCAACACTGTTCTGCGCATTCTCGCCTATAACAGCATTGGCGCCGGTGGCCACCGAATTGACCGAACCGTCACCAACCTGCGCATCGGCGCCGATGCCGATGGCTCCGCTTTCCAGCACCGCGACATCCTGGCCAATGGCGAGCGAGCGGCTGCCAGCGATCTGGGCATTGTCACCAAACACATTGTTTCCGGTACCAACAGAGATCTGGGCATTGTCACCAACAATATTGTTATTGTTGGTCAAAATCCCGCTGTTGTTGTCACCGATTAGTAAATTGTTTGAGAGCGGAGCCGCGGCATCACCGAGGCTGTTATTGTTGCCGACAACGATATTATCATTGCCAAAGACGTCGCTGTTATTGCCAGCGACAAAATTGTCCATACCGTCAATCTCAATCGGGTCACCAATGGCTGTGTTGCGATCGCCGGTAATTTCATGCCCCACACCAATCGCGATATTCTGCGAGCCGTCACCAAGAATCTGGTTGCCAGTGCCGAGCACGCTGTTCTGTCCGCCAATGCCAGTGTTGTTATTGGCGCCAACAGCAACATCATTCAGGCCGCCGGTTACGCTATTCACGCCACCAACAAAGCTGTTCTCGCCGCTGGCCTTGGCCATGTTACCAATCGCGACGCTCTTGCCGCCGGTCGCCTGCGCCTCGGGGCCAATGGCAGTGTCATCATCATTCTCGGCCAGGGCCATATAACCGGCCGCGAAACTGTTTTCACCTTGCGCTTTTGCCATGTTACCAAGGGCAACACTCTTGCCGCCGGTCGCCTCAGCCTCCGCGCCAATAGCTGTATCATTTTCCAGCCCGGCCATGGCCATATAGCCAATCGCCGTGCTGTTGTCGCCAAACGCCATGGAATTGGCACCGATGGCAGAGCTGTTCTCGCCCTCGGCCAGTGAATTGGCACCAATCGCGGTGGAGTTTCCCCCGAGCGCTTTTGCATTTGTTCCAAAGGCCGAGTCATTGGCGTTCGCCGCTTCTGCCCCATTGCCAATGGCAATCGCGTCAATATCGCCGGTAACCGCATCAAGGCCGCCAAAGCCGACCCCAGCCAAATTGCCGCCGCCAATATTGATGCCCATTGCATAGCTCTGGATCAGCGGGGTGCCGTCATCATCATTCCCGAGCGTGATCGCACCATCAAAGGCTGAAATTCCCTGCTGCGCAGCGATGTTGGCGTCCGCCTTGATCGTGCCGGTAAATCTTGCATTACAGTTGGGCAGCCCATTCTGGACAGCCGCCGTGCCAATGCTGGCAAACCCGACCGCATCCGCCGCTATGCCGAGACCATCGCCAATAACGCCGCCAATCTGGTCACCTGGCGGCGGGGTTAGGTTGCCAACAAGTGAGGCGATGTTACCACCAAGTGAAAGTCCTGTGGAGGTGCTATCCAGACCCGTGATTGCACCATCAAGCTGCTGCGCGCATTGCGCCGTCGCCGAGCCATCACCCGCATAACTGGCTATGATCGGCGCAATGGCGGCATTAACTGCGGCGTCAATCTCCTCCTGCGTTGCATCGCGCTTGGGATCTTCTGCCTGTGCCGCTGCCTGCACCGCGTCTCTTGCATCCTCGGCGGCCTGCTGCACCTCGTCGGCAAACGCATCCGGATCATCAATGGATATATTCACCGGATCATCAGTGATCACCTCATAGGTCGGTGATGGTTCACCAGTGACCACAGACACATCCGCTGCCCGCGCCAAAGGCACACTCGCCAACAACAGCGCAATCGCCGAAACGGAAGCCGAGAGCAGAAGTCGTTTTCTGGCGCTATCAAAGGCAGCTTGAGGGGCCGAATGGGGGTGAGTGAAGCGGGATGACGCGGTGCGAATTTGAGGCATAACGATACTCAATCCAGGGTTGATACGATTGATAATCCCCAGGTTTTACACAGGGTAAAACACCAGACGAATAATGGCCTGCCTCGAAATAAATGAATTATTTCAACCATTAAAGTCCCCGCTTTAAAAGCTGGTCGAGTGTGGGTGCGATTGTTGGCTTCTGTCAAACCAGTTTGCTTCGCACTCATCACAATTTCGCCTTATTGTGGCATTTGCGAAACATTAACCATAATTTTCAGCCGGGTAATACAGCCTTAGGTAAGCGAATTCTGAGAAAGCGTGGGAAAGCCGAGGGAGAGGAGGGCGAGGAGGAGATGACCCTGGCAAAGGGGTAAAGAGTGGCGGCGGCAGTACCATAACCAAGCCCTCAGCTTGCTCAGCCTAGCGGCCGCGCTGCGGGTTGCGTTTCGGGATCTCGATTTTTTTTGCAGGTGGCGGCGTTTTACCATTTTTCTTGGCGGCCGTCTCCGGTTTAGCTGGGGCCAACTGCAAGACGGACTCGCCAGGACGTTTGACGTCAACAATCAGCGCCTCAAGCCGCCAGCTGTTCCCCACCAGCCGAAAACCGAGGTCAAAATGCACCCGCTCAGGTTTGGTTTCAAAATAACCCGTGGTGCGCAGCAGCCCGTCCTTTTGCAACGCCGGCGGGCGCACCAGCTTGGGCGTGTAAAAAATGATCGGGGAGAGATCGAGCTTGCGCTGACGGATTTTTGCAAACGCCTCCACCAGCCGCGCGTTCGAATTGAAAAGTTGGAACCGCGGGCTGGAAAGGTCCCGCAGCACCGAGTAGTTGCCGGTTTCATTGGCCTGGCTAAAGGCAATCAGCGTCGTGCGTATGAGCAGATTGACCTTATACTGATCAGGCATTGGTATCTTTTTCCCCCCGGGTGCCGCCTTGACCGCCGGTTGCTTTTGCTGGGCAACGGCAATGCCGGACACGGCGCTGGTCAGCGCCAGCACCCCGGCCGCTGCGTACAGCGCCAGCCTGAAAGCTCTCAAATATGGAAACAACGCACTGATCATATACAATGTTATGTTCCAGCATTTTTGCATTAACAAGGCCAAAGCGAAAATATCATTAAACCCCGCCTGGGCTCTCGGATCGAGGGGAATACCGGCTTAATGGTGACCTGGCCCGGCGAGGCCGCCGGTTAGATTGGGACAGATTTTGTGAAGCGCCGTGAATGCATTCTTTTACAATGCAACTGGACGCCAGCCAAACCATTGGCAATAATAGGCCATCACCTCACAACTTATTTTCCCGATCCAGAGCAATGGCAATTCTTTAAATGACAAATCAGCTACCCGCCGACCATGCCTTCATCCTGGCCGAACTAAAACAGCGCCTGACAAACCACCTCAATGTCATCTACCCGGACGCCGATCATGAAAGCCTCTCTGACAACATCATCGACGCCTTCTGGCCTGGCGCGCCCGAGAAAATCACCAGCCCGGATTACCTGCCCGATCGCTCCATCTGGTCGCAGGAAACCACCGTTCTCATCACCTATGCCGATACGCTGCTGGACAAAGACCAGCAACCCCTAAAGACCCTGACACAGTTTCTCGATCGCTACCTGAAGGATGTAATCACCAGCGTACATATCCTCCCCTTCTTCCCCTATAGCTCTGATGATGGCTTTGCGGTAATGGACTATGAGACCGTGCGTCCCGACCTTGGCGACTGGCAGGATGTAAAAGCCATCGGTGAGGAGTTCCAGCTCATGGCCGATCTTGTCGTCAATCATGCCTCATCAAAGAGCGAGTGGTTCAAGGGCTTCCTCGCAGGTGATGAAAAATACAATGACTTTTTCTTCACCGCCAACCCCTCTGATAATTTATCAATGGTTGTCCGCCCCCGCCCCAGCCCGTTGCTCACCGCCTTTGAGAGCGAGAAGGATGGCGAGAAATATCTCTGGTGCACATTCGGCCCTGATCAGGTTGATTTTAATTTCGCCAACCCGAAAGTGCTGATCGAATTCGTCAAGATCATGCGCCTTTACCTCGACAATCAGGTACGCATTTTCCGCCTCGATGCCGTCGCCTATCTATGGAAGGAAGTCGGCAACGAATCCATCCACATGCCGCAGACCCACGAGATCATCCGCCTGATGCGCACCCTCACCGATTTTTCTGACGAAGGCGTGCTGCTCATCACCGAAACCAATGTGCCCAACCATGAGAATCTCACCTATTTCGGTAACCAGAATGAAGCGCATCTGATCTACAATTTCAGCCTGCCGCCCATCCTCATTCACGCCCTGCTGACAGGCAAGGAGTATTACCTCAAAAAATGGCTGATGGAGTTGCCGCCAACCCAAAAGGGCTGCGCCTATTTCAACTTTGTCGCCGGGCATGATGGCATTGGCCTGCGCCCGGCAACCGGCATCATTGATGAGCAGGATTTGCAGCAAATGATCGACACCGTCATTTCTTTTGGCGGCGCCATCAGCACCCGCTCCACCGGCAACGGCACCGAGCGCCCCTATGAAATGAACATCTCATTATTTGACGCCTTGAAGGGCACAGTGAATGGCGAAGATGATTTGCAGAAACAGCGCTTCCTCGCTGCTCAAACCATCATGATGGCGCTGGAGGGTGTACCCGCCTTCTATATCCACTCGCTGCTGGCAACACCAAATGATCATGAAAAATTCAACAAAAGCGGCTTCAAGCGCTGCATCAACCGCCATCAATATGACTATAATGATCTGCTAACGAAGCTTGCTGATGACAGCAGTGACCAGAGCTACGTCATGCGCGAGCTGACCCGGCTCATTGGTATCCGCACGAAGCAGGCCTCCTTCCACCCCAATGCCATTCAGTTCACCCTGCATCTGCCGGAAGGCTTCTTTGGCTTCTGGCGGCAAAGCCCCAACCGCACCCAGGATATTTTCTGCATCACCAATTTGCGCGATGAAGACCTCGTCCTCCCCCTCCACACCCTCAACATGTTCTCGGGCGTCACATGGACAGACCTTCTAAGCGATCAGGTCTATGAGAACCGCGACCATGAGGTCATCTTCAAGCCCTATCAGAGCATGTGGATCACCAACGTGTCCAACCCGACCATTTAGCCGCGCCGCGCCGCTTCGATCGCTGCAACGTCGATTTTTGTCATCGTCATCATCGCCTCAAAGGCCCGCTTTGCTTCACTGCCGCCAGCGGCCAACGCCTCCGTCAGCACCCGCGGCGTAATCTGCCAGGAGAGCCCCCATTTGTCCTTGCACCATCCGCATGCACTCTCGCGACCGCCATTGCCAACAATGGCATTCCAGTAGCGGTCGGTTTCCTGCTGATCATCCGTGGCGATCTGAAACGAGAATGCCTCATTATGCCTGAAGGTCGGCCCGCCATTCAGGCCAAGACAGGGAATGCCGGCAACAGTGAATTCAACTGTCAGCACATCACCCGCCTTGCCGGAGGGAAAGTCGGACGGCGCATGACGAACAGCGCCGACAGCGCTGTCCGGAAAGGTTGCGGCGTAAAAGCCCGCCGCTTCTTCCGCCTCTTTATCAAACCATAAACAGATCATGTTTTTGGGAATTGTCATCGCTCTTTTCCCCTCTTGCTGTCGCCATACTTATTGGCCTCAAGGCGCAAGCACGCCCCAAACCGGTTCATTGCGCCCACAGATAAAGCAGAAAAATCACACAATTGAGGTCATTCCAGCCAGGCCGCACGAAAATAGAGCCAGCACAAAAAGAGTCTTCAACTATCGGCGCAACAGCAAAAAAACTTTGCAATAGTTGCTCAGCCCACTAGCCGTTATCAGCGCTTACCGCCGCGCTCAACTTCTCCATAATATCAGGGATGGCATATTGCACACGCTTCCAGCGCGGCACAAACGGTGTGTCGCCCGGCTGATGGATGAACACCTGCCCGGCCTCAACCAGGTTCGAGGCAAACAGCTCAACCGTTTTCTCTTCCTTATGAATATTGTAGCTCAGCCCGTTGATGATCGCGTCATGCTGGTACATCTCGACAATATCCAGCGCCGTGCGCAGATACGTCGCTTTCAGCGTGCGGATTTGCTCCTCGGAAATGCTCTTGCCACTCACCGCCAGCTTGCGGAATATCGACAGGGCAATATCAATGCTCATTTTTGAAAGCCCGCCGGTTTTATCGTCCGCTGAAACATCCTGATGCTTATGGTCGTAACAATCAGCTATCTCCACCTGACAGATCACATTGGTCGAGTAGTTCCGCCGCAATTCGGAGAGAATGCCGATCTCGAGACCCCAGTCCGTCGGAATACGCAGATCCGGCAACACGTCAATATTCATCGCAAATTCACCAGCCAGCGGATAGCGAAAGCTTTTCAGGTAATGGAGGTAAGCGTCATAGCCATAAACCGTGCTCAAGGCGTGCAATAGCGGTGTCACCAACAGCCGCGTCACCCGCCCATTCATTGTGCCATCGGCCACCCGCGCGTAATACCCCTTCGAGAAAATGTAACCGAAATTCGGGTTGGCAACCGGGTAGAGCAGCCGCGCCAGCATCGCCCGGTTATAGGTGAGGATGTCACAATCATGCAGGCCGACAACCTCGATATTCTTGCAGGCTGAAAGGATATAGCCAAAGCAGTACCAGACATTGCACCCTTTGCCCGGATTCTCCGGCGCCAGATTATGCCGGCCAAGCTCCTCACGCACCTCTTTCATCTTCGGCCCGTCATTCCATATCACCACATGGTCCTGCGGCAATTCGGAAAAATATGACTTGGCATGTTCAAACTGTTGCCGGTCCGCCCGGTCAAGACCGATGACGATCTTGTCGAGATAAGGCACCTGCTTCAATTCGGAGACGATATTCTTCAGCGCCGGCCCCTCAAGCTCTGAATAAAGACAGGGCAACACCAGCGCCATTGGCCGCTGCCTGGCATAATGCTTCAGCCGCGCCTCCATCTCCTCGACAGGCCGGTCTGTCAGGTTATGCAGTGTCGAAACCACACCATTTTGATGAAAATCTGCCATTGATGTTCTCGCCTTGGTCCTGGTGAATATTGAGTCCTGGTGAAGATTTACATTGAATAATTAAAGTGCCTCAGAGGCCCGCTTCAGATCACCCGCCTCATAGCCCCTACGTCAAAGGGCCTGCCTTAAAGCGCCGGCCTCAACCTCCTGTAACACCGCCTTCAGCGATGCGGCCCAACCTTCCGGGCCCGGTGCTTCCGCGCGGATGATCTTGCCCTTTGGCTTATCAACCTCAATGCTCACGCCCTTGCTGTTGGGGATTATAATGCCGTAGTCAACGAGCGCCAGCATTCGGATGTCGTTATAGCTGTCCCCCAGTCCGATGGAAATCAAATTGTCATTGGGCTTTGCGGCGGCGTATTTCTGCAGCAACATCCGCGCGGCCGTCTGCTTGCCGCCAAGGCTCATCAGATGATAAAAGCGCCCGCCCCGTGTGATGACAAGCCCGCGCGCCTCAGCCACTGTGACCAGGGCTGCCATCGCCTCTTCACTGCCCGTCCATAAGAATGGCTCACTCGCCAATCGTGTTTTTGCCAATTCAGCCTCAATGATGGAAAGCCCCGTGGCGTCCCGCACCTCAGCTGCGGTCATATCATGAAAGCCGCGCACATGATTGCGAAGGTCAGAGGGAAGGTCCGCCAAAAAAGCGATGATCTGCTCATAGCTCAGCCCGATATGATAGCGCCCCTCCCCAGCAAACAGCGCCTCGCTGCCAGCCGGCGGATAATCAATCACCATTCCGTTTTCAGATATTAGCGGCACGTCTTTAAACGCGATCGGTAGCGCCTTTATCTCGGCAACCGTCTTGCTCGTCGTCGGGATGACGGGCACCTGCCGCGCAGACAGCTCAGATAAGAGTGGCGCGGCAGCCCTGAAGTTATAGTCGTCATGATCCAGCAGGCAGCCGTCAAGGTCAGTGAAGATTACAACAATATTGGATTGCTCAAGCGACATAGGGTCGTGTCAGGTCCATTCATATTGGAGCCGGTGCAGAGTCCCGGCAGGGAAAATTCGCCCCTCATATAACATATAACAGCAGGAAAAACGGCAATAAAATCCGCTATATAAACGCTTTATCTGAAAGCGGCAGCACAGCCTGCAATACCCTGCACATTGAAAATTTATACAACCCGGGATTAATGTGTGAGATGCAAGGAAGCACACTTAAAAGAAGCACAGTTCACTTAAAAGAAGCACAGTTAGAGCAAGCGCAGTCATCAGAAGGTAGACAAATGGGATATATCGAAGAAACATTAAGCGACAGCGAACATCTCATTCATGAAGGCCATTTTCATTGGACCTATTACGCGGCCGCATGGCTTTCGCTGATATTCCTTGGTGTTTTTGTCATCGGTATCATCTTCTTCGTGCAAATCATGATGCGCATCTGGACAACTGAGGTCGGCGTTACCAATCACCGTGTTATCCTTAAAACCGGCTGGTTCAGCCGCTCCACCGATGAATTAGCGCTGCACTCGGTAGAAGGTGTTGAGGTCGAGCAGAGCATTTTGGGCCGGTTGTTCGGCTATGGCCGTCTGATTGTTTCAGGCACTGGCGAAGAAGAAGTCGTCACCCCGCTCATTGCAGACCCGCTTGCCTTCCGCAAGGCCATTGACGATGGGGCTCACTCCACTGAGGAAGCCGCCGCCGCCGGTGCTATCCCAGCTGAATAAGGGTGCCATCCCTGCTGAATAAGCCGAGCACGCTCACCAGACTTCAACTCAAAAAATCCCCGCCGCAATATCCAGATGGCAGCTCATCAGACAGCCGTTGGAAACCCCAGGCATCCGGCCAAATCTTGCTTGCAACCCGCAGGCAGGTTTGATAAACATCACGCTCGCTTCGGCAAGGCCCCGGAAACCTCATTGAGACCAGCTCTCAAACCTTTCACTACCTCCCCGGTGCCTTCCTTTGATCGACCAGAATGTGCGGCCGTGGCGGAACTGGTAGACGCGCAGCGTTGAGGTCGCTGTGGGGTAAAACCCGTGGAAGTTCGAGTCTTCTCGGCCGCACCATTTTCCCTCATATCCTGCTTTACGAACAAGCTTAACCCCCTGTAAAAAGAGCGCAAAACGGCAAGTTGCTTTATTGCATCGCCCCTCCGGCAATTAACGCTGGCGCTAAAAAATACCCTTGGACTCGCCATTAAAGTTTGCTTAACTGGACTTAGGTCGTGATTAGTTAAGCTTTGGGATTGGGGAAACTTTTAAACGAACCTCCAAAAACAATGTACCGGTGCGTTGCATCGGTTTATGCCCTCCGACCGTTAGCAAAAAGGCATATCGGGGTGCCTTGGGCCATTGATAAACAATTGGAGTTCATCATGAAGCGCGTGCATATCGTCGGCATGTCCCCTCGCACCGGGTCAACCCTAATGATGGAACTAATGGCGAGCTGCTTTAAGTTTGACGCCTACGCCGACCACGAGATGAGCATCCTCCACGTTCCGCAAACGCCCGTTTCCACCTTCTGCTCCAAACACCCGCGCGAATTGCCAACATTACCGTTTATAAACGATCCCAATGTCTGGGTGATCTGCATGATACGTGACCCCAGGGATGTCATTGTCAGCAAGCATCGCAAGGCACCGGATCACTTCTGGACCGACCTGAAAAATTACCGGACCTACCTGACAGCCTACGAAAAGCTTCGTAGCAAAAACCCCCGTCTATTTTCAGTTGTTTATGAAGATCTGGTCCAGGACCCCGATAAGATCCAGTTCACCCTGGAAAGGCAAATTCCTTTTCTGCAACGAACGTCCAGTTTTTCCGACTTCCACAAGGTAGCCAAGCCCACAGAAGCTGCGGTTGCCGCCCTCGGCGGTGTGCGTAAAATTTCGCAAAATAGCATCGGCAAATGGCGAAACCACATGCCGCGGGTCAAAGCGCAAATGGAATTATACGGAGATATTTCGGACCACCTCATCGAATTTGGTTATGAAGCTGACAAAAACTGGTTGTCTGAACTGGCTGATGTCCATGCCGACAACGGCACTCATCGCAGGGATGTGCGGACAAATTACTTTCGTGACACATTGCAGTTCTGCGAACGCAGCGTAAAGTTTGCGCGGTATCATCTCGGCATTCCACGCCGAAAGTCGGTCATTCTCAATCCGTTAAGCGACACGCCGTCACTCAGATCGGCCCCCGCAATGACCCGTTCGCCTCTGACAATGGCGAAATAACTTGCTTGTCTGGTGTTAAATGGTGTGGGCTTCTAAAGCCAGACACCGACAGAAAAGCAAGGTTGATAACACCACATGACCGACAAACCCGTTCTTTGGATTTCCAGAAAATTATCAGATAACACTGAGGCCCGCGCCGCCAGGGATTATGACGTTCGTCTTAACCCGGAGGACAAAGTCTATTCGGGAGATGAGATTATCGCCATGAGCCATGAGGTGGATGCCATCCTCCCGTGCCACTCCGAGATTTTTTCAAAAGACGTCGTCGCGCAATTATCAGACCGTGTCAAAATCATCGCCAACCATTCCGTCGGCGTGGACCATTGTGACCTTGGGGCCCTGAAAGAAAAAGGCATCACAGTCACCAACACGCCAGATGTCCTCTCAAAAGCCACCGCAGAAACAGCCCTCTTGTTGATGCTCGCTGCCGCCCGCCGGGCCAGCGAAGGTGACCGCCTCGTGCGCGCCGGTAAATGGGACAAATGGGGCGCATCCTTCATGGTCGGAACGCAGGTAACTGACAAGCGCCTCGGCATCATCGGCATGGGCCGGGTCGGCCGCGCCTTTGCTCACCTGGTCAAGGGCTTCGATATGGAGATCCATTATTACAACCGCAACCGCCTGCCGCCTGAGCAGGAAGAGGGCGCCACCTATCACGACAATCTCGAGGACGTGCTGAAAGTCTCAGACTTTCTCGCCCTTCATTGCCCCAACACGCCTGAGACGCAGGGTATGATGAACCGGGAGCGATTTGCGATGATGCCAAAAGGCGCGGTCTTCGTGAACACGGCGCGCGGCGCCCTCGTCGATGAGGATGCACTAATCGACGCCTTGAAATCCGGCCAGCTTGCCGCCGCCGGTCTTGATGTATTCGTCAAGGAGCCGGGCGGCAATCCCGAGCTGGCCAAGCTGGACAACACCTTCCTGCTGCCCCACATCGGCAGTGCTTCAAAGGAAACGCGAGACGCCATGGGCTTCCGTGCGCTTGATAATCTCGACGCTTTCTTCGCCGGTAAAGAGCCCAGGGACCGGGTCGCTTAAATTCCCCTATGGGATTCCAGGCCCCGCCCTGGGGCCGTGCCGCAATGGTCCAAACCGGTTTAAAATCTGCGCCAGCCATGTTACACCAAAGAGCAACAAATGGCGGCAAAGCAGACCAGCCGGAAGAGGCAACACCGCCGGCATATAAACGCAATTCAGCGCCGGCCAACGATCCGGCCAGGCAAATCTATACAGCGGAGATAGCATGACAAATATCGGCTTTATCGGCCTCGGCATTATGGGAAAATACATGGCCGGGCACCTCATGGATGGCGGCCACACCGTTTCCACCTGCATCCACAAAACCCCCGCGCCGGATGAGCTGACCCAAAAGGGCCTGGTTGTAAAGGACAACGCCAGGGCCGTTGCCGAAAGCGCTGATATTATCATCACCATCGTGCCGGATACCCCTGAAGTCGAGGAAGTGCTGTTTGGCGAAAATGGCGTCGCGGAAGGGCTGAGTGACGGCAAAATCGTCGTTGATATGAGCTCAATCTCGCCCATTGCCACCAAGGACTTCGCGCAAAGGATCAACGCGCTGGGTTGTCAATATCTCGACGCTCCCGTCTCCGGCGGTGAGGTGGGCGCCAAAGGGGCCGCGCTGACAATCATGGTCGGCGGCAGTCAGGAAACCTTCGACGCCGTCAAGCCGCTGTTCGACCTGATGGGCAAGAACATCACCCTGGTTGGTGGCAATGGCGATGGCCAGACCACCAAGGTGGCAAACCAGATCATCGTTGCCTTGAACATTGAGGCTGTTGCCGAGGCGCTGCTATTCGCCTCCAAAGCCGGTGCCGACCCGGCCAAAGTGCGTGAAGCGCTGATGGGTGGTTTTGCGTCATCCAAAATTCTGGAAGTTCACGGTGAGCGGATGATCAACCGCACATTCGACCCCGGCTTTCGCATCCAGCTTCACCAGAAGGATCTGAACATCGCCCTCTCCGGCGCCAAAGACATCGGCGTCGCCCTTCCCAACACGGCAACAGCGCAGGAGCTCTTTAACGCCTGCAGCGCCAATGGCGGCTCCGGCTGGGATCATTCAGCGATGGTAAAAGCTCTGGAAATGATGGCCAATCACGAGGTAAAAAAATAACCGCCGATAATCTGGCGGTTACATCGTTAGCGGGGCGGGATCATTCCCGCCTCTGCCACCTGCTGTCATCAAATTACGGGCACCATATAATATCACATGGCCAGTTGGCAGATCGCTCGCCGTCTGTTTTGGGTTCGCCCTGCCCCTCTAGCGTCGCTCGTCAGGGTCGTCCCCGGCACGCAGCGATTGCACATAGTCAAACACCAGCATCAGCACCACGGCGCCAACAATCAGCGAAAAAGGCATTGCATTGATCGAGGCCGCAAGCCCGATGGCAAACGCCGAAAAAATAATAACACCAACCGCCCCGGCAATCATATTATCCATAACATCACTCCTTCATCCATCGGGGCAAAGCCCCGGGTAAATCCAGTCATACATTCAGCCAGCGGCTAAGGCAATTTTCCCAGCAGCCACCGCGCCGTGCGAAACAGCCGCGCATCATCGTGCTGCTTGCCAACCAGCTGCACACCAATGGGTAAACCGTTGCCGCCCTCCAGCAATGGCATTGTCAAAGAGGGCGTGCCGCAGAATGTCCAGATCGTGCAAAAAGCCGGACTACCTGTGCTCTCCAGCCCCGCCGGTGCTTCCCCGGGTGCCGAGGGCGTCAGCAGCGCATCATAATCCTCAAATATTTCATCAAGAAAATGCGCAACCTCACCTTGCAGCTCCAGCGCCCGGTTATAATCCACCGCAGAAACCTTTTGCCCGCGCTCAATCATCTCAATAATCAGCGGGCTCAGCTTTTCCTTACCCGTCTCATATTCCCGCACAAAGTTCTTTGCCATGTCGGCTTCCATAACCTTGGCCAGAGCCTCATGCACCCCGTTAAAAACGGAAGGCAACTCCAGCATGTCAACTGTGCCGCCGATATGCTCGATCAACTCACGAAACGCATCCTTGCTCTCCTCGCTTGCCTGATCCCAGACCGCTGTGCGCACAAAGGCCAGGCGTGGGTCAACCGGCGGCTCTGTGTTCAATGTCTCGGATATGCGCGGCCTGGCGCTCAGCTTCATGGCCTTATCGTCCGGGTCCTGCACCATCAGCACATCGGCTATCAGCGCCAGATCATTCAGCGTGCGCGCAAAAATACCCATGGTATCTAGCGGTGCCGAGACAGGCATGACACCCCGTCGCGAAATACCGCCAAAACTCGGCTTGAAACCAAAAACCCCGCAAAAGGCTGCAGGCCGGATGACCGAACCATTGGTCTGGCTGCCAATCGCCAGTGGCACCATGCCGGAAGCCACCGCCGCGGCCGAACCACTTGATGACCCGCCCGGCGTGTGATCAAGATTATGCGGGTTGCGCGTTTTCCCCGGGTGCAGCACGGCGAGCTCACTTGTCACCGTCTTACCAAAAATTATCGCACCCGCTTCGCGCAGCAGCGAGACCAGCCGGGCATCCTGTGAGGTCACCCGCCCTTCATGAAGCGGCGTGCCCCGCGCCGTTGGCATATCACTGGTGTCGATAATATCCTTGATTGCCACCGGCACACCATGCAGCGGCCCAAGCGGGCGGCCCTTGTAGCGATGCTCGTCAGCCGCCTTTGCTGCCGCGCGCGCAAGATCCGCATCAAGAAAAGCAAAGGCACCGATCTCACTGTCATGCCGCTCAATATGAGCAAGGAGGGCGTCAACCAGTTCAAGCGAGGTCACCCGCCCGTCCCTGATTGCAGCCGCCAGGGCCAGGGCGGTATCCGCCCCGGCTGGCTGATCCCCCTTAGGGGTCTCCTCAACCTTGTCTTCCATCAGTTAGGCACCTTTCCGAAGAAGTAATCCGGCAGGAACAAGGCGATCTGCGGATAAATATACAGCAGCACCATCGTCAGAATAACGATCAGCAGATACGGCATAATGCCTGTGAAGATATGGATCAGCGTAATACCCGCCGGCGCGACGCCCTTGAGATAATACGCGGCCATCGCCATCGGCGGGGTCAGGAACGAGGTCTGCAGGTTCAGCGCCACCAGCACACCGAAGAAGATCGGATCCACATTGAAAGTTTCCAGCATCGGCAGGAAGATAGGCACGAAAATAATGATAATCTCGGTCCACTCCAGCGGCCAGCCAAGCACGAAAATAATCGTCTGCGCCAGAATTAGGAACCCGACAGTGCCAAGGTTCATGGATAGCACCCACTCCTTGATGAGGTCGTGCCCACCAAGATAGGAGAACACCGCCGCAAACGTCCAGGAGCCGACGAACAGCCAGCACACCATCGCCGATGTTTTCGCTGTCAGGTAAACCGCTTCTTTCAGCCGCTCCCAGGATAGCGAGCGATAAATCGCTGCCAGCACCAAACCGCCAGCCGCGCCCACACCTGCCGCCTCGGCCGGTGTCGCCAGACCCATCAGGATCGCCCCGAGCACGCTCAAAATCAACACCGCCAAGCGGAATGAAGGAGGTAAACACTTCAGAAGGCAATCCGGCCGATGGACGGCACATCCTCCTCCGCTGGTTTGGGCGCCAGCGCACGGGTTGAGGGTTGCCCGCCCGACCACATAAACCATGTACATACCGGCCAGCATCAGGCCCGGGAACATGGCCGCGGCGTAAAGGCGCAGCGGCGATATCTCGGCGATAGCCGAGTAGACGATGAGCATGATCGACGGCGGAATCAGGATGCCAAGGCAACCGCCCGCGCAGATGACGCCGGCCGCGAAACTTTCGTCGTAATTGGCTTTCAGCATTGCCGGGAACGCGAGCATGCCCATCAGCGTCACCACCGCACCGATGATGCCGGTTGCCGTCGCAAAGACCGCGCAGGTCGCAAGCGCCGCCACAGCCATTGAGCCAGGCAGCGCTCGCGCTGCAATCTGAATACTGAAGAACAGGCGGTTCACGATATTCGCCCGCTCGACCACATAGCCCATAAACAGGAACAGCGGCACAGCCACCAGCACATCATTCGACATCACCGAGAAGGTGTTCTGTACAAACAGATCAAAGATCCGGTTATCGGCCAGCGAGTCCATGCGCAGCGGGTCGTAATAAGCGTAGTAACCAAATGCAAGCCCCATCGCCATCAGTGTAAAGGCGATCGGGAATCCAAGCAGCACCATGAAAATAAACAGGCACAGCATAAAGATGGCAACTTGTGGATCGGTCATCTGTCTGTCTCCATTTCATGGAGATCTTCTTTTTCATGCATTTTCATCGTCTCGGTTTCCTGCACATCATGCAAACGCTTGGGAAATTCGCCGGTTTGAATGCAAATCACGCAGCGACAAGCCTCGGCGATCCCCTGCAACAGCAGGAAGAAGCCGGCAACCGGAATAAGCGTTTTGAAAAAATAAATCTGAATACGGGAAGGGCTGCTCCAGCTCACTTCCTTGTAGAACCAGCTATCGGCCGCAAAGCCATAACCGTAATAGATCAGCGCAAATGCCGCTGGCCCGAGGAAGATAATGTAAAGCGTAAGGTCAAGGGCGGCCTGGGTCTTTTTTGACAACAGGCGATAGAGCACATCCCCTCGCACATGTGCATCCTGTGATAACGCATAGGCCCCCGCCATCATGAACAGCGCGCCATACATCTGCACACTCATATCAAATGCCCAGGTCGTCGGCTTGTTGAGCGCATATCTGACAAAAACTTCGTAACAGGTCGAGAAGGTGAGAATAACGATGCACCAGGCAAAGGCTTTACCGGTCCACGCGCTCAAGCGGTCAATGAAATGTAAAAAGCGGGTCATAAGCGAGGTCTCTTTGGCTATCTGAAAAACTTCAGGCAAACATCCAAAAGAGGGCGGCACCTAAACCGCCCTCTTATAGCTCTTTCGACTATTTTTTGGAGTTATTCCGATTAAAGTTTGCCAAAGTAGTGCTCGTAAGCCTGCTGGTAATTCGGCGCGTTGTTCAGCGCGTAGGCACCATGGCGTTCAGCCCAGGCTTTTTGCGATTCGATAACTTTCGCAAAGAACGGATCGGATTCAACAAAGCGTTTCACAACGATGTCCCAGGCTTTCAGCTGTTCACTCATCACACTGTCAGGTGTGCGGTAAACATTGACGCCATGGTCTTTCTTCAGGTTCACCAGATCCTGCGAATAACGCTCCATCGCTTTCCAGGCCATGTCGGCAGAAGCAGCTTCAGCGGCAATTTCCAGAATGGATTGCTGCTCAGGCGCCAGTTTGCTGTAAAGACCTTTGTTGTAAATGATCTCAAAACATTCCTGCGACTGGTGGAAGCTGCCAAGGTGATAATGCTTGGAAACGTCCTGCATACCAAAGTCTTTATCAGACGTCGGGTTGTTAAACTCGGCCGCGTCGATCAGGCCGCTTTTCATCGCGGGCTGAATTTCACCACCAGGAAGCTGCACAACAGACATGCCCATTTCCTGCAGCACGTCAGCCGCCAGGCCAACGGTCCGGTATTTCAGGCCGTTCATCTGCGAGCTGTCTTTGATTTGCTCCTTGAACCAGCCAAGCGGTTGCGCAGGCATAGGACCAGAGAAGAAGCCAACGATGTCGAGTTTCAGCTCTTGCATCAGCTCATCGTAGAGCGCCTTGCCGCCACCATACTGAATCCAGCCCATCATCTCATTGGCGGACCAGCCAAAGCAGGGGCCTGTGCCAAATAGCGAGGCAACCGGGCTTTTGGAATACCAGTAAGCTGTCACCAGATGCGCGCCATCAAGCGTGCCTTTGTGCACAGCCGTTTGGATCTCTGCCGTTTTCACAACAGCACCAACACCCAAAAGGTCAATCTTCAGGTCGCCGCCGGAGAGTTTGTTTACCCGGTCAACATAGTCCTTTGCAAATTCAAGAAAAATACCGCCACCCCAGGCAGCTTGCACCTTCAGCACCACCGGTGCCGCTCTGGCGATATTTGGCATGGCGATGGTCGTCGCCGCAGCACTGGCGGCAATAGCACCGCCCTTTAGAAACTTACGCCGCGAGACCGGCTTATCCTTAATCTCTTTAGACATATCTTGACTTTCCTCCCAGAATTCAAAAATGTTTTTTTTCGAGTTTTATTAACCCATGGTATAAGTTTTAGACCGGCGATTTGCCTTTGTCTAGGACATTTGGCCGCACGAACACCGCAGAAAAATTTATCGCCCCCGCAGGCAGTAGCTCCTTCGCGCGCAAAGCCATGAGCGTCTGCACCGTCACAAATGTCCCCCATTCGCGGCCGCAGGCATTGCAATAAGTTGGTGAACCAGCCGGCCGCACACTCAAACCACAAAAATCAACATGTGATATTTGTCACATATCTCCGCGCGTGCTTTGGCTAGGTTGAAGTCATCGGGGGGCGACAAAGCCTCTTACAAAACAACCAACCAAACGGAGACTTTAAAATGAACATGATCAAACAAACAGCCATCGCCGCCATCGCTCTTGTCGCTCTAATCGCTGCCTCACTCGCCACCGGCACCTCACAGGCCCAGGCAGGCGGATGGAAAAAGCACTACAAACACGGTGGCGGATATCACCACAATCACAGAGGATATAAGAAGGGCTACAACCACGGCTACAAATTCAAACGGGGTGGCAAGCGTCACTTCAAACGGAATTTCAATCGCAAATTCAAGCGCAACTTTAACCGCAAATTCCGCCGCTAGGCGCCACCCCTCTCATCCACCGCAAACCACCCCCTGGGCGTGAAAGCCCGGGGGGTTTTTCGCGAAAGCAAATCAACCCCTCCAACGCGGCGATCAGCAAAACCATTGTGGCACCATGCCGTAATGTTGCATCATGCCTGTGGACAAAGTTTTTGGAGCGACCGGTTAAAAACGGCACCGCACCAAACAAACCAAATCTTGAGGGGCACCAAATTGAGCGACCACCGTATCCTGGCTGAAGCCATCTGGCAGGCAGGCACCGCCCATGTCGGCGGCCGCCGTCTCGTCGCCGCAGCCCTTGAGCCCCACGCCGCCTCCAGCCAGCTCACGTCACAGGCAGATGCCGCCCAACAGCCCAATCTGATTTTCGCAGTCGGCAAGGCGGCCGCCTCCATGTGTGAGGGCGCAATGGATGTCCTTGGCCGCGAGACCCCGGCACTTGTCGTCACAAAATACAACCACACCCCCGCCGAGCTCCGCGCTTGCCCCAATACCGCCGTAATCGAATCCGGCCACCCCATCCCGGATGAAAACAGCCTTAAAGCGGGCGCCGCCGCCATTCGCTTTGTCAAAAATGCGCCGAAAGACTCCCGCCTTATCGTACTTGGCTCCGGCGGCGCCTCCGCCCTGTGTGAAGACCTCAGCACCGACATGACCCTGCCGGAATTTCAGACCTTCAACGAAAGGCTGATCGCCGATGGCTTTAACATCGACCAGATCAACGCCCGCCGCCGCGAAATATCAAACATCAAAGGCGGCAACCTGCTCGCCAACTTTAAAGGCAACTCAATTCTCGTCTTTTGCATCTCTGATGTTGAGGGCGATGGCGTCAATGTCATCGGCTCCGGCATCGCCAATGCGGCCAAAGCACCCAATGTCGCGCCAGAAAATCGCCACGCCAGCATCATCGGCAACAACGCTGCCGCGAGAGAAGCCGCCGCCGCTTGTGCCAAAAGCCTTGGCTTGCCCGTTGTCACCAACAAGGAAACCCTCTACAAGAATATCTTCGATATCGCCGATGATCTGGCGGCAGAGATAAAGGCCGGGCCGGATGGCGTTTACATCTGGGGGGGTGAGCCAACGGTTGAACTGCCGAAAAATCCAGGCGAAGGCGGCCGCAATCAAAGCCTCGCCCTCGCCATTGCCCGCGCCATCAAAGACATCGACGACCTAGCCGTCATCGCTGCCGGCACAGATGGCACAGATGGCCCGACCGACGCCGCAGGCGGCATCGTCGATGGCCACACCTGGTTCCCGCCCAATGACGCGGCGCTGGCCCTGCAATTGGCGAATGCCGGCCCCTTTCTGGCACAAAAAAACAGCCTGCTGAAAACCGGCCCCACCGGCACCAACACCATGGATATGGTCATCGCGGTGAAAGGACCACCGGTCATGGTACGAAGCGCCGTCATGACTTTGCAGCGAGACTGACGCAAGCCGCCCGCAGCAAATTAAACAGACTTGAATTTTACCAATTTTGGCCGGGCACAACCTGGCCGGGAATATGCTGAAATAACGGGCAGAAATTCAGCTAAAACGATGAAATTGCACAGTTTTTAAGCGCGCAAGTTTAACTCAAATTAAAGTCAAATTGCTTAGCATTGTCCCTAAGGTTTCGTACCGACACGTAAAGGGGCAAGTTCGTGCACAGGCCAGGTTTAATCCCAGGGTTGATTTCATTTGTCACTCTAATCGCCGGCTCAGCCAGCGCCGCCGCACAAGGGGCTGATCCAGTTGCTGTCACCGCTGGCGCTAGCGACAACGCAATCAAATTCGCCGACCTCAGCCAACGGCTCGACTTCATCTGGGTCATCGTTGCCGCCGCCCTGGTTCTGCTGATGCAAATTGGCTTCATGCTGCTGGAGGCCGGCACAGTCCGCTCCAAAAACTCAATCAACGTCGCGCAAAAAAATCTGCTTGATTTCGCCTTCGCCACCGCCGGCTTTGCCGCTGTTGGATTTATGTTTGCTTTCGCCGTCTCATCCACCCTGCCGATCGGCTGGAACCTCAATTACCTGTTCCTGCAAAACATTGATACCAGCACCATTACCTTCTTCGTTTTTCAGGTGATGTTTTGCGGCACGGCCGCCACCATCGTCTCCGGCGCGGTGGCAGAGCGCATGCGCTTGAGCGCCTATGTCATCACCTCCATCGTCGTGGCCATCATAATCTATCCGGTCTTTGTGCAATGGGCCTGGGGCAGCGCCCTTGGGGCCAACCCCGGCGCCTTCCTCGCCAATTGGGGCTTTGTCGATTTCGCGGGCTCAACAGTGGTTCACGCCACGGGTGCCTGGGTGGCCCTTGCCGCCTGCCTCATCCTCGGCCCCCGCTTTGGCCGCTTCGACGAGAACGGCAAACCGGTGCGCATGTCCGGCCAAAGCCCTGTGCTGGCAACGGCTGGCGCCTTCCTGCTATTTGTCGGCTGGATCGGTTTTAACGGCGGCTCAACCGTCGCTGCCAACACGGATGTGCCCCACATTGTTCTCAACACAATTCTCGCCGGCGCCTTTGGTGCCACGATCGGTTATCTCATCAGTTGGGGGCAGGATGGCGTCATCCTGCCGGAAAAATCCCTGAACGGTATGCTGGGGGGGCTTGTCGCCGTCACCGCCGGTTGCATGGTGCTCGATACAAAAGGCGCAATGCTTGTCGGCGCGCTTGGCGGTGCAGGGGCAATCTGGTTCAACACCCTGCTGGAAGAAAAATTCAAAATCGACGATGCCGTCGGCGTCATCGGCGTTCACGGCTTTGCCGGTGTCATTGGCACGGTTTTTCTTGCCTTTCTCGCCCCGCCGGAAAACCTGCCGCTTGCCAACCCCCTCAGCCAGATGTGGGTGCAAATCGCTGGCGTCACCATTAATTTTCTCTGGACCTTTGGCGTTGGGCTTGCGCTTTTCACCTTCATAAATGCCTTTATGAATATGCGCATTTCAACCGACGAAGAGCGCCACGGCCTGAATCTCGTCGAGCACGGCACGCGCTTTGGCATCGGGCATGTCGAAGACGCGCTATTCTCTCTGGTGCGCGGCGAGGCAGATTTAAGCACCCGTATGGCCGTCGAGCCCGGTGATGAGGCAGAGCAACTAACCGCATTGTTCAATTCCTTAATGGACAATCTTGAGCTTGAAGAACAGCGCCGTCAGGCCAGCCATGAGGAAATCCGCACCATTCAGGAAGCTTCTCGCATGAGTGACCTGGCCAATGCCACCTTTGAGGGCCTGTGCATCACCAGAGCCGGCATCCTGATAGACGGCAACCAGTCTTTCGAGCAGCTATTGGGCATGAAGATGGATCAGGTCCGCGGCCGCAATGTCGCTGACTTTGTCCCCTCCCAGCATCACCGCGCCCTCGATGACGCCATGAATGCCGAGGAAGTCACCGCCTACGAAATTGAATTTATCGATAGCAAACGCCGCCACATCCCGGTTGAGCTGCGCTCTAGAGAGATTGTCTATCAAGGCGTTGAAACCCGCGTTCTTGCCATTGTCGACTTGCGTGAGCGCAAGCGCTCTGAGTCTCGCATCTTCCACATGGCCCAGCATGATAGCCTGACAGACCTGCCCAACCGGGCGCTGTTTAACAACCGCCTTGCAGAAATTCTGCTGGCCGCCAAGCGCGGCGACATTTCATTCTCGCTGATGTTCATTGATCTGGACCGCTTCAAGGATATCAACGATTTGCACGGCCACCCGGCAGGCGACATGGTCATCCGCATCACCGCAGACCGTCTGCGGGGCGAGGTCGGCAAACATGACATGGTGTGCCGCCTGGGCGGTGACGAATTCGCCATCATCCAGTGCGAAGACAATGTCGAGCAGGCTGTCGACCTGGCGGAGCGCATCGTCAAGGCGCTGGCTGAGCCAATCAGCTATGAGCGCGGCGTTGTCTTGCGCTCAGGCACCAGCATCGGCGTCGTTCATTGCACTGAGAGCACAGACATCACCCAGGAAGTCATCGTCCGCCAGGCCGATACAGCGCTTTATCACGCCAAAAACAACGGCCGCAATTGCTACTCATTATTTGAGGATGGCATGGATGCAGATCGCAAAGAGCGCCAATCCATCGAACAGGACCTTCACGACGCCATTGAGCATGGCGAGCTGGAAAATTATTACCAGCCGCGCATGGACGTCGCCAGCGGCGAGATCACCAGCTACGAGGCGCTTGTCCGCT
Source organism: uncultured Alphaproteobacteria bacterium (assembly GCA_942490955.1). Lineage (GTDB taxonomy): Bacteria > Pseudomonadota > Alphaproteobacteria > Rhizobiales > HXMU1428-3 > HXMU1428-3. The sequence goes on from CALNZE010000076.1 coordinate 52,269, forward strand.
GGAACCATCCGTGGCGTGGTTTGCTTGCCCCGGGCGTCTTCATCCCCGTTGCCGAACAATCCCGCAAAATCATCGACATTGGCGATTGGGTCCTGCGTCAGGCCTGCATGGATGCCATGGCCCATCTTGGCGATTGTCAGGTCAGTGTCAATGTCAGCCCGGTGCAGCTGCGCGACAAGACCTTCGCCAGAAAGCTCAGCCAGACATTAAAAGAAACCGGCCTGCCGCCACAGCGGCTTGAGCTGGAAATCACCGAGAATCTGCTGATTGACGATGACGAAGCCGCCTTGAAGATTTTGGAGAGCATGACAGCCCTTGGCGTCAATGTGGCGCTGGATGATTTTGGCACCGGCTATTCCTCGCTTAGCTACCTCAGCCGCTTCCGCTTCAACACCGTCAAGATTGACCGCAGCTTCATTCGCCATGTTGACGAAGACCTGCACTCCATGGCCATCGTTGACTCAATTTTCAGCCTCGCCCATGCCTTGAATATGCGCGTCGTCGCCGAAGGGGTGGAAGACGAGCAGCAATTCCGCGCCCTGGCCAACCGCAAATGCGATGAAATCCAGGGTTACCTCATTGGCCGCCCGGTGCCGGTCGATAAAATCCTGCGTGAAGTCCCGGCCCATCTCCGCCGCCCTGAAAAATCCCGCGAAGAAATTCTGCTGCCAATCTAGACCGTGCCTCTATCTGCTTGCCCCGCGCTCAGCTTTCGCCGCTGCAGGCCGCCACAACGCGCCGCCTCAGCAGAACCATCAGGATGAAAAGCACGCAGGCAATAGCAATGACCAGCGGGAAGGTAACCGTCGCCGCGCTAAACCGCTCAAGCGCCGCCAGAGCTATCACATTGCGTAGCGCCATCAGCACAAAAAACAGCAACTGCTCGTCATAGGGCTGATGATAAGCCTTGCGGAAGGTCGGCCCAAAGCCAAGCAGGTCAACCACCGTCAGCACAATGACCGCCGCCAGCGGCGACGCGGTGAGATACCACAGCGGCAGCGCCGCCATCGCCGCCGTGAAAAACAACCAGTCCAGCCGCGTTATAGCTACATCGCCGCGCTTGAAGAAAGCCAGCGCCGCCACAAACAGCGTGATCACACCAGAGACCCCAATCGGCCAGGCCCCGACGCCGCCGCCATCCGCCAGCTGCGCCAGAAAAACTATGAACGTCGTGCTGCCCCAGATCACCCACGAAAAGACATGCGGCTTCGTGTCACCACGCAGAATGGAGCGGATGTAAGGGAAAAAAGCGAATATCGTCAGCGCAATGGCAATGGCGCCAAGCAGCAGTTTCAACTCCGGCATGAGGGTCCTCACCAATGGTGATCAGCGCAAGCCAAAGCTTGTCGCCCCCAAATGCCGCCGCGTCAAGTGCCGCGCATTAGTCTAGCCCTCAACGCAACCCCTTCAGCGCCCCTGCCTGATCCGCCGCCGCCGCAGCCTGTCCGTCTCGGCATAAAGCTGCCGCCAGCTCCGCCCGCCAATGATGGTTTTCGGGTTGCGGTGTGAAAGCTTGTCATATTTCGCCTGCCACTCAGCGATCGGCACCGGCTTATATGGCTGGCTCGCCGTTATATGCACCAGCTTGTAGCCGCCACGCTTCAACGCCCGGAGCAGCCCCGGCAGGGCGGCCGCCGTCGCCGGTTGAATGTCATGCAGCAGGATAATGCCCTTGCCCCGCCGCCGCAGCTGCCGCATGGTCCGCCGGATTAAAGTGGCCGCGCCATAGCCATCGCTATCACCAGGGATGATATCGACCGAGAAATTCGCAATGCCCCGCTTGGCGAGATAGTCGTTCAACCCCGGTGAATCATGCAGCCCCGGAAAGCGAAAAAACGCCGCAATCGGCTGCCCCGCGCTGGCCGCCACCTCGATAAAGCCGCGCTCGATCTGATAACGGGAATAGGGCACATAATGATGCCGCAGGTCGCGTGGGTGAGTGTGGCTATGGGTGCCGATGCTATGCCCGGCGCGCGCCATGCGGCGCATCACCTCTGGCGCATCTTTTGCCATTTTCCCAACCGCGAAAAAGGTCGCCTTGGCGCAGTGCCGTGCCAGCGTTTTCAGGATTTTGTTGGTCACATGCGGCAACGGGCCATCATCAAAGGTCAGGACAACCTCGCCCGGCGCCAGCGGCAGCGCCGTGTCGAACTGCGCCCGGCCATAGCGCGGCCCCTTCGCCGTATCTATTATCAATGTACGCGAGACTCCAAGCGCGGCCTTGTGCGCGCAGGCAGGGGCATCCGCAGCCGCAGCAAGGCCCACCGAACCGCCCGGCAGCCAGGCAAAAAAAAAAAAAAAAAAAAAAAAAAAAAAAAAAAAAAAAGAAAAAAACATGAGGGAAAACAAAAAATTGAACAAGGAATTGAACAAGGAAAAGCCCTAAAATCAGTTTACCAGTTTGCACGTACAAAACCCCTTGTAATCAAAACCACTTTACCACTCATAACGCGCTGAGCCGCGGCCGACCAAAGCCCCGCGCAAAGCCGGGCTCACATGGTGAGCCGCGCAAAAACCGCCAAATTGCCCACTGCCCCCGCGCTTTTGGAAGGGGATATAATAGCAGCGCTACAAAAATTTGAAGGGGAAACCGGTTACGGGCTAAAAAAATTTACCAGCTTGTGCAAAGGTAAAACATCCATGCCATCAGGAGCAATGAGAAATGGCCACATCAGGCAACGCCAATGAAGCGACCACCACAGGCGAAGACGAAGTCAACCGCGATTTTGTCCGCTCGGTCATTGCCGCCATTGATGAGCACGCTGCCGCCGCGCTAAAGCTCCTCGTCAGCGAACTGCACGAATCCGACCTTGCCGACCTCCTGGAGAATCTACCGCCCAACCACCGCAATGACTTTATCGAGCTGATGGGCAATGAGTTCAACATTGATGTTTATGCCCAGCTAGAGGAACCCGTCCGCGCTCAGATCGTTGAGGATATGCCCAATGATCAGGTCGCAGATGTTATCCGCAAGCTGGATACCGACGATGCGGTTTACCTGATTGAAGATCTGGAGCAGGCGGAACAAACCGCTATTCTCGAGCAGATCCCGGAGATTGAGCGCGCCCCGCTTGAGCGCAGCCTCGAATACCCGGATGACAGTGCCGGCCGCCTCATGCAGGCCGAGTTCATCGCCGTGCCGCCATTCTGGTCCGTTGGCCAGACCATTGACTATATGCGTGAAACATCAGACCTGCCCGATCATTTCTCCGAAATCTATGTCATCAATCCAGATTTTCATCTGTTAGGCATTTTGCCGTTAAACCGCCTGCTGCGCTCAGGCCGCCCGACCCGGGTCAGTGATATCATGAACGATGACCATAAGATCATCGAGGCTGAGCTGGATCAGGAAGAGGTCGCCCGCCAGTTTGAGCGCTACAACCTGCTCTCAGCCCCGGTCGTCGATACTGACCAGCGGCTGCTCGGCGTTGTCACCGTTGATGACATGGTCGATGTTATCCATGAAGAAGCTGAAGAGGATATTAAACGCCTCGGCGGTGTTGGTGATGAGGCTCTGTCAGATACGGTGATCAACATTACCAAAAGCCGCTTCACCTGGCTGATGATAAATCTATTCACAGCCATCCTGGCGTCCATTGTGATCAATATGTTTGAAGCAACCATCAATGAAAAAGTCGCCCTCGCAGTCCTGATGACCATTGTGGCCTCAATGGGCGGCAATGCAGCCACCCAAACCATGACAGTCTCTGTCCGCGCCTTGCAACCAAAGAGTTGAACACGGTAAATGCCATCAGAATTGTCACAAGGGAAGGGCTGGTCGGCCTCGCCAATGGCATCCTATTCGCGGTTGTCACCGCCCTTGTCACGCTGGTCTGGTTTCAGAGTCTGGGGCTTGCGGTGATCATGGGCACGGCGATGGTCTTTAACATGCTTGTCGCCGGTTTCTCAGGGATCCTCATCCCCATGATCCTGGAACGCCTCAAAATCGACCCCGCCGTCGCCTCCAGCGTCTTCGTCACAACAGTCACCGACATCGTCGGCTTCTTCTCATTCTTAGGGCTGGCGGCACTGTTTTTAATTTGAGGAGCGGGCATTCTAGACAAATAGGAGAGCATCAGATGATAGAAGCCATTGTCCCGCAATTCTTCTCGCCCAATATCAAGAGAACGCTGACTTATTTCGAAGAAACCCTAGGCTTTGAAACCCAGTTCGAATATGGCGACCCGGTCTTCTACGCCGGCGCCATCCGCGACGGCCTCTCCATCTTCTTCCGCTATACCGAGCAACCACCCACTGCGCCCAACAAATTCGAAGACGAACTGCTCGACGCGTACTTGCGCGTCAACGATATCCATAAGCTTTATCAGGACTACCAAAACCGCAACGCCCGCATCCACCGCCCCCTCGCCGAAAAAGAATGGGGCTACACCGAATTCGTCATCCGCGATTGCGACCACCGCCTCTTGTGCTTCGGCCAGGACACAACGACCCTCTCGCGGTAGTCAGCCGGTTAAATTTTGACGAAAACAAAAAAGGCTCCCGCAAGGAAGCCTTGAAATTCCACCTGTCAAAACCGGGCAGCACCGCTGCCCAAAAAAAGACAAAGCATCTCGCAGGGCCGCCCCAAGAGATGCTTTGCCGTAATCTAACTCAATCAAAGTACACTGAGCGTAGCGAGGGACTTTGATTGAAGCCTCAAGCGAGCATCGATTGCTCATTAAAAGGCACATTCTTATCCCGCAGCATCTGCTGCAGTTCACCGGCTTCCGTCATCTCACGAATAATATCGCAGCCGCCAACAAACTCGCCTTTGACATAAAGTTGCGGAATGGTCGGCCAGTCGGAAAAGCTCTTGATACCTTCACGAATGCCCATATCATCCAGCACATTCACGTCCTTATATTCAAGGCCGAGATACTCCATGATCTGCGCCACCTGGCTGGAAAAACCGCATTGCGGAAATTTTGGCGTGCCTTTCATAAACAGCACCACGTCATTTTGTGAGACGGTTCTGCGCAACCAGTCATGCACTTCTTGTTCGCTCATAGTATCAAATCCTTTTTTAGCATTGCGGGGCTGAGCTGCCTTTCAGGCGTCATCCGGCACGGCGGTCTCGAGCGCCAGCGCGTGCAGCACCCCGCCCATATTGCCTTTTAGAGCCGTGTAAACCATCTGATGCTGCTGCACCCGCGATTTTCCCTTAAATTCACCGGACGTCACTTTTGCCGCGTAATGATCGCCATCACCGGCCAGATCGCGAATTTCAACGGTCGCATCCGGCAGCGCGTCCTTGATCATGCGTTCAATATCAGTGGCTTCCATCGGCATATTAAGGGGTCCTTTCAATCACAATATAGGAGCGATTTTGTGTTATGCCAGCAAATTCGGCAAATAACCTTGATGCGCCGCGCTGAGCTTTTCAAGCGGTATGCTGCCCGCCCCTTCAATGGCGATGTCGCGCCCGCCAGAATGGCCGATCTGCGCCGCCGACACACCAGCTGCCTCAAACCCGCGCGATCACGTCCCTGGCTCCTGTCCACTCGGGGAGCCACACATAACGTGCGCGCGAGCCTCACCAAACCAGTAGGCCGCAGCAACGGCAAATCTCCAATATAGCGTGGCCAAAGCACCGCGCCGATATCGCTAGCAAGGCACATCTCGAGGCAACCGCAACCAGCAGCCTTCGCCATCAGAGATGTCATGCACCCCGTCCACGGCGCCATCAAGGATGGCATGCCGCACAGCGTCACCCACCCGGCGCTCGAGGCCGAGATCAACCGGCGGCGGCGCGCCTTCAAATGAGCCGGTCATCAGCTCCTGATAAAGGCTCTGCCCGACATGGCCCTTGTTTTCACCCACCACAATCAGCGCCTGGGATTCACTTATCAGCGCCGTAGAGACCAGCGCGGCGATGTCATCAATCAACCCGATGCCACCAATCGCCGGTGTCGGCGGAATGCCGACGCCATTGGTTTCGTTATAAAGCGACACGTTGCCGGAAACGATCGGGTAATCGAGCGCGCGGCAGGCGTCGCCCATGCCTTCCAGACAGCCGACAAACTGGCCCATGATGTCAGGGCGTTCGGGGTTGCCAAAGTTCAGGCAGTTGGTGATGGCCAGTGGCAGCGCGCCCAACGGCGGTGATATTGCGCCATGTTTCTGCCACCGCCTGCTTGCCGCCTTCATAGGGGTCAGCATGGCAATAGCGCGGGGTCACGTCGGTTGAAATGGCAAGGCCCTTCATCGAGCCATGCACCCGCACAACGGCAGCGTCGCCGCCGGGGCGCTGGATGGTATCGCCCATGACCATATGGTCATATTGTTCCCAGATCCAGCGGCGCGAGCACAGGTTCGGCCCGCCTACCAGATCAAGCACGGCGTTGTTCAGGTCATTCACGCCCGCAACATCCACGCTTTCGCGTTTCGGTGTTGGCACATAGGGGCGCTCATACTCTGGGGCGTCTTCCACCAGGCTGTTGATCGGCATATCGCCAACGACATCGCCCTTGAACTTCAGTGTCAGGTTGCCGGTATCGGTGATGTGGCCGATGATGGCAAAGTCGAGTTCCCATTTCTGGAAAATCTTCTGCGCCATTTCTTCGCAGCCCGGCTTCAGGACCATCAGCATCCGCTCCTGGCTTTCAGACAGCATCATCTCATAGGGCGTCATATTGGCTTCGCGCTGGGGCACCAGATCGAGGTTCATCTCAAAGCCCACGCCGCCTTTGGATCCGCCATCTCAACCGATGACGAGGTCAGGCCAGCCGCGCCCATATCCTGAATGGCGATGATGGCATCAGAGCTCATCAGCTCAAGGCAGGCTTCGATCAGCAGTTTTTCAGTGAAGGGGTCACCAACTTGTACGGTTGGGCGCTTCTCTTCACTGTCATCGGTGAATTCGGCCGATGCCATGGTGGCACCGTGAATGCCATCGCGCCCGGTTTTGGAGCCGACATAAACCACCGGCTGGCCCACACCCTTGGCGGCCGAATAAAAAATCTTGTCAGTGTCAGCGAGGCCAATGCACATCGCATTCACCAGAATATTCTGGTTATAGGCCTTGTCGAAATTCGTCTCACCGCCAACCGTTGGCACGCCCATGCAGTTGCCATAGCCGGCAATGCCCGCCACCACGCCGTGCACAAGATGCCGGGTTTTCGCGTCATCAGGCGCGCCGAAGCGCAGCGCATTCAGATTGGCCACCGGACGCGCGCCCATGGTGAACACATCACGCATAATGCCGCCAACACCCGTGGCAGCACCTTGAAACGGTTCGATAAATGAGGGGTGGTTATGGCTCTCCATTTTAAAAATAGCAGCCTGGCCATCGCCAAGGTCAACAACGCCCGCATTCTCGCCCGGCCCCTGAATCACCTGTGGCCCGTCAACCGGCAGTTTCTTGAGGTGAAAACGCGAGGATTTATAAGAGCAATGCTCCGACCACATAACAGAGAAAATGCCAAGCTCGGTGGCAGAAGGCGTGCGGCCGATAATCTCGAGAAGATGAGCATATTCATCCATGCTCAGCCCATGTTCGGCAATCAGCTCATCGGTTACATCAACAGGTTCAGGATGTTCGCCGCCATTTGGGAATGTCGTTCACGCCAGCGCCTCCATAACAGATGTAAACAGCGCCAGCCCGTCAGAGCCGCCAAGCTCAGGGGAGATCAACCGTTCAGGATGCGGCATCAGCCCAAGCACCTTCAGATTGTCAGAGCTATAAATACCGGCAATATTGTTGAGCGAGCCATTCAGGTTGGCAGCAGAGTTAGACGGCACCGGTTTCATCAACATAGCGGAAGGCCACCAGCCCCTTATCCTCGATGTGCTCCTAATGGTCTCCTCATCAGCAAAGGAAGTTGCCATCATGATGGGCAATAGGCACGCGGATAACCTGACCAGCTTCGTAGTGGCTGGTAAATGCTGTCATTCCGCTCAACCTTGAGATGCACATCTTTGCAAAGGAATTTGATATCCCGGTTGCGCATCAACGCGCCGGGTAGCAGGCCAGCCTCTGTCAGCACCTGAAAGCCATTGCAAATACCAAGAACTGGCACACCGGCTTTCGCCTTGGCAACAACATCCTTCATAATAGGAGACTGCGCCGCCATCGCGCCAGAGCGCAAATAATCGCCGAAAGAAAAGCCGCCCGGCAAAACAATCAGATCGCTCGGTGGCACAGAGGTGTCACCATGCCAGACCATGGCTGGTTTTTGCGGCCCAGCACGCGTTCAAGCGCCACAGCAACATCGCGGTCACAATTAGAGCCGGGAAAGACAATCACACTCGCCCGCATCAACTACTCCAACTCAATGGCATAATTTTCAATCACAGTATTGGCCAGCAACTTCTCGACACATCTCGGTCACCTGCTGGCGGGCGGCTTCTCCGCGTCGCTGTCAGCAAGGTCAAGCTCAATCAGTTTGCCTTGGCTCACCTCATCAACGCCCTCAAATCCAAGACCGGTCAAGGCGTGTTCAATGGCTTTACCCTGCGGGTCGAGCACCCCATTTTTAAGTGTAACAGTGATACGTGCTTTCATCCCTCAATCTTTCTGTCATCACGCGTTGAGCTTGAAACAGCAATAGCCCCGATTAAAGCGCAGCAAAATCGAGACGGGGGTTAACTCAAGCAATCACTAAATTAAATTCTCATCGCTTTACATGCGGCAAAGAGCGCCAAATGCCAGCGACCACCTACAGGCAAGCCGGGCGTGCACCCGGCCGCTATTCGTTTGAGGTTACAAGCCGGGGGCCCGGCGGTTCGTTTGAGGGGTTCTCGGTCAGGATGCCAAGCCGCTTGGCAACTTCCTGATAGGCATCGATCAGCCCGCCAAGATCCTGGCGGAACCGGTCCTTATCCATCTTGTCATTTGTCTCGACATCCCAAAGCCGGCAGCAATCCGGGCTGATCTCATCGGCCAGAATAATCTGCATATTTTCATTCTCGAAATGCCGGCCAAATTCAATCTTGAAATCAACAAGCCGGATCCCGATGCCATAAAACAGGCCAGAGAGAAAATCATTGATCCGAAGGGCCAGCGACATCATCTCATCAATCTCTTGTGGGTTCGCCCAGCCAAAGGCCGTGATATGCTCTTCTGAGACCATAGGGTCCTCAAGCTCATCGGACTTGTAGTAAAATTCAATGATAGAGCGGGGGAGCTGCATGCCCTCTTCAAGGCCGAGCTTCTTGGCCAAAGAGCCGGCGGCAACATTGCGCACCACCACTTCAATTGGCACAATCTCGCATTCCTTGATCAACTGCTCGCGCATATTGAGCCGCTTGAGAAAATGCGTCGGGATGCCGATATTGCCCAGCCGCTCAAAAATATATTCTGAGATTCGGTTGTTGAGAACGCCCTTGCCCTCAATGCAGTCATGCTTGCGAGCGTTGAAAGCGGTGGCATCATCTTTAAAATGCTGCACCAGCGTTCCAGGTTCGGGGCCCTCATAAAGGATCTTGGCTTTACCTTCGTAAAGCCGTCTGCGGCGGTTCATTATCTTCAATCCCTGTTGTAAACTGGCGAAAAACCCATGTTTACCGCCAATATGAGCGGCAAACTAGCGGAATCCCCTCTATAAGACAACATCTATCACCCTATGTCCCCACCAATGCATATTACAGCAAATAATTCACCCTAACGAGCGCAATAATCGTTGAAAATACCGCCTCAGCGCATTATGTCTTGCCAGATATTAACGACGGCGCAGAGCGCGATGAAAAATTAAGAGGACCGGCCAATGAACAACTTTAATGACCGCCAGAAAGCCTATGAAGCCAAGTTTGCCCAGGATGAGGCCCTGCGCTTCCGCGTCGAATCCCGCCGCAACAAGCTCCTCGGCCTGTGGCTTGCCGAGCAAATGGGCAAATCCGGCGATGACGCCGATGCCTACGCCAAAGAAGTCGTCATCTCCGACCTGAAAGAAGCGGGCGACGAAGACGTCATCGCCAAAGTCCTCGCCGACATCGACGCCGCCGGCCTCACCCTGACAAGAGACGACATCGTCAACAAACTCGCCGAATACCTCGTCATCGCCGCCGACCAGCTGAATATCGGCGAATAGTCGAACCCACAAATCTCCACAAACACCAAGGCCCGCGCCAGCAGCGCGGGCCTTTTTTTGCGCGCGTTAAACGTTGAAAATTCTGCCGATGACTTTCCCGAAAATTAACACTAAACACCATTTTCGAGTATAAAATGATCATTGTTCAATTAATGTGCTAAAAACATGTTTTGAATGCCTCGCGAGGAATTATGCTGTTATTTGCCCTCTATATCGCTGCCGTTCTTGGATACATACTCTTTTTGATCTGGTTACTTCTCCCCATTTTTCGATGGAGAAGCCATGACTGGAATGCGAAATCCGGAATAAAAATCTGTTTGGCGATTTTGCAATTAGTGGGCACGAAAATTCCCCTGGCAGGTCCACTAATATTTATCTCCATACTTGCTGATAACGCAATGGACTCCAGCCAAAGAACGACTGTATTAACCGCCAGCGGATTTTATGGTGCGGTATCTACATTTCCGACAACACTACCTGCCTATATCGAAAATATATTCGGACCACGTTCAAAAACGGCGACAGTGGTGTATGTTCAATATCGTTATAAAGTAAGTGATCAATCTTACGACCCAATTGTCCGCACTATTTGCTATACCGTAAAAAAAGTAGCTCCGGACAAGGGATTATCTCTTGTTCAGTTCGAGAGATATCCGGTAGGCCTCTGCGGTGAACTGGTTATGAAGGCAGGTGAAGGTGTGGTCGCATTCAATCATGCGTTTGAAACCTGCGGGCATGTTTTGAATAAGAATTTTTATAGGGAACGACAACAAAAGATGACATTCGATTGATTACTTCCCGTTTACACCAACGATGCCGGCCCTGCAGGATATATCGATGGAGATAGAGAAGTTTCAAAGGTGGATGACATAACGTTTCTAAAGCCTGAGATCATTCGTGTGGAGACGAAAATTCTCAGTAATGGTATCCCGCAAAACCGGCTGTGGCCATGGCGCACATGGAAAGATAGGACAATGAAACCAAAATTACCTAATTTGGATCAGTAAACCTGCCAAGATCCCCCCTTGGGTAAAAGTATACTGAGCGAAGCGAGAGACTTTTACCCAAAGACTCTACTGAAGATCTCATCCACATGCTTCGTGTGATAATCGAGATTAAACTTCTCGCGCAGGTCGTCTTCACTCAGCGCCGCCCGCACCTCGTCATCGGCAAGCAACTCCTCGAGAAAATCCTTGCCCTCCTGCCAGACCTTCATCGCATTGCGCTGCACCAGCCGGTAGCTGTCTTCCCGGCTGACACCCGCTTGGGTGAGGGCAAGCAGCACGCGCTGGGAATGCACCAGCCCGCCGAGTTTGTTCATATTGGCCAGGCAATTTTCCGGATAGACAACCAGCTTGTCCATCACATTGGTCAGCCGCTTGAGCGCAAAATCAAGCGTCACCGTCGCATCCGGGCCGATCATCCGCTCAACGGAAGAATGCGAAATATCCCGCTCGTGCCAGAGCGCGACATTTTCCATCGCCGGGAAGGCATACCACGCACCAGCCGGGCGAGCCCGGTGAGGTTTTCTGTCAAAATCGGGTTGCGCTTATGCGGCATGGCCGATGAGCCCTTTTGGCCGGGGGAGAAATATTCCTCCGCTTCCAGCACTTCTGTCCGTTGCAGATGCCTGACCTCAACCGCCACCCGCACGACCGAGCTGGCGAAGACACCAAGCGTAGCAAAATACATCGCGTGCCGGTCGCGCGGGATCACCTGTGTTGAAACGGGCTCCGCCTGTCGAGGCCAAGCTTTTCCGCCACATATTCTTCAACCCGCGGGTCGATATTGGCAAAGGTGCCAACCGCGCCCGAGAGCGCGCAGGTCGCAATTTCGCGCGCGGCAAGCAGTCGTTTTTTCGCGCGATCAAATTCGGCGTAAGCTTCTGCCATTTTAAGGCCGAATGGTTACCGGTTCGGCATGAATACCGTGGCTGCGGCCAACACATACGGTGTCTTTATGTTCCATTGCCCGCCGTTTTAGCACGACCAGCAACTCATCCAGATCAGCAAGCAAGAATGTCAGTCGCTTTGACAAGCTGCACGTTAAAGCAGGTATCAAGCACATCAGATGATGTCATCCCCTGATGAACAAAACGCGCTTCATCGCCGACATGTTCGGCCAGAGATGGGTGAGGAACGCAATCACATCATGCTTTACTTCTACGCTCGATCTCATCAATCCGCGTCAACATCAAATTCAGCCTTGCCACCTTTTTCCCAGATGACGTCGGCTGCTTCTTTCGGGATGACGCCAAGTTCTGCCAATGGCGTCAGAGGCATGACATGCCTCAATCTCAAACCAGATTCTGAATCTTGTTTCTGGTTCCCAGATAGTCGGTCATCTCTTTTCGGGAATAGCGTCATGGCGGTCTTCTTTCAACAGAATTGGTATGGCGGTGAAGTCCGGCGGAAACAACGCTGACCGGATGGCCATGAAATTTCACTTAAATCTTCCCCGTCAAGAGCGGCCACCCCCAACGCCGCCATTTGCCTCACATTTCACAGCAAAAAGGCCCCGCCATTGCTGGCCGAGCCTTCCCCTATTAAAAATTTGCAACAGCCGCCGCCCGCTTGCGGCGCGCATCAGTTAGTGGCGCGGGCCGAACATCGTGATGTAAAGCGCGCCAGCTGGCAGCAACGCCAGGATTTGAAAGCCGCAGCGGGTTGAGGAACAGCTGCGCAAAGGCGTTAATGCCCTGCACCATAGTGACATAAAATCCTGCGCCCCGGCGAATTGATAAGTCGGTCCGATCTTGCCTGGTAGAGGCAGATACTCATGCATCACGGTCAGAACACCGCCCATCACCAGAAACAGCACCGTGAGCGTGATAAAGGCAAAGGCAAAGCGGAATGGCACCGGCCGCGAGGCAACCAGCCCCTGCAACCACCAGGTCAAAAGGGCGGCAACCGAGCCCGCAATGCCAACGGAATAAGCTGTATTGGCGACTTCATCGGTCAGTGTGCCACTCCCAAGCTGGATATGCTCGGTCATCAACCCGCCAGAGAGAAAAATGCCATAGATTACCGAAAATAAAATCGCCAGAACCAGCCCGGCAATCCTGCCCCGCCCATGTCCGGGCTGCCGCTGCATTCGCCATCTCTTATCCCTTCCGGCCAACTGCAATTGGCTCGC